>JBEHYY010000018.1:0-69422 GCA_048497935.1 Verrucomicrobiota bacterium
CCCGGATGGTCCTCGCCGCGGCCGGCTACGATGCCCGCGGGCTGATGTACGCCCTGACAGACATTGCCGACGCCGTGGCCGAAGGCGGCGAACCTGAATCGCCCCTGCCGCTGAACACCGGCGCATTGTCCCTGAACGAGCGCCCGGCGAACAAGGTGCGCAGTGTGATGCGGATGTTTGTCTCCGACGTGGAGGACAAAGGCTGGTACCACGACCGCGCATTCTGGCGCAGTTACCTGACGATGCTCGCCATGCAACGTTTCAACCGCCTCAACCTCGCCTTCGGGCTGAGCTATGACGCGCCCAGTGGCGTGCGCGATTCCTACCTGTACTTTGCGTATCCCTTCCTGCTGTCCGTGCCCGGGTATGACGTGCGGGCCAGCAACCTGCTCGATGCGGAGCGCGATGCGAACTTTGCGACCCTGCGCTTCATCAGCGACGAAGCCGCCGCGCGCGGCCTGCAATTCCAACTCGGCCTGTGGACCCATGCCTACCAGCTGACCAACAGCCCGAACGCCAACCACGTCATCTCCGGGCTGACCCCGCAGACGCAGGCGCCCTACTCCCGCGATGCGCTGGCGATTATTTTGAAGGAGTGCCCGAACATCACCGGCGTGACCTTCCGCATCCATGGCGAGAGCGGCGTGCCCGAGGGCAGTTATGATTTGTGGCGCATGATTTTTGACGCCCTGCCGCGCAGCGGCCGCCAGGTGGAGCTGGATATGCACGCCAAAGGCATGGACCAGCCGACCATTGACGCCGCGTTGAGCACCGGGATGCCGGTGACGATTTCGCCCAAGTTCTGGGCCGAACATATGGGCCTGCCCTACCACCAGGCGAGTATCCGCCAGATGGAGCAACCGCGCACGGCCCGCGGCGGCGGCAACTTTGCCCAGAGCAATGGCGCCCGCAGTTTCCTACGCTACGGCTATGGCGACTTGCTGACTGAAGACCGCAAATACGGCATCCTCCACCGCATCTGGCCCGGCACCCAGCGTGTACTGCTGTGGGGCGACCCGGTGTTTGCCTCGGGCTACAGCCGGGCCGGCAGCTTCTGCGGCAGCCTGGGCCAGGAGTTGATGGAGCCACTCTCGTTCAAAGGGCGCAAAGGTTCCGGCTGGGCCAATGGGCGCGACGGCTACGCCGACCTGCGCCTGCGCGCGGCGGGCGGTGATTTTGAGAAATACCGCTACACCTACCGTCTGTGGGGGCGGATGCTGTACAACCCGAACGCCAACCTGCCCTCCTGCGAGCGCCAGTTGCAGCGCGACTTTGGTGACGGGGCGGAACACGTGGAAATCTCCCTGGCCCATGCCAGCCGTATCCTGCCACTGATGACCACAGCACACCTGCCCGCGGCCGCGAACTATAATTACTGGCCGGAAATGTATGTGAATATGTCCATCGTCGATGCCGCAGGCGTGGATACGCGCACGCCCACGCCCTACGGCACCAGCGAGACGCCCAATCCCCGGCGCTTTGGCACGGTAAGCCCGCTGGACCCGCAGCTTTTCTCCCGCGTTGACGACTATGCCGGCGAATTGCTGGCGGGCACTGCGAGCGTGAAATACAATCCCCTGGAAGTGGCGCAATGGCTGGAAGACCTGGCCAACTCCGCCTATGCCGCCTTTGACAAATCGCACGACACCGTGCGCGACCGCGCGGACACCGCCTACCGCCGCTTTGCCGTCGATGTGCAAATCCAAATCGGGCTCGGCCGTTTCTTTGGCAAAAAATTCCGCGCCGCGCTGCTGTATGCATTATTCGAGCGCACCGGCTCGCCGCCGCTGGCCCTGGCCGCGCTAAACTACTACCGTGAAGCGCGCCGCATCTGGGCGGACTTTGCCGAACTTGCCGGAACGGCATATGTCAGCGATCTTACGTATGGCATCGATTGGTATATGCGCGGCAATTGGGCGAGCCGACTGGAGGCCATCGACGCCGACCTGGCCGCCATGCTCCAGCGCCCGCCGCCCACGCCGACAGTGACCGGAGTATCGTCGGGCATCATTGATGCGCTGCTGGCCCTCGTCAAAGGCCGGCCGCCAGCCCGGCCCGCGCCTGGTGTGGATCTCGTCGCGCCGCCGCCCTTCCACCGGGGTGAACCGGTGCAAGTGGCGCTGGCCCGCGCCAACGAAGCGCCGGCCAAATCCGCCCGGCTCTACTACCGGCACACGAACCAAGCCGAAGCCTGGCGCACACTGGACATGACGCCGGATGCCGTGGGCAATCACACCGCAACCATCCCCGCGGACTACACGAACTCCCCCTACGCGTTGATCTATTATTTCGAAGTGGACTGCGGCACCGGCCAGCCCGCGATGTATCCCGGTTTTAACGCCGTGCTGGGCAACGAGCCTTACTTTGTGCTGCGCCAGGCCGGGGCTTAAGGAACTAAGAAACGCATTCCCTATTTCGCCATGCTCACTTCGTTGACCGTCTCCGTGTTGTGGGGCGGCGCACCCGGAGGCAAGGGCGGCGGCGTGGGCTTGGGCGTGGCTGGCGGGGTGGAAGCTCCCGGGCGCAGCCGTTCGAGGGTGCCCTTGTACAAATCAATACCGTCGGCGATGGCCGTGGCGATTTTTTGGCGGTAGGCGGGAGTGTCGATCTTGGCACGTTCGGCGGCATTGCTGAGGAACCCGCATTCCACCAAGAGGCCTGGCATATTGAGCGGGGCCAGCACATCCAGCCGTTTGCGTTTCACGCCCCGGTTGTCCGCGCCCAACCCCTTGCTGACGGAACGTTCGACGGAAAAGCCCAGAATGGTGTTCCAATAATCAAAGCGGTTGCCCGGCTGCACTTTTTTGTCCGACTCCGCCGCGGAAACAGCGGTGGAGGGTTGGCCGGCGGGAGTGAGAATCCACGTTTCGATGCCATCCACATAAGTCGCGTCGGCTTCATTGAAGTGGATGCTGACGTAGAGGTCGCCCTTGGCCTGGTTGGCCATGGTGGGGCGGTCGTGGCGGTCAAACGTGACATCTTTGGTGCGGGTCATGACGACCTCGTAGCCTCGCTTGCGCAACTCGTCGGCCAGGATCAGGCCCACTTCCAGCGTGTGGGTCTTTTCATTATCGACGGCCTTGGCGGGATTGGCCCCCGCGGGAAAAACGGTGCCCGGGTCGTCGCCACCATGACCGGGATCGACAATGATGCGGTGCAGCGAGGGCACGCCGGGAATCTGCCCCGGAGAAAGGAGCGGGAAAATGTTATGGTCGTAGTCGAGCTTCGTAAGATACATCATACTCCCACGCGCGACGACCGGCGCACCGAGCGCCATGGGCTGGCCGTTGAGGGTGAGGCTGCGCTCGTTGGCCGTCAGCTCGATGGTGCAATAATCATTTTGCGCGCGCATCGTCTTGCCCTGCGTCACCCAGGTGACCTTCATGCCATAGCGGGAGGCGACGTCAGCCAGAGGCCGGTAAGTCAGGCCCGCTATCTGGATGTCGGCCGCGCGTAATCCCGTGAGGAAAAGGCATCCCAGAGCCAGCCAGGCACCGACTCGCGCGGCCCTATGGGAAAATCGGATTGGCGCAAGCCAGGCTGGGGCGGCCTGTGACATGAGAGAAGAACTTTCCGCGGGTTACGCGCCCGGAGTGGACGGCTTGGCCGTCTTGGCGGAATCGAGCGCCGCGCCGAGCGACGTCATCGCGCCGGCAGGAGGCTTCGGCGCATCATGCCCATGTTCGTCGTCCTCATCCTCATCGTCTTCCTCATGGCTTTGATCCTTGGCGTGGCCGAGGTCGTGGGCATGGGGGGCCGAGCCGTCTTCGCGCAAATTGTACTTCCATTTGCGCTTGTTGGGCGGGAGGGGGGAAAGCGTGGTGGTGATGTTGCGGCCAAACATACGCGGCGGCTGGTCGGGCGTGCCGACGTGGGCCAAGTCCGCGATGGCGCGCTTCATCGTCTCAAAGCCGAGCTCCTTGTGCTCCATCTCGCGGCCCTTGAAGAAGAGCGTGAGCTTCACCTTGTCAGTGTGGAACAGGAATTCCTCCACATGGCGCAGCTTGGTGATGTAGTCGTGCTGCTCGATGCGGGGGCGGAATTTGACCTCCTTGAGCTTGGTGGCATGGGCCTTATGGTTCTTCTGCTTCTTGCCCTCCTCGTACATATACTTGCCGTAGTCGAGGATCTTGCACACGGGCGGGTTGGCGCCGGGGGAAACTTCCACCAAGTCGTAGCCCTGCGTCTGCGCGATGCGCATGGCCTCGCGCGTGGGCAGCACGCCGATCTGCTTGCCATCGTGGCCGATGACGCGGACTTCCATGGCGCGGATGCGCTCGTTCTTGCGCACCTGCGGAATGTGGTTGCTCGGGTAGGGGCGACGTGGGCCGGAGCCCATCGGACGGGAACCCATGGGAGGGCGCGGGCCCATCGGACGGGGTGCTCCGCTGCTATTGTATTGTACCGCCATCAGCGCAAGGGGTTGGGGTGAAGCCCGGACGGACGCCCTGCGGAATGCTTGGGTCTATTCATGCGTGGGTCAAAACTTACAAAATCCGGCAAATTGAAGATGATCGGGCATCATTAAACCGCATCGCCCTCCCCATATCAACAAAAATTCTTCCGCAACAGGAACCCGGCAATAGTGCTTGCGCACCAGACGGGTCCGCCACGAAAATGCCGCAAATCTCCCCACCCCATGACTCCTCCCTGGTTGAAAAAAGGCTCCTTGTCTCTCTTTGCCGGACTCACCCTGGCCACCACCGGCCAGGCGGCACCCGCCCCGGCCCCCGCACTCACCGGCAAGCCCAACATCCTTTTCATCCTCGCTGATGATGCCGGCTATGGCGATTTCGGCTGTTTTGGGCAGCACAACATTCAAACCCCGAACGTCGATCACCTGGCGGCGCAAGGCGTCCGCTTTCTCCAATTCTACGCCGGCGCGCCCGTCTGCGCGCCTTCGCGTGACACTTTGATGACCGGGCAGCACACCGGCCACACCGTCATCCGCGGCAATGCCAAAGTGGACTTGCGCACAGAGGACGTGACAGTGGCGGACGTGCTGAAGCAGGCGGGCTACGCGACGGGCATGGTCGGCAAATGGGGCTTGGGGTCGGAAGGGACTCCGGCCACCCCGAACAAGAAAGGCTTTGATTTCTTTTACGGCTATGTGGACCAGACGCAGGCGCACAATTTCTACCCGACGTACCTTGTGCGCAACGAAACGCGGGTGCCACTGCGCAACGTGGTGCCCAACGCCGGCCCGTATGGGCAGGGTGTGGCGAGCGAGAAGGTGGATTACAGCGATGACTCCATCCTCGCCGAAGGACTGAAGTTCATGGAAGACCATAAAAACGGGCCTTTCTTCCTCTACTTCTCCTCCACCCTCCCCCATGCCAATGACGAAGCCAAACCCAATGGCCTGGAAATTCCCAGCTATGGCCAGTATGCCAACACCGACTGGCCGGACACCGAAAAAGGCTATGCCGCCATGGTCACCCGCCTGGATGACGACGTGGGCAAGCTGCTGGCCAAGCTGAAGGAGCTGGGACTCGAAAACAACACCCTCGTCATTTTCACCTCGGATAACGGCGCGCACGCCGAAGGCGGCCACGATGCGACATTCTTCAATTCCTCCGGGCCCTTCCGCGGCATCAAGCGCGATATGTCCGACGGTGGCATCCACGAGCCCTTGGTCGCCCGCTGGCCGGGCCACATCGCGCCGAGCACAGTCTCGAACCAAATCGCCTATTTTCCGGACTGGCTCCCGACGGCCGCCGCCGTGGCAGGAGTGAAGCCGCCGGAGAAGATTGACGGCCTGAGCTTCCTGCCCGCATTGCTGGGCGACGCCAAGAACCAGGCCCAGCATGATTACCTCTACTGGGAATTTTTTGAAAATGGCACCTCCCAAGCCGTGCGCATGGGCGACTGGAAGGCCATCCGCGCGCCGATCCTCACGGGCGCCATCCAACTCTATAACCTGAACGCCGACCCGGGCGAGCTGCACAATGTTGCCACAGAGCACCCAGACCTGGTGGAGAAGGCCCGCGCCGCCATGCAGGCGTCACACGTGCCCTCGCCGGAATTTCGCGCGCCCAGCGAACGCTAGCCAGCCGTCCGCACAGGCGATGTAAAATAATATTTACTCCGAACGCATGGTTGGCATGAAATCAAGCCTTCATGCCGCCGGACGATCACGCGGAGCCGGATTCACCCCGCCCAGCCACCGTGGCCCGGCGCGCACCGCTGCTATGGGTGGCGGCCGCCGTGCTGGGAGGCTATATTGTAGCCGAAGGCGGACCGGAGGTCTCCCCGATGGTTTTGGCCGGCGTGGCATTGCCTTTGGCGGTGATAGCCACCGCTTTAGCCCTGGCCGCGCCAGTGAACGGCCTTCGCCGCCAAAAGGCAGCGGCCTGGGCGCTGGCCTTCCTGACCGCGGGCATCCTGCTGGCTTGGGCCTGGCATGAGGTACGCGCCCCGGCGCCTTCGACGGCATGGGCATCGCTACCCCCACGCGAGGCCACGCTGACGATTCGGATTAAGCGAAGCTTCTCCGCCAAAGCCGGCTCCGACTATGCGAATGGGCTGGCGGAGGTCGTACAGGCTCCAACCGTACTGGGCGAACTGCAAGGCCGCCTCGTGCTCTATAGCGTGCGGATGCGAAGCGGAGAAAGCCGACCGGTACGCGGCGAAGTGGTGGAAGTCTCCGGCTTGCTGGATTATCTCCCCCGGCTCATCCCCGCATCCAGTGACCCGGCAGAAGCCAGCGCTGCGCGCTTCCGCGAGTATCTCCATGCCCAAGGGGCGTGGTTCGAACTGACGCGAGGACGATTGGTGCGGACGGTCGCACCGCCCAGCGATTGGGAACTTTGGCTGGAGACCCAGCACGAAAAAATTAAAACCATCCTGCAAAACAGTCCGGCCGGGTTGACCGAGGATTATGGCAATGTCTATGCCGCACTGCTGCTGGGGGAACCCACTTTGCTCACGAGTGACCAGCGCGCCGCGCTGACGCTCTCCGGCGAAATTTATCTCTTCGCCGTAAGCGGCCTGCATATTGCGGTGCTGGCGGCCATGGTATGGTGGCCATTGCGGAGAACACCCGGCTTGCCCCACCGGATTGGCGAAGTGCTCGTGCTGGGGGTGGCGTGGTTGTATGTCGAGATCACCGGGCAGACGCCCTCAGGCCAGCGCGCGGCGCTGATGCTGACGTGCTATGTGCTGGCCAAATGGCTGAACCGGGCCAGCAGCCCGCTCGGCGCCGTCGTGGCCGCGGGGGTGGCGACCCTGCTCATTGACCCACGGGCATTGGACAATGCCGGCTTTGAACTTTCTTTTGGAGTTGTGCTGGGCTTGATCTTGTACGCGCAACCCCTGCGCGAGGCAATTCTCGCGCGATGGACACCCTGGCGGGACATTCCCGCCGAGAGCCATGCCCCCTGGCAAAAATGCGTGGTCGCAGGTTGGGAAAAGCTGGTGGCGATGTCCACGTCATCGTGGACGGCCGTGCTGTGCAGCGCCGCGCTGATGGCGGAGTTTTTTGGCGCCAATTCGCTGCATGGGTTGTGGCTCAACCTTCTCTTTTTTCCCCTGACGTGCGTGGCCTTGGGCACGGGGACGTGGGCGGTGGCGACGGGATTGGTGGCGATGCCGCCTTTTACCTGGGTCAGCTGGCTGGTAAATGCCGTGAGTTTGCTGGCCGTAGACGCGATGAACACCCTGGCCCATTTCGTATCTCGCTGGGCCTGGCTGTCGCCCAGCCTGCACATCACTCCCGTGCGCGCAGGCTCCCTCGCCACTCTGGCGGTGCTGGCCTGGATGCTGCTGGCCCAGCCGAAAGGTCGCCAGCCCCGCTGGTGGTATTTTGCGCTGCCGCTGGCCATTCTAGCGGTGTTCGCCATCTTTTGCGTGCGGGCGGTGTAACCACGCGGGTCTTGCCTTGGTCGAAAGATGGCGTTTACATCCCGGTTTATGAAAAGCGCGTACGAACTCGCCATGGAACGGCTCAAAGCCGCCGACACTGAATCAGGCCCGGCCTTGACCAAGGACCAGAAAAAACTCCTCGCGGAGATCGACCAGCGCTACAAAGCCAAACTGGCTGAACGGGAAATTTTCCTCAAACAGCAAATCGCCGCAGCCCGGGCCGAGGGCCAGGCCGAGGAGTTTGAAAAACTGAACGAGCAGCTCCGTCGCGAGCGCACACGCCTCGATGAAGAACGCGAGGACGAGAAAAACAAAGTGCGCCGGGGCAAATAGCCCCGAAGGGGTCTACTTCGCGCGGGCGCGGGTGAACTTGGTCTTGAACTTCTCGACGCGGCCGGCACTGTCGAGGAAGCGCTTTTCACCGGTATAAGCCGGGTGGGAGTCGCTGGTCACGTCGCGGACGACGACAAAGTACTCCACGCCGTCGATCGTCTCCTTTTGCTTGGAGCGCATGGTGGAGCGCGTCAGGAACTTGCGGCCCGTGGACACGTCCACGAAGCAGACCGGATGGTAATCAGGATGGCCTTCTTTTTTCACGGCAGAAAGGGGGGTTGAAAGGTGAGCGACGCAGCCGGTTTAGCCCTGGCGGGCTTTGAAGCGCGGGTTGGTCTTGTTAATGACGTAGATACGGCCCTTGCGGCGGACGACTTGGCAGCCGGGGTGGCGGTTCTTGAGGGACTTGATGGAGGAGGTGACTTTCATGGCAGAAGGGCCCGAAATTAGGCGGAAAAAGGGTCATACAACCCCACCGGGGGCGGGCTGTCAACGGAAAATGCCGCCCCCTCCCACCCCTTGGCAGTCCACCCCCTCTTGGTGGCCTGAAGGGTCTTTTTAAGTTTATTTTTCACGAATGAAGCGTTAAGTATGGGTTCCGCCCATGGCCTCAAGCACCCAACCCGGCATCTCCAGCGTCCTACGCAAGACCCTGCTGCTGAAAGTCCTGTCCAAACCGCAGCCGACACGGGAAGACGTGCAATCGGTCATCGAATTGACGGCCGCGAAGGTCGTGGAGGCCCTCCAGGCGCAGTCGATGACCCTGTACCTGGTCGAAGGTGGGGATATCTGCTTCAAGCACGTTTACTACTCTCCCACTCTGTGGGCCAAGGAACCGCAAAAGGAGAAGGAATTTGCCGCCAAGCGTGAAAAATTGCTGAAACTCAAAATCCCCCAAGGGGCCACCAGCATGGTGGGCCGGGTGATTGAATCGGGCGATCCCGCCTTCTATGGGTCGCAAAAAGGCCGGTCCCGCCCGATGGTGAATTTGTTCAAGGACACCGGATTTGAGGTCAAGGCCATGGTGACCGTGCCGCTGAAGGGCACGAACAAGAACATCGGCGCCATCCAGCTGCTCAACCGCGAGGACACCGCGCCCCAGCCGGAATTTGCGGAGAAGGAGCTGGCGGTGCTCCAGGAAGTGGCCGACTACTCCTCGCCGCTGCTCCAGCGCTTTCTCGACCCGAAGTTCCAGATCAGCGATTTGGACACGGCGCGCTTCATCGCCAAATACACGGGCTGCCCCCTCGTCACCGGCGAGGAAGACATCCAGATCGACGACAAGCTCATCGAAGTCATCGGCGACGCGATCATCCGCCGCGAAGGCATCTTCCCCACCCGCCGCATCACGCCCACGGCCATCGCGGCGTTGATGACCAACCCGCTCGACTTTCAAAAGCGCGAATCCTTCTCCCGCGCCACAGAGCAGACGCTGGAGGAAGTCTCCGTCGCCCCGGCCTCGTATATCGAGAAGCTGCTCAAAAAATATTTCAAGGAAGAGAAGGCCGCGCCGGCCGCCAGTGAGGGCTTTGCGGGCATTGCCGACATCATCGGCGCGGAATTTGGCGCCAGCGGCGGCGGCGAGAAAGGCGGCGAAGGCTCCCTGGAGGACGAGGAATCCGCGCCCATCATCCTGCTGGCCAACCGCATCGTGGAGGACGCCTACGTCTCCGGCGCGTCCGATATTCACATCGAGCCGCAGGAAAACGACCTCATCGTCCGGTACCGCGTGGACGGCGTGTGCGCGGAGAAGCTGCGCCTGCCCAAGGCCGTGGCCGGGGCGCTGGCCGCCCGCTACAAGGTGATGAGCGAGCTGGACATCGCGGAAAAGCGCCTGCCGCAGGACGGCCGCATCGTCTTCAAAAAATTCACAAAGAAGAACATCGACATCGACTTGCGCCTGGCCACGGGGCCCATGAATTTCGGCGAAAAGATCGTCATGCGTATTCTGGACAAGACCAAGGCCGCGCTGCCCATCACCGCGCTGGGTTTCTCCGAAGACAACTTAAAACTATACCGCGAGTGCATCCAGCAGCCGTATGGCATGATCCTGCACTGCGGGCCCACGGGCTCGGGCAAGTCCATGACTTTGTTCTCCGCGCTGCGCGAAATCGCGGATCCGACGATCAACATCCAAACGGCCGAGGACCCGATTGAGTACACCATCCCGGGCATCAACCAGATGCAGATGCACAAGCAGATCGGGCTGACCTTCGCCCGCGCGCTGCGCGCCTACCTGCGCATGGACCCGGACATCGTGCTCGTCGGCGAAATCCGCGACCAGGAAACCGCCGAAATCGCCATCGAAGCGGCGCTCACCGGCCACTTGCTCCTGTCCACGCTCCACACCAACGACGCGCCGTCCACCGTCGCGCGCTTGACGGACATGGAAGTCGAGCCATTCATGATCTCCGCCTCGATGGTGTGCGTGTGCGCCCAGCGCTTGCAGCGCCGCCTGTGCAAAAATTGTAAAATCGCCTATGAGCCGGAAGGCAATGAAAAGGAAATCATCGAGAAGGCCATCGGCTGGTCGGGCAAAATCTACAAAGCCGCTCCGGAAGGCTGCCCCACTTGCGGCGGCAAGGGCTACAAGGGCCGCGTGGGCATCCACGAATTGATGGCCAATTCCGAGGAACTTACCCGCGGCATCAACCAAAAGGCCGAGACGGCGGAGCTGAAGCGCATGGCCATGCGCAACCACATGAAAACCCTTCACCAGGACACGATGTACAAGGTGAAGGAAGGCGTGACGTCCATCCTGGAATCCCTCACGAACGTCCCGCCGGACATGATCACGCTCGACGAGCCGCAGAAGTAAGCGGCCTAGCTGCCCGGCGTGCTGGGCACAAAGCGGGCGGTGACGCCATCAGCCTCCACCACCCAGTGGCCGGCCGTGGAAGCGGGCGGCGCCGATACCGCGGGTGCCACCGGCGCAGGAGCCGGAGCGGGGATGGGTGCGGGTACCGTGCCAAAACCATTGGGCGCCAGCACACTGCCGCCCTGGCCAACCTTGGAGCCTACCGTATTGGGCGCGGAGTTGGTGGTTGTAGTCACAAAGGGAGATTTAGCGGTGCCGCCAGCCGCCGCCTGATTGCGGGCGGCATCAGCCTGGGCCTTGAGGATGGCCTGATTTTCCTGCGCCGAACGCAGTTTTTGCTGCGCATCCTGCACCTGCTGCTGATACATCGTGGCCTGCGCACGGGCCTGGTTCACCTGGTTTTGCAAATCGGCGATGTGCGACTGCACCAGTTGCTCGGCGGAGTAAACGGAAGTCAAGTCGGCCAGATATTTTTTGGCGTCGGAGCCCGGATGCTCGCGGTCAAACTTGGTCAGGACGGCCATGCGGTCCCGTGTGGACATGGCCGCATAAGCCGGATCCGCCAGCAATCCCTGGAGCAAAGCATTGGAGCGGGCGGCATTGGCCTGGCGGTCCGCCTCGACCGAGGCTTCGGCGGCGAGCTTGGCGTTGTAGGTCGCCATGGGCATCAACTTCACTTCGGTGACCTTGCCATCGGCAATGACGACGGTGCCGCGCTCAAACATCAAAAGATTTGATTTATCCGGATTGGTGATGACGCCATTGGGCCGGCCCAGCGTGCTGAAAACCGTGTTCACCGGGTCGCCCACCACGGGGTCGGAGGCGCCGGGCGTGGGGGTTATCTGACCGCCAGGAGCAGCCATGCCGGCCGTGGCCGGCGCCGCCGGAGGCTCGGCGGAAGATTGGGCAAGCAAGGAAACCGGGGCAACGGCCAAGGCCGCGAACAACAAGGCAGGGGACGTTTTCATGATAGTTATTTCTATTACGTAAAAAGGAGGTTTGCAAGCCCGGCAGGGTCAGCGAAAGCGGGGTCTATACCCAGGTATAGACAGGAAATCTCCTCCGAGGTTGCGCAAGCCGGACGAGAACCTTAATCTCTTTTCCCATGTCTCCCGCCTCCCCGCACGCCGGCCACCGCGCGCGCCTGCGCGAACGTTTTCTCCAAGGCGGCTTTGCGGCGCTGGCGGATTATGAGGCATTGGAGCTCTTGCTGACGCTGTGCATCCCGCGCCGGGATGTGAAGCCGATGGCCAAGGCCCTGCTCCGGGAATTCGGCAGCCTGCGGGGCGTGCTCGATGCCCCGGCGGAGTCGCTGCGCGAGGTGGCGGGCATTGGCGAAGTCGCTCCGGTGGCGCTGCGCGTCATCCGCGAGGCGGCCACGCTCTACCTGCGCCAGACCATCGAAGGCCGCACGGTGCTGGACAACATGGACAAGCTGGAAGATTTTTGGCGTATGCGACTCGGGCCCTTGCGTCATGAAGTCTTTGAAGTCGCCTACCTCGACAACCATTACCAACTGCTGGAAAACGGCATCGAGCGCGTGGAGGAAGGCACCATTGCGGAGACCAACGTCTATCCGCGCAAAGTGATGGAATCCGCGCTGCGCAAACAGGCGGCGCATATTGTCGTCGCGCATAACCATCCAACCGGCGATGTCACGCCCTCTGAACACGACAAGCATCTGACGCGCGCCCTGGAGCACGCGGGCCGGCCCCTGGGCATCCGGCTAATCGACCATGTCATCGTCGGCGCCAAAAAAACTTATTCCTTCCGACGCGCCAAATTCATCGCCGCGGATTAAAATCGCCGTGGCCGCGCCATTCCTTCATCTCACGTCCCTCAAGACGTGGTGTCGTGAGAAACCCTCCCTGGCTTAGGTGGCCGCGGGGACGACGTTGCAGCTCGTCATGCCATGCTCAATGGCAAAGCGGGTGAGGCTGGCCACATCGTGCAGGTTGAGCTTCTTCATCAGGTTCGTGCGGTGGTTTTCCGCAGTCTTGACGCTGACTTCGAGCTTGGCAGCGATTTCCTTGGTGCTGTAGCTCTCGGCGATAAGCTGCAAAATTTCGCGTTCGCGCGCGGTGAGGGAGTCGAGATCCTGGCGGTTGGACTGGCGGGGATTGACGACGGCCTCGCGCAGGAGACTGGCGATGAAGGGGCCAAAGTAGGTGCCGCCCTCGGCAACCGTCTGGATGCCCTTGCGCAATTCAGCCAAGCGCGCGGACTTTTCCACAAAGCCGTGGGCGCCCGCCTGCAAAAGTTCACGCACAAGAGAGGGGTTTTGAAAACCGGAAAACACCAGCACACGCGTGCTCTTCAAATGGCGGGAAAAACGTTTCAGCACGTCCACGCCATTGAGGCCGGGCAGCATGACGTCGAGAATGACCAAGTCGGGTTTGAGTTCCAGGCAGGTCGCGCAGGCGGTGTGGCCGTCACCGCATTCGGCCACGATTTCGAACTGGTCATCCATGCGCAACACCGTGGCCAACAACTCGCGAACTGCCACCTGATCTTCAACAAGTACGACGCGTTTCATGTGATTTAGGAGATGGGGGTGAATATAAGAATTATAATGAGCTAAATATAACTCAAATCTGGGCCGTTACAAGCTTATGACGAAGGGATGACGCCTATTTCATGCTTTCTTTACCGCGTACTGGAATTAACTGGGGAAAATCACCCAACTGCCTGCCCTAAACCTTGTTACAAATAATGCTCGAATCAGAAAAGACGAGTGCTCAGGTGGTTTTTCACTACCGTTTGGAGGCTTTCCCTCCCTGGCGTACAGTGTTCTTTACACCGGGTTCGTCTCCCAAGCGCCGGTCAAACATGAGGTAGTTGCGCACATAGTCCGTGACTGCGCCTGCCAAAGGCGTAATCGCGGCCTGATAACCTGTCGCGCGGAGTTTTTCGATGCCCGCCTGCGTGAAGTATTGGTACTTCGCGCGCAGGCTTTCCGGCATTTCGACAAAATCAATTTTCTGCGGTTTGCCAAGCGCGGCAAAAATAGGCGCCACGAGTTCCAGCCAGGTATGCGCCTGGCCGCTGCCGATATTGTAGAGGCCGCCGCCCTTGCCTTCCGCCAAGTGCAATGTCATGGCCACCGCGTCCTTGACGTAGAGGAAATCGCGCTTCTGGCCGCCGTCCGGATAATCGGGATGGTAACTCTTGAACAACTGCACGCGCCCGGTGTCGCGGATTTGCGCATAAGCCTTGTGCACCACGCTGCGCATATCACCTTTATGGTCTTCATTCGGGCCGAAGACATTGAAGTATTTCAACCCCACAATGCGGTCGAGGATGCCTTCCCGCTGCGCGTGCAGATCAAACAGATGCTTGGAAAAACCGTAGGCGTTGAGCGGGCGCAGGCGGGCGAGGTCGGGGTCGCGGTCGTCCATGCCCTGCGCGCCATCGCCATACGTGGCGGCCGAGGAGGCGTAAACAAAGCGCGCCTTTTTCTTCAGCGCCCAGTGCGCGAGCGTCTTGGTGTAGGCGTAATTGTTCGCAAGCAGGTAGCGGGCATCGCGCTCGGTGGTGGCGGAGCAGGCCCCGAGATGAAAGACCCACCGGATGCCGCGCAGGCGCGCATCGTTGGATGCCAGGGCGGCCAGCAAAGCATCGGCCTCCAGATAATCCGCAAAGCGCAAGGGCGACAGGTTGCGGAATTTTTCATCCACGCCGAGGCAGTCCGTCACCACAATATCCTCCACCCCACGCTGGTTGAGCGCCTGGACGAGCGCGCTGCCGATGAAGCCGGCGCCGCCGGTGACAAGAACGCGGCCTTGGGTGAGTTTGCTCATGGGGAAAAATGGGTGCGAATTAATTACAGCCGGGCCAGTTCTTCGGAACGGCGTTGGGCGGCGAGGATGGCGTCCTGGAACAATTGGCGGAAATTGCCCGCGCGCAAGGCCTTCAACGCGGCTTCAGTGGTGCCCCCGGGCGAAGTGACGGCATCGCGCAGCTTCTCCGGGTCCTCGCCACTGGCTTCGAGCAATTTGGCGGCGCCGCGCACCGTCTCAAGCGCCAGCTTTTCCGCAATCGCCGGGGAGAGGCCGGTGGCCTGGGCCGCGGCGCGAAAAGCGGCGGCAAACTCAAAGAGATAGGCCGGGCCGCTGCCGCTGACAGCCGTCACGGCATCGAGGTCACCCTCGGGCACTTCCAAAACCAGGCCCAGGCTGCCGAGGATGTTTTCAACCGCGGCGTGGTCGGCCGCCGCCAGCTTGGCCCGGGCGCTCCAGGCGGTGATGCCGGCGCCGATCTGACCCGGCGTGTTGGGCATGGCGCGCACGATATTGCGGGCGGAGAGGAATTTCGCTGAAAGCTTGGCCAGCGGCGTGCCCGCGAGGATGGAAAGCATGAGCTTGCCCTGCGTGGCATTTGCGTAAGAGGCGTCGAGCGCGGCGAGCTGCTGGGGCTTGCAGGCCAGCACCACGATGTCCGCGCCCTTGAGCAGTTGCGCCGGCTCCGGGACATAGGCGATGCCCGTCTTGCGCGCGAGTTCCGGCCCCGTGGGGTCCGACCCGCAGGTACAGCCGATTTGCGCCGGGGCATAGAGCTTGCGCGAGAGCAAACCATGCACCATGGCGGAGGCCATTTTACCGGCACCAATGAAGGCGACTTGGGACATATGCCCCCGCATCATACTGCCTGCGCGGCATTTGCCAAGAAGGGATGCAGTGCCAACCGACCACTGCAAAAGGCCCATCCCTCCCTTAGAGCCTAGGTGATGGGATGATAAAGACGGGCGCTGGTACCCCCTTCGGTGCGGGGAAGGAGCTCAATATCGCCGCCGAGGTTGCGGATGGCGTGGCGGGCCATCGTCAGGCCCAGACCGCGGCCGACGGCAGTCTTCGTCGTGATAAAGGGGTCAAAGAGATTTTCCGCCACTTCGGGGGAGATGCCAATGCCACGGTCGAGCACCTGGAGGACAATGCGCGGGGTGTCGCCCTCGGAAGTGTCGAGCTTGGCCTCGAGTTCGATTTTGCCGTCGGGGTTCACGCCCTTGGGTAGGGACTCAAAGGCATTGATGAGCAGCTTGCCCAGGATGCTTTCCAGAATTTCCGAATTGGTGCGCACCATGAAGCCCTTGGGGGTGAGGTTGCGCACGATGATGGGGCTGAGAATCTTGAACTCCTCGCGAAAGCGCGCCAAGGCGGAATCGAGCAAGTCCTGCACGGACTGGTCCTGCATCGGCAGGCGGTCGATGGAGGCAATGGTGCTCAACTGGCGGATGATGTCGATCATGCGGTCCACCGCGCTGTCGATGAGGGCCACGCTGCGGCGGACCATCTCCGGATTGTCGGCGGAGGTTTTGAGCAGATCGAGGTAACCGACGGCCACACCGAGCAAATTGTTCAAATTATGCGCGACGCCCTGGGTGACGGCGCCGACGGCGGCGGTGCGGCGCGACTCGCCGAGGCGTTTTTGCAGCTCGAGGTTCTCGCGGTGGATTTCCTGGAGGCGCAGCTGCGTCTTCACGCGGGCCAGCGTCTCGTCGAGGTCGATGGGCTTGGTGATATAGTCCACCGCGCCGACATTGAGGCCCTCGAGCTTGCCTTCCTTGGAGGAGCGGGCGGTGATGAAAATGATGGGGATGGAGTTTGTCTCCGGGTTTTTCTTGAGGCGCTCGCAAGTCTCGATGCCGTCCATCTCGGGCATCATGACATCGAGGAGGATGAGGTCTGGCGTCACCTTGGCGATGGCCTCCAGGCACTCCTTGCCGTTGGCGGCGGTCATAACGTCCATGTTTTCGCGCTGGAGTTTGCGCTCGAGCAAATTGATGTTTATCGGCTGGTCATCCACCACCAAAATCAACGGCTTTTTACGCGGAGAAGGAGTGGTCGGCATGGCGGCAGGCGTTGGGAATGTTGGGTCGAGCAACATGGGGGTGCGGCAGTGCGGCGAACTTTCGCATTTTCCCCCAGCGCTGGCAATTCATAATAGCCGGGAAAATGCAGGGGACTGCCATCGGCAAAACCCTCAATCTTCACCACCCGCGGCCGTAGATTCCTCCGGCGGCGGTGGAGCGGCCCGGGTGACGATGGTGCGCGCCAGATAGTCATGCCCGGCGCGGCGGGTTCGCCGCATGAGGATGGGAATGGCGTTGGCCAGCAAAAGCAAGGGGATGGGCCCCAAAGGCAGCAGGCTGGCCGACTTGAACAGGCTGCGGGAAAGGATTTCCACCACATTGGGGCGCTCGCCGGTGTCCCACCGGGCGGCCCGCAGGCCAAAGGCACGCTTGCCGAGGGTGCTGCCGCCGGTGACCAATTCGCTCGCCAGGAAATACACCAGCATCGTCAGGAAAAAGGTTTTGCCGGCGTCCTCAAGGATGCCCTGCGTCTCGTCATCAAAGGTGAAATGGGCCACCACACCGGCGCTTTGGGCCCGCACCAATTCAGTGTTCATCGCCTTCAGCTGGGTGCGCAGTGTGTTCTCCGCATCGGGATGATATTCGGGCAGGACGAGGCGGGTGAGTATGATGCTCGCCACCAGACCCGCGAGCAGGCAGTCCATCGCCAGGGCAATGATGCGCCAGAACAGGGGGGCCGGCGCCACTCCGGTGACAGTGGCAAGGACGGGCGGAGTATCGACAAGAGGCATGGGCGGAGCTTTATCCGTGGCGTTTTTTCCAGGCCTTGAGCGTGTTGTTCATGAGCATGGCTACTGTCATGGGGCCGACGCCGCCGGGCACGGGGGTGATGCGCGCGGTGCGCGGGGCCACGGCGTCAAAGTCCACATCGCCGACAATGCGGTAGCCGGTTTTTTTCGAGGCATCAGGCACGCGGTTGATGCCGACGTCGATCACCGTCGCGCCCTCCTTGACCATGTCCGCGGTGATAAAGCGTGGGCGGCCAATGGCGGCGATAAGGATGTCGGCCGCGCGGGCAATGGCGGGCAAATCGCGCGTGCGCGAATGGCAAAAGGTGACGGTGGCGTTGCCGGGCAGGCCTTTTTGCAGGAGCAGCAGGCCGACGGGCTTGCCGACAATCAGGCTGCGACCCACCACGACGACATGGCGGCCATCCGTTTCAGTCTTGGACCGGCGAATGAGCTCGATGATGCCCGCAGGCGTGCAGGCGACAAAACCGCCGGCGTCTTCCTGCACGAGGCGGCCGACATTGAGGGTATTAAAGCCATCCACATCCTTGTCGGGGCTGACATGGTTGAACACCGCCGTTTCATCCATGTGCTTGGGCAGTGGCGACTGCACGAGGATGCCATCGACCGCCGGGTCGCGGTTGAGGGCATCGATTTTCGCCAAAAGCTCGGCCTGGGTGATTGATTCGGGGAAAAGCTCGAGCCGGCTCGTCATGCCCACTTGCGCGGCGGTTTTCTGTTTTTTGGCCACGTAGGAGACCGAGGCCGGGTCTTCGCCCACCCGCACAAAGGCAACCGCCGGGGGGCGGCCCTTGATTTGCGCCACTTCGGCCGCGATTTGCTTGAGGACATCCTCGGCGATGGCATTGCCGTCAATAAGTTCCATAAACCACCAGTGTGCCGGGCCGGGCCGGGCCGTTAAAGCCGAAAATGAATGCTGCCGGTGGTTCTTGCCCGCGGCGGGGAATATGTCCATAAAGGCTGGCGTGTCTGTCTCCGCAACCTGGTGGGTGGTCTTCAACCTCGGTGTCCTGCTGCTGTTGGGGCTCGATCTCTTTGTGCTCAACCGCAAGCACCATGCGCCGTCGTTCAAGGAGGCGCTGCTGCTGACGGTTTTCTGGACGGCGCTGGCCGTGGGCTTTGGCGCGGGCGTCGGCCTGGGGTGGATTGGCAACTACCCGGCAGACGAGCGCGGGCAGGCCTGCCTGCAATTTTTCACCGCATTTTCGCTGGAGGAGTCGTTGAGCCTGGACAATGTCTTCGTCTGGGTGCTGCTGTTCCGGCACTTCCATGTGCCGGCGGCCCACCAGCGCGGCGTGCTTTCGTATGGGATGGTGGCGGCCATGGTGATGCGTGCCGTGATGATTCTCGGCGGCGTGGCGCTGGCCCGGCATTTTCAATGGATTTTCTATGTGTTCGGGGCCTACCTGCTGTTTGCCGCCATCAAAATGTGGCGCCCGCAGCACGCCCCCACCGCCCCAGGGCGCAACCCGGTCTGGGAGCTCATCAAACGCTGGATGCACACGACAGAGGACAACCCGCAGGGTAAGATCCTTTTGCGCCGCCATGGCCGGTGGGCCGCGACGCCGCTGCTCGGCGTGTTGCTGACGCTCGAGATGAGCGATGTGACCTTTGCGCTCGACTCCGTGCCCGCGGTGCTGGCGGTGACGACGGATTCCTTCATCGCCTACACGTCGAACATCTTTGCCGTGCTGGGCCTGCGCGCCATGTTCTTCCTGCTCCAGCATGTGATCGAACGCTGCTGGCTGCTGCACTACGGGCTGGCGATCCTGCTGGGGTTTATCGGCGTGAAGATGATCACCGTGCGGTTTTTGGAAATTCCGCTGGGCGCGTCACTGGGCTTTATCGGCGTGGTGCTGGTGGGGAGCATCGCCGGGTCCTGGATCTTCAAGCGACCGGCGCGGGCACACTGAGCTAGGTGTAGTTGAAGATGCCCAGTTGCGTGCGCGTCCACCACGCACCCGTCTTGGCCTGCTCCTCGGGAGTGGCAAACTTGTAGAGGTACACGACGATGCGGATAAATTTGGGCGGGCTTTTGGGAAAGGGATTGTGGTCCAGCAATCCCACCACGTTCGGATTCCCCTCGCGCAACTGGCCGCAGAGAATGGGCAGCCATTCGGGCAGGGTGTGCTGGTAGTAAACTTGCAGCGCGGCAAACCACATCTGCCAATCAAGCCGCGGCATATGCGGGGTGGTAAAGGTGGGCTCGCGCAGCGGGTCACCGGGCTTCCAGACGAATTCATAGGGTTTCCAAGTCGTGCGGTCATCACTGCCCTCGATGACGAGCTCGGGCCGCTCGGTGGTCATGATGCGGAAGAGGCCGTAGGAGCTGATGAACCCGCTCTGCTGGGTGCGCAAGGCCATGCGGTCAAGCAAGGGGGCATCGTCGAGCCGTGCCCAGCCTTTATCCGGCGCACCGGTGCGGTCCTGCCAGGTTTCATGGAACTCCACCAAGCCCACCAGCAGGATGAAACCGGCGGCCACCGCACGAACCAGGCTGGCCAGGCGTTGCCGAACCGGCGAGGGCGCCGGCCGGGGCATCTCGGTGCCACGGGCGATAAAGCTCCGCACGCGCGCCGACCAATAGGTGTCATCCAGCAATGGCAGGCACAAGACGATGGTAAGCAGGTTGAAAAAGCCGTAGTTGCCCGTGACCATGATCATGACCTGCAAAAATATCTGCAAGCCGGCGGCCGTGTGGCGCAGGCGGCGCGGAGCGAAAAACAGGAAGGGCACCAGCAGCTCAATGGCCATGCACACCCAGAGCGAAAAGCTCTGAAACCAATCCGGCCGGTGCGCAAACCACCAACTCGTCGCAGCCGGGATGGGCTGGGTGAAGTAATGGTATTGCAGCGCCGTCCCATCCAGCCAGGTGTTGTTGCCCACCGGGACATCCGTGACCTGTGACAGAAAATGCCGGAACCAGCCGACGTCCACCGAAGCGGGCCCGCCACTGTTCCACAAGAGCTTCACCAAGCCCGACATGACCATGAGCTTGAACAGCAGCCACCACAGCGACCAGCGGCCGATGGCCGGCGGCTCGCGCGGGGCCATGGGTTTCTGCCACAAGCCCCACGGGGCGATGAGCAATGCGACCAGCCCGCTTTCCACGAGCAGGATATCCCACTGAAAATTCAGGAACACCGGCACCCCGCCGCGCAGGGAGCCATAGGTGATGACACAACCCAGCAACGCCCAACCCGAGAGAAATCCCATCATCACCAGCAAAGAGCACCCCACCCCGATGCCCATGAGCGTGTTCAACCCCGCGCTGTCGGGCGAAAACCAGAGCAGCGATGGCGCGGCGAGAAAGCGGTCCAGCCAGCTAAGTCCCGGCTGGGACTTCATGGCGTCGAAATAAAGCTTAACGGGAATCAACCCATGGTCGCCCACCAGGCCCGCCGACTGCGTCCAGAACGATACAAACGCCACCAGAAAGATGAGCCCCAGCAATCGCAAAAACAGCATCCCGCTGAACCGGTAGGTGCTGGGTACGCCGGGGTCGCCCCATAGCAGGCGCGTGAGCCAGGATAGGGTAAAACGGTTGTTGGCCACCCGGCGGTAGAAAAATTCGGTAATCGGTGCCAAGCCCGGCACGTGTTTGTACAACCACAGACCCCAGCCCCTTCCGCCGCCCAGCGCCAGGGTTTGGAACACCGCCTCCGCCGCGCGGAAGACGCGGCCATCCGGGAGGATGAGGTAAATTTCCTTCGCATAGTCTGCCTCCGTAATCTCCGGAAAGCGGGTGCCCACCTCCTGGTAAGACATATAATCGACGGCCTCGCCGGTCATATTATTCCAGCGACGCGCCCACATCCCGCAAAAACGGCAGTCGCCGTCCCACACGAGCAGGGGGCGCGGCGGGGGGGAAGCCACGTGGGTGGGCGGAGTAGGCATGGAACGATACTGAGAAATTCTTTGTCAAATGTCACCGCAAAGGTTGTAATCCTCTTTCGGGCCGAAACCATGACTGACGACGAAAAATTTGTGGCCGAATTCGAGGCGGGCCGCTGGCCGTTGGAGCAATGGCACCACCGCGACCATATCAAGCTCGCCTACCTCTATTTGCGCCAATACCCCTTTGCGGAGGCACAGACCCGCGTGCGCCAGGGCATCCAGGCGCATAATGCCGCCCGCGGCGTGGTGGAAGGCCCGCTCCAGGGCTACCATGAAACGATGACGCAGGCGTGGATGCACCTGGTCCACTTCACCCTTTGCGAATACGGCCCGGCGGAAAATGCCGACGCATTCTTTGAAAACAGCCCGCACCTTTCCCAGAAAAAATCCCTGCGCTACTTTTATTCCCCGGAGCATTTCACCTCCCCGCGCGCGAAAAAGGAGTTTGTCGAGCCGGACCTGACGCCGTTTCCGCGCAGCCGGAAACAGTATTCCGTTTAAGCAGCCGATGCCTCTACAGCGTGGCGATCGCGCCCGTCAGCACTTCGATCGTTTTGTCCAGCGCAGCGTCATCGTGGGTCGTGCTGATGAAGCAAGTCTCGTAGGCTGAGGGCGGGAGATAGACACCTTGTTCGAGCGCCGTGTGGAAAACCTTTTTGAACTGCGCGGCGTCGGACGCCAGCGCGCCGGCATAGTCACGCACGGGTTTATCGTTGAAGAACAGGGCGAACATCGAACCCGTCTGCGGCACTTGCAGGGGCAGGCCCTTGCGCTTCGCGGCGTCGCGCAGCGCGGTGGCGAGTTTTTTACCGGCCGCCTCCAGTTTTTCGTAGGGCGGGTTTTCCTTGATAAGCGTCAGCGCCGCGAGGCCCGCGGCCACGGCCAGCGGGTTGCCGCTCAAGGTTCCGGCCTGGTAAACGGGGCCGAGAGGCGCCAGCTTTTCCATGACATCGCGCCGCCCACCAAAAGCGCCCACCGGGAGACCACCGCCGATGATCTTGCCCAGTGCCGTCAAATCGGGCTTCACACCGGTGACTTCTTGCACGCCACCCGCGGCGAGGCGGAAGCCGGTCATCACCTCGTCGAAAATCAGGAGCGTGCCCGCGCGGGTGCAACGCTCGCGCAGCGCGGCGAGGAAACCGGGGTCGGGCAGGATGAGGCCGACGTTGGCTGGGTAAGGCTCAAGGATGACGCCCGCGATTTGACCAGAGTATTTGGCGAAGGCGGCATCCAGGGCGGCGAGATCGTTGAAAGGCAGGACGATGGTGTCCGCGGCAGTGGCAGCGGGGATGCCTGCGCTGTCGGGATTGCCATGGGTGAGCGCGCCGGAGCCAGCCTTGACGAGCAGGGCGTCCACATGGCCGTGGTAGCAACCGGAGAATTTGATGATTTTGTCGCGTCCGGTAAATCCGCGCGCAAGGCGCAGGCATGACATGGTGGCCTCGGTGCCGCTGTTGCACAGGCGCACCATCTCAAGCGAAGGCACCAGCTCGACCAGCGTCTCGGCCATCGGCACCTCGCCTGGATGGGGCGTGCCAAAGCTCGTGCCCTTTTCCAGCGCCGCCGCCACGGCTAGGCGGATGCGCGGGTGGTTGTGCCCAAAGAGCGCCGGGCCCCAGGTGCAGACGTAGTCGATCAGTTCCCGGTTATCCGCGGTGAAGAGCTTGCAGCCCTGGGCGCGAATGGTGAAAAACGGCGTGCCCCCCACCCCGCGAAAAGCCCGCACCGGCGAATTAACGCCGCCAGGGATGAGGCACTGCGCGCGTTCGAACAAGGCATCAGAAAGAGGTGTGGGCATGGGAAAATTAGCAATAGCTTCGATTATCCATAATGATACCGCAATTGCGCAAGCATGAGGTTACGGCCCTCAACCTTATAAACCATGCGGTGCTCCTCGGTGATGCGGCGGGACCAATAGCCCGCCAGGGCATGGCGCAGAGGCTCGGGCTTGCCAATCCCGGCAAAGGGGCTGCGCATGGCATCCTTGATCAATTCGTGAATGCGCCGCAAAACCTTTGGGTCGGTTGCCTGCCAATGCAGATAATCCTCCCAAGCCTCCTTGGAAAAGACCAGGTTCATGAAGCCAGATTGATTTTACGCACGCGACCGCGGCCGGCGTTCAAGGATTTAACCGACTCCAACAGGCGGCGCGCATTAACCGGGCTGCGCAACAGGTGGGCCGTCTCATTGAGCTGTTCGTATTCCTCCAGTGAAAGCATCACCACCGATTGGTCGCGCTTGCGGGTGATGACCACGGGCGCACAGTCCTCGCAAACCCGATCCATGGTCGAGGCAAGGTTTTCCCGGGCGGCGGTGTAGCTGATGGACTTCATATGTACAGGATAGCGTACAAAAGTGATCGCTGTCAAGAAGTTCACCCAAACTCCGTGCTGGATTCCGTAGATAAAGCCAGCATCCGCATATTAATTTAGAATTGTCTCTTTGCGCCTTGGCGTCGTTGCGCGAGTAATTTTTAATCCAGTCATGAAAGATGCGTCCAAGTCATCCCTCATCCTCGCCTCGGCGTCGCCGCGGCGGAAGGAACTGCTGGCGAAACTGGGAGTGGAGTTTGAAGTCGTAGTCGCGCCGGTGGTGGAGCACGAGGAGGCCACGGCGGAACCGCGGGCGATGGTGCTGCACAATGCGGCGCTGAAGGCGGCGTGGGTGTGCGAACGGCACCCGGGGACGCTGGTGCTGGCGGCGGACACCACAGTGGCGCTGGATGACCACGTGCTGAACAAGCCGCAAGACCTGGCTGAGGCGCGGACGATGCTGAAAAAATTGTCGGGCCGCGCGCACACTGTTTATACCGGCGTATGCTTGTGGCGGAAGCCCGGCGGGCCGGAGATCACCCACTGCGAAACGAGCCAGGTGACTTTTCGCAAATTTGGCGACGCGGACATCACGCGATATTTTGAAATCGTGAATCCGCTGGACAAGGCCGGGGCCTACGGCATCCAGGAAGGCCGCGAGGTGATCCTGGAAAAATACACCGGCTCGCTCTCCAACATCATGGGCCTGCCGGTGGAATGGCTGGCCGCGCAACTGCACGCGCTGGCCTTGCTTCCCGCGCCGGGTGCGCCCATAATCGCCGACTCCCGCTACCATGACCGCGCCCACCCAGCCACCCAGCCGCCCGCCCCTCCGGCGTGAGCCACGGCCGTGGACGGACTTTGACCGGCTGACGGCGCCGCGGCGGGAAGACCGTGTGACCATCGGAGCGGCGGTGCTGCTGGCGCTGCTCTTCCACCTCATCCTGTTTTCCTGGGTGATGCCGTGGCTGGGCGCGGTGGTGAAGACATCGCAAGCCAGCGCCTACAATGCGTCCCGCGCCACCGCCCGCCCACCCCGCGCGGTGGAATATGTGCTGACCCCGGCCACCAAGGAAGACCTGCAAACCCTGCGCTACGTGGAGGCGAACCCCAATGCGCCCGTGGCCAAACCGGATGCCACCCAAAATATTTCCAACCGCGACCAACGCGCGGCGCAACCGGTGCCCAACCCGGACGGCCATTCGGACTTGCCCGCCACGGATGGGACGCAGGAAAACTCCGTGAAGATTGTGCCGGGCGTCAACAATCCCCGCCCCGCCCCGCCCGCCCCGCCCGCCGCCGCACCCGCCGCCCAAACCGCAGAGCAAAGCCCGGCGCCCGCCACGGCGCCGCCACCGGTGGTGGCCAGCACGCCGCCGCCCGCCCTGCCCGGCACCACGAACGCCACCAACGGCGAAGGCATCCGCATTGCCGACCAACCCGGCGCATCCCCAGCCAAACCGGACACCCTGCCCCCGCGCCCGGCACAGGAAACACAAACCCAGCGCCCCCTGCCCCCCGGGCCCTTGACGCCTGAAATCGTCGCCGCCCGTGCCGCCGCCGCCACGCCGGCCACCCGCCTGAATGCCGCCGCCCAAACCCATGCAGGCCCGCTGGTGAAAAACATCCAAGGCACGCACGTCGGCGGCGTGGCCCCGGCCCTGGATTCCCGCCTGACACCTTTTGGCGAATATCTCTCGCTGACGTACGAGGCCATCGCCTCGGCCTGGACGACGCGGTGCGAGCAATTCAACTTCAGCCCGCGCGATTGGGGCACGCAGGTGGAGGTGTCCTTTGTCCTCAACGCGCAAGGTGAAGTCGAAGACGTGCAGGTGGAGAACTCCACCGCATCGCGCGCCGCGACCCTCCTGTGCGTGAACGCCATCAAGACCCCGGCGCCCTTCGCCAAGTGGCCGGCGGAAATGCGCGCCATGCTCGGCGAGCGCTACACCCTGCACATCACCTTCTACTACGAATGAGCGCACCCGCCAATTCCACTGACTGGGACAACCTCCTGCCTCTGGCGCACACCGCGCGGGTGGTCGCCGCGGAGGGCAAGCTGCTCGCGCTGGACAAACCGCCGGGCATCATGACGCACCCAAACCGGGAGGTGGACCGCAATTATTCCCTGCTGCGCGCCGCCTATGACCATGAACGCGAATGCTACCACTGGCCCGCGCTCGCCCCCGGCGGGCCCAGCCAGCTTTTCCTGCTCAACCGCATCGACTCACCGACCTCGGGCCTCGTGCTGGCGGCGCTGGATGAGGAAACTGCCATCCGCGGACGCGAGGCCTTTGCCAATGGCGAGGTGGACAAAACTTACTACGCGCTCGTGGTCGGCCAGCCACGACCGGCCAAAGGCGTGTGGGTGGACCGGCTAATGCGCCAACAGGCCAGCCGCGGGCACCACGGCGTGCGCATGGCCGTTGGCGGGCCGAACAGCCAAGGCGTGCTTTCGAAAACAAATTACCTGAGCATGGAGACGAATCCCAACGCCGGGGCGCTTTTGTCGCTGCTCAAGCTGGAGCCCATCACCGGGCGCACACACCAGCTGCGCGTGCAATGTGGTGCGCACCGCCACCCGATCGTGGGCGACGCCACCTATGGCGACTTCCTATTCAACCGCGAGTTCGGCCGGCGCACGGGGCACAAACGGCTTTTCCTGCACGCCGCGCAGGTCCGGATACCCCGGCTCGGCTTCGCCGTGGAAAGCCCGCTGCCTCGCGAATTCTCGATTGCGCTCGGCAAGGAACGCCCGGGGTCCTGAGTTGACTCGTGGCTAGTGCGCCAGCTTGTCCACCACCTCGGGCTGGTCTTCTTTGGCGTTGAGCTTGCGGGTGAGCGTCGTCAAATCCTTGGTGAGCTGGTCGAGATTATGCAGCACATGGGCCAGCGAAGGATTGTCGGACTGCAAGACGGCACGGGCATCCTTCAACTGGGTGTCCAAACGACCCAAGTCGCCGCGCATCTTGCGGTTCATGGCCACAAAATCCTGGCTTTGGGCGTAGAAATTCTCGTTGGCGTCATTCAGGGCGTACTGGTAGCGGTTCAAGCGGTTGAGAAAATTGTCGAAATTGCGCTGCCAGACGCCGAAGTTGAAGCGAGCCAGGGGCTGCGCCAGTTGCTGGATGCGCTGGCTGCTTTCCGCATAGGGGATGACTACGACCGCAGTGGTAAGGGAGTCTATTTCCCGGCCTGATTTTTCAATTTCGCTGCGAAAATCAAAAGTGGGCAGCCAGGTGATAATGTCCTGGATCTTTTTCAAATCAGCCACGGCGGCGGAGGGAATGGCGGGGATGACGGGAATGGGCGGCAAACCGGCGGGCGGGCTGACCAGTGGGTAGGGCGGCGCCGGGGTGTGGTACTCCAGTTCCACAAACATCTGCCCGGTGACGTAGCTCTCCGTGTCCAGTTCCGCGCGCAAGCCACGCTGGAGCTGCCGCGCGAGCATCTCCGGATTGCCCAAGTCCTCCAACACGCCGAGCTGGCGTTGCAGGCGGTCCGCATTCAGCAGGATGCGCACCGGAATATTGTGCTCGCCGGGCTGGCGGTAATCCAGGCGGACGGCATCGACATACCCAACTGGGACGCCCTTGAACCGCACCAGCGAACCCGGGACGAGGCCGTTGATGTTGTCGTTAAAATACACCAGGAACGCATCGTGCCGGGAGATTTTGTCGCGCCCGCCAAAGAAATAGACCATCACCACCCCCAAAGCCATAGCGCCCAGCACAAACAGGATAATCAGCGGGCGGCGCGCGCGAAGGCTCATGGCTGAAAGGCAGGCTAACCCGCCCACACGGGAATGACAAGCCCCGCCCCGCGCGGTTTGGCCAACTGTTCGGGAACGGCTCGTGCCGGGCCTTGCGCAAAACCGGGAAAACGTTTAGGTTCCCGCCATGCCGATTTACCTCTATCAGGAAATCCTCGAAGATGGCTCGGAGGGCGAGCTGCTCGAGGTTGAGCAGGCAATGAGCGCCCCGCCGCTGGAGCGCCACCCGGTCACCGGCCGGGCACTGCGGCGCGTGTACCAAGCGCCGACCGTGACGACGAAATACACCCCCGGACGGGCCAAGAGCATGCTCGCGGAGAAAAATGTGGCCAAGGCCGGGTTCACCAAATACGTGCGCGACAAGCAAACCGGCACTTACCATAAGACGGCTGGCGCCGACCCGCGCGCGCCCGACGTGCTCCGCAAATAACCTGCCATGGACAAAGCAGCCATCGCATCCGTGCTGGAGGAAATCGGCACGCTGCTGGAATTGACCGGGGAAAACCCCTTCAAGGTGCGCGCCTATCATAATGGCGCGCGCAACCTCACCGCCCTGGAGGACGACCTGGGCGCCCGCATCACCGCCGGGACCCTGGGGGAAGTGCCCGGCTTTGGCGAGGCGCTCGTCGAAAAAATCACCACGCTCTATAATACCGGCAAACTGCCTTACTATGAGAAATTGAAGGCCAGCGTGGAACCGGGCTTGATCGAAATGCTCGGCGTGCCAGGCCTGGGGCCCAAGAAAATCATGGCGCTGCACAAGGAGCTGGGGGTGGACACGCTGGCCAAGCTGACGGCGGCGTGTGAAAGCGGTAAAGTGGCCGCATTGCCAGGCTTTGGCGAAAAAACACAGGCCAATATTCTTTCCGGCATCAAAAACAAGGAAGCCTACGGCCGCCGCCATTTATGGTGGGACGCCTGGCAAGCGGCCGGCCCCATCCTGGACGGGTTGAAGAAAATCAAGGGGGTGAAGCGTGTCTCGCACGCGGGCAGCCTGCGCCGCGGGCTGGAAACCACCGGGGATCTGGATTTTCTCATCGCCACGGAGAACCCAGAAGCGGCCATGCACTGGTTCACCCACCAGCCCGGCGTGGGGGAAATCACCGCACAAGGGGACACCAAGGCGAGCGTGCGCCTGAAAGACGGGTTGCAGGCGGACTTGCGGGCGGTGCCGCTCAAACAATTCTATTTCGCCCTCCATCATTTCACCGGCTCCAAGGATCATAATGTAAAAATGCGGTCGCGCGCGCTCGCCCAGGGCCTGAGCTTGAGCGAATGGGGCCTGACAAAAAAAGACGATCCCACGGCTGGCGGACCCGGCGCCACCAGCGTCATCACCGCCACAAGCGAGGATGATATTTTCAAAAAACTCGGCCTCCACCCCATCCCGCCGGAGCTCCGGGAAGGACTGGATGAAATCGAGCGCGCGGAAAAAGGCCCACTCCCGCCCCTCATTGAGCCCGGCGACCTGCGCGGCGCCTTCCATAACCACACCACGGCGTCCGACGGAAATGCGACCTTGGAGGAAATGGCGGCGGCGGCCAACGCGCTGGGCTGGGAATACCTCGGCATCGCCGACCATTCCAAATCGTCCTTCCAGGCGCACGGCTTGAGCGAAGAGCAGCTCCTCGCCCAGGTCGAAAAAATTCGTGCGCTAAATGCCTCAAAAAAATTCTCCACCCACCTCTTCACCGGCACCGAATGCGACATTCTGAAAGACGGTTCGCTGGACTATGAGGACAGCGTGCTCGCGCAACTGGACTATGTGGTGGCATCCGTGCACAACCGCTATGGCCAGGGCGAGGATGAGGCGGCGATGACCAAGCGCGTCATCCGCGCGCTGGAAAACCCGTATGTCACGATGCTGGGCCACGCCACCGGACGCCTGCTGCTGCAACGCGAAGGCTTTGCCCTGAACATTGCCAAGGTGATCGATGCGGCCGCTGCCAATGGCAAGATGATCGAACTCAATGCGCAGCCCCAGCGCCTGGACCTGGACTGGCGTTATTGGCGCCAAGCATCGGAAAAAGGCGTGCCCTGTGTGATCAACCCCGATGCGCACAGCCCGGAAGACCTCCGCTTTGTCAGCCTGGGCGTGACTATCGCGCGCAAGGGCGGTTTGACGAAAGAGCAGGTCTTCAACACCCGGACGCTCGCCGAAGTACGGCGCTTACTTAAAAGCCAAGCGGCTAAGCCCGGCTCGGCCGCGGCGAAGCGTTAGCTGCTTTCTTGCGGGAGCCAGCGGCGTCGATGGCATTGGGCGAGAGGCCCAAGTAGAGAAATGCCCCGAGCATGACCATCGTGACAAAACAATAGTACATCGGGTGCACCTGGATGTAATTCTTGCTGTAAGCCAGGGCCGCCTGATTAAGGATGGTGAAGGCATTCATGCCCGGCCCCAAGGCGTTCGCATCCGTGATGAAATGCTGGAACATAACCTGGCCCAACTGGTTGAAAAAGACCAGCAACACCCAGCCCACCAGCAGCACCGGCGCGGCATTGATGGCGGCCAGCGCGCCCGGCAGGTTCAGATCGTGCCAGCGCTTGGCGCAGACCGGGATCAAGGTGCCCAGGGCAAAAACCCACTGGATGAAAAAGAGCGTCAAAAACAGCTTGGTGTAGAGGGAATAATCGGCATCCCCCATTGTCTTGTCCGCCAGGGTGTGAATCAAGAAATTGGCCGAATACATCATGTACATGATGACAAAGGTCAGCGTGAAGATATTAAACATCAACCACGCGGCCAGGCCCTCCCAATAGGCCAGACGATTAACCCGGCCCTTGGGGGAAAAGAAAAGACCCCCGTGGGCGATGACCAAATAAAGAAACAGCGCGATCGGCAGGATGACAAAGCCCGTGAAAATGGCCACGCGGAGGAATGCCTCGCCGATGTATTGCAGAAAGTCGAGCATGGGTGAATAACGCAGGGATTGAGAAAGGGGTGGCCGGGAGTGCTCCGGGACGGACAGGGCTTTTCCGAGGGGCTTACGCTGGGCTTTTTGCCGCCCCAGGTCAAGCCCGCGCAGCGAGTTCACAGTTGCCTCACCGCCACCGGACAGCCATACTTAGGGGCATGGGAGAAGCGAAGCCGCCACATTGCGCCGCCTGCGACACCGCAGCCACGGTGTTTGTCACTTTCACCCAATTGGGCAAATGCACCACCGCCGCCTGGTGCGACAAACATGCAGCGGAAGCCGGTGTGCTCGACCCCCAAGGCTACAACCTGCTCGACCGCTTGAGCGCCGCCGAACGGCGCCGCAACGAGGCCATGCCGCGCTGCCCGGTGTGCGATTGCAGCCAGCGCGATTTTGAACGGCAAGGCCGCTTCGGCTGCCCGGCTTGTTATGGCGTTTTTGCAGGGCTGTTGAGCCCCATTGTCCAGCGTATGCACCGCGGCCCCGAGCATCTTGGCAAAATCCCCCTGCGGGCCGCCGACCCCGCGGCCGTCCGCCACCGCCTGGCCATCCTGCAGGCGGAATTGAGCGCCGCAGTCCGCGCGGAAAAATTTGAAGGCGCGGCGCAAACCCGCAATGCCATCGAAGCCCTCAAGGCCAAGCTGCGAACGGACGCCTGATCCTCACCCGGCGGTTTTTGCCGCCCGAGCCGCCGCCTGGAGTGTTTTTCCAGATTGATTAGCGGAAACTTTTTGTGAAAATAGCCGTTTGCAGTTATCAAATCCCCCTTACCCCTCCGCGCCCACCGCGCATTCAGTGACTTCATGCAACCCCTGACTGACCTGCTTTATTGGCTGCTGATATCCGCCGGTATTGGCGTGCCCCTGGTGCTTTCGGCTTATATCACCATCACGCCGACCCACCAGCTTTCCGCCTCGTGGCAGAACTACCAAGTCAGCCGCAACCCGCACAAGGCGCTCAAGGACCGGCACTTCAAGCATGTGCCCGGCCGCATCCGGCAGTTGAAGGTCGTCTGTTTTTTTGGCTTCTTTATATTTCTCTGGCTGGCGCTCAAACAATTCCACATCGATCTGCTGGCGTATGTGGGGCTGGTGCCAAAATGATACGGCGCAGTGTTGCCTGAAGCGCCGGGGGCGCTCACACTGCGGGCATGATCTCCTGGTTGCGACACGCTGGCGCCCGGTTGACGGCGCGATGGCGCTGGTTTTGGGGCATTCGCCCGGCCGGACCCCAGACCCCGGCCGGCAAGCAGGGCCGCTTGGGCGAGGAAGCGGCCGCCCGGTTCCTGCAAGCCCAAGGCTGGAAGATTATCATCCGTAACTGGCGGCATGGACGCGATGAGTTGGATTTGGTGGCCTGGGACGGGGGAGTGATGAGTTTCATTGAGGTAAAAACCCGGCAGGCCTCGGCTCCCGTGCCTGGTTACCACGCTGTCACCCACCATAAAAAACAGGCATTGGCCCGTGCGGTGCGTGCTTATATCCGCGGCCTGGCCACGCCACCCGCGCATTTTCGCTTCGACATTGTGGAAGTGAAAGTTTCTGATGACAGCGCACCGGAGGTGGTGCTCCATGCCGGGGTGCCGTTGCTCTCCCGCAACTTCCAGCCAGCCCGCGGCACCGCCCGTCCATCCTAACTTCCCATGGTTGAATCTCCCCGCCATCCCTTCCTGCAAGGATTGAGCAAGCATCGCGGCGCACCGCCGACGATTCTCGTCATCTTTGGGGCGTCCGGCGACCTGTGCGCGCGCAAACTCGTGCCGGCCATTTTCAACCTGGCGGTGGACAACCTGCTTTCGCCAGACTTCTACCTCATCGGCTTCGGGCGCAAACCGATTCCGGACGATGTGTTCCGGGCGCAAACCGTCAAAGACATCAAGCAGTTTTCCCGCCGCCCGCTGATGGAGGATGTCTGGTCACGCGTGCAGGCCAACACGTTTTATGTGCCGGGCAATTATGACGATCTCAATGCCTTCAAGGCCCTGGGCGAGAAGATCGAAGGCATTGAAAAGAAGCTCGGACGCGACCTCCAGTGCGTGTTCTACATCTCCACGCCGCCGAACGTATTCAAGCCGGTATTGGAAAACCTCGGCGCCAGCGGCCTGGCCCGGCGGCACGCCGGCACGGCCCTGGCCTCGAAGATGATCATCGAAAAGCCTTTCGGGCGCGACCTCGCCTCGGCCCAGGAGCTGAACCGCATCATCCGCAACCAGTTTGAGGAGCCCCAGTGCTACCGCATCGACCACTACCTTGGCAAAGAGACGGTGCAGGACTTGCTGGTGCTGCGCTTTGCCAACACGATTTTTGAGCCCATCTGGAACCGCCGCTACGTGGACTGTGTGCAGATCACCGTGGCGGAAGACCTGGGCGTGGGCGAGCGGGCCGGCTATTACGACCAGTCGGGCGCGCTGCGCGACATGATCCAGAACCACACCATGCAGCTGCTCTCGCTCGTGGCGATGGAGCCGCCGGTGTCGCTGAGCGCCGAGGACATTCGCGATGAAAAGGTCAAGTTGCTCAAGGCCATCCAGCCCGTCCGGTTGAAGGCGGAAGGCGGCGACGTGGTGCGCGCGCAATATACGGAAGGCCTCATCAAGGGGCAGAAAGTTCCCGGCTATATGCAGGAGAACGAGGTGCCCCCGACCTCCTTCACGGAAACGTATGCCGCCGTGCGCCTCTCCATTGAAAACTGGCGCTGGCAGGGGGTGCCGTTCTACCTGCGCTCGGGCAAGCGCCTGGCGCGCCGCGTGTCGGAAATCGCCGTGCAGTTCAAGCGTCCGGCGGGCATCCTCTTTGCCGACCACGAGCGCTTCAACGTCGCAGCCAACACCCTCGTCATCCAAATCCAGCCGGATGAAGGCACCACCCTGCTGATGAACTCCAAGGTGCCGGGGCTGGAGACGCGCACCCAGCCGGTCAAGATGCACTTCCGCTACGCGACGACCTTTGGCTCGAACACGCCGGAAGCCTACGAGCGCCTCATCCTCGACTGCATCATTTCGGATTCGACGCTTTTCATCCGCGGCGACGAGACGGAGACCTCCTGGAAACTCTACACGCCCATCCTCGACTTCTGGCAGGAAGGCGGCAAACGCGGCCTGGAAAACTACGCCGCCGGCTCCTGGGGTCCCCTGGCCGCCGACCGCCTGCTCTGGGAACAGCGTCACGAATGGCGCCGCGCCGGCCCGTAATCCCCCATGTCCTCGCTACTCGATACGTTGCCCGGCCTGGCACTGCGGTTGTCCGACGTGCCGCGGACGCTTTCGCAAATGTGGCAGGGAGAGAGCACGCCCGGCACCAGCGGCGAGCCGTCGGCCTTTCGCGCGTCGCAGATGAACCTGGTGCTGCAGTTTGGCCTCGCCACCTCGGCGGAGGAGGCCCAGCGCGTGTTCGACCAAGCCATTGAATTCGCGCAGATGTACCCGTGCCGCATCGTGGCGCTCTGCCCGGCCAAGGAAGCCGCCGACAATCTCTTCACCCAAGCCAAGATTTTTTCACAATGCTACATCGGGCCGAGCACACGGCAGATGTGCTGCTGCGAGGCGCTGATCCTCAGCTACCCGGTCAACACCGCGGGTTTCCTGGAAAACCAGATCAGCATCTGGCTGGAAAGCGATCTGCCCGTTTACCACTGGCTACACCGCGTGCCCTCGCGCTGCATCGGGGAGCTCTACGCGCCCTACCTCAAGCTTTGCACCCGCGTGGTGTATGATTCCTGCGTCGAAGGTCCCGACTATGCGAAGGCCCCCTGGCCCAAGCCGGACGCCGTGACGGACCTCGCCTATGCGCGGCTGCTGCCGGTGCGCCAATCCATCGGTCAGTTCCTCAGCGGGTATGAGCCCGCGGTGTTGCTGGCGAACCTGGCAAGCGTCGAATGCCGCTATGCGCCCGGCTCCGACGGCGAAGCCTCCAATCTTTTGCGCTGGCAGGAAACCTGTCTCGACCATTGTGAAAAACCGGGCGAGCACCCGGACGAAGTGAGCTTCACGCTCAAGCCCCTGGCCGCCAATTCCGCCAATGATGTTGAAGTGGAATGGCAGTTTGAGGGCGGCAAGAAAAAGTTCCTGTGGACCTCGGCCAAGGACTGCGACGGCGTGTGCATCCGCGCGGATTTTGGCAAAGGCCCGGTGGACCTGCCCCAGCACGTCAAACCGATGAGCAAGGTGCGGGAGCTGGCCGAGGCGCTATTTTTCTAAAGTGCCGCCATGCGCACCCTCCCCAGCAATTACGGCACCCTGGAAGTTGGCACGCTCGACGAGACCTTTCGCGCGATGGTGGAGGTGCTGCGGCAGGCGGCAGCGGCCAAAACCACGCCCATCACCGTCGGGCTTTCCGGAGGTTCGACGCCCAAAGCTTTTTACCAATGGGTGGTGAAGGAAAAGGCGCTGCCGGAAACGATCTGGAAAAACTGCATCTGGCTGGTGAGCGATGAGCGGTGCGTGCCGCTGGACGCCGATGACTCCAATTTTGGCAATGCTGACCGCCTGATGCTCGCGCCGTTGGGCGTGCCAGCGGCGGCCAAAATGCCCTGGCCGGTTGCGCTGCCACCCGCGGAATGCGCCGCCGCGTTTAACCAGCAATGGAACATCCGCTTTGGAGCCCAAAATAGTTTCGACGTCTGCTTCCTCGGCATGGGTGACGATGGACACACGGCCTCGCTGTTCCCCCACTGTCCGCTCCTTGGCTCAGGATTGCAGGATAATTTCGCCGCGGTTGAATGGCCGGGGCGTGGTTGGCGGTTGACGATTACCGAAGCTGGACTGGCCCGGTGCGGGCGCGTGGTCGTCCTGGCCAACGGGGCAAACAAGGCAGCGGTGCTCAAAGCCATCCTGCATGGCCCGTATGACCCTAAAAAACTGCCCTCCCAAATCCATCGGGGCTATGCCAAGAAGGTCACCTGGCTGGTGGACGAGGCGGCCGCAGCACAGCTGTAAGCTGAAACAGGGACTTGCGCCGGGCGATTTGCGGGCTATGTTTACTTGTTTACGCGATGAGCAAACCGCCCGAACAGCCTACTTCCGAGACGCCGGCCCCCACCCCGGCGCCGGCTGATGCCACGCCGCTTGAACTCGCCCTGGCCGAGGCCGCCAAGTTCAAGGACCTCTACGTGCGCTCGCTGGCGGACCTGGACAACTTCCGCCGCCGTGCCGCCCGCGACAAGGAAGACACCCGCCGCACCGCTGCCGCCAACCTGCTCGAAGACCTTTTGCCCGCGCTCGACAATATGCGCCTCGGCCTGCAATCCGCCCTGCAAGCCCATCCGGAGGCCAAAGCCGTCATCGATGGCATCAAGCTTGTCTCTGACCAGTTGCGCAGCGTGCTGACCCAGCATGGCCTGAAGGAAATCGCCCCGATGGGCCAGGCGTTTGACCCGAAGTTCCACGAATCCGTGGCCCAGCAACCCAGCGCCGAGGTGGCCGAAGGCCAGGTGCTGCAAGTGCTGCGGCCGGGCTACCTGCTCAATGACCGCCTGTTGCGCGCCGCCAGCGTGGTGGTATCCTCCGGCCCGGCGAAATAAAGCCCCCTGGCGCGCCGGGTTTAACTCCTTGCCAGTTGGCGGGGGTTTTTATTGAATTCGTCGTTTGCGTTTTCCCTTTTCCGTCCCATGGCCCTCCCCCCTTTCTCCAGTCAGTTAATCGCCGACGTCGGCATCAGCATGGGCGACGAAGGCAAAGGCCGGCTGGTCTATGAAATCGCCGCCGAGCTCCGGGCCAGCACCAAGCGCGCCGACACCGTGGCGATGGTGCTGAAGGTCAACGGTGGCGCGAACTCCGGCCACACCGCGGGGGGGCTGAAGCTCAACCTGCTGCCCGCCGGCGTGATCGACACGGATGTGAAGACCCTGGCCATCGGCGCGGGCGTGGTGGCGGACCCGCGCAAGTTTCTCTGGGAGGCCGAGCCCCTGGAGCGCCGCGGGTACAAAATTTTCACGCGCCTGCTCATTGACCAGCGCACGATGGTCTCCGACCTTTCCCACCGGTTGCTGGACCTCGCGTGGGAGGACTACCGCACGCATGTTCTCGGCGAACCGCAACGCGGCTCGACCGGGCGCGGCATCAGCCCTTCGTACACGGATGAAGTCAGCCACTGGCCGGTCTATTACAGCGATTTCCTGGGCGACCGGGAGGACTTTGCCAAGCGCTTCCGCATCCGCACCAACCGCGCCTTGCGCGTGATCAAGGAAATCTGCCTGGTCTCGCCCAAGCACTGGGAGCACTTTTTCGAGCGGCTGACCCTCGCGGAAACCCGCGCCAACCAGGCGGCCATCGACGCCGGCGTCTTCACCAAGGACGAATTCCATTTTGAGAAATTCCGCGGCAAAGAACACTATTCGGTCAACATTGAGGGGTTGATTGAAACCTATTGGCAGGCCGGCCAGAAGCTGCGCCCCTGCATCGGCGACGTGCGCGAGGCCGTGCTGGCGGCGCTGGCGGCGGGCCAGCATGTCATCGGCGAATTCGGCCAGAGCTACTGGCTCGACAAGCGCCACGGCTTCCCGCCCAACGTCACCGCCTCGCACACCTACACGCCGGAGCTTTTCCAGAGCGCGGGCATCCCCTGCCAGCCGGTGCACACCGTCGGCTGCTGCAAGGCCTACGACACGAAGGTCGGCACGCACGTCTTCCTCACGCAAATGGAGGATGCCCACCCCTTGGGCAAATTGCTGCGCGAACTGGAGTTTGGCACCAGCACGGGCCGCCAGCGCATGGTCGGCTGGTTCGATGCCGTGGAAAAGGGCGACGCCCTGCGCTACGGCGGCTTCCAGGACCTGGCCATCAACAAGCTTGACGCCCTGACTCATCGCGGCGCATGGAAGGGCGAACTGCTTGTCTGCACCGGCTACCAGACCGCCGACGGCACGCACATCCCCGGTGTGCCGCGCGACGACCGCCTGCGCGCGAGCCTCAAGCCCGTCTATGCCAAACTGCCCGGCTGGACGGAAGACATCGCGGGCGTGCAATCCTTTGCCAAACTGCCGCACAACGCGCAGCGCTACACCGCCTTCATGGTCAAGAGCCTGCTCGACGTCGCCCAGCGCAATGGCGCAAAGATCCCGCTGCCCAACCTGCGCTACATCGGCACCGGGCCGGACCCGGACCAAGTCATCCGCGACGTGCCGGCGACCAAGGAATTGCTCAAGCTGGCGTAACCACGCCGGCCGCTGCTAGACGGAGATTTTCAGAATTACTGGATCGTCCTCGAGATCGGGGAATTCCTCGCGCAGGCGGCGCAGGCCCTCGGCACTTGGGCAAGCGTAGTTCTTCATGGAAGCGTCGCCCTCAAAGCAGGCATGGAAGGCCTTGTAGTGCTTGTCGTCCACGAATTCCGCCATGGCGGCGATTAAATTGAAATCCTGCGCCTTGTAGTGGTTGAACTGCTCCTCCAGCGGGGCAAAGCCGGCCTTGTGGGTCTTGAGCGGATGCTTTTTGAAGGGGGTGGACTTTTTGCGCGAAACCTCGTCGAGCGCGAGGTGGTAGAGCAGCGTGTTGGCGACGGCGGTGAAGCGCGGGTCGTCCTTGTGGGCGGCAAAAAAGTCCCGGCGCTTGTGGGCGATGGCCAGGGTCCATGCGCACAGTTCGGTGAGCGGGCGCTTGCTGAGGTCCGCGGCCTCGTGCTTCATGAAAGCCTCGGGCGTGGCGGAGTTCAGGTAGGCCAGTTCTTCATCGACAAACTGGTAAACGTAAAAGACCTCGCCGTGTTTGTCGGGGGCGCTAAATTCGCGAAAGTGCTTCATGTACAGCTCGCGGTAGCGCAGCACCTCGTAGGAGGCGTGGCCGAGGAGGATTTGCGAGCTGTCAGCCATGTCCATCACGCGTTGGGCACGGTTGATGCCGCTGCCCGCCAGGTTGTTCACGCCGTTGATGTCGCGGACGAGGTTGTCCTGGTTTTCGTTGATGCCGATGCGGATGTTGAAACGGCGGGCCTCGTCCTTCTCGCGTTTGTTGTGGGCCTGGATGGCCTCCAGCAACTTGAACGAGAAAATCATGTTGATGTCGAAAAAGTTGTAGTTGAGGAAGGCGACGCACATGCCATCGCCCGTGGGCAGCATGATGCGCTCCTCCTTGGGGATTTTCAGCTCCTCAAACACCCGCGCCACCAGCGCATTGAGGGTGTCGATGATGTCCGACTGGGCCTCGACGCTGCGGTTCTTCGTGTAGTCAACGACATCGACGAAGGCATACTTGGCCAGGACGGTGGTGGCGATTTTCATGGCCTCAGTTCAAGTCCCCCCAGTAAGGCTGATCGACCACCAAATCGCCGCCATGCACGCATTTTTTCAGAAAAGACGGGAAGAAACGGCGTTCCCCGAGCTGGGCCAGCTCGAGCCAGGCGACGCCCGTTTGCTTGCGGTCGCGTTCCTGGCCGGGCCGCAGTTCCGCCCCTTGGGGCAGCACGCAGCGAAAGACGACCTCGACCTGGTGAAAGTGCTTATGCTCGCGGGCAAAGCCGTGGTTCTTGCCGATGTATTCGCGCACGTAGCACAGCGGCCCCGGCTCCAGCGCCACGCCGATTTCCTCCAGCGTCTCGCGGCGCAGGGTCTCGGCCAGTGTTTCGCCATGGCGCTGCCCGCCGCCAGGCAGGATGAAAAACTCGCCCTCGCCATCACGCATCGCGATAGCCAGCAAGCAACCGTCACGCACCACCACCGCGCGAGCCGCCGTACGAACATTAAGTGAGCCAGGAGACATGGAACCTTCTGGGGTAAGACCCTTATCGATTCGCGGTGCAAATGGCAATTTCAATCAGGTTGAAAACGCCGCGCAACCCCAGTCAAATCACCCGCCCGTTATGCAAACGTAATGTGCGATTAATGCACGCCGGCAAATCTTCCCCCCGGTGGGCGGCCATGAGGATTTGCACGCCCGCGCGCGCGGCTTGGTCGATAATGGCCAAAAATCGCCGGCGGGCGGCAGGGGAAAGCCCGTCGCAAGGTTCGTCGAGCAATAATAACCTGGGCCGGGGGGCGAGCGCGCGGGCCAGCAAGGTCAACCGTGCCTCGCCAAAGGAAAGCTCGCCCCACGCCCGCCCTGCCAGATGCCCGATGCCCAGACGGCGCAAGGTGGCGCGGGCCTGCTTCAACTCGGTGCGGGTGGCGTTGCGCAGCAAGCCGATGGTGGATTGAAAACCCGAGGCCACGACTTCCACGACTGACAAACTCGCGGCATAATGGTGCTGCAATGCCGGCGAAACCCAGCCCATGCGGCGGCGGGCCCCCGGCAACGGCAGCCCTTTGAGACTGGCGCCAAACCGCTGCAACGTTCCGCCACGCGCCACCGACAATTCGCCATAGACCGCGCGCAGGAGCGTTGATTTGCCGCTGCCATTGCTGCCCAACACCGCCCATTGCTCGCCAGCCGAGACCGTCCAGTCGAGGTTATGTAGAATGGTTTTTGTGCGCTCGTGATCGCCCACGACGATGGAGGCGCTTTTGAAGAACAAGGTCAGTGATTTTTTCGGTGATGTTCCCACTGCGAGTGGCTTCGCCCTTTTCTCTTTGATGGCCTGAACTTTCGTCCGCAATCCGCGCACGCCGTTTTTATTTTCTCTGGCCCGGCCGTTTTTTAATTCCAAATGCCTCGTCAAACCCGGCAGGACATCGCTGCCCCGGTGCGCAGCCACCACCACGGCGGCGCCCGCGCGCAAACGCTGCCGGATCACCCCGCCCACTCTTTCCCGCACGGTGGCATCGAGGCCGTCGGAAAATTCATCCAGCACCAAAAGCTCGGGATTCGGGGCGAGGGCGCGAGCCAGGAGCACCAGCCGTTGCTGGCCTTGGGAAAGCTCCGCAAAAGGCTGGCGCAACATTTTTTCAACACCCAGTTTTCTCGCCAATAAAAGTGCCGCCGCGCATTGCGCGGGCGCTGGCCGCTGGGTCAGCAGGAACGTATTGGCGTAGCCGGTGAGCAGGACGTCCCGCGCCAAGGGCGAAGGCTCCAGCCGGGCGAACCGCTGGTGTGTCTCGGGCGACAGCCAAGCCAGGCGCCCCTCGAGGTCGATGGGACTGGCGCTGGCTCGGCTGTCAAAATGATAAAGCCGCCGGCCACCCCGCACACCCGGGTCGGGCCAGATGCGCCCGGCGAGCACGCGCAGCAATGTCGTCTTGCCCGCGCCATTGGAGCCCGTAACCAGCCAGCCGTCACCGCGGCAGATGGACCAAGACGCGCCTTGCAAAGCCGGCCGGCCACCCAAGGTCACGCGCACGCGGTCGAACTCGACCAATAAATTTTTTTTACCCCGTTTCATGCCGGAGGATTGGGGCCGCCCTCGCCCGCGCTGGCAAATTGGCGATAGAGCCTGGCGTACGTGCCGCCCTGCGTGAGCAGCTGGCCGTGCGTGCCGCGCTCGATGAGGTTGCCATGGTCAAGCACCAGCACCTCGCTCGCGTTGCGGATGGTACTCAAGCGGTGGGCGACGACAAAGCTGGTGCGCCCTTCCAGCAAACGGGCCAAGGCCGCCTGCAGACGCGCTTCGGTAATGGTGTCGATGGCGCTGGTGGCCTCATCGAGGATGAGGATGCGCGGGTCCGCCAGCATGGCGCGGGCAAAGCAAACGAGTTGCTGCTGGCCCACGGAAAGCCCGCGGCCTTTTTCACCCACCTTGGTCGCCAGCCCCTGCGGCAGGGATTCCAGGAGGTCGAGGCAGTCCAACCGCCGGAGCACGGCGATGACTTCTTCGTCCGTGGCTTCCGGGCGGGGCAGGCGGATATTGTCCGCCACCGTGCCCGAGAACAGAAAGCTATGCTGGAGCACGAGGCCCATCTGGCGGCGCAGCGAGGCACAGGTAACGCGCTTGATCTCGTGCCCATCGAGCAGAATCTCGCCGGCCTGCGCGAGGTAGAACTTCGACAGCAGGTTGATGATGCTCGTCTTGCCGCTGCCGGTGTGGCCCACGAGGGCGATGGTCTGACCCGGCTCGGCGGTGAAGGAAACCTGGTGCAGTACCGGGTGCGCGGGATCGTAACCAAAAGTAACCTCGCGAAATTCGACGCGGCCCTGCAACGGCGGCAAAGCCTTCGCATCCGGCGCATCCTGCCACTCAGGCGGGGTGTCGAGCATGCGGAAAAGCCGCTCGGCCCCGGCCAGCGCGGTGAGCATCTGCGCAAATTGGTTGCCCAGCACGGTGATGGGGCCGAAAAACTGGTTCGCAAGGAAGAAGAACACAATCAGGTCGCCAGCCGGCATATTCCAATCGGGCCGCAACGCGCCATAGCCGCCCGCGAGCAGCACGGTGGCGATGAAGAATTGTGAATTCACCTCGAGCAGCGGGATGAACATGCCGCTGAAGCGCGCGAAATTGAGCGTGTAGAGCGAATGGTCATGCGCCAGACGCTTGAAGATACCGGCGTTGACGACCTCGCGCCCAAAACTCTGCGTCACGCGGATGCCCGCCACCGTCTCCGCCAGTGACGCTGTCACGCGCGAGAAGCTTTCTTGCATCATGCGGGTGGCCTCGCTCAACCGGCGGCGAAAGTAGCGGTCCAGCAGCCAGGCGGGCGGGACCGTCAGCAGCACAACCAGGAACAGCTTCCAGCTGTAGAGCATCATCAGCACACAGGCGCAGAGCATCTGCCCGCACTGCACGAGGCCGACGAAGAGAAAGTTCTGCACGCCCAGGCGCACGGCCTCGATGTCGCTCGTCATGCGGCTGATGACGCGGCCAACCTTGGTGCGGTTGAAGAACGACATCGGCAGCGTGAACAGATGCCGCAGCAGAATCAGCCGCAGGTCGCGCACCACGTCCTCACCCAGCTTGAGCGCGTAGAACTGCCGGTAATAGAGCGTCCAATCCGTGAAGCAGGCCAGGGCAAAATACGCCAGGAGCGCCCAGAGCAACACGGACTTTTCGCCATGCGCCACCGGACCGCGGATGATGGCACCCACACCCCAGGCCAGCAGCGGCAGCTGCAGGGAGCGGACGCTGACGAGCGCAAAGAGTCGGTTGCGCATCTTGGCATAGGGATGCGTGTAGGTGAACAGCCGGCGCAAGATGCGCAGGTCGAGCGATTTTGGCAGCTTGTTCTCCTCCTCTTCCTCGTCGCCCCGCGGCGCGCCCCGGGCGAGCGACATCTCGTGCCGCACGCGGGCATGGGGTTTGGGCGGGCGGTGAAAAAGCTCGCGAATCCAGCCGAGGTCGAAGTTCATGGCGCGCCTCCTTCCGTGGGCGGCAGCTCGGATTGGGGCACGGGCGCGGGGGATGTCTTGCGCGGGCCCCAGGGGGCGCGGGTGTTTTGCAAAATTTGCCGGCTCTCAAAATCCACGCCCTGGATGCTGACACCGCGCAGGTAGGGGCCCGGCTGCTTGATTAACTCCGCATGGGTGCCCTGCTGGACAAGGCGGCCATGCTCCAGCACCAGAATGCGGTCGGCCCGGCGCAGGGTGCTCAACCGGTGGGCGACGATGAAGGTGGTGCGGCCCTGCACGGCGTTTTCCAATGCCTCGATGATTTCATGCTCCGTGCCGGCGTCCACGGCGGCGGTAGGGTCGTCGAGCAGCAGAATCGGCGGATCGAGCAGCAACGCGCGGGCGATGGCCAATCGCTGGCGCTGGCCGCCAGAGAGGTTGGCGCCCAATTCGCCCAGCATGGTGTCGTAGCCCTGCGGCAGCTCGCGGATGAATTTGTCCGCCGCGGCGATTTTGGCCGCACGCTCGACCTGCGCGCGCGTGGCCGTGGGGTTCGCAAACGCGATGTTCGAGGCAATGGTGTCGGAAAACAAAAAGTTCTCCTGAAACACCAAGCCCACGGAATGGCGCAGTTCCTCGAGCGGCAGGTCGCGCAAATCGCGCCCATCGAGCAGGACGCGCCCGGCGACGGGGTCGTAAAAGCGCGGGATGAGCGACATCAGCACGCTTTTGCCCGAGCCGGTGGCACCTGCGATGGCGACGAGCTCGCCCGGCTTGATGGCGAAGGACACCTTGTCCAGCGCCGCGTGCTCCGCGTTGTAACGGAAGCTGACGTTTTCGAAAACAATCTCCCCGCGGACGCGAGCGAGCGGCTGGGCATTGGGCGGCGATTGCACCTCAATCGGGGCGTCCAGCACCTCAAACACACGCCGGGCGCTCGTCAACGCGAGTTGGATGGAGTCCGCCACGGTGGCGATGGTATTGATCTGCCCGGAGAATTGCTGAAGCAGACCCGCGAAAACCACCAGACCCGCACCGAGCGGAATCTCGCCATGCATGACCATCACGCCGCCGTAGCCCAGGAGGATGATCATGCCAATCTGCGTGAGCATATCCATCGTGGGTGAATACAAGGCGACGGCGCGGAAGATGCCGTAGCGCTGGGTGGCGACGCGCTGGTTGTCCGCGTCAAAACGCGCGATGGCCTGGTCCTCCAGCGCAAAGCCCTTGATGGTGCCAATGCCTTGGATGCACTCGGCGAAGGACAGCACAAGGTTGTCCATCAATTCGCGGCTTTCCACATAGGCCGGGCGGATTTCGCGGGCAAAGAACACGGAGCGCACCCATAGCAGCGGCATCGTCGCCAGACAGGCCAATGTGAGCGCCGGGCTGATGCTCATCATGTACACGACGTACACGGAGAGCGAAATCAGCATGATGAAGATCTGGATGACCACCTGGTCCACAAACGCGCGGACATTCTGCACGTCGCTGGTGCAGCGGTTGATGATGGAACCGCTGGCGTTCTCGTCAAAAAACCGGAAGGACAGGTGCTGTAGCTTGTCATAGACCTTGCCGCGCAAGTCCACGACCAGGCGGTGCTGCGTCAGCAAGGCAATGCCGACGGAATAGGCGTAGTTGAGCAGCGAGCGCAGGAGCGCGAGAAGCAGGATGGCCCCGGCGAGAATCCACACCCCGCGCATTACTGAGGCATCAGCCCCCGGCCCGGGCAGCCACACCGGCCAATTGGGCGCCGGCACGGTGGGGTCCACCGCGTGGCGCACATAATCGATGCCAATGCCCGTGAGGTTCAGCCCCATCATGCCCAGCGTGAGCAGCACGAGCTGCAAAGCCAGCACTTGGAGGCAGAGGTATTTATAGTGCCACGTCAGCCGCAGCAGCCGCCACGTCAGCGCGCCGTTGGAATAATCGGGCGCGGACGGCGAAGCGGCGGACGCTGGCGCAGGGGCGGACATGAAGCCGGCCAGACTAAGCCGTTGCCGCGATGAGCGCAAGCGGAGTTGAAAAAGACGCCAAAAAGGGTGCCCGCCCCGACGGCAGGCCCGGAAAATGCTGCGATTTTGGGTTGCGTGAGAAAAAAATCTGCACTTGTCTAATAGGCCGCCCAGGCGACGGAGGCTCCCATGAGCCGTCGCCGCCTTGGGCCTGCCGGTTATTTCCACGCACCATCCATGAGCGAACTTCCTCCACGCAACGCCGCCGGAGAGCCGCCCGCCCAGGGCCTCTACGATCCGGCGTATGAGCATGATTCCTGCGGTGTCGGCTTCATCGTCCACATCAAGGGCCAGAAGTCCCACCAGATCGTGCGCGACGCGCTGACGATGCTCGAGAACATGGAGCACCGCGGGGCCTGCGGCTGCGAGGCCAACACGGGCGACGGCGCGGGCATCCTCGTGCAGGTGCCGGACAAGTTCCTGCGCCGTGAGATGGCCAAGGCGGGACTCCAGCTGCCCCCGGCGGGCCAGTACGGCGTGGCGAGTGTCTTTCTGCCCCGCGACGAGAAGGAACGGGCGGAATGCGAAAAGGGCCTGGAAGAGGCCACCCGCTCCGAGGGCCAGACCGTCCTCGGCTGGCGTACCGTGCCCACCAGCAGCAAGGGCGCGGACGTGGGCCCCACCGCGCTGGCGGCGGAGCCGGTCATCAAGCATTTCTTCATCGGCCGCAACCCGAACGTCAAGGACGACCTGGGCTTTGAGCGGAAACTCTTTGTCATCCGCCGCGTGGCGATGAACAAGCTGCGCTACACGCTGCCCAACCACGACGCCCGCGACACGCTGTTCTTCATCACCAGCCTCTCGGCCCGCACGCTCATCTACAAGGGCATGCTGACGTCCATGCAGCTGGCCAAGTATTTCCCGGACCTGAACGACCCGGAGTTCGACTCCGCCCTGGCGCAGGTGCACTCGCGCTTTTCGACGAACACCTTCCCGGCATGGTTCCGCGCGCACCCGAACCGGTATATGTCGCACAACGGCGAGATCAACACGCTGCGCGGCAACGTCAACTGGATGCACGCGCGGCAAAAGCAGATCGCCAGCGCGGTGTTTGGCGACGACCTGAAGAAGATCCTCCCCATCATCCAGGAAGATGGCTCCGACTCGGGTATGTTCGACAACTGCCTGGAGTTCCTCGTCCTCGCGGGCCGCGCCTTGCCGCACGCCGTGATGATGATGATTCCCGAGCCGTGGGAGAACCACGAGTCCATGAGCCCGGAGAAGCGAGCATTCTACGAGTATCATGCGTGCATGATGGAGCCATGGGACGGCCCCGCCTCGATTTCCTTCACGGACGGCATCAACGTCGGCGCCGTGCTGGACCGCAACGGCCTGCGCCCCTCGCGCTATTATGTCACCAAGGACGACCGCGTCATCATGGCGTCGGAAGTCGGTGTGGTGGACATCGACCCGGCGAATGTGGCCTCCAAGGGCCGCCTGCAGCCCGGGCGCATGTTCTTTGTGGACACGCAGCAAGGCCGCATCGTGGATGATGCGGAGATCAAGGACACCTTTGCCAAGGCCCAGCCCTATGGCGAGTGGCTGGCGAAGTACCGCCTGAAGATTGAGGACCTGCCGGAGGGCGAAGCCCACGGCGTGGACCATGACACCGTGTTCCTGCGCCAGAAGGCCTTTGGGTACACTTATGAAGACCTGCGCTTCCTCCTGACCCCCATGGGCAAGGACGGGGTGCAGCCGCTCGGCTCCATGGGCACGGACTCGCCGCTGGCCGTCCTCTCCAACCAGCCGAAGCTCCTTTATAACTACTTCAAGCAGCTCTTTGCGCAGGTGACGAACCCGCCCATCGACTCCATCCGCGAGGCCGTCATCACCGCTTCGGAAACCTTCCTCGGCACGCAGCTCAACCTTGTCGAGCCCAAGCCGGAAAGCTGCCGCCGCATCAAGCTGCACGACCCAATCATCGACAACAAGACGCTGTCGAAGCTGCGCCACGTCAAGCGCGAGGGCTTCCAGTCCACCGAGCTGCCCATCCTGTTCGAAGTGGACAAGGGCGGCGCGGGCCTGGCCACGGCCATGGACAAACTCTTTGCGGCGGCGGACGATGCCATCGCCAAGGGTGCGAACCTGCTCATCCTCAGCGACCGCGGCCTCAACCAGAAGCAAGCCGGCATCCCGGCGCTGCTGGCCACCTCCGGCCTGCACCATCACCTTATCCGGCGCGGCACGCGCACGCTCGTCTCGCTCATTCTCGAGTCAGGCGAACCGCGCGAAGTGCATCACTTTGCCGTGCTGTTCAGCTTTGGCGCGGATGTCATCAACCCGTATCTCGCGTTTGAGACGCTTTACGACCTCATCCACGACGGGAAACTGACCGTCGAGTACGACAAGGCGTGCAAGAACCTCATCAAGGCCGGCGTCAAGAGCGTCACCAAGACGATGGCGAAGATGGGCATCTCCACCTACGCCAGTTACCGCGGCGCGCAGATTTTTGAGGCTATCGGCATCAACCATGACGTGGTGGGCAAGTATTTCCACCGCACGGCCTCGCGCATCGAGGGCATCAGCCTGGATACCATTGCCGATGAAGTCCGCCAGCGGCACCGCCACGCCTTCCCGGGCCACGACGGCGAGGACACGCACGCCCTCGAAGCGGGCGGCGTCTATCAATGGCGCGCGGGCGGCGAGTTCCACCTGTGGAACCCGCAGTCCATCCACCGTCTGCAAAAGGCGACGCGGAGCAACGACTTTGCCATTTTCAAGGAATACTCGAAGCTCATCGACGAGCAGTCGCGCAACCTCTGCACACTGCGCGGCCTGTTTGAGTTCAAGTTTGCCGAGCAGCCTGTTCCGCTGGAGGAAGTCGAGTCGGTCGAGGCGATTGTGAAGCGCTTCAAGACCGGTGCGATGTCCTATGGCTCGATTTCCAAGGAGGCGCACGAGGCGCTGGCCGTGGCGATGAACCGCCTGGGCGGCAAGTCCAACACGGGTGAAGGCGGCGAGGATCCCTCGCGCTACACGCCCGAAGCCAACGGCGACAGCAAGAACAGCGCGATCAAACAGGTCGCGAGCGGCCGCTTTGGCGTGACGAGCCACTACTTGGTCAACGCCAAGGAAATCCAGATCAAGATGGCGCAGGGCGCCAAGCCCGGTGAAGGCGGCGAATTGCCCGGCACCAAGGTCTATCCGCCCATCGCGAAGGTGCGCGGCACCACGCCGGGCGTCGGCCTCATCTCGCCCCCGCCCCACCACGACATTTACTCCATTGAGGACCTGTCCCAGCTCATCCACGACCTGAAGAACGCCAACACGCAGGCACGCATCAACGTCAAGCTCGTGGCGGAAATCGGCGTCGGCACCATTGCCGCCGGCGTGGCCAAGGGCAAGGCGGACGTCATCCTCATCTCCGGCCATGACGGTGGCACGGGTGCCTCGCCCCTGTCGTCCATCCAGCACGCGGGCGCGCCGTGGGAGCTCGGCCTGGCTGAAACGAACCAGACCCTGCTGCTCAACAACCTGCGCAGCCGCGTGGTGGTGGAGACTGACGGCCAGCTCAAGACCGGCCGCGACGTGGTCATCGCCGCGCTCCTCGGCGCGGAAGAATACGGTTTTGCCACCGCCCCGCTCGTCACGCTCGGTTGCCTGATGATGCGCGTGTGCCACCTGAATACCTGCCCGGTGGGCATCGCCACGCAGGATCCGCGCCTGCGCGCCAAGTACAACGGCGACCCGGAATACGCGGTGCGCTTCATGCGCTTCATCGCGCAGGAAATGCGCGAGTACATGGCCAAGCTCGGCTTCCGCACCATCAATGAAATGGTGGGCCGGGTGGACAAGCTGGCCGTGCACAAAGCCGTGGACCACTGGAAAGCCAAGGGCCTCGACTTCTCGAAGATCCTGCACCGGCCGAATGTCGGCGCGGACGTGGGCACCTATTGCCAGATGGCGCAGGACCATGCCCTCGACCAGGCGCTCGACAACACGCACCTGCTCAAGCTCTGCGCCCCGGCGGTGGAGAAGAAGCAGCCGGTGGTCGTCAACCTGCCCATCAAGAATACCAACCGCGTGGTGGGCACCATTCTCGGCAGCGAAATCACCCGCCGCCATGGCCCCGCCGGCTTGCCGGAGGACACCATCCAGCTGAACTTCCAGGGCTCGGCCGGCCAGTCGCTCGGGGCGTTTGCGCCCAAGGGCATCACCATCCGGGTCGAGGGCGACGCCAACGACTACGTGGGCAAAGGCCTGTCCGGCGCGCGCATCATCATCACGCCGTCGAAAAAGAGCACCTTTGACCCGGCGGTGAACATGATCATCGGCAACGTCGCCCTTTACGGCGCGACGGACGGTGAAGTCTTCATCCAAGGCATGGCGGGCGAACGCTTCTGCGTGCGCAACTCCGGCGCGCTGGCCATTGCGGAAAGCATTGGCGACCATGGCTGCGAATACATGACCGGCGGCAAGGTCATCATCCTCGGGCCAACCGGGCGCAACTTCGCCGCGGGTATGTCCGGCGGCATGGCTTACGTGCTCGATGAGGACGGCCAGTTCGGCACGCGCCTCAACCGCGAGATGATCAATCTCTACAAGCTCAGCGAGTGCGCGGCGGACGATATCGCCGGGGTCAAGGCCCTCATTGAAAAACACGCCAAGCTCACCGGCTCGGCGCGGGCCCAGCGCATCCTGGAAAACTGGGACGCTTACCTGCCCAAGTTTGTCAAAGTCTTCCCGAAGGACTACGAACGCATGCTCAACCAGATTAAAAAGGTCGAGCAACAGGGCATCACGGGCGAAGACGCCCTGCTGGCCGCATTCGAAGCGAACGCGAAGGATTTGTCACGCGTCGGCGGCAACTGAGTTGCCTTCGCACCTGCCGCCACCATTCTCCTACTATACCCATGGGCAAACCCACTGGCTTCCTCGAATTCAAACGCGACACCGGCGCCGATCGCTCCCCGGCTGAACGCGTCAAAGACTGGAACGAGTTCCACCTCCACCGTGAGGATCAGGAATTGCAGACCCAGGGCGCCCGCTGCATGGACTGCGGCACGCCCTTCTGCCACACCGGCCAGCTCATCAGCGGCATGGCCGCCGGCTGCCCGGTCAACAACCTCATTCCCGAGTGGAACGACCTGGTTTACAAAAAGCAATGGCGCGAGGCGCTCGAACGCCTGCACCACACGAATAATTTCCCGGAATTCACCGGGCGTGTGTGCCCCGCGCCGTGCGAAGGCTCCTGCGTGCTGGGCGTGATTGAGCCGCCCGTCACCATCAAGAGCATTGAGAACGCCATCGCAGACAAAGGTTGGGACGAAGGCTGGATCACCCCCACCCCGCCCGCCCACCGCACGGGGAAAAAGGTCGCCGTCATCGGCTCCGGCCCGGCCGGCCTGGCCTGTGCCGCGCAGTTGAACTCCGCCGGCCACCTCGTCACCGTTTTCGAACGGTCCGACCGCATTGGCGGGCTGCTCATGTACGGCATCCCCAACATGAAGCTGGACAAGCAGGCCGTCGTCCAGCGCCGCGTGGACCTGATGGCGAAGGAAGGCATTGTTTTCCAGACGAACACGGAAGTGGGCGTCAATTACCCGGCGGAAAAACTGCTGAAAGAATTCGACGCCGTGGTCTTGTGCACGGGCGCCACCAAGCCGCGCGACCTGCCCATCCCGGGCCGTGAACTCAAGGGCGTGCACTTCGCCATGGAGTTCCTGCACAAGAACACCAAATTTCTGCTCGATAAGGGCATTACCGACACCCAGCGTCCGCCCGTGGATGCCCGTGGCAAGCATGTCGTCGTCATCGGCGGCGGCGATACCGGCACGGACTGCGTGGGCACTTCCCTGCGCCATGGCTGCACCTCGCTCGCCCAGCTGGAAATCCTGGCCCGCCCCCCGGCGCAGCGCGCGCCCAATAACCCCTGGCCGGAGTGGCCCAAGGTGTATATGCTCGACTACGGCCAGCAGGAAGCGGCCCAGCGATTTGGCAGCGACCCGCGCCAGTACCTCGTCACCGCCACGAAATTTATCGGCGACGCCAACGGGCAAGTCAGCGGCCTGGAAATCGTAAATGTCGAATGGAAGAAGAACGAGGCCGGACAGTTTGGCCCCCAGCCGGTGGCAGGCAGCGCGCGCGTCATCCCCGCGCAACTGGTGTTACTGGCCATGGGCTTCCTCGGGCCGGAACAACCATTGCTTGATGCCCTCAAGATTGACCGCGACCCGCGCAGCAATGCGAAGGCCGACCACGGCAAATTTACGACCAACATCAAGGGTGTCTTTGCCGCGGGTGACTGCCGCAGGGGCCAGAGCCTGGTTGTCTGGGCCATTAATGAAGGCCGCGGGGCCGCCCGCGAAGCCGACCGCTTCCTCATGGGCGACACTTTGCTGCCGTAATTGCGTTTGGACGCCAGTCCTGCTAGGATTGCCGCGTGCATAGGGCATTGAATTATATTGGCCGCAGCGTCTGGCTGCTGGGGCCCCTGGCGGTGTGCGGTTCGACCACCTTGTTGGCCGTGCGCGCGACCGGGCATCCGTTATCGCGGGCCGGCACCCTGCTGTTTGCCGCGGGGGTTGTCACCACCTATGCCCTCGACCATTGGGCGGATTTGCCAAGAACCCGCCGACCCCAATACCTTTTATGGTTGGCGGGATTGGCGGCCATCATGGGATTGTTGGCCGCAGTCTGGCTGCCCTGGGGCAAAATCGCCCTGGCGGGCGCACTGGGCATGGTGGGGCTTTTTTATCGGAAGCTGAAAAAATGGCCATTGAGCAAAACTCTTTTTGTGGCCGGAGCATGGACGGTGGCAGGGGTGTGCTTCCCCATCGACTGGCAGGGGCAGGACCTGTTTTTTGCGCCATTTGGGGGTGCGCTGCTGGCGATATTCACCGCAGGCGCCTTGCTGTGCGACTTCAAGGATTGCTCCACCGATGCCCAAGCGGGGGTCCGCACGGCGGTGGTGCTTTGGGGGCCGCGCATGGCTGCTCTCACGGCGGCCATTTTGGCGCTCGGCGGGGTCGTGGTTGCGGTGACTGCGGGCCGGCCCGGCCTTGTGGCCGCCGGGGTGGCCTTGGCCGCACTGGCGGCATCGCCCAAACTAATCTCGCGGCCAGTGCTGGGGCCCGCCCTGGTGGATGGCGCGCTCGCCCTGCCTGCGCTGCTCATCCTCACCGGCCTGGCTTAGGAGCGGCCGGCGATTTCCGTCTGGTCTTGCCCGGAAGCGCCAAGTAAAGTGTCGGTATTATTGTGATGAGGTCGCCGGTGTTTTATAAATTCATTTCCGCAGTGCTGGCTATCCTGTTGGCGCTGGGCGGCGCGTATGCCGCCAAAATCATCCACGATGCCAAGCTGGAGCGCGACACGTTCCACGCGCAAAAGGATGCCGCCCAGGACCAGCTCGACGAAACCCGCACCAAGCTCGAAAAATACCAGGAGGTTTTCCAGCGTTTGCAAAATGACCCGGAATTTCTCGACCATGTGGCCCGCGCCCGGCTCGATTATGCACGGCCGGATGAGTTGATTTTCCGTTTCGACGTCGATCCCGTGACGGGCGGCGCGGCCGGCGCACTTGACACTTCCCGCGCCGCCCCAAACACTCCCTTGCGGCCGCTCAACCGCCCCGCGACCACCACTGCCAAATCCACCGCCAAAAGTCGCTAACAACCGCTTTTTTCCCTGCTTTCGCTGGCCGCATGAATTCCGAATCCGCCGCATTTTCCTCCCCGACGCGACTCAGCCCGGCCGCGCTGCGCCAAGCCTATGAAAGCGCGGGCCAAGGCCAGGTTTTCCAGTTCTGGGACAAGCTTAATGCCGCCGAGCAAGCCGGCCTTTGCGAACAAGCGGCGCAAATTGACCTCGCCGAAATTTCCCGCCTGGTGGACACTCACCTGCGCAACACTGCCCAATCCACCTTTGATTTCTCGACCCTGCGCCCAGCCCCGAGCATCGCCCGCCCGGAGCACGGCGGCGACCGGCAATTATGGGCCAAGGCCAAAGGCTGCGGCGAGGAAGCCTTGCGCGCAGGAACTGTTGCCTGCTTCACCGTCGCCGGCGGCCAGGGCACCCGCCTGGGCTTCGACGGGCCCAAGGGCGCTTTTCCCGTAACGCCCGTGCGCCGCCATTCGCTGTTTCAGGTGTTTGCGGAAAAAATCCTCGGCGCGGGCACCCGTTATGGAAAGACACCACCGTGGCTCATCATGACCAGCCCGGCCAATCATGCGGCCACGGTGGATTTTTTTGCCACACATCGATTCTTTGGTCTCGATCCCGCGCGGGTTATTTTTTTCCCACAGGGCACCATGCCGGCGGTGGACTTCGCAGGCAAAATCATGCTTGAGGCGCCGGGGCGCATCGCCCTCAGCCCCGACGGCCATGGCGGCTCCCTGCGCGCACTGGCGCGCAGCGGCGCCCTCGACAAAGTGCGCGCGCTCGGCGTGCGCAGCTTGAGCTACTTCCAGGTGGACAACCCCTTGGTGCGCTGTGTGGACCCGGAATTCATCGGTTTCCATCTGGAGACCGGTTCGGAAATGTCCACCAAGATGATCCCCAAACGGGATGCCGGCGAAAAAATCGGCCATTTATGCCTCGACCCACAAGGGCGCGTCATCGTGGTCGAGTACAGCGATATGCCGCGCGAATTGTGCGAGCAGCAGGAACCCAACGGCCAATTGCGGTATCGCGCCGGCTCCATCGGCATCCATGTGCTCGATTGTGAATTTGTCGCCCGGGTTGGCTCCGGCGACAATGCCGCCTTCCGCCTGCCTTTCCACCGGGCGGACAAAAAAGTGGCGGCGGTTGATGCACAGGGCCAGGTGATGCAACCGGACCGCCCGAACGGCGTGAAGTTTGAGATGTTTGTGTTCGATGCCCTGCCTTTCGCCCGCCAGGCGACCATCATTGAGACCGACCGGGCCGAAGATTTCTCGCCGGTGAAAAACGCCACCGGTGTGGACTCCGTGGCCTCCTGCCGCGACGACCAACTGCGCCTGTTTGCGCACTGGCTGAATGCCGCCGGGGCCAAAATCCCCGTGGACGCCACCGGACGCCCGGCCTTTGCGCTGGAAATCAGCCCGCTGTTCGGCGATGACACCACCAGCGTCATCACCCATTGGAATTCCCTCACGCCCAAACCCAAGCTGGCCGAAGGGCTGGTCTTAACCTAATCTCATCTTAATTTTATGGCGGACAAACTTTCTCCCGCAGCCCAAGAACGTCTCGAAGCCTGGCAGCAGGGCGGTTTTCTCCCCGCTTGGGCAAAAACCGCACTCGACGAACTCGTGCAGGCGCAGGCTTGGGATGAATTGGAGGACCGCTTTTTTCGTGATTTGAGTTTTGGCACCGGCGGCATGCGCGGCCGCATGATTGGCCGCCGCGCTGCGCCCGCCGAGCAAGGCACGGGCAGCGCCGACAACCCGGCCCACCCCGCCATCGGCGCCAACACGCTCAACGACATCACCGTCACCCGCGCCACCATGGGGCTGTACCGCAGCGTGAAAAACGCTGGAGCCAGCAAAAATCCGCGTCCCCGCCTGGTCATCGCCCATGATGTGCGGCGCTTTTCCCGCTATTTTGCCGAATTGGCTGCGCGCGTTTGGACCAACCTCGGCGGCGAAGCCTGGTTATTCACCGGCCCGCGCTCCACACCGCAATTAAGTTTTTCCGTGCGCGCCCTCGGCTGCGACACCGGCATCGTGCTGACGGCCAGCCATAACCCGCCGCATGACAATGGCTACAAAGTCTATGCCGCGCATGGCGGCCAGGTCGTGCCGCCGCTGGCCGACCAGATTGTCGAGGCTGTGCGGGCGGTGAAGTTGCAGGAAGTCGGCCCGGTGCTGGCGCAGGCCAGCGCCGCCCAAGGTGAAGGCTGGAAAACCGTGCCGCCGGCGCTTGAGCAAAATTATCTGGAGGTGGCCGCCCAAGTGGTGCTCGACGCCCAGCTGTTGCGCGAACGCCGGCCCAAGCTGGCGTATTCCGCGCTGCATGGCACCGGCGGGGTGGTGATTCCCACCCTGTTGCGCAAATTGGGCGCCGAGGTTGTCGAAGTCGCGCCGCAAATGAAGCAGGACGGCCTATTCCCCACTGTGCCCTCGCCCAATCCCGAGGACACACGCGCCCTCGCGCAGGTTTTAGAAACGGCCCGTGCCAACCAAGCCGCCGCCGGCATAGCCACCGACCCGGACGACGACCGGCTTGGCGCGGTCTTCCGCGAAGCGGATGGCAGCTACCGCGCGCTCACCGGTAATGAATTGGGTGCGCTGCTGGCCGACTACCGCTTTCAGCGCGCCAAAGAATTTGGTTGGCTGCCGAAGGAAGGTTCCCCGCGCGCCGTCCTGTTGAAAAGTTTTGTGACCACTCCCCTGCTCGACGCCATCGCCAAGGGCCATGGCGCCAGCTGCGTGAACACGCTCACCGGCTTCAAGTGGATGGGTGCGAAATTGTACAAGTATGAAAACCAACTTACCGCGGGGCTTGCTGCCGCGGGCGACAAACGGAACGCGGCGGCCATCGCCGCACTGCCGCTGCCCGAGCGCATTGCCCTGTCGCTGAAATATTCCTCCTGGACGGTTTTTGCCGCGGAAGAAAGCTACGGCTGCCTCGCCGGCGACTCGGCCCGCGACAAGGATGCCAATGCCGCCGCCGCGATGGGTGCTGAATTATGCGCGTGGCTGGCCGCCAAGGGCCAGACGGCGACCGCCGCGCTCGATATTCTGTACGCCCGCCATGGGTACTACAAAGAATCCCTGCGCACCCTGACCTTTGAAGGCGCCGCGGGTGTGGCGCAAATCCAGCGCGTGCTTACCTCCCTGCGCTCGAGCCCGCCCCAAACCCTCGGCAGCCGCGCGGTGGTGCGCGCCAATGATTTCCTCCAAGAGCAGCACGATGAAGAAGGTGAAGTGGTGCCGCGCGAAGATTTTCTTCTCTATGACCTGGACGGCGGCTGGCGCTGCGCCGTACGCGGCAGTGGCACCGAGCCGAAACTGAAAATCTACTTCTTTGCGAAGGAACCGCTGGCCAAAGCCGCGGACCGCCCGGCACTGGAAGCCGCTCTTAAGCCCAAGCTGGAGGCGTGGATGGATGCCGTCGTCGCCGATGCCCGGCAACGGGCCGGCGCGTGAACCTCCCTAGGTGCCGGCTGGCGGCAACGGGCCGCCACCTTTGACCAACCCTTGCTCAATGGCATAGCGGGTCAAGCCGGCAATGCCGTGCAGGTTGAGTTTCGTCATCAGGTTGGAGCGATGCGTTTCCGCCGTCTTGACGCTGATGGAAAGCTTCACCGCGATCTCCTTGGTGCTGTAGCCCTCGGCCACGTACTGGAGCACTTCGCGCTCGCGCTCAGAAAGATTTTCCAGCGAGTCATCCTTGTCGGGGTCGATCATGATGCGGCGCACCATGTCGGCCACGCCGGGCCCCAGGTAGGTGCCGCCATCGACCACGGCGCGGATGGCCTTTTCCATCTCCGGCAGACCGGCGGTTTTTTCAATGATGCCGTTGGCGCCGGCCTTGAGCGCCTGGCGCACCATGCCCGTGGTGAAAAACGCGCTGAAGAGCAGCACATTGCAATTGGGCAATTGCTCGCGCAGGCGGCGCAAAATTTCCAGCCCGTTGAGTGAGGGCAGCTTGATGTCGAGCACCACCATGTCCGGCTTGATTTTTTGCAGGGCTTTCCAGCCCTCCAGTCCGTCGCCATAGGTACCGGCCAGCGTGCAGAGCGGAAAACTTTTGAGCAACTCGGCCAGCAAGTCGCGCAGCATGGTCTCGTCTTCGATGATGACGACTCGTTTCATGATTGGTGATTTGCGCGCCTGGACCTATGGGTGGTAATAAGGCTCGCGGAAGCTGAAAGCGATTGTATCGAGAGCCAATGGGGTGTCAACCTTGGCCCACCTTGGGGTGAAAATGGGCGGAAGGCGCACGTTACCCGTTTAGGCACACTCCTTTATGGTGCGAGGAAAGCGCTTGAAGCAATTGTTTAATTCGCAGCGCTACCTACCTACTGTATAATACCAAAAAAACTAGGGTGTTAACCCGGCAGGATTTTCTTGCGGCGGGTGGGAACGGTGGAAAGGATGTTTTGCTTGCTGGACTCGTATGGCTGGAACGGCCAGTTGATGTGCCGGCCTGAACTGCGTTCCCTCCATGAGCTCGAAATCGTCCCTGCCGATCGGCCATCTGGCCGCTACGGCTCCGGCGCCCAAAACGCCACGCATTCTCATTGTTGAGGACGATCCCAGCTCCGCCTTTATCCTGCAAAAAATCCTGGCGCGGGGCAATTACCAGATAGCGGGGCTGGCCTCCGCCGGCCAGCAGGCCGAACAGCTGGCCCGCGAAGCCAAGCCGGACTTGATCCTGATGGATATCAACATCCCCGGTGATCAGGACGGGGTGGAAACGGCGGAAAAAATCCGCAAGGAATATGATGTTCCGCTGATTTATCTGACGGCTTTTTCCGACGAAGCAACCCTGGCGCGCGCGCGGCGCACGGCGCCCTTTGCCTACCTGCTCAAGCCATACCGCGAAAAAGAGGTGCTCATCACCATTGAGATGGCCCTCTACAAGGCACGGCTGGACCGCCTGGGCAAAGCCACGGAGCAACGCCTGGTCGCCACGCTGGGCGCACTGGAGGATTACGTCATCACCACGGACGCCACCGGCCGTGTCACCTACCTCAATTCCGCGGCGGAAGCGGCACTCGGCTGCACCGCGGAGACGGCCCAAGCCAAGCCACTGGGCGAATTGCTGGATATGCGTGAACGGGAAACCTGCACCCGCCTGCCGGAGATTGCCGAACGCGTCCTGGAGCCCGGCTTTCGCACCGATCCCTCGCATTCGCTTTTGCTGATGAACCCGCGCGGGGACACCCGCCTGGTGCAAGTGCAGACCAACGCGCTCGCCGAAACCGATGGCACGACCACGGGCCGGGTGATCATCCTGCGCGATGTCACCCACCTTGACCAGTTGGAGGAAAACATCCGCCGCGCGCAAAAGCTCGACGCCGTGGGCCGCCTGGCTGGCGGCATTTCCCACGATTTCAACAACCTGCTCGCCATCATCAACTCCTTTGCCGATCTGCTGCTGCTCAAGGCCAAGCCGGATGATCCGTTGATCAAATACTACCGCAACATCCGCGCCGCCGGCCAGCGCGGGGCTGATCTCGTCTCCCGGCTAATGACCTTCAGCCGCCGCTCCACCACGCCGCCCCAGGCCGTGGCCCCGGCGGAGGTAGTGCAAGAGGTGGAAAAGATGATGCGCCCTGTCATCCGAGAAGACATCGACCTGCAGGTGGACGCCCCAGCCGGCCTGCCCCAGCTCTTCACCGATCCCGGCCAGATTGAGCAGGTGCTCGTCAACCTCGTGCTCAATGCGCGCGACGCCATTGCGGAGGCCGGGCGCATCACCATCAGTCTGTCCGCGCACAAATTTGACTCGCTCGAAGCCGCCCGGCAAAACCTGCCCAAGCCCGGCACCTATGTGCTCCTGAGCGTGGCCGACACGGGCTGTGGCATTGCGCATGACATCCGGGACAAGATTTTCGAGCCGTTTTTCACCACCAAGGAAGTCGGCAAGGGCACGGGGCTCGGCCTCGCCATGGTGTACAGTCTCGTGAAGCAAAACCATGGCAAGATCGAGGTGGTAAGCGAGCCGGACAAAGGTTCCGTCTTCACCATTTACCTCCCGGCCAATGAAACGGAAATGGAGCCCGCCACCGTGCGGGAGGACGCCCCAGCGAGCAACCTGCGCGGCGGGAGTGAGCGCATCCTGCTCGTGGAAGACGATGTGAATTTTGCCGACTGCGTCAAAAACCTCCTCGATATGCACGGCTACACCACGATTGCGGCCTCCAATGGCGAAGATGCGCTGGCGTGCTTCAAGGAACAGAAGGGTAATTTTGACCTGCTGGTTTCCGACATTGTGCTGCCCAAGCTTTCCGGCCGCAACCTGGCGGCCCAACTGCGCGAACAACGACCCAGCCTGCGTGTGCTCCTGATGTCGGGCTATGAAAACATCGGACCGGTGGACAAGCTGGGCTCGGGAGTGGACCGGCTGCAAAAACCGTTTTCGCTGGGCACGCTGCTGGACCGCGTGCGCCACCTGCTCGACGAGCCGTTGTCGTCGGAAAATGGCAAAACATCGGCCGAAAAAACGCCGGCGGCCAACTGACCGATTTAAGCGCCCAGGCCGCAACGCGCGAGGTCGGCAGCGGCATCAGGATTCCGGCCCAGGAAATCGTGGAATAATTCCTCCGGCGGGGCTCCATTCCCCCGGGCGAGGATCTTCTTTCGGAATTCGCGGCCAGTCACAGGATTGAGGAGGCCTTCCTTTTGGAACCGGGTGAAGGCATCGGCATCCAAAACCTCCGCCCATTTGTAGGAATAATACCCCGCGGCATAACCCACCGACTCGGCAAATATATGGGTGAAGCGGGGCGCAAAAGTCGGCGGCTCTGTGCGATAACGCGGCAGGTAGCCGGCCAGCCGCGGACGCAGCCAGGCTTCGATTTCCGCCGGAGCACGGCCGGCCAGATTTCCCGCCTGCAAATGCAAATCGAGATCCATTTTGCTGAAGGCCAGCAGGCGCGCCATGGCGGTGGCGGCCAGGAAGCTGCGGGTGGCGCGCATTTTTTGGAACACGGCTTCAGGCAAGGCCGCGCCGGTTTCAAAATGGCGCGCCACATAATCAAGCCCGGCGCGCTCCCACACCCAGTTTTCCATGATCTGCGAAGGCAGCTCGACAAAATCCCAGGTCACGCGGACGCCATTGAGCGATTTCACCTCCACCTCGCCGAACAAATGGTGCAAGAGGTGCCCGAATTCGTGGAAAATCGTGGTCACTTCGTCGTGGGTAAGCAAGGCCGGGCGGCCCGCCACCGGCGCGGTGAGGTTGCCTGCGATGATGCCCAAATGCGGCGCAAACTTGCCACCCGGACGCGGCCCCCCCGTTTCAAAAAAGTTCATCCACGCGCCGCCGCGCTTGCTCTCACGCGGGTGCCAGTCGGCATAGAATGAGCCCAGATGGCGGCCATCGGCATCGTGCAATTCGTAGAATTTGACTTCAGGATGCCAGACCTCGACTGTTCCCGCGGGTGGCTCCACACCGGAGCCAGGCTCAATAAACACTGTCGGTTTTTCTGTGATTCGGACGTCGAACAATGTTTCCACCAAGCGGAACAAACCAGCCAGGGTGCCGCCGATCGGCAAATAAGGGCGCAGCTGTTCCTCGTCAAAATCGAGCTTGGCTTGGCGGAATTTCTCCGCCCAGAAAGCCGCTTCCCAAGGCTCCAACGGGCCGGGCGGCGTGCCCGCGGTGGCGGCCTTGAACGCCTCCAACTCCTGCTGCTCGCGGCCGAATTTATCCGCCAAGCGCTCGTGCAGTCCTTCCACAAAAGCCAGGGCGGCCTCGCCACTCTTGGCCATGCGGCGGTGCAAGACCAGATCCGCAAAATGCGGCCGGCCGAGCAGGCGCGCCTTGGCCTGCCGCAACGCAAGGATTTGCGGGATCAACACCGTATTATCATGCGGAGGTACCCGTCCGATGTTGGATGCCGCAGCCCATACCTGGCGGCGCAGCGTGTCATCCTGCGCGTATTTCATCACCGGCAGAAAGGAGGGGGCGTGCAACGTGAAGCGCCAGCCAGCCTGGCTCGCGGCGCCGGGGTTCTTCTGCAAATAACTCTGGCGCGCGGCGGCCCGGGCGCTTTCCGGCAAGCCCACGAGGCGGGATTCCTCCACCACCACCAATTCCCAGGCATTGGTGGCATCGAGCACATTTTCGGAAAATTTTTGCGTGGCGGCGGAAATTTCCGTGTTCAGGCGCTCCAATTCCTTTTTGCCCGCAGGGGGCAGCTCCGCCCCGGAATCGCGAAAGTCCTCCAATGTCTCCTCGAGGAAACGGCGGCGCACACCGGTCAATGCCCGCGCCTCCGGGGTGGCCGCATAGGCCTGAAAGGTTTTCCACAAGCCCTCGCTCAGATAAATGCGGGTGTAGAAATCCGTCACCGCCGGGAGCATGGCGTTATGCGCCGCCCGCAGCGCGGGGGAGTTGCACACGCTGTCGAGGTGCTGCACGCGGGTCCAGGCGCGGTCAAGGGCGGCGGCGGCTTCATCAAACGCGCCGAGCACACTGGCATAGGTCAGGCGCGCGGGGTCTTGCGCCGCAATGGCGTCAAACCGGGCTTGGGCTTCAGCCAAGGCCGCAGCGATGTCAGGCTCGACCCGGTCCGGCGTCAGACGACTCCAAGGCGGGGTGAAGGCGGGGGAAAGAAAGGACATGGACAAAGGCAAAACATATACCTGCGGCAGTTGACGCGGCGAACCAATTCCACAAGGATGATGCCCCATCCCCATGAAACCTTACCTGCCGGCATTTTTCTCCCTCGGGGCACTGCTGCTACCCTTGACCACTCTTGCCGCAGAGGCGACCACGCCAGCCGGCCCGCACCTCACCGCGCGCGCGCCCGCGAACCAAGCCAAGGATGTCTGCCCCGACACTCGTCTGACCCTGACCTTTGACACACCTTTCGAGCCGGGCAATACAGGCCAGGTCCGCATCTATGACGCGGCGGACGATCATCTGGTGGAAACCGTTGATACCAGCGTCCCGGCCACTTCCCAGAATTACATTATCGGCGGCGCGAACAATTTTCACCTCTATCCCGTTCTCTCCAGCGGGCCGCAAGCCATCATCTACCCGCACGCGCACAAGCTGGAGTACAACAAGACCTATTATGTGCAAGTGGATGAGGGCGTCCTGCGCAATGCAACCGGAACGTTCCCCGGCTTCCAGGGCAAGACCGCCTGGGTTTTCACCACCAAGGCCGCTCCGCCGTCCAAAGACGCGACCCAACTGGTGGTGGCTGCCGATGGCAGCGGGGACTTTGCCACGGTGCAAGGGGCGATTGATTTCGCGCCGGAACAACCGGCGCAACGCATGACCATTTTCATCCGCAAGGGTCTTTACCCCGAAATCGTCTATTTTAGCCGAAAGAACAACCTCACCTTCCTCGGCGAGGATCGGAAGGGCAGCGTCATCCGTTACTCAAACAATGCGAATTTCAATGGCAGCCACCGGGGGCTCTTTGGCGCCGACCGCTCGACTGGCATCATCCTCGCCAACCTCACACTCAAGAATTCGACCCCCAAAGGTGGCTCGCAAGCGGAGTGCATCATCATGTCCGGCGGAAAAAACATTCTCGCGCAGGTTGATTTGTCCAGCCTGCAGGACACGCTGCAAATCAGTGATTCGGCCTATGTGGCGGATTGCTACATCGAAGGCGACGTGGACTTCATGTGGGGGCGGGGACCGGTGTTTTTTAAAAACTGCGAGGTCAAGGCCCTCAACCGCGGCTACTACACGCAAATCCGCAATACCGAGGGCAACCACGGCTTTGTCTATGACCATTGCACCTTCAGCACTGCGCCTAACGCGACGGGGATGTACCTCTCGCGCATCGCGCCGAGCACGTATCCCGCGAGCGAGGTGGTCCTGCTTGATTGCGCACTAGGCGCCGGCATCAACCCGGTGGGCTGGCTGCTGAACACCGCCGCCCGCGGTGGGGTGGAAGCTGACCCGGCAACCCAGGCTCCCAACCTACACTTTTGGGAATTCAACAGCACCAATATCAGCGATGGCAAACCTGCCGATGTCAGCAAGCGCGCCGCTTTCTCCAAGCAACTCACGATGGAGAAGGATGCGGAGACGATCAAAAACTACCGCGATCCAGCCTATGTGATGGGCTGGAAGCCCGACCTCGCCTCACTCAATGCGCTGCCGCTCCCAAAGCCCTAAGCTGCCGAGGACGTTTGATATTTCAGCCGGTGCCCGAAACGCATCAACGGTTGCTCGATAAAACGAAATGACAGGCTCGCCAGCATGAGCGACAGAGCCAGCGCCAGCAACACGCGTCCGACATCGCCCACGGAAGCCAGGCGCAGTGCGGGAGCATTGTGAAAGACAAGGTGCAGCACGGGATAGTGAATCAAATAAAGTGAATAGGAGATGCGCCCCAGCCCAACGAGCGGCCGCCATGAAAACAGCCGGGCCACCCAGCCGCCTACCATGGCATAGTAGGTGGCCATGGCATAACCCGCCGCCATGATGGTGAGTTTGAGCGGGCCAAACGCCACTATCCGCAAGCAGGGCACCACCCAGGCTACGAGAAAGACAACGCCAGCCACCCACGCAAAAAGCGCGCGATGCTTCTGCGCGGCCGCCTTAAAATCATCACTGCGCAAGGCCAGCGCGAGCAATACCCCCCACGCCAGACCATCCCACCGGCAATAGGTGGCAAACATGGCTTCGTAATAGGTGGCATGAGTACGCAGCCAGGGCGCCGCACCGAGCAGTCCCAGCATCAAGCCGGCCAGCATCCGGCGGGGCAGAATCAAAATAAGCAGCGGCATGACCAAATAAAATTGTTCTTCCAAGGCCAGGCTCCACGTCACCCCGAGCATATGCGGCGCGTTGCCCTGCGGGATCTGGCCCCAGAGATTTTGCGTGAATGTCAGGTAGGGGACCTTTTGCACGCCCGCATAAAAACAAAACCCCGCCAGCACCACCGCGTAGTAAAGCGGAAAGATGCGGCACGTGCGCCGGAAATAAAACACGCGGAAATAATCCGGACTGGCGCGCTGGTCGAGCAGGATGCCGCCGATGAGCAGCCCGGAAAGCACAAAAAACAAATCCACCCCCGACGCCATCTGGAGAAACACCGGCCAGATGGTCTCGAAAAATTTCCAATCCGGCAACGCCGGCTCCATCTGCATGAAATAATGCCAGACCAGAACCATGGCGATGGCGAGGCCGCGCAGGCCGTCCAACGGCGTGATTCGCGGGGAACTGGCTGGCGGCGGGCTGCCCATGGAGTCCCGGAGCGGGAGCGCCGGCCATCAGAAATCAGCCTCGCCGGGTTAACAAGTTAATTTTGCCCCCCTGGCAGGCCCCGCCGACAGCCCGCAAAAAGGGTTGGAAGCCCCCGGCCCACTCCGCTAGGGTGGCAGTGGCGATGAATCTTTTTGACCTTTCCACCCGGCCGATGATGTGGCCCCTGTTCGCGTTGAGCGTGCTGGGCTTCGTCTTCTTTTTGGAGCGCGCGCTCTTCCTGCACAAAGGCCAGATCCGTACCACGGAATTTCTGGAGGGCATTAAAAACCTCGCCCGCAAACGCCGCATTCTGGAGGCGCTGACGGTCTGCGAGGAGACGCCCGGCCCGGTGGCCGCCGTCGTCAAAGCCGCCCTGATGCACCACCGCGAAGATGAATCGCACCTGCGCGGCGCCATCCAGGCCATGGCGCTGGTGGAAATTCCCACCTTGGAACGCCGCCTCGGCACCATTGCCGTCATTGCCAAAATTGCGCCATTGCTCGGCCTGCTCGGGACGGTGCTCAGCCTGTTGCGCGGCTTCTCACTGATGAATACCACCGGACCGTATGTGGATGCGGCGCAGTTTGCGGGGCTTATCAATGCGGCGCTCGTCACCACCGCCACCGGCCTGGCCATTGCCATCATGGCCTACCTGGCCCATCACTTTCTCTATGGCCGCGTGCGGGCGCTCGTCCATGACATGGAATGGGTGGGCAACGAAATGCTGCAGTTTCTGCTGGTCGATCTGCCGGCCACCCCGGCACCGGCGGAACCCGGCGCTCCCGGCGCGAGTCCCACGCAAGGGAAGAAGAGCTGAACCACGTCCCCTTCCGGGAGCACCTCACCATGTCCCTCACCAGCCCATTGGGTCTCATGCGCCACCTGCGCAAGCCCAGCTTGCAGATGGAGATGATTCCCTGGCTCAATGTGATGCTGCTGGGCTTGATGATGTACTTGCTCAGTTCGAGTTACATCTGGGCGCCGGGCCTCGTGGTCACGAACAAATCCAGCACCCTCCTGCCCAAGACACTCAGCCTGCCCACCCTGCCCGCCACTCCCGGCACGCAGGAATATGTTGGCCGCCCCGACGCCACGCTGGTCATCACCAAACAGGGCACCGAACCGTCGCAATTCATCCTTAACTATGGTTCCTATACTTTGGACGACCTGCCCGGTGCGCTCAAAAATCTCCGCAAAAACCTGCCCGGTAAAACAGCAGTGCTGATGCTTAAAGCCGATAAAGCCGTGCCCTGGGGCACCATCACTGATATTTGCGTCCTGGCCAAGAGTGCCGGCTTCGACGCCGAATTAGGGGCCTTGATGCCAGCGGGCGGCAACCCCGCCAGCGCGCCCCCCGCCGCACCCGCGCCAGACGACAAGGCATTGTAGTCCGCCCTCCCATTTTCCGTGTCCGCCCCCGCCTCCAGTATGCCTGCGCCTGCCGCGCCTTCCCGCAATGGAAACACGAGCGGAGCGCCGATTTTTCTGCTGGCGCTGCTGGTTGGCGTGGGCACCCATCTGGCCGGGCTGGCCCTGCTCCACTTCAATCTCGCCACCCCTAATGCACTCACGCCGCCGCCGCCCTTTGTGCATTTTGTCAAGGCCGTCGATGAAGAGCAGGAAAAGCTGATGCTGGAACAGGAAAAAGTCTGGGATCCGCGCCTGGTCTTCACGCCCACGTCGCGCAATTACGCTTCGCGGCCCATCACTGCCGCGGCGCAACCCCAGCCGCGGGTGTTCAAGGGCGACGCGGGCAACGCGCTGCCCAACCCCAAGGACAGCTTTAACCAGCTAGCCACCTCCGGCATCCGGCCCGTGGCTCCGAGCGACGCGCTCAAGCCCGCGCAGTGGGATTTCCTTTCCGGCATCGGTCAGGCGGCCAATGCCAGCCCATTACCCGCGCAACATGGCCCGCAATTGCGTGTCACCCCGCAAAGCCCCGGCACTGATGCGACGGTGACTGAAATCACGTGGGATGCTGCCCAAATGCCCAAAACCAGCAATGGTCGCTGGCAACCTGCGTCGTTTTTGCTGGTCTTTAACCAAATCGGCCTCGCCAGTCCTCCGCTGCTGGAACGCAGCTCTGGCGTGCCCGAAGTGGATGCCGACCTTAGTGCCAAGCTGCGACAGTGGTATGCCCGCCACCGCCTGCCAGCGGGGTATTACAGTGTCGAGGTCGGACCCTAGGCCTTGCCTCATTTTTTATCAACTCAGCCACCTGCACCCCTCCAAGCCATCCCTCACACATTATGCGAACTTTGGAGATTGGCAAAACAGTCGTTTGACGAAAGAATGAAAAACGTTACCCAGTCCCCGCGTTGTTTATATTTTGTCTGAACCGCCAGCGGCACCCCAGCAGTCTCATCCCGCGTCATGCCTTCCACGCTGCCTAACATAATCTCCCTGGCCAAGAAAGGTTTTGCCCGCCCGCGAGTGGGTCTGGTTGATTGCCTGCGCGGCGAGATCACGGAACTGGCCAAATTTCCCGCCCGCCTGGGCCATACCAACGATGCCGCATGGACGGCGACCAGCCTGCCCCCGGGCCAGGCTGGTTGTGTTATAGAAGAGACCGAGGACGGCTTGCGGCTGACGCCGGAGATGTCCGGCAGCCTGCGCTACAATGGCGTCGCGGTGAACGCGCCCTGCGGTCTGCCACCGGGATTGACGCTGTTGCAAATCGGGCGCGATTTGGTGGCCCTCGCCGTGGGCGAGGAGGAGCAGGCCAAGATCCAAAGTGTCCACACCCAGGAGTGGCGCCTGTTCAGCGTGTCCGATGGACATGTCGAAGGCTCCGCCCGCTTTCGCGAGCTGCCCGAGCTGGTGCGCCAGCGCGGCCTCACTCCGGCCCTCTATGCGGCGGCTCCGACCGGCCTGGAACGCGGTTTTTTCCTCGCCCAAGTGTTCGAGGTGCTGGGCGTGAGCCTGCCAGCTCCCGCAGCCACGGCTGATGCACCGATGCTGGATGGCTCGCGCGGCGAATACACCTGCCCCACCTGTTGGTTGAAGTGTGACGCCGGGGACACCATGAACATCGCCGCGCACGACAGCCTGCGCGGCGACCCCATCCTCGGCGAAGACGCCCGCCTGCGCTTTTTCCCGACACGCTTTAATGATCTGGGCCAGGCGCTCGACCCCTTGGGCCTGCCCTCGGCGGACCTCGCCTGCCCGCATTGCCGCCGCCGCCTGCCGCCGGGCTTTCTGGATGTGCCGCAGTTCATTTTCTCCATCGTCGGCGCACCCAGCGCGGGCAAGACCTATTATCTCTCCATTCTTCTCAAAGTCCTGCAGCAGACGCTCTACAAGCAATTCGGCCTGGTGCTCAAGGATGGCGACCCGACCGGCAACATCCTGCTCAACCAGATGAAAAACCGGCTCTTCTCCGCGAGCAAGGCGGAGGACGCCATCCTGGCCAAGACGGCCCTCGAAGGCGCGATGTATGAACGCCTGCCACGCTATGGCAAGGTTGTCGCCCTGCCCCATCCCTTTGCCTATGCGTTGGGCCGCGCCGTGCAGCGCGCCGGCGTCGCCCCGGATGACTCCGACCACTCCACGGATTGCTCGGTGATTTTCTATGACAACGCCGGCGAACATTTTGAGCCCGGGGTTGATGTGGAAGACTCGCCCGGCGCGCTGCACGTGGCCAGTTCGGCCTCCATCTTCTTCCTGTTCGACCCGACTTCAAACTTTGCCTTTCGCAAGATATTGACCGGCTCCGCCGACCCGCAACTCGCGCAGAACACCCGCCTCGACCAGCAGGACAGCATCATGGCGGAAATGGAAATCCGGGTGAAGCGCCTGCTCGCGCTGGAGGCGGACCGCAAGATCGACATTCCCCTCGCCGTGCTCATCGGCAAATGCGACGTGTGGAAGCACCTCGTCTCCTGGCAGGAATTTAAAAACCCGCTCCACGATGGCAAAATCGACCATGCCCTTGTCGATGCCAATTCCGCGCGCCTGCGCGAGTTCATGATCCGTGTGGACCCGACCATCGTCGCCCACGCCGAGGGCCTCGCGCGCACCGTGCGGTTTTTCCCGGTGAGCGCCTTTGGCCATTCGCCCGCCAAGATTGAATCCGGCGCCAGCGCCGGCCTGCTGGCGCCGGACCCGACACGGATTGAACCGATTTTCCTCGAAATACCCACGCTGTGGGCCCTGTCGCGGCTGATGCCGCAACTGGTGCCCGGCGGCTGAACCGCCTGCAGCCATGGCCCGCCAACTCGTGTTCACCAGCGCCCCGCAAGGGCTGACGCCCGGTCGCACCGGCTATTGCACCGTGGCGCGGCACCGCGATTTGCGTGAACGCCTGGTGACGGCGATTGAGAGCCTGAGCGTGTATCCGGATGATTGGCAGCCCAACCCCATCGTTAACACGTTTCGCCTGCTGGAAGTGGGCGGCACCCGGTTTCCCGTGCTCAGCCGCATCGTCCATGCCGGGCGGGATTATACGCAACGCGGCCACTTTCTCGCGCATTATCTCGTGCTGGATCCCGAAGAGATCACAGGGGCTCCGCCACCGGCGGAAATTTTGCGCAACTGGCCGGGTTGGCTCAACCGCTGGGAAGGGCCTCCACGCTGGCTCGAGGAAAAAGACCTCGTCCACCTGGCAGCCATGCGCCTCTCCATTCCCCCCGCGCTGCCGGCGGAAATTTGGGGCCGCCTCACCGGGGATGCCGGGCGCGCGGCACTCCTCGTCGAAGGGCTCAACCCCGCCACTCGCAGCCTGCGCTGCCCGGTGGAGCGCGAGGGCGATATCCTGGGCCTCTTGAGTGAATCCTCCGCACTGCTGCCGCCCGCGGAATGCTGGCGAACGGAATTTACCACCTGCCTTCAACCTTCTGACACCGCGGCCGCCTTTCGCTGGACAGCAGTGCGCGCAGGCTCCCCGGTGGATGGCAGCACCAGCCGGGCTGGGAGCGTCATCGACCTCACCCGGCTGGATGCCTTGCCCCCCGCACCGGAAAATGCCCTGGCACGCCGTGCGCGCGGAACCTCGCCGGATGCCGGTGCACGCGGCGCCTCCGTCCCCCGGCCGGTGGTAGTTCCTTCAGCAAAAGTCCTCGGCGGAGGCATTGCGCCAGTCGCCCCCATTGCGTCACCCCTTCGCAAAGCCCCGCTCCCTGCCGCCCAGCCCAAGTCATCCCGCGGTTGGATATTTGCCGCTGTCGGTTGCGTGTTAGCGGGAGGACTCGTGCTGGCGGCGGTATTCTGGCCGCACGCTTCGAAGCCAAACATCGCCGCAGCCAACCCGCCGGCACCTCCCGCAGTCGTTCCTGACTTCCCCAAATCGGATGACAATTTCGCCGCCACGGCCGATCAGGCTTCCCCATCGAGTTCAGAGCGAAAAAAAGTGATCGCGCCGACCGCCAGTCCCGCCCAGTTGATGCTGGACAATACCCAAGCGCTGGCTGACATCCGGCAACTGGCTGGAACCAAGGGCAAGGCGTTGGAAGCGCTCGCACGCTGGAAAACACTGTCCACCACTGCGCCGGATTTTGCCACGGAGCATACCGATATCCTGAATACGCGGGTGCTGCCCAATGCCCGCAAGGAATGGCTCATCGAAATTGAAAAAATCACCACGGATCTTGCGGACAGCCAAGTCAAGCACGCCGAGCTTGCCGCCCGGCTTGCAGCACTGCGTGATTTCCCCCACGCCTGGCCGGTGGCCAAACCGGAGGAGTTGGATCGCGCCGCCAATGCCGCCGCCGCCATTCTGGCCTTTGTGGAGAAATTACCCACCGCGCCGGTCTGGGTCATTGACAACCTGACCTCCACTTATCACAGCAGCGATTATCTGGACGGCACTGTCACGCTGGCGATTCCCGAATTGGATGCCTTGCTGGCCGCAGCCAACGGGAAAGTCCATGTGGCGGCCGCGCCCGCCACCTCGCTCCAACCACCGCCTGCCGACCAGTGGTTCGATTTCGCCATCCTGCCCGTGGATTTTGCGC
>JBEHYY010000019.1:0-69220 GCA_048497935.1 Verrucomicrobiota bacterium
GCCACCACCATTAAAATGCTTGGCAACAAGCCGATGGAAAGCATTTTAATGGTGGTGGCCAATGGGCATCTGCAAATTGTTGGTAATGCCCGGGGGTGGTACGGACGGTTTGCGTTTTACGGTGTGCTGGGCAATGCACTGGGCCTGGTTGCGATGATCGCCACGGTAAGGGCATTGGGCGTGTGGTCCGTGGTGTTATCCCAAGGCGTCACGCAGTTCGTCATGCTGGCGTATAGCCTGCGTTATCTGGCGCGGAATGGCTACCGGCACCGGTGGCAGCTGGAAGAGCCGGGGTTCAATCCTTGGACGGTAACAGCGCGGGTGGGTGTTACTGGGCTCTATGTCCTGGCCACCCAATGGTACACCGTTGCCTTTACCGCGGCCTTGAGCTTCCTGCCGGGAAATCTGCTGACGGTTTATAAATACGCCGAATCGCTGTACGTGAAGACGAGTTCGATTTTTCTCCGGCCTGTCAGCGTGGTATTTTTTACGGATGCCTCCCTACTGGCGCACCGCGACCCAGGCCAGTTACGGGAGCGTCTATCCCACGCACTTTACCATTACGCCCTGTTTTACGCCGGGGTGTTGGCGGTCGTGTTTCCCGCGGTGCCCAATCTGCTGGGTGCATTGTGGGGCAACGCCAACTACGACGCCGCGGGAATCAATCAAACCACCTATTATGTGTGCTGCCTCTATGGATTACTGATTGTTGATGCAATTGGCCTGATCTACCGCCGGCTAAACATGGCGATAGGCGATTTATTGCCGCAATATCTGGCTATGGCGGCGGTGCAGGTGTTCATGGCCTTGTGTTCCCCCTGGATGGTACGGCAGCTGCAAGCCAATGGAGCACCTGCGGTACTGGCCTTGAATGTGTTTGCCATGCTGGCGACCTCATTGTTGATCCACACTCTGCGCGTACAGAAATATTGGGCCTTTTTCCCCCGGCACACTTGGAAATTGGCGACGGCCACGGCATTACCCCTGTTGATGGGCTGGCTTTTGCCGCAGTGGCTTCCGTGGTTCAAGTATGCCGGAGATACCACGCTAGTTGGCCGGGTTCTGGAGATCGGCAAGGCCTGCCTAATGAGCAGTGTGGGCTTGGGCTTGCTGGTGGCGATGGCTTTTGCCTTGAAGGTGGAAGAGGCAGGCGCCGCCTGGCGCTGGTGCGTGAATTTTTTCAATCAACGAATTAGCCGGGAGAAAGTCACAGGCTAGCCAAACGACACACGGGCATATGCCGCTCACTCCCTGCATCGTGTTTGTTACTCCGGCGTTTGGCTCCGACGCCACTGGGCCGGAAACGTATGCACGCTACTTATGGGATGCTTTCGGAGAGGACAAGCAACTGGAATTTCATCTGGTGGCACCGGCTTTTTCTGGCCGGCACCCGCACTGGCACGCATCCGGACCCGGGAGCGGATCGCTTGATTTATACCGACGGCTGGCGCAGACGGCGCTGAAGGTGGCGGATGATTTGAAGGCAGCTGGCAAGCGGGTAATCCTCCATGTCAACAACTCCCATTTGCATGGCTCCTTACTGGGTTATCCCGGCACGTTGTGGGGGCAGGTCAACGATTACGAAAATGCCGATTGCTGGCGACGCGCCGGGCAGACTGTCCGGCAGGCGGGCTGGAGACGGCTAGGTGCGCTGATCCGCCGCCGCTGGCTGGAACGCCAATTAATCGCCCGACAGGATCTTTCGCTCTGCAATTCGCACTATACGCGCGAAAAAATCCTCTCCGCATACCAGTCCCCCAAACCAGAGCGCATCATCACGCTACACAAGGCTGTGAATCTGGATTTCTTTACGCGCCCCGCCATTCTTCCGCCCGATCCCTTGGCGCGCCCATCCATGACCCGCAAATTTGTGTTTGTCGGCAGCGACATCGTCCGCAAGGGGCTCGATACCCTGTTGGCGGCGGTCAAGGCGCTTCCCGTAGATTTGTGCTGGCATTTGACGGTGGTCGGTGCAACGCACGCGAAGGTTGTTGCAGCCTTTGGCAATCAAGTCGGGGTGGAAGACCCGCGGATTTGCTACGCCGGGGCACTGGACAAGGACCGATTACGGTCCGTGCTTTGGAATTCAGACATTTTTGTTTTACCTTCGCGCGCAGAGGCCTTGGGGGTGGTTTTGCTGGAGGCTTTGACTGCCGGCTTGCCGGTGGTGGCCACAAGGGTGGGGGGCATCCCCGAGATTGTGAGTCAACCCGCCGCCGGCATTTTGGTGCCCGCAGATGATGCGAAGGCGCTGGCAAACGCATTGGGTAATGTGAAACCATGGGCCAATGGGCGGCCAAAGGAGGTTGAAGCTATTTTGACGTCATTCACCACCCGGGTTATGCTGACTCGCTTGCGCGAACTTTATCAAGCTGCGGGATAACTGCCTTTTTCTTCGAGAGTATGCTTTCCATTGTCATTCCAACTTATCGGGAGGCGGAGAACATCCGGCCGTTGGTAGCCCGCATCCGTGCGGCGTTGGAGCCGGCCATCCGCTACGAGATTATAGTAGTGGACGACGACAGCCGTGATGGCACGGACGCTCATATTGAAGCATTGGAGCGTGACGGGGTGCCCATCCGATTGGTTATCCGCCAAAGCGAACGGGGATTGAGCAGCGCCATTTTGCGCGGGTTGCGAGAGGCCCGCGGGGAGTTTTTACTGAATATGGATGCGGACATGAGCCATCCGCCGGAAACAATTCCGGAAATGCTACGCGTGGCGCGGGAACAGGGTGCGGATCTGGTGGTGGGCAGCCGCTATGTTGCGGGCGGGGGAGTGGACGCGGAGTGGGGGCTCTACCGCTGGCTTAACAGCCAGGTGGCTCTGCTGCTGGCCCGGCCACTATCCACTATGCGGGATTGCGGAGCTGGATTTTTTCTTTTACCGCGCCGGGTTTTCGAGCAAGGACGCGACCTCAACCCCATCGGGTACAAAATGCTGCTGGAGATTTCAGTCAAATGTCCCTGCCGTAAAATTGTCGAAGTGCCGATCCAATTTGCGGACCGGAAATTTGGCGAGAGCAAACTCAATTTGCGCGAACAGCTTTTGTACCTGCTGCACCTTAAGCGACTCTATGATCATAAGTTTGGCCGGGTCTCTCGATTCGTCCAATTTTGCATGATTGGCGCTTCGGGGGTGGTGGTTAATCTATTGGCGTTTTGGCTGGCGCAAGCGGCCGGTCTGCCCCGCAAGCCGGCCTATGCCATCGCCATTTGGATTTCATTGACTTGGAATTTCATTCCTAACCGCTACCTGACGTTCGATGCCGCCGCCCACCACCCCTGGTTGCCTCAGTATTTCCGGTTTGTGCTTACCTGCCTGGCCGGAGTGCTGGTAAACTGGATGGTGATGAGCAGCTTAGTGGAGAAATCTTCCTGGTTTTCCAACCATGTTTATCTCGCAGCCTTGACGGGAATTGGCTTTGGCACATTTTTCAATTTTATCTTCTCCCAAAACTGGGCGTTTCGGACCGGCTCCAACCGGGCAAAATGAAGTTGTCTCAGGGAAGCATCACCGATAAGATAACTTTTTGGATTAAATAGGGCATCATGCGGCCACCTCCTCCACGTCATTTTCAGAACGCACCCACCGGCAAGGTTGACCAGTGGTTGGTCAATTTTTTTACTTTTTCAGCGCTGTTGTTTGCCGGCAGTTACATAGTTTCCTACGTTTACAGCATGAGCACGGCCACGGAGTCGAGCTCCATCATTTTTGCCTGCAGCATAGCTCTTAAGGCATTGGTGGTGCCGGCAAGCGCCACCAGCAACCGCGGCCGGGGGCTGGTGGTTCTCACTTTGATGCTGACCGTGGCAACCTTCAATATGCTCGTCTCCCAGGATGTGGTGGAGACGTCACTGCGCTGGCTCTTGTGGTTTTCCATCGTTATTTCACTGAACCGCATCCTGGGCGCTTGTGATGGCAGCTGGATTCCCGCGCTGGTCAAGCGCCTGCCGTGGCTTTTCGCCATAATGTATGTGACCCTGATCACCACGGCGCACTGCATCACCAATGACGATAACGTCCGCCTGGCCTACCACCTTTCAGGCTTGTATGGGAATCTGATTTTTGCCACCGGACTGTTCGCATTCAAGTTCTGGCAGCGCATGACATGGAGCATTGCGGGCCTGGCGGCGATTTACTCTTCGGGCGCGGGTGGCGCGCTGTTTACGATCCCGATCATGTTTGTGCCGTACATATTGTATAATGCCACGAGCATGCCGGTGAAAGGCATCGGCATCACCCTGCTGATTGCCATGGGCGGCGCCTTCTTCTTCCAATCCCAGCTGTTTGGCCGGTTCCTCGATATCAAACTCAACATTGCCTATTCCGACAACAGCACGAGTGGCTTGGAACGTCTGGAGCGCTCGCGCGATATGCGATGGACGCTGGTCCGATACGGATGGGACAAGGCCGTGGAACGCCCGATGGGCACCGGCTTGGGGCACACTTATTCCGATGAATTGAGCCGCCTGTATGCGGTCGGGCACGTGCATAACGGCACGGTGACAACCCTGGTGGAATTGGGTTTCCCCGGCTTTGTCATCGTGGCTAGCCTGCTAATCTGGATCATGTTTTCCATTTTGCGAAATGCCACCCTGGAAAACCAACTCAAGGGGTTTTTCTTCACCTATACCTTCACGTTTTTTGGTAGATCGCTTTCGGAAAACTACACCCCTTTTGACTTGGGTAACTTTTTCAATTTCGTGTTTTTGCTGCTGACCATCAGTCTTTTCCTTCATCAGCGTTCCAGCAGACACGCTTTGCTTACGGAAGGCTCCAAGCCACAGCCGAGGCCCCCGATGGACCGGCCGCGCCCGCCGATGCGTCCCCCGATGGCGCATCCGTTCCCGCAACGTCGATAGACGGCTTGATTAATGGCGGTGGACGCCAGTCCCGCCGTAGAATCCATGCAAGTGACATCCAGCCCGTCCAGTCGGCCCAGATTACTGTACCTTTCCCTGAGTGACGGCTCGGATCCGCGCATTAACAAGGAAATTGCCACATTAAGCCAAGCTTTTGCCATCGATTTTGTGGGCGTTTCCACCGGCCCCATTCATTCATTTATCACAGGCAAAGTGCGCTCAATCAGCTTGATCGGGGGACGGCGGCGTTCACCAGCGACTCTATTGCGGCTGGCTTGGCGTGTTCTTCAGCTGCGTTGCGCAAATAAGTATGCATCGGCACACGTGATCAATGAAAACCTCTATTTGTTGTTATGGCCGGTGTTGATTGGCCAACGGGTGGTCTTGGATGTGTTCGATTCGATTTTTCTCAAAACACAGCTGCCGGCCTGGTTGGTGCGACTGGGGCAGCGTTTTTGCTACGCGTGTCCCGCCAGGGTTATTGTAACGGATGATGAACGCGCCGCTTTGTTTCCCGATTTCGCACGACATAAACTGGTTGTGCTGCCCAATTATCCCTTTCGCTACCAGGGAGGTATTTTGCCCAGGGAGCCCTCGGTCGTGCGGGTGTTGTATGTGGGTTCGCTCCTGGAAAGCCGCGGCACGTTTTTTATCCGAAACCTGCTGGCAGCGGCGCAGGATGTGCGTGTGGTCATGGCTGGCTGGCAGCATGATGCACCCTCCGTAGAGCTGGCGCAACACCCGCGCGTGGAATGGCTGGGCATCCTCCCGCAGGCGGAGATCATCGCACAGGCCACCCGCTGCGATTTCATCCTCTGCCATTATGAGCCCATCAATGTGAACAATATTTACGCGAGCCCGAACAAGATTTATGATGCGATCCAGGCGGGCGCCGCGGTCATCATCAATCCCGAGGTGAAAATCGCCTCCTTTGTGCGGGATCAAAACTTAGGAGTGGTACTGCCTGCTTACCGGCCGGTGGATTACCAGGCAGTGGCCCAATCTTTGCGCGAATTCAAGGCCACCCGGCGCGCACGGTCTGATTTGAGTGAACAATATGTATGGGAGTCGTTGGAGCCACGGCTGCTGGCGGCCCATGGCTGGAGTGCAACGGGTGCGCAGGTTTGATTGTAAGAAGATGAAAAAATTGGTCATCAACGAACGGTTGCCGCGAACGGAGATCGTGCATTTTGCGGACCGCCAGAGGATTGTCGGCAGCTATTTCAACCAGATTTGGATGCGGGAACAGGAAACCGTACATACTGCGCGCCTGCCGTTGCGGTGGTGGGAGCCTTTGAGCGGAGGTTTGCGGTTGGCGCGACGGGCGCTGCGGCAGGATAAATGCAATATTTTTATACAGCCAGGGGGAGTGACGGCCATCCGTGCCGGGGTGGTATATCACCTTGCGCCCGATTTGCGGAACTGCCAACCGGTTTTGCGGCTGCGTAATTGCCGTAACATCCTGCATCAATCCTTTTGCGTGACGCCCGACGGACAGGCTTATTTTGGGGAATACGGCGCCAATCGGGAACGAACTTCCGTTCCGGTCCATCACAGCAGCGATGGCGGAAAAAGTTGGAACGTTGTTTTTGAATTTCCGGCGGGCAGCATCAAGCATGTGCATGGCTGTTATTACGACCGATTCGAAGACTCCCTCTGGGTGTGCACGGGCGATTATGCCGGTGAAAACCGCATATTGCGCACCGACCGTCATTTTAAGAACCAGGAATGGATTGGGGATGGCTCCCAGAAATTTCGCACCTGCAATTTCTTTTTCACCAACACGGCGGTGCACTGGCTGATGGATAGCCAACTCGAGCAATCTTTTGCAGTCCGCCTTGACCGCCGCACCCGGGCCATCACCGTGGGCCAGCCATTGCCGGGCCCTGTTTGGTATATCAAGGAGCTGGCCGATGGGTATTATCTCGCGGGCACGGCCCAGGAAATTGGCCCCGGGGTGCGGGATGGCCACGCGCATTTGCTGGTGTCCCGCGATCTGGAACGCTGGGAGGACTTGCATCTATTCCAGCATGACGGGTGGCCCAAACGCTATTTCAAGTTTGGCGTGCTCGGTTTTGCCGACGGGGTGCAGTCTTCCGCTGATTTCCCTGTTTTTTTTGAAGCTTTGGCTGGAGTTGATGGACAATCCGTCCGCTGCTCCCTAGCTGATACCGATGCTTGAACACGTTCATAAGCGTTGGCCGGCTGTTCTGCGTCAGCAATCCAGCCTGGCTAACCACCCGTTTATGCCGCTTGCCAATCTGCGCGGAGCAGAGGGCGCATTAGGCCTGACGCCCCTGAGTGCCAGGGTGGAGCAGCCGGCGCCCCCAGCCTCGCTGCCGAATCCTGAAAAGCTGGCTGATTTAAGCATGGAGGATTTGCTGAAATTGCGGGCGGCAACGTACGCACAGCCCCTGGCGCCCGCCTTGCCGGTTCTGGCTGAGAAATTGCTCCGTTATGCGGAGATTCGCTTTCCAAACACGGCACCGTTGCATCCCTCACTGCGCTCGCGGCGTTATGCCGCCTTGTTGCTCGGCGCGTTTTTCATTGATTATGCGCAGAGCACCGACGATGGGCGTTATCTCAATATCACATTGAAGTTGCAGGATTACTTGGTCCGGGTGCCCTGGCTCGCTCCTGCCGGGGCTGGATTATCCGCCGCCGCCGCCCACGCGCTGTGGTGCCGCAACATTGTCTTGATCGAGACTCAACTGCGAAAGCTTGGAAGATGAAACCAGCCCGAATAGTCATATTCTGCCCGAATCCCTACAGCCTGTACACCACGACAGTCTGTGAGCTGCTGCTGCGCCAGGGCATTGAAGTGCCGGCTATTTTTGTCCGCCAATTTACCTGGCGGAGATTGCGCAGCGAATTAACGCGCGATGGTCGCCGTTTGTTGAAAAAGATCTGGAATAAGCTGGTATTGCGGGAGCGGGCCTATGCCACCACTGGTCGTTCCAGCATTATGACTGTTCGCAATGCGCATGGCATCAAAACCCGTCAAGTGTCGGAGTTTGGCGCGAGCCACGCGATGAGCATCATCCCCTGTGAAACTTTAAATGACCCGCATGTGGAGCAAAAGCTGCGGGAATTAAGTCCGGACCTCATCGTTTTCACGGGTGGCGGCATAATCCGCCAGCCCATTTTATCTGCGGCCGGAGCGGGGATAATCAACTGCCATAGCGGCATCCTGCCGGAATACCGGGGAATGGACGTGGTGGAATGGGCTTTGCTGCAGGGCGATTTCAACAAGGTTGGATGCACGGCCCATTTCATGGACACAGGCCTGGACACAGGAGACATTCTGAAGACGGATTTCGTCCAGCCCGAGCCCGGTGAAAGCATTCAGGCTTTACGTCAGCGGATTGAAGGCCGCATGGTGGAGGTCATTGTCGCTTCGGTAATTGAATTTCTTGATGGCAAAATCAAGCGCCAGCCGCAACGATTGGCCGACGGACGCCAGTATTTTGTCATGCACCCCGCCTTGCGGACGGTCGCCGAACAGCGGTTAAAGGCGGGAGTGCCGGCGGTTTCCACCTAAATAAACCGATTTTCATGTCGAAATTAAAAATCGCTCTCGTGGCTGGCACGCGGCCGGAAGTCATCAAGCTTGCCCCCGTCTATTTTGCGCTGCGTAGCAGCAGCCTGCTGGAGCCGGTTTTGCTGTCTTCGGGCCAACATCGGCAGATGCTGGACCAGGCCTTTGCCGTGTTCGGGCTGAAACCGGATCTGGATCTAAACCTGATGCAGCCCGGACAAACCCTGCCTGATTTGACGGCACGGGTAGTCACCAGCGTCAGCGCGGCCTTGCGGGAAATGAAACCGGCCGCCATCCTGGTGCAGGGGGACACGACCACTGTTTTAGGCGCAGCGCTGGCGGCATTTTACGAACGGGTGCCGCTGGGCCACGTGGAAGCCGGCTTGCGCACGTATAACTTCGCCGCACCCTGGCCGGAGGAGATGAACCGCAGGCTAACTGCGCCGATTGCACAATGGTGTTTCGCACCCACGGAGTGGAGCGCCGGTAATCTGCGCGCGGAACGAATACCCGATGCATGCATCCACGTGACCGGCAACACTGTGGTCGATGCGTTGCTGTGGGTGCGCGAAAAGCAGCAAAAAAAACTGCGGCCGGTGAGTGAAGTGGCGGCCCGGTGCGGCATACCGGAGGATTTTGCCCAACGCTATCTGGCGGGGAGCGGCACCCGTTTTGTGCTCATTACCGGGCATCGACGCGAGTCTTTTGGCCGGGGTTTTGAGGATATCTGCCAGGCGATTGCGGAATTGGCGCGCCGTTACCCGGACGTGGGGCTGTTGTATCCAGTCCACCTTAATCCGCAGGTGCAGGAGCCAGTGCGGCGTTTGTTGGGCAACAATCCGCGAGTGGCATTGATTCCTCCGGTGGATTACGAGGATTTCATCTGGCTGATGGATCGCAGCCATATCGTGCTGAGTGATTCCGGAGGCGTGCAGGAAGAAGCACCGAGCCTCGGCAAGCCCGTGCTGGTGATGCGAGAGACAACAGAACGTCCGGAAGGAGTAGCAGCCGGCACCTGCCGCCTAGTGGGCACCCAGCCCACGCGCATTCTGGATGAAGCGGCGGATTTGCTGGAAAACTCCGCTGAATACGGGAAGCGTTCCCGGCTGCAGAATCCTTACGGCGATGGGTCGGCCAGCCTGCGCATCTGTGAAATACTGGAAAAATCTCTCATCTAATTTTGCCATGAATGACGATATCTGCGTACTCGGCCTTGGTTACATCGGGCTGCCCACGGCATCCATTTTTGCCACGCGCGGCAAACGCGTGCTGGGGGTGGATGTCATTCCGCGGGTGGTGGAGACCATCAATGCGGGCCGGATTCACATCCAGGAGCCAGACCTTGATGTTCTGGTCCGGGCCGCAGTACAGAGCGGCAATCTCCGCGCGGCCGCCAAGCCCTCGGCTGCGGGAACCTATATTATCGCGGTGCCCACGCCCTTTCACAAAAGCGACGATCAGCATAAGATCCCGGATTTATCCTTTGTCGAACAAGCGACCCGTTCCCTTGCCTCGGTGGTGCCGGTGGGAGCCCTGATCATTCTTGAATCAACCAGCCCGGTGGGCACCACGGAAAAAGTCCGCGTCTGGCTATTGGACGAATTGAAACGCGTACGTGCCGCCGAGGCTGCGGCCGTGGGAGGCTCCCTGCAATTCGCCCATTGTCCGGAGCGCATTCTGCCGGGCCAAATGCTGAAGGAGCTGGTGTCGAACGATCGCATCGCGGGGGGATTGACCGCCGAGGCGGCCGCCGCGGCCCGGGATTTGTACCGAGTGTTTTGCACCGGAGAAATTTTTCTTACCGATGCGCGAACCGCGGAAATGGCCAAGCTCACGGAAAATTCCTTCCGCGATGTGAACATCGCTTTTGCGAATGAACTTTCCATTATTTGCGAAAAACTCGGCATCGATGTCTGGGAGCTCATCCGACTGGCTAACCGCCACCCTCGGGTGAAAATTTTGCAGCCCGGACCCGGGGTGGGGGGGCACTGCATCGCAGTGGATCCCTGGTTTATCGTGGACGCCGCACCCGAGGAAGCGCGACTCATCCGCACAGCCCGCGAAGTCAACGACAGCAAGCCGCACCGGGTGGTGGCCGCCGTGCAAACGGCCGCCCAACGTTTTCCCAAGCCGGTGATAGCCTGTCTGGGTTTGGCCTTCAAAGCGGATGTGGATGACTTGCGCGAGAGCCCGGCCATGGAAATTGTCGAACATCTGGCAGGCTTGGGCCTGGGTGAAATTCTGGCCGTGGAACCTCATGTAAAAACTCTGCCGACTGGGCTCGCGGCCCATGGCAAGGTGCAATTGGTGGATGTAAAAACCGCCCTGGCACGCGCGAATGTCGTGGTCTTGCTGGTTAATCACCGGGTGTTTGGCGATGTGGAGCGCAGGCAATTGGAAGGCAAAGCGGTGATTGACACACGCGGCTTTTGGAAATGAATTTTTTTCGCAAGGCTTGGCTGATTAGCCGGTTTCTCGGGCCGGGCTGGGTGGCCTTCCGGCTGCGTTATGCCATGGCATTGCGCAGCGGGGCCATGAAGCGCCGAACCCCCCTGCTGGATTGGCCGGAAGTTAGGGCGGAACCTTATTTGCCAACCTGGCTGCAATCGGCTGCTTTTCCTGAAAGCGGCCGAAGCTGGAGTGCGCGTTGCATTGCGGAGGCCGACGGCGTGGCGCTGGGTGAATTTGTTCTCTTTTCCTATCACCTCAAGCAACTTGGCTCTCCACCTAATTGGCACAAGAATGCCTTCACTGGACAGTCCGCCCCCCGCGGGGTTCATTGGTCGGAACTGGGAGATTTTGATTTTGGTGACATCAAAGCCATCTGGGAGCCAAGCCGCTTTGGGTGGGCATTCACGCTGGCCCGGGCCCATGCACGGACCAAAGAAGCTCGATTGGCGGAACTTTTCTGGAAATTGTTTGAAAACTGGTGCCAGCAGAATCCTCCCAATACCGGGGTCAATTGGAAGTGCGGCCAGGAATCCACCTTTCGTCTGATGGCGGCGGCCTTTGCCATGGGGCAATTCGGCTTTGTGGCCGAGGCAACCGCCGAGCGCCTGCAATTATGGTCGCGCTTTGTCAAGGCTACCGGCTGGCGTATCGCGGCGAATATTGAGTATGCGCTCAGCCAGAGCAATAATCATGGCATCAGCGAAAGCATTGGGCTGATTACCGCTGGCTTGCTGTCGCCCGAGGATACGGAAACCCGCGGCTGGCGGGAAGCAGGCTGGCGGCATTTGCGGGAGCAGCTTGACGACCTAGTCTATGCTGATGGGGGGTTCTCGCAGCATTCTTTGATATATCACCGGGTGTTGCTGCACGATCTCTACTGGATAATTTCGTTGTGCCGCAAGTCCAACACCGCCGTGCCAGAGTGGCTGTTGCACAAAACGCGCGTGGCCAAGAAATTTTTCCAAAACCTGGTTGATGAAACCACGGGCGGGGCACCCTTGTATGGGGCCAATGATGGCGCCCTGATCCTGCCTTTGGACGATGGCGCCTTTGATGACTTTCGCAACGTTGTGCAGACGGGGAATGCCTTGTTGGGGGAAGCGCCCGCCTATCCGCCCGGAAGCTGGGATGAATCTGTGTTTTGGCTAACGCGGATGCCCCGCTGGGAAGATGCAGTTATCCCGCTGATGCCTGCAAACCGCTGGTATGCGCCGCAGGCCGGGTGCTTTCAATGGATTTCACACCAGACGCGACTTTTTCTCCGCTGCCCGACCCATTTTCGCCATCGGCCCGGCCAGGCTGATATGCTGCACGCGGATGTGTGGTGGCGAGGATATGCCATTGCGCAGGACGCGGGCTCCTACTCCAATAATGCGCCACCGCCAATGGATGGCGCATTGGCCAAAGCAGAGGCTCACAATGTCGCCATGGTCGCCGGACGCGAACCCTTGCAAAAGGTCGGACGATTTCTTTTTCTGCCCTGGCCGAAAGGGACAGTGGTCAATTCAGCATCGAGTCCGCAATTTCAAGCAACGCATGATGCTTATGGTCAAGAGGTGCAAATCGAGCGAAGGATTTCCAATCCACGTCCGGATGTTTTCACAGTCACTGATGTCATTGGCACCGCCCAACCAACCCGCATCCGCGTGCATTGGCTGCTGGCGGATGCGGATTGGAGGCTCGATAAGAGAAATAAGCAAGTCACCGCTATCATTCTCGGACAGTCTTATGCCATTTCCTGGAGCAGCTTAACCGCGGAAACCGCCGTTTCCTTGGTGCGGGCTGATCCGGCCAGCGCGCGGGGCTGGCGTTCGCGCCATTATTTGGCGGCTGAGCCGGCGGTATCGCTCGAATTGCTCTTTGATGCCAACGGGTTGCTCGAAGTAAACACCCAATTTCAGCCGGTGATGGCCTGAGCCATGCACGTTCTGTACTTCCATCAATATTTTAACACACCGCGAGGGGCCGGAGGGACCCGCTCCTATGAGTTTGCCCGGCGGCTAATTGCCCGGGGGCACCGGGTTACCATGGTTTGTGTGCTTGAGCAGAGAGACCCCTTGGATTTGAAAGATCCGTTCCAAGGCCCTTTCCGCCGTGGTGTGATCGACGGCATTGAAGTCATCCAGTTTAACCTGGCTTATTCCAATCATCAAAGTCTCACCCAACGCGCGTGGGTTTTCCTCAGCTTTGCCGCCCGAGGAGTGTGGCTGGCGTTAACGATGGACTACGATCTTGTGTTTGCGACCAGCACCCCCTTGACGGCGTGTCTGCCGGGAATTTTTGCGCGTATTTTTCGACGCAAGCCCTTTGTCTTTGAAGTGCGCGACCTATGGCCGGAATTGCCCAAGGCCATGGGGGTGGTAAAAAATCCCTTGGTGCTTTGGGGGATGAGCGTATTGGAGTGGTTGGGCTACCGCGCCGCCAGCGCCTGCGTCGGTCTATCGCCCGGCATTGGCGAGGGCATTGCACGCCGCAGCCGCCGCAACCAACCCATCGCCATTATTCCCAATGCGGCCGACTTGGAGCTGTTCAAGCCGGGGCGCCGCGAAGACCTGCGTCTGGAAGGCGTGAACCCGAAGGATTTTGTGGCGGTATTCACTGGGGCGCATGGCCAGGCTAATGGACTCGATGCGGTTTTGGATGCCGCGAGCGAACTGAAAAGGCGCGGCCGCAGCGATATTATACTGGCATTTATTGGTGATGGCAAAAAGAAGCCCGGGCTGATGGAGCGGGCCCGGCGGGAACAATTGGACAATTGCCGATTTTATGGCCTGATGCCCAAGATTCAGCTCAACCAAGTTATTGCCTGTGCGGATGCCGGGCTAATGATCCTCGCCAATGTGCCAGCCTTTTACTACGGCACTTCGCCTAATAAATTTTTTGACTATCTGGCAGCGGGGCTGCCGGTAGTGAACAATTACCCTGGCTGGCTGGCAGACTTAATCAAAGGGCAACGCTGCGGGGTGGCCGTGCCACCCAGTGATGCCTCGGCCCTGGCTGAGGCCTTGTGTCAACTGGCGGATAATCCGGAAATGCGCCGCGACTATGCGCGCAATGCGCGCCGGTTGGCGGAAAAAAAGTTTGACCGAGTGGCGATGGCCGACCGTTTTGTGGATTGGCTTGAAGCTGCCCGGGCCCACCGCCTTCCGGCCGGCATCCAGGAATTTCGCTAAAACAGACAGTCATGACTTTATATCGCAACATCGGCAAACGTGTGCTGGATCTGGCCATCGTGGTGCTGGCGGCGCCGTTATGGGTACCGTTGTTCGCCGTAGTGGCGGTGCTGGTCCGCTGCAAGTTGGGGTCGCCGGTCTTGTTCCGGCAAGCCCGTCCCGGGCGGGGCGCCAAAACGTTTGAGATCATCAAATTTCGCACCATGACGGATGCGCGCGATGCCCGGGGCGAGTTATTGCCTGACCCGGAGAGGCAGACGCCCTTTGGCCGCTGGCTGCGACGCTCCTCGTTGGATGAGATACCGGAACTGCTTAATGTCCTGCTTGGTGAAATGAGCCTGGTGGGGCCACGACCGCTCTTAATCCGTTATCTGCCCCGTTATTCCGCTGAGCAAGCGCGCCGGCACGAAGTTTTGCCGGGCATCACCGGGCTGGCCCAAGTCAAAGGCCGCAATGATATTGATTGGGCGGACAAATTCCGCCTCGATGTCTGGTATGTGGACAACCTAAGCTGCTCGCTCGACCTCAAAATACTCATTGAAACAATTGGCAAAGTGCTGGCGCGGGAAGGTGTGGTGGAGCCGACGGTAGGGCGCCACACGGAGTTCATGGGCGATGCTTCCGAGAAAATTTCCGGGGGGAAAGGTTTGCCGCATGATAAATAATGACGAAAGATTTTTATATTCCGACCGATAAGGCAAATACACCCCTTTTTTAAAACTCTTACCCCGGCAAGTTCCCCATGTTTTGGGATGGCATTTTAGACTCGGATGACCCGCGCTGGATGAAAATCCTGCGGCAGATGCCTCATTATGATTTTCACCACTTGCCAGGCTATGTCAGCCTGGAGGCGGAACGGCGCAGCTCCCGTGCCTGTGCTTATGTGTTCCAAAGTGATCAAGGCTCGTTCTTGGTGCCTTTGTTATTGGCGCCAGTGCCGATCACCCTCGATCCCATGGTGGCCACCTTCAGCGATGCGCTGGCCCCCTACGGTTATGCGAGCCCGCTAATCTGCGCCGAGGGCACCCCGGTCCAACAGGCTGATTTTGTCACCTTGGCGCTGACCCGCCTGATCGAGCATCTGCGCTGCCGCAAGGTATGCGCCATTTTACTGCGATTTCATCCATTGATCACCATCCCGCTGGAGCCATTCCAGAACTTGGGCCGGTTGATTCTTCACGGTGAAACCGTTTACATTGATTTGCGGCAAAGCCTGGAAGAAATGTGGTCGGAAACGCGTCAGGGCATCCGCAATCCCATCAACCGTATGCAACGGGAAGGATTTTGCTTTGAACTGGACCAGACCGCCCAGCATTACGATGAGTTCATGAATATCTACCATGACACGATGTTGCGCGTCAGGGCAGAGCCGCAGTACCTCTTTTCCAATGAATTTCTACAGGGGTTCCGGCAAGTGTTGGGAGAGGGGTTCACCCTCGCGCATGTGCGCAGCCCGGGCGGCGAGATTGTGTCCAGCGGCATTTTCACCCAATGCACCGGTCTTCTCCAGTACCATCTTTCAGGCAACAGTCTGGGCAAGGATGGTTCGGATGGCTCAAAACTCCTTTTGCACGGGATCCGCAGCTGGGCTCATGAACAGGGATGGGAGAAATTCCATCTGGGCGGCGGGGTGGGGGCGAAAAATGATTCCCTATTCATGTTCAAAAGCGGTTTCTCCTCCAAGCGCGCGCATTTTTACACCTGGCGCATGGTGATCGATGATGCAGGCTACAATCATCTCTGCCGGCAATGGGAGCGGCGGAACCATTCGGCGAGCGATCCTCTAAAAGGCTTTTTTCCGGCGTACCGCAAGATGCCTCCCTTTCCAGAAGCCAGCCCCACACGCAAATCCGCCTAAGTTTGGTTTAGGATGTTGTTTTTCTTTCGTTTGTGGAGCGTTAAATCTTGATTTTTAATAACTGATTTGAGATTATGCAACGCCTCACCAACCAATTTGCAGCCAACCGCTTTTGTGATTTCAAACGATCCATCAACTAGAGAAAATTTGCGCCCGTTGATCATTGTAGGCGCGGGTGGTCACGGTCAGGAAGTGTTATGGGTGGCTGCACGAATGTCATTGGAATTGGCCGGCGCGGGCTGGAATGTTCTGGGGTTTGTGGATGACCGTTTGAGTTTGCGCGGGCGCACGATTGAGGGATTGCCGGTGCTCGGCACGGTGCAGGAATTTCTTTTTTCCAATGCCGGCCGGCCTTTGTACTTTCATTGCGCGGTGGGCAACAATCACCAACGACAAAAGCTGGCCAAGGTCATGTTGAGCGAGGGGTTTCAACCGGCCACCATTATTGATCCCCTGGCGGTGGTTTCCCCGCGGGCCAGTATTGGCTTGGGGGCTTATGTCGCCCCCCGCGTCTATATTGGCCCCTTGGCGCGAATTGGGGAATTTGCCCTTATCAATGTCGCCTCCAGCATCGGCCACCACAGCATCATGGGAGACTTTACCCAAGCCTGCCCCGGCGTGCGGGTGAATGGCCACTGTGTCATCGAAAAAACGGCCTTTCTCGGCTCCAATGCCTCCGTTCATCCGGGCAAACGGGTCGGCGAAAACTGCACCGTGGCGGCAAACTCTTTCGTGGTGCGGGACACGCCGCCCAATTCACTCGTGATCGGCGTGCCGGCCGTGACCGTCCACCAGACCCCGGCTTTTGAAAATGAAGGCCAGGCGGATGACGCCCTCGAATCGGAATAGGCCGGGATAAAATTTTCAAGGAATGACTTCTGAAGAACAGATACGCCAAACCGTGGCCCGGGAGCTCAAAGTCCCGGTTGAGTTGCTCCAGCCTGACACTGTGCTGCATGCGCTGCCCGGGTTTGATTCCGTGCAATTGCTGATGCTCATGGTTGCGTTGGAGGAAATTGGCATTAAAATGCCCACCCAGGATGCCGCCAACCTTCGCACCTTTGGCGACATCCTGGCCTTGGAGCGTCGCTAAAACCCTGCCTGCGCCGTTGTCCGCCGATGACACCCCGCGCCACCATTACCGCCATCCATCATTGCGTTCCCGCACGACGTCTGACGGCTGCGGAGCTGGAGGCCCGTTTTGGGGCAAAAAACGTCCAATCGATTGCAAAACTCTCCGGCATTCATGAACGCCGGGTGGTCGAGCCGGGAATGACCGCCGCGGACCTTGCCTTTGCCGCTGCCGACCGGATACTCGCCGCCCGTCAAATCCCCCGCGAAAGCATCGACCTGCTCCTCGTGAGCACGCAGACGGGAGATTATCAGATCCCTGGCACTTCCTATGTTTTGCATGAACGCCTGCGCTTGGGCCAGCACTGTGCCACTTACGACCTCAATCAAGGCTGCTCCGCCTATCCCTATACCTTGGCCATGGCGCAAGGCTTGTTTGCGATAGGCCAGGCCAAACGCGCGTTAATTCTTAACACCGACGCTCTCTCGGGCGTCATTCATCCGCAGGACCGCACCCTGGTTACGCTGCATGGTGATGGCGCTGTGGCAACCTTGCTGGACGTGGGAGCAGCGGGGGAAGGATTACTTGATTTTCACTTTGGTGTCGATAGCGCGGGCTGGCGTTATCTCTGCATACCCGCTTCAGGAGCGCGCAACCCGCGCGATCAAAACTCCCGCCAGGATATCATGGATGAAACTGGGAATGTCCGTACTGCGGAGCATTTTCAAATGAACGGGCAGGCCATTTTCCATTTTGCCATTCATAAGGTGCCGGAGGTCACCCAAGCGGCGCTCAAACGGTTTGGAGTGACAATTGCCGACCTGGACCTGGTCATTCTCCATCAGGCGAACCGCTTCATGATCGAGCAAATTTACAAAAAACTCGGAGTGCCGGCCGAAAAGCAATTTTTCTTTCTTGAGACCATCGGCAATCTTAGCGGCGCAGCCACCCCCGCGGTGTTGTCCGAAGCGGTGCGGCAACAACGGGTCCGACCCGGAGCATTGGTGCTGATGGCATCCTTCGGTGTTGGATTGTCGTGGGGATTGGCGTTGGTGCGCGTGGGGGCGGCCGGTCTGGCGCCCATTGCCGCATCCACCGAGCTGTCCCTGGCGGAACTGGGCCAAAAATCATGACCCGGAACGAAAAGCTGGAACGGCTGCAGAAAATTTTCCGCGATGTGCTCGACCAGCCGGCATTGCGGGTGACCGAGACATTTTCCACTGCTGATTGCGCGGAATGGGATTCGGTGGCCACGGTGCAAATTGTCCTGGCCACCGAAACCGCCTTTGGCATCCGCGTGCCCGTTCAGGCTGTGGCTGGCTTGCACAGCGTGAAGGAACTGCTGGATCTGCTGCCATGACCGAAACCTCCGGTCAGCATTTTTTTGCTGAAGCCTTGGCGAGGGCCAGGGAATGCCGCTCCCGCCACGACTTGGCCGGAGCCTTGCGGGAACTTCGCATCGGGTTGGATGTTCCGGCGGATTATTCCCTGGCCACCACGGCAGCCAGGTTTCTCGATAATACCTGCCAGGGAACCGCACCGTCAGGCTATCCCGCAAGACGCGTCGCGCTGATAGGAGCGGACACGTTGACTTTCCTACAGCCCGTGCTGCGCGCACTGGCATTTCGCGATGGGTGGTGGCCGGAGTTCTACGAATCGCCCTTTGGCTCGTGGCGGCAGGAGATTCTGGAAGGGGATTCCGCATTGCGCAAATTCCAGCCGGAAATTACCCTCATTTTGCGGGGATGGCGATCCCTCGCGCCAGGGACAACAGAGGTTGGCGCGCTGATTGGCGAAGAGACGGCCTTGATGCAGCGTGCCGCGAAAGGGCTGGGTTTGGTTATATGGCCAGGCTTTGATTTACCGGAGGAGGGATCGGCTTTACGCCACGTTTTGCCGGAGGTAAACCAGCGCCTCAAGGCAGCCTTGCCCCCGGGAATGCTATGGGCGGATTTTGCGGAGGCCCAGCAGCTCGCGGGGGCACCCCTCTGGCATGATGAACGCCTCTGGGAAGCAGTGCGCCAGCACCCCGCTCCGGCGGGTTGTGTGGCGGTGGTAGAAGCTTGGCTGGCGTTATTGCGGGCCGGCTGGGGCCGGATGCGCAAAGTCCTGGTGACCGACCTCGATAATGTGCTCTGGGGAGGTGTGGTGGGCGAGGATGGGGTGGAGGGAATTACCTGCGTCGGTGCTTACGCAGATTACCAAAAATACCTGGTTGAACTGCGTGAGCGGGGTGTCCTTCTTGCGATCTGTTCGAAAAATAATGAAGCCGACGCGCGCGAAGTTTTCTCCAAAAGGTCCCTATTGCTCACGTGGGATAGTTTTGTCGGGCGCATGGTCAATTGGGAGGACAAAGCGGCCAATCTTTGCGCCCTGTCTAAAAAGCTGAAACTCGGGCTCGACAGTTTTGTATTTGTGGATGACAACCCGGTGGAGCGCGCCCGGGTGCGCCAGGCGTTGCCGGAAGTGGCGGTGCCGGAGATTGCTGACGATACTTCAACCTACGTCTGTACGCTGCGGCAACGGCGATTTTTTGACAACCTATCGATTTCGAAAGAGGACCGCAACCGCGCCGCCGCCTACCAGGCGAATGAACTCCGCGACACTTTGCGCGCCGAATCCGCCACACTGGAAACATTTCTCGTCAGCCTGAAAATGACCGCCGAATACGGCCCGCTTTCCGAAGAAACCTTAGACCGTGCCGAACAGTTGCTGGCCCGTACCAACCAGTGGAACCTGACCACCCGCCGACACGACCGCGCGGTACTAACTGGACTAATGTCGCAGCCAGATGCGGTAGCCCGCTGGTTTCGCCTGCGAGATTGCTACGGCGATCATGGGCTGGTGGGGCTATGGATCCTGAAGCCGGGGGAAGCTGGCGTGCTGGAAATTGACAGTTGGGTGATGAGTTGCCGTGTTATCGCGCGCGGTTTGGAGGAGGCCATGTTTAATCTCATGCTTGAATCCGCCAGAAATGCGGGGGCACAACGTTTGCGGGGGATTTACCGGCCGACGGTCAAAAATAGTCTTGTGAAGAATTGGCTGCCCAAGCTTGGGTTTATGCCCGATCCACAATCTGTCGAAGCAGGCACCGATGCCTATGTGCTAGAGATCAGCCAAGCCCAACCGCGCCCCCACTTCATTGGCGGGATAGTGGCCAAGTGATGCGTGTTGGGAGCCGCCAGTGATAGCAGGCGGCTGGACGTAGAGGTCAAAATTCCGGCTTAATTGGTCCATGAATTGGACAAAGCCAGAGTCAGCCCACAACCCGTCAAAGGGCTGGGTGCTGGAGAGCCGTACGACGAGTTGCTCCTTGCGCTGGTCAAGGCCATAGCGGGAAAAATCGGCCACCAAGGTGGGGAGGCGCTCGATGCGGCCCGCCAATCCGTTCTGCCAGCCGACGAGGTCATAATGCATGGGAGTGCCGCCGACCAGGTGCCAAAAAATGACGTTCACTTTTTCATGGTCTTTTTCAAAGATGCCGACCTCCATCGGCTTGAGTGGATTACCCGCCAGCCGTTGCTCGACATCCTGGTCCCACTTCACCGTGCTCCAACCATTGTGCACCCAGCAAGTGATGGGGGAGTGTGAACCCACTTTGGCTGGGCTGTATTTTCCCGGCAGCCAATGGGCGATGTAGAGGCCAATTTTGGTCTGGCCGTTGTCATAAATCCGGTAAACCGCATCGTCAAAATGCAGCACGCCCTCGACTTGCTCCTGTTCCTCCGGAGTGCTGGCCAAAGGCTCGTCCTGGGCTTTCCAGCCCAAGGGTGCTGAAGGCAGCAAATTTACCAAAGGTTGGGCAATTTGGGGCTTGGGCACGGGTTTGAACGCCATGTATGCGTTAAGCCCCAGCAATGCGATGACGATCGCAGCGCCAAAACCCAGCAAGATGCGCAACCAGCGGGGGACTTTCATAAAGACAAGTTTAAACCTTAGACAGGCAAAAGACAAGCGAGGTCCGTGCTTTCCGATTGCCCGCCTCCGATGAACGATTATGCTCGATTCTCTACTTTTACGGCATGCCCTCGCGCATCTACCTTTCCCCGCCTGATATCGGGCCTGATGAACAAGCTTTGGTGGCGGAAGCCTTTGCCACCAATTGGATTGCCCCCCTGGGCCCGCACGTGGATGCCTTTGAGCATGAATTTGCCCAGGCGGTGGAAGCGCCTCATGCGGTGGCCCTTAGCTCAGGCACGGCGGCGCTGCACCTGGCCTTGAGATTGGCCGGAGTGGGGGCGGGCAGTGAGGTTTTCTGCTCAACCCTCACCTTTGTGGCAACGGCGAACCCCATCCTTTACGAAAACGCCACGCCAGTCTTTCTCGATTGCGAACGCCGATCCTGGAATTTGGACCCCAACATCCTCGCGGATGCGCTGCGCGTCCGGAGCAAAGCGGGCAAAACACCCAAAGCCCTGATCCTGGCCCATCTCTATGGGCAGAGCGCGGATCTTGATGCCATCGGTCAACTCTGCGAGCAGCACGGCGTGGTGTTGATCGAGGATGCAGCGGAGGCGCTGGGTGCCACTTACCACAACAAACCAGTAGGCAACCGCGGACTGGCGGGCATTTATTCCTTTAACGGCAATAAAATCATCACAACCTCCGGTGGCGGGATGCTCGTGACCAAGAGTGAAACACTGGCCAAGCAAGCCCGCTTTCTGGCGACCCAAGCGCGCGATCCGGCACCACATTACGAACACTCGCAAATGGGCTACAACTATCGGTTGAGCAACGTTCTGGCCGCCATCGGACGCGGACAATTGCGGCATCTGGCCGATAAGGTTGCCCGGCGGCGGGCCAATTTTGATTTTTATCAAAAAACCTTGGGTGGTTTGCCCGGCGTGGTCTTCATGCCGGAAGCAAGCTGGGGACGCGCCAACCGCTGGCTGACGTGCCTGACCATTGATCCGACGCGCAGTGGCACCGACCGCGAAAAGGTGCGCCTAGCGCTGGAAAAGGAAAATATTGAAGCCCGCCCGGTCTGGAAGCCCATGCACCTGCAGCCGTTGTATGCCAAGGCGGTTTGCTTTGGCGGCGCCGTGGCCCAGGAATTTTTTGAACACGGGCTTTGCCTGCCCTCGGGCTCCAATTTGACGGAGAGCGACCGGGCCCGGGTGGCGGCTGTCGTCAAGTCCTGCTTCGCCTAACAAGGAAAAGAGGCTCGCTCATGCGGAGCAAATCCTTGCCAGCAGCAACCTGGCGGGATATGCTTACCCTTTGTCATTCGTCATGCCTTCATCATCCCTGCCACGCACTTTCCAACGCCACCTCGTGGTGTTTGTCTGTTACGCGCTGTTGCTGATCGGCAGCCTATGGTTGTCTTATGATTTGCGTTTCGATTTTGACTTCAGCCCCGGAAGCAATGGAGACGGCTGGACGACACCTCGGCTGCACCAATTATTCTGGGTGGTGCCGCTTGAATTGCTTTTGCTCTATGTTTTCGGCCAGTTCCGGGGCTTCCTGTCCTATTTCCGCCTTCCAGACTTGGTGCGCATCATTTGGGCCTTTGGTTCGGCCTCCGCGATCCTGGTGGTGCTCTTTTACGCGTTCAATTATTTCCAGCATGAGCAGGCGGTTCCCTCGCGGGCCATCATCATCGTCAATTTTCTCCTCTCAACCATTTTGGTGAGTTTTTTCCGGGTGGCCCTTCGATTTTATCGCGAAGGCAAACCCACCAACACCTCCCAGACCGGCCCTTCCACCCAACGGCGGGTGGCCATCGTGGGCGCGGGCGAGGTAGGCGCGGCGGTGGTGGCGGATTTGCTATCCAAGCGCGGATTGGGGCTCAAACCAGTGGTCTTTTTTGATGACAACGAGTCCAAGCACGGCCATGACATTCACGGCGTGCCGGTGGTGGGCCCGCCCGACCAGCTCGATGACGCGCGTGAAGTCTATGATTTTGACCAAATCATCATTGCGCTGCCGGCGACGGCGCATCGTCGTATGCTGGAGGTGGTGAGCAAGGCCAAGGCCCTGGGCTTGGAAACCGAAGTCATGCCGGCGATGTGGGAGCTGGCCTCAGGCCGGGTGCAGGCCTCGCAAATGCGCCCAGTGGAGCTGGAGGATTTATTGGGCCGCGAGCCCGTCAGCCTCGACTCCCAGTTGATCCAGGAAATGATCCGCGGCCGGGTGGTGCTGGTCACCGGGGCGGGTGGCAGCATTGGGGCGGAATTGTGCCGGCAAATCGCCAACCGCGCGCCCAAGCAGTTGATTCTGGTTGATCACTCCGAAGTGCAATTGTTTCAAATTGAGCAGGAATTGGTCGGCCTGGGGCATGGACCCTTGATACTCCCCGTGGTGGCGACCATCCTGGATGAAAGCCGCATGAACTGGCTCATGGGCACCTACCAGCCTTCGCTTATTTTCCATGCAGCGGCCCACAAACACGTGCCCATGATGGAGCACCAGCCGGTAGAAGCACTGCGCAACAACTCCATCGGCACTAGCCGACTGGCCCAGATGGCCTCCCAGCATGGGGTGGGCAAGTTTGTGTTCATATCCACCGACAAGGCGGTGAACCCCACCAGTGTGATGGGGTGTTCCAAGCGCTTGGCGGAAATAGCCGTGCAGGCCCAACAGCACACGCCGGGCAACAAGACCCAATTCTGCGCCGTGCGTTTTGGCAATGTGCTCGGCTCCTCGGGCAGTGTCATCCCCACCTTCAAACGCCAGATTGCAGATGGCGGGCCAGTCACGGTGACACATCCGGAAGTGATGCGTTATTTCATGACCATTCCTGAATCTGTCGGCCTTGTGCTGCAAGCAGCCACCCAAGCCGGGGGAGGCGAGATTTTTGTCCTCGATATGGGCCAACCCATCAAGATCGTCGATGTGGCCCGGCAGCTTATCGAGCTCAGCGGCTTCCGTCCGAATGTGGATATCGAAATCAAATTCACCGGTTTGCGCCCTGGGGAAAAGCTGTTCGAGGAGTTCCAGCACGTCGGCGAGCAATTCCAAGACACCGCTCACCCGCGCATTTTCCGCTTCGTGTGCCAGGCGGCCACCCCGGAAAAAGTGCAGGAATGGCTGCGCCAATTGTCCGCCCACCTAGTACCCGGGCAGCGCAACGAGATTAAAAAATTCCTGACCCAGATTGTTCCGGAATATACGCCCTACATGGAATAGGGGGGCTTATTTCACGTCGAGCAATTCGACTTCAAAAACCAGGGTGGCATTGGGTGGGATAACGCCGCCGACCCCGCGCGGACCATAGCCCAGTTGCGGCGGAATGATCAATTTGCGCTTTTCGCCGACCTTCATGCCGGCCACGCCTTCGTCCCACCCTTTGATGACTTGGCCGCCACCGAGATTGAAGGTGAAGGGCCCGCGGCCGATGCTGGTATCGAACTGGGTGCCATCCGTGAGGGTGCCGGTGTAGTTCACAACCACGGGGTGCCCGGAAATGGCCTCCAAGCCGGTACCTGGTGTCAGTATCTCATATTCCAGCCCGGAGTCGGTCTTAACGGTCTCGCCCACCTTGGCAGGTTCTGAACCCGGAGCGGAGACCGACCGAATGGCGGCAGTAGAGGCCGGCGTGGGATGGGTTGCAACTGAAGAAGAAGCAGTCTTTGCGATAGGTGTGCTAGGGGAACTGCCGGTGGCGGCAGCTTTGTCATCTTTGACCGGCGAGGGCCAAAAAAGATAAGCCAGAATAAACAAAACAATGGCGGCAATAATGGCGTGCTTGGGTTTCATAAAAGCGTCGATTGGGTGCAAATTGAGGTTCACTCTTTTGTGAAAGCCAATCAAGCTCTTTACGGTTTATTGCCTCGTACCCATCCCTTGCTCATGAAACTCTCCCCGGAATGGAAAATCTATGTCGCCGGTCACCAAGGCATGGTGGGGGCGGCCCTGCTGCGCGCGCTAAACCGCCGTGGGCATCCCCATTCGCTAGTCCTTACGGCCAGCCGGGCGGAGCTCAACCTGACGGACCCCGCCGCCACGCTTCAATTTCTCAACCAGCACCGGCCCGACCTTGTCATTGTGGCGGCCGCCAAGGTGGGGGGCATTCATGCCAATAACACGTATCCGGCGGACTTTATCCGCGACAACCTGTCGATTGCGGTCAATCTCATTGAGGGCGCCTACCGGACCAAAGCCAAACGTCTGCTCTTTTTGGGCAGCTCCTGCATCTACCCGCGCCTGGCCCCACAGCCCATGACGGAGGAATGCCTGCTCACCAGTCCCTTGGAGCCGACCAATGAACCCTATGCGTTAGCCAAAATCGCAGGGCTGAAACTCTGCCAGTACTATCGCAAACAATACGGCGTTCTGTTCCACTCGGGTATGCCAACCAACCTGTATGGTCCAGGTGATAACTACCATCCCCAGAACTCCCACGTGCTGCCGGCGTTGCTGCGGCGTTTCCACGATGCGCGGGAAGCCAACGCGCCGGAAGTCGTGCTCTGGGGCACGGGCCAGCCCAAGCGCGAGTTTCTCCAGGTTGACGATTGCGCGGAGGCACTGCTGCATCTTTGCGAGTTGGACAACCCGCCCGACTGGGTCAACATCGGCACGGGGGTGGATGTGACCATCCGCGAAGCCGCTGAGATTGTGGCGGAAACCGTAGGCTACCGGGGACGCATTGTGCAGGATACTTCCAAGCCGGACGGCTCTCCCCGCAAATTGCTCGATGTTTCACGATTGCGCGCCACTGGCTGGGCACCCAAGTACAACCTGCGGGAAGGATTGCGTGAAACTTACAAAAATTTCCTGACTGAAAAGGCCGCAGGCAAATTGCGCGAGTGACCCGTGGTGGAAAATCTTGTCCTGACGCTGCAGGTAGTGCCGAGATCCTCCCGGGACGCAATCACTGGCTGGCAAGGCGAGGCTTTGAAAGTCAAGGTGACCGCGGCACCGGAAGATGGCCGCGCCAACGCGGCGGTCGTGGCCTTGCTGGCCAAGGAGTTAAATGTGCCCAAGGCCGCCATCACGCTTGAATCTGGCCATGCTTCACGCAACAAGCGTCTGCGCATCACAGGGCTTTCCCAAGCAGCCTTGTCGGCCCGCCTGGCGGGAGCTAAACCTCAAAGACCGTGATTTCCGGCCGGCAGTTAAAGCGAATGTCCACGTGGAGCCAGCCTAAGCCCGGGTTGACGTATAAAGGCCCCGCAGCGGTTTGGAAGAGACCCATGTCATAACGACCGACGCCATTGGGCAGGATGACCGCGCCAATCAACGGCAGGCGAACCTGGCCGCCGTGGGAATGCCCAGCCAGCATCAAATCAAAGGTCCGGTCTTCCAAGTGAGAGACAAAGACAGGGTAGTGCATCAGCACCACGTTTTTGGCACTGGGCAGCGGCTGGACAATTTTGGGGTCGTCACAGACTGCGCCAATCAAGTTAAGCTGGCCGCCATCGATCACCGCATTCTCGTTCAACAACCAGCGGCCACCCGTGGAGGCAAAAGCATCGTTGATGAGCTTGAAGTCGGCGTTCGAAGTATAATCGTGATTGCCCGGGACACCGTAGAGTGGCGACTTGATGCCCTTGAGCACTTCGACCGCCTCGGACACGTGTTCGGCCTGCTCCACCAAGTCCCCCGTAAAGCAGACCAAATCCGGCGACAGGGCGTTGATTTGCTTCACTGCGTCGGCGAGATAAGCCCGGTCGCCCTTGTGGTGCACATCGCTGAAATGCACAATGCGGTGAGTCGTATCCCCCTTAGCCACCTTGACGAAACGGGTTTTAATCAGCGACGGTTCAATAAAAACGGCGTCGCCCGCCAGCAATCCGGCAGCCCCGGTGGACATGCCGATGAATTGGCGGCGTGTGAGCTTGGTGGCAGTTGTTTTCATTGATGGCCTACCGGCCAGGAAACCCGAAAGTATAGATGAAAAAACGCTACGCACATCTGACTCAAATAGCAATTCTTATTCCAGCTCTCCCTAGGGGGTGAATTTGTAAATTATTATACTTAAGTCATTAATAAATAATGACTTAATATAAAATTTGTGCGTGATACCGTGTGAAGCGATATTGCGCAACCACCCGCGTGCATCTTCAGATGTCTGCAAAAAGCACAACCCAGAACAAGTCAAAGTACTTTTATGGCTTCGCCGCTACCGGCGCTGTTGCACCGTCGGACAAGCGGCGGGGAATTTCAATGGCCTGCCGCACGGTCTGGATAAGTTCCGGCGAACCGCTGAACATATCGGCGGGATACTTGTAATGGAGCAGGATGCGGTTGAGGATGCCGGGACCATCGTAGGTGTTCAAGGCCATGCCGGCGATATATTGCAGGTGCAGGCTGCGATCTTCGTTGATTTCCGCACCCTGCATCCAGAGTTGCAAATCCGCCGCGCGACCAGCGTAGGTGCCCAGCAAATCCGCCATTGTCGGGAACCCGGCGTCAGCCAGGGATTCGCGAACGGCAGCGTAGCGCTCGCTATTCAAGCGGGCCTGGAGGGAGTCGAGGTTGATTTTGGTGGGCTCCGCCTGGCCAAAGAGCACGGCATCGTAACCGTCACCCGTGTAGTCATTGCTCCACAAAATTCCTTCGGGGAAGACCTTGAAGAACGTCCCCAGCACGCTTTTGGCCGAGGCGTCATTGCTTTCATAGAAGGGAATCCACAGGCTCATGACGCCACCGGGGTTCAGATGCTCCTTGCACATCTGGTAGTACTCGACCGTGTTCAGGGCCGCACAGCCCTTGACCCACGGGTCAATGGGGTCGGAGGTGATCACGTCAAATTTTTCCTTCGTGGTGCGGATGAAGTGCCGCCCGTCGTCATAGACGACTTCGACAATCTTGTCGCCCGTCGGCGTGTGAACCACGGAAGGGTTGTGATTGATGATGTCGTCAGTGATCCCATAGTTTTCCTTGGAAAACTGCGGGGTTACATAGCGGGGCACCAGCGGCTCAATATCGCAAATGGTGATTTTTTTGACACTCGGATGCATCAGGAACGAACCGGCGGTGACCCCGGCGCCACAGGCGACCACCAGCACCGTCTCCGGTTCCTTGGTGGTGGTCAAAGCGGAGATATGCCCCAGCATCCGCTGCAAGCGCATATCGTGCGGGTCATTGGAGGCCTGCACCTTGCCGGCGGAGTGGAAGCTGCGCACGCCTGCGGTAGATTTGGTGACCGCCACAGTGCCGTTAAGGCCTTCACCGGCAAAGACGCAATAGGTGCGGCCGGAGTTATCCTGCGGGACATTGGGCTCTTTCGTGATTTCGGGCACAAGCACGGAGTTATACGTGGCCACTTGCCGGCCGTAGGCAATCGCACCCCAATAGCCGGGGAGAATGCTGCCGCCCAGCAAAGGCGCGCCCACGAGTGTGAGGACCAGCATGGCGGCGATGCCCAGGCTAGGCATCGCACCAGCCGTGGCTGGCTTTGCTTCGCGTTCGCCGCGGCCAAGAATCAAAGGGGCAAGGGCCAGGAAGGTGGAAAATGCAGCCAGCCCAATCAGCAACTGCTGCGAGGTCTGGGTGCCCCACAGTGGCACGGACACGATGCTGAAGAAAACAGCGCCCACAATGGCGCCCACAGTATTGGCAGCATAGACGCCGCCGACCAGCTTGCCAGGGTCCTGCCCCGGTGCCGCCACGGCCGAGAGTGCCAGCGGGAAGCTGGCACCCCACAATACCGCCGCGGGCAGGATGGCCCAAGTAGCGACAGCCAGATCAAGCTGGAATACAAACCAAGTGCCATTGGTCATGTTGCCGATCAAGCCCGGGTTGATGGGCCAGTAGGGGATGGAACGCGAAATATTGAAAGCCGTCCACGCAATGCCGCCAATCAGCAGCATCTGGCATACCCCCAAAGCGGCGCGCGGGGAGAGCTTGGTGCGGGAGACAAAGGAGCCCAAGCTACTGCCCATGCCGAGGCCAAATAGGAACACGGCAAGAATGATCGAAAAGGTGTATACCGTGCCGCCGAGCAACAGGGAAATAAGGCGCGTCCAGATTACCTCGGCACCCAAGGCCGTAAGGCCAGACAAGCCTATACAGGCATAGACTGCCCATGCGCCGGGAATGCGTTGCGCAGGCCGAGCGGTGTCTTCCGTGCTCTCGCCGATGGGGCTGACCGAAGCAAGCAGCATCGCCAGTACGGCGACGGTTACATTGATGGCCGCGGCCACTTCCGAGGCGTAGGCCATGTCATGCACGCGCAAAAGATAAAAGCCCGCAAAGAGACAGCCGAATACGGCACCCACAATATTGCCGCCATAGAAAAATCCGAGCCAGGAGACGCCCGTGGGCGACATTTCCACATAGCGCGCGATGGCGGGCAAAGTTGCCCCCATGAGCAACGTCGGGGGCACCAGGCAAACCGCCGCCACCAAGCCACGGGCAATGATGTTCCAATAGTCATGCCCACCGGCATGGTTGGTGTAAAAATCGCCCACAGCCGGCATCAACCACAGCTCCAACAAACCAATGGCGCCGATGCCGAGCTCCAAAAAGGCGTAAACCCGCAGGGGGTGTTGAGTCCGCTTGACAAGGCGTGAAAGCAGTATGCTCCCCAAGCACATTCCACCCATGAAGCTGCCCAGCAGCAGCCCCAGGGAGATGGTGGTCAGGCCGATGACCAGTTGCAGCATCTGGTACCAGACGATTTCGTAAATCAGCGCCGCACAGCCGCTGCCGATAAACAAAAGCAGCATCAGAGGCAGGAAGCGCTCTGCGCGTGAAGACGCGGCCGAAGGGGCGGGGGAATTGGTAGTAAGCATGGGGTAAAACCGTCGAATGAGTCACAATTGCGCGGTTCGAGCAAAACAATACCAACGAAGCGATTGTGATTTTGCTACCAACCAGCCAAAGTCCAAAATGTAGCGATAATAATTCAATGCTGGGGTTGGAAAACGGCATTATTCTATTAAGCTATTGAGATGTAGGTTCTTATGAAAAATAATTTCGATTTGTGGACAAATAAAACCCAGCATAAACATCGGAAAGGTTGAATTGTCATCATGGCCAAAAATGACCCAATAAAGGCTGATTTGCGCAGGATGGCCCACTCAAATTGAAGTTGTTATCCTGAGGGTTTGGAGTATGCTTTTACTTGGAGAGTTGCGTCGCTCAACGTGGCTTTTCACTGCGATTCTCGCTACCCCTGAAATTTGCAATCCCATGCTTAAATCACCCTTGCCTTGGTGGTTGGCGGTGGCCTTGGCGTTTGTCACACAATCAGCCTTCGGTCATCAGCCCTTTGAAAGCACCGTCGATGTACACCTGCGACATAGCCGGCTGGAGTTGAAATTAACCCTGGCGGCCCAGTCGGCCATCCCCTTGGCCGGAGAAACGGCCCTCCCATCCCTGGGCGGTGACCCAGAAAACTTGCTGCTTAAGCTAAAGGAACAAGCCAGAGGTTTTATTCTCATCAGTAGCGACCAAGGTGTGAGCGCCCCAATTCTGACGAATGCGCAATTTAGCAAATTGGGGGAGCTTGAAGCGGTGCTCGTGTTCCCAGAGCCTGCTCCGGGACAAGTGAAAATCGAGGCTGCTTACCTCCGGCAAATGCCATTGGGCTTTGGCGCCAATTTAACCGTTTACGATGAAGAAGAAAATGTCTTGGCCACCAGCCCGCATCTAACACGCTCGCAGCCGGTCTTTACCTGGCAATGGCCGCCGTCAACCCCACCACAGGCGCAATCGGTTCCCGCGGGATTGCCATCTCCCCGGCATTCCCTCCTATACGCCGCGGTCATTGGCCTAGGCCTGGCAGGGATGCTCTGGATGACCCTTCAGCGCAGACACGCCTACGTGCGCCAGGTGATGGGGAACAACCGCTCATGATGAAGCCACGTTCCCTTTTCCTGTTGATACTGGCCTTGGTCTGCCCCTTGACGGGGCTGGCACAACGGCAGACAGAGAAACTGGGCCGGGGGGTGGTCGTGCTCCGCACCAGTTCCACGCAAACCTATATCAGTTGGCGGCTGCTGGGCGACGACCCGGACACTCTTGGCTTCAATCTCTACCGAAAAATCGGCAGTGGCTCCGCGACGAAAGTGAACTCCGCAGTGCTGACCACCACCACGGATTTTACGGACACGCCCGGTTCCACCGCCTTGAACAGCTCCGTGGCGTATTTTGTGCGGCCGGTGCTCAATGGAGTTGAGCAAAATGCCAGTGCCTCCTATGCCCTGCCGGCCAATGCTCCCGTCCGCCAATATCTCTCCATTCCACTCCAGACCATTCCCCAATACCCGGGTGATGCCACGGACACGTTCCCCTATGATGTGAAATTCTCCTGGGTGGGTGACCTGGATGGCAACGGTGAGTATGACTTTGTGGTGGATCGCATCTCGACCGACCCGAACAACACCCACCGCGAATATGTGGAGGCCTACAAACTCGACGGCACCTTCCTTTGGCGGGTGAACATGGGGCCCAACAGCGTTAATCAATACAATATCTCGCCAGGTTCTTCCGCCATCAGCGTGGGCCATTGCGACCATGTCACCGTCTATGACATGGATGGCGATGGCAAGGCGGAGGTGCTGCTGAAAACCTCCAATGGCACCATCCTGGGCGACGGCTCGGTCGTCACCGCCGCCAACGATACCATCGAGTATATCTCCGTGCTCGACGGTCTGACGGGTGCGGAAAAAGCGCGCGCCACCGTGCCTAACCCCTTCAGCTCCATTGGCCCCTTAAGCGGCCACTTTGGCATCATGTATTGCGATGGCACCCGGCCCAGCCTGCTTTTTGAGGGGGAAAACCGCAATGCCGACTTGAGCTTCAACATGGTGGCCACCACGTGGGACTATCGCAATGGCCAGATTTCCCAGCGCTGGACATTTCAGCGTGATTCCGCGCACCCAACCCGCGTCGCCCACCAAATCCGCATTGCCGATGTGAACAACGACGGCAAGGACGAGTATTGCGATATTTCCTTTGTCCTGGCCGCGAACGGCACCCAGCTTTTCTCCAACGAACTTATCCACGGTGACCGCTTTCACATTGCCGACATCGACCCCGACCATCCCGGCTTGGAGACCTTTGCCATCCAGCAAAACAATCCCACGATGCTGGCGACCGCCTATTACGAATCAGCCACGGGCAAAATCATCAAAAAATGGTACTCTGACGGCATCGTGGACGTGGGCCGGGGCATCGCCCTTGACATTGACCCGAACCACAAAGGCTATGAGTTTTACTCCACCCAGCCGGGAATTTTTGACAGCAAGGGCACGCAAATCTACGCTAACAACATCTGGCCGCCCGAGGGCCTTTGGTGGGATGGTGATTTGAGCCGCGAGTTTATTGATGGCGCCGGTTCCGGGGCGCTCAACCCGGTAGTCAACAAATTCAGCACCACCAACGGCGCCGCCAATCGGCTCTACACCATCTACAACGATAACGGCGGGGTCCACCAGGCTTACGGCGGCCGCCCGGCATTTACCGGCGATATTTTGGGGGACTGGCGCGAGGAACTGGTGCTCGTTGCCAATGACTACTCGGAGCTGCGCATCTACGTCACCAAAATCGCCGCCACCACCCGTCTTTACACCTTGATGCAGAACCCGGCCTACCGGCTCCAGGCGACGTGCAAGGGTTACGTGCAGTCCTCTTATGTGGACTACTACCTCGGCACTGGCATGACTCCGCCACCCCCGCCGCCCATGGTCAACGCCCAGCTTCGCTGGCGGGGCGGCACGACGGGGAGTGATTGGGAGGTGGGCATTGCGGCTGATTGGGTCAATAATGACAATGCTGGCGCGGCAAACACCTATGCCGATGGCAATACCGTCTTATTCGATCTGACTGGGAACAATGGCAGCACCATCAATCTGGTGGGTAGTTTGCAGCCAGGGGCCGTCACCGTCTATTCACCGAGTGATTATATTTTTGGCGGGAGCGGCTCACTCACTGGCAATATGGCTTTGACTAAAGTTGGCGCAGGGACGCTGACATTGACTGCCAACCATTCCTTTACGGGCAATACGGTGGTCTGGGATGGTGCTTTGCTCGTCAACGGTGACCTCCAGCAAAGCCCGGTGACCGTCTGGGGCGGCACCTGGGGTGGGGCGTTGGCAGCAGGCCGTACGGGTGGGCGCATTGGCGGCAATGGGCGATTCAGCCATGCGGTGTCGGTGCTTTACCGTGGGGCAGTTACTCCCGGCGGTGGGATGAACAGCACCGGTAACCTGACCTTTGGCGCAGGTTTGACCATGGGTGACGGCTCAACCCTGGCCTTGGACCTTTCTGACGATCCCACAGGCCTGACCAAGGCCAATGATCATATTGCCATCACCGGGAATTTCACGCTTTCGGGCAATGTCAGCCTGGTTATCAATGCGCTCAATACTCAACTGGCTCCGGGGAATTATTCGCTGGTCACTTACACCGGCTCACTCCTAGGCAACCTTAGTAATATCACCGTCACGGCACCCGATGGCACACCCTACACTTTACTGGCAAATGGAGGCGCTTTGATTCTCTCTGTGGCCAGCCCCCGGGCGCCCGGCATTGTCACCTGGGCCGGGGGCGTCTCCAGCAATAAATGGGATATTGCCACCACCCAAAACTGGCGCCGCAATGGCACGGCCGATGTCTTTGTTTCGGGCGATACCGTCCAATTCGATAATACAGGGGCGACTAATGCCAATGTGACACTGGCGGCGGCGCTGCCGGTGGCCTCGGTGGTGGTAAACTCCTCCGCCAATTACAGTTTTTCCAGCAATGGCGCGATCGCCGGGACTGGAGGCCTTACCAAATCAGGCTCGGGAATGCTCACACTCAACGCCACCAACACCTACACGGGACCCACCGTGGTCACCGGTGGCACTTTGGCGGTGAACAATCTTAATGATGGAGGCGTGGCCAGCTCGGTTGGCGCGTCGTCGGGCAATGCCAGCAATCTCATCATCAATGGCGGTACTTTGATGCTCACCGGTCCGCAAACGAACACCAACCGCAACTTCATGCTCGGCGCCAACGGAGCGGGGGTGGATATTTCGCCGGCTGGCAATTCACTGCAAGTCAGCGGAGTAATCAATGGCACGGGGGCCTTGGTGAAAAACGGCGCGGGCGTGCTCATCCTTGCCGGCAATAATACCTACAGCGGAGGCACGACCCTTGCCAATGGCACCATTCTCCTGGCCAGTGCCGGAGCCAACTCCAATGGCTTGGGCACCGGCAGTGTGACCATCGTTAATGGCACCCTTTCCATGTCGGATGTGCAGGCCAGCGAAACCGCGGCTTGGAGCATTATCGTCCCCGCCAATGCCACGGCACGACTGGAGGCCGATGGCCGCTGCTCCCTGACCGGATCTCTTTCTGGCTCGGGCAACTTTACATTCTATACGGGCTATGTGCGGACGGACCTTAAGGGCAACTGGTCCTCCTTCTCCGGCAATATTAATGTTGTCACGGATAGCGATGGCGGTGATTTCCGGGTCACCAACACGAATGGCTATGCCAATGCAGCCATCAGCTTGGGCGATCAAGTGTTTGCCTATTATAATTCCACGCCGCCGAGCAGCGGCCTTACACTCGACATAGGCGAGCTTTCCGGGGTGGCAACCGCCAGTCTCAAGGGCGGGCCAACTGCTGGGCGGACCCTCACCTGGCGCATCGGCGCAAAGAACACCAGCTCGACCTATGCAGGGAACATTACTGACAGCACCGGCCCCACCGCCATCACCAAAACGGGAGCTGGGACACTCACTCTCGCGGGCACGCTTAGCTACACTGGCAACACCACCGTCACTGGCGGTACACTCCAAATCTCCGGTGCTGGAACGGGGAATAACACCATCGAAGTACAATCCGGCGGCACACTCGACCTGCCGGGCAATGTATCAATCGGCACCCTCTACATCCGCGCTGGCGGCACACTGACTGGCAATGGCGTGATTACCGGGAATGTGGTGAACCAAGGCACGGTGACACTGGCCACTGGCACTGGCACACCGCTTCGCATTGTGGGCAATTTGACCAATTCCGGCACGCTGCGTCTGGCCAATGGCACGGGGCTTACCATATCAGGGGCCTTGAACAACACCGGGTTAATTGACGCTACCACTGGTGCAAATCCAGTGGCAGGCACCCTCAGCAACAACGGCACCTACGTAAACGCCAGTTCGATCAAGCTGGCGCAGGTGCGGATGTCTGGCACCAGCATGGTGATGAGCATCCAGTCCTACGCCGGGCATAACTACCAATTGCAGCGCACAACCACACTCAAACCCGCCAATTGGACGAATGTGGGTTCCGCCCAAGCTGGCACTGGCGGCACCCTTCAATTCAGCGACCCGGCCCCAGCCATCAACCAGCCGGCCTTTTATCACATTCTCGTCTCGCCTTGATGGGGAAAAGGCAGTGAACCGCAGTCGCTAAATCCCCTCACCGGGATTGATGAATTCCTCGAGATTATCCAGATTGTGCGACATGGCCCGCGAAGGTTCGGCCTGTTCCGCGCGACCAATAATCTTGGCGGGTACGCCCGCCACCGTGGCATGGGGCGGGACTGGATGCAGCACAACGCTGTTGGCGCCCACTTTGGCCCCGGTACCCACGACAATATTGCCCAAAATCTTTGCCCCGGCGCCTATCAACACACCGGAGCGGATCTTCGGGTGCCGGTCGCCGCATTCCTTACCCGTGCCGCCGAGGGTCACACCGTGCAGGATGGACACATTATCCTCAATGACGGAAGTCTCACCTGCCACAAAGCCGGTGGCGTGATCGAGCAAAATACCCGAGCCGATGCGGGCGGCGGGGTGAATGTCCACCGCGAAGACTTCCGAGATCAGGCTTTGCAGGTATAACGCCAGATCAGGTCGGCCTTTTTTCCACAAATGATGGGCAAAACGATAGCAAGTCAGCGCATGGAACCCTTTAAAGTAGAGAATCGGCGTCAGCAAATCGCGGCAGGCGGGGTCACGCTCCTTGATAGCCAGGATGTCAGCCTGCACCTGCAGAATGATGTTGGGGTCTGCGGCAAATGCATCGAGAAACACAGCCTGCAGTTGGCTCTCCGGCGTCGCATGATAGGCCAGCTTGCGTGTGAGGCGCACACTCAGGGCCTCTTCCAAGGATTGCCGGTGCTGAAAAACGTCCTGCAGCAAGGGAGCCAGCGCCGGTTCACGCAATGCCAACGCTTCGGCTTCGCCGCGGATACGCACCCAGAAGTGATTTGGTTGGCTCATGAGCAAGGGGGGAGGGTGGCACACCCACCGGCAAAATGCCAGTTTTGAGTTTGTGGAACCTTTGACAATATTCCGGAGTTATGGTTGGTTGGCGCACACCCTTTCCCGCCATGGAGAGTTCCCTTCCCGCAGATTCAGCTCCGGCCACCGCATCGGCTTCCCGCTGCGCGCCATGGATGGCGAAGCTCGTGCTCGTGATTTTCTGCCTGTACGTCCTCGCCATTTACGTGCTGGCCCTCGACCAGAATCTCCATTGGGGCCTTTTTCCGCTGGCGAGCACCCGGCAAATTCGAGTGCAAATCCAGCAGTTGGGTGATGCCTCGCTGGGCAAAGACAAGCAAGAGGCCCTGCGGCAAGACCTGGTTAACTGGAACACGTTTGCCATTCCGCCCTTGCTGGAAGCCGTGGAAAAGGACCCGCCAGCCATCCGTGATCCCGCGCTGAAGGTTTTACAGACGATCGCTTATAAATATTACAATACCGATTTGGCTAAATACGGGTCCGACCCGGCCCAATTAAGGCAGTGGTGGCGCGATCTCCAGGCCAGCTGGGCGAAGCCCGCCACCGAGAGCAAGCCTTGAATAACGCGGCCCAGCCGGGGGGCGGTTTGCCATTGACCCGCCAGCACCCCTGTGACACATTTTTTCTTTTGGCAGAAGCCAGCCAGGCTTCCGTAGTTCAATGGATAGAACACTGGCCTCCGAAGCCGGTGATCTGGGTTCAAGTCCCAGCGGGAGCACCCTTTAACTAGAAAACAAAAAGGCCCTTGCGAAATTGCCGGTTAAGGCAAATCCGCAAGGGCCTTTGACATCCCTTCTCGATTACTTGCTCTTGCGAACCGAGGAGCGATTCACCAAGCGCGAGCTGGCGGAACCACCACAGCCGCAGGGCAATTCGCCCGAAGCGTACATGGAGAGGTCGGCAAGCTTCACCGACTTGAGCCATTCCTTGTTAAAGGAAGACTTGGATTTAGCAGACAAGCGTGAAGTGCGCTTGGTGGAGAGAAGGGATTTTTTCATGACGTAGATATAGTACTTTAAGGTCATCATTATCGTCAACAGGAAAAAAATCCTTAGCGAATTCTTCAATTAGCATTTAACTCATTTACAACAAATGATTTAAGAAATAAATAACGGGTGGGGTTTAACCCTCAAAACGGCGGCTAAATTCATCTAGATTTACTTTTGCATAGGGTGAATCGTTTGAATGTTACAGTTTTAACATTTTTTGCGGAAATTGTTTTAATGCATCCCGAATATTCGTCGCATTCACCTCAGTCACGGGCCACAAAGAGGCGGCTTGGACCGTTTCCGGTGTGGCGTCCGGATGCCAGAGCGCCAGGATAAATTTATCATCACCACAGACTTCCCATTGGCGGGCGATGATCCACTCATGGAGGAGTTTACGGCCAAACCCGGGATTGGCGCGCTGATGCAGAAAAATCTGCTCGAGCTGTTTGTCGCGTCCACTGCGCAGGTCATACTCATAACCCGTATAAACGCCATAGGCCCGCAATTCATCAAGAACGGTGCGCGGCACATGAAGATTAACCATCCCCTTTTCCGGGCCGGGTGGATTCCAAAACCGCCGTGGATGCGTGCGGGTGGAGATGTCCGACACACTCCGCTCCTGACCAACGAGAAAAAATTCCGGCGCATAGACTTTATGCGCCCGCTGCATTTGAGGGTCCCGCCCCATGATGTGGTCGCAGTGCGCCAGGGTATTGCCCGCGCCGCGACGCCAGCGGGCGCAGAGACTGGCCAGATATTTTCCCCGTAGTGCGTAACAATGGGTGCGCTCGCAATCGAAACAACGCACCACGCCCGGTTTGACCAAGGGGGGCCAGCCATTTCCGTCGATGATATGCTGGCCACCCAGCATGAGCCCCTCCCAATCGCGAGGCACCTTTCGCAAAAAGCGTTGAACTTCGTCGCGAAAATTCTCAACAAAACAAAGGTCATCCTCCAAGATCAAAATGCTATCGATCCCGTCGCCTATGGCCTGTTCAAGAATTGCCAGATGCGACTGGGCACAACCCCAGACCCCGGCCGCTTTTTTCCACCGTGCCGGAGGTTGGGCGCGGGTTCCATCGATGGCGGAAAACACCTCTGGGGCTTGAAACGGCCAATCGCACTGCCGCAAAGCCCGCTGGGCCTGCCGCAGGCGGTCGCGGCGGCGTTTAAGATTCACCAACACCACCCGGTCAAAATAATGCGCCAAGTCCATGGTGGAATGGATTACGAGTAAAGGGCAGGCCAGCCCGGGATCAGAGGCTGAGGGAGACGCGGTTGTAAACCTGAGGGCCGATAAAACCCGGGCTGAGCATATTAAAGCTTAAAAACCACATAGCATACAAATCAGCCCGCGGGCGGAAGGTGGGCAGCTGGCAACCATAAGGCGCGGCAAAGATATTTCCATCACAACCGAGCTTTTGCCGAATCCATTTACGGGCGGCGGCAATATCCTCCCGTCCCGCCTCGGCGGTCAAGGTGGCCAGAGTGGCATGGGTCCAGCCATGATTGCCAAAGACGACCCCCTGGTTGCGCAATTTGTGCAAGGTAGCCAGCCCTACGGTTTGGAGCGGGCAGGGCACCGAGAGATTGGCGACTTGCAAGCGGCGGGCAATTGTGTGGATGAATTTATCCCGAAGCGCCTCCGAACCCAGGGTCATCAAATGTTGCTTCAAATGCTCGCGGAAATCCCGCTTGCGCTCAAAGCTCCCCAATTCATAACGCGTCCCTTGAAAAATAATCCAAGGGAGTTTGGTGCGGTCGACCACGAGACTGAGCAAGACCAGAAAGTAAGGTTTCCGTTCAATGACATGACCCGGGTTGATAAAGAGGGTGACGGCATGGCCATGCTGCCGTGCCAGCAGCGCAGCCTCGCAGCCGGCATGAGTGGCATCGTCAATGGTCAAGGCGTCCCCCTTGCCGCCCATGGCGGAATACAACTCCACGTAGGGTTTGCTCCGAGACTGCAGATGTTGGACAAACTTGGCCGTTTCAAACAAACCACGCTGCGCGCAGCAATCGGGCTTGAGTCGGCTAATCACACCGTGCATCGTGAATACGCGGGTCGCAGGGGTGGGAGAGGGCGGCAATGAATCCATAAAAGACACTAATGCGACCCCAGCTTGCCCCATTCAGCACCATCATGCACGTTCAATTTTAATCAGCCGAGGCGGCAAGTATGAATAAATATGTCGTCTATACCGCGTTCAGCAAAGGGTATGACATCCTGCGGCCGCCGCCGAAAAGCTGGCGCAAAGCGGTGGACTTCACCGCTTTTATCGAGGAAAAATCCTCGGTGGCCGGATGGAAAAGAGAACCGCTCTACCCGGGGTTTGTGGATCCCTGCCGCAATGCCAAAATCCATAAAATACTCTCTCACGTCTATTTCCCCAATCACGAATACTCCCTCTGGATGGATGGCTCCATCACCATCACCAGCCCATTTTCCTTTGCCGACCTGGTCGGGGAATACCTCAACGGATGCGATATCGTTGTTTTCAAGCACCGTCGGCGCCAGTGCATCTACGCTGAGGCCCAGGAATGCATCGCCCAAGGGAAGGATTCGCCGGAAACCATCCACCGCCAGATTAACTATTACCGTGCCACCGGCTACCCGGAAAACAATGGCTTGATTGAAGGCTGTGTGATCCTCCGCCGGCATTCTCCCGCGATCATGCGCCTCAATGAACTATGGTATGACACCATCATGCGGTATTCCCGACGTGACCAGTTGAGCTTCAATTACGTGGCCCACACGTTGAAGGTGAAATTCCGCCATTGGCCGGGCATTTACACGCACAATCCCCATTTCACCTACAACTATCATACGGACTATGTGCCCCGGCATCTGCGCAAGCAGGCCGCCGGCAAACCTGGCGTTGCATGAGCAAAATCGTTGTCTATACGGCCATCACCCATGGCTATGATGTGCTGAAACCTCCGCCGGAAAGCTGGCGCGGGGAGGCGGAGTTCGTGGCGTTTCTGGACACACCGGCGCAGGTGCCGGGCTGGACCTACCGCCCGATTTACCGACGATTCAAGGATCCCTGCCGCAATGCCAAAATCCACAAAATTCTCCCCCATGAATACTTTCCAGATGCGGAATACAGTCTTTGGATAGACGGCACCATCACCATCAAATCCAAACTGCCCCTCCGCCAATGGGCGAAGCGATTTCTGGCCCACCATGATTTGGCTCTGTTTAAACACCGCTACCGCGACTGCATCTACGAGGAGGCGGCCGCGTGTCTGGCCTTGAAGCTGGACCGTCCGGAACTCATCCACCGGCAAATGCAGCGGTATTTCAAGGAAGGCTACCCGGCAAAAAACGGCCTCGCTGAATGCATGGTGCTCTTCCGGCGCCATACCCGGAAGATGCGGCTGTTTAACGAAGCTTGGTACCGGGAAATCCACACCGGCTCTCGGCGCGACCAGTTGAGCTTCAATTATGTCGCGCACAAACTTGGGTTCCACTACCAGTATTTACCCGGCTTGATCTGGGATAATCCGCACTTCAACCGCGCCCGGCATGCCAAAACCGGCCGCAGAGCGGACTAGGCGGCGCTTATTTATAGCCGGCAGCCTGTAGTGCGAAGAGCTCCGCGTAGCGGCCAGGGTGGGCGAGCAGTTCCTGGTGGGAGCCTTGCTCAATCAGCCGACCCTCGTCGAGCACCAGAATGCGGTCGGCAATGCGCACCGTGGAAAACCGATGGGAGATCAACACCGCCATTTTCCCCCTGGTCAGTTCCGTGAAGCGTTGGAACAGGTCAAATTCCGCCCGGGCATCCAATGCCGAAGTGGGTTCGTCCAAAATGAGCAAGTCCGCGTCCCTAAGATAAGCGCGGCCCAGCGCTACTTTCTGCCATTCGCCTCCCGACAATTCAGCGCCGTTTTCAAACCGCCTCCCCAGCATCTGGTCGTACCCGTCCCGCAGCAAGTCGGCCACTTCGGATGCCAGGCTGCGCTGGGCGGCGGCCTCAATGCGGGCGTGGTCATCCACCACGTCAATTTCGCCAACCCCGATATTTTCCCGAAAAACGAAATCGTAGCGGACAAAGTCCTGAAAGATGACGCCGATGGCGCGGTGCAGCGAAACCAAATCGTATTCGCGCAAATCCACACCATCCAGCAGGATGACACCTTCATCAGGGTCATAAAGACGCGTCAGCAACTTTACCAAGGTGGTCTTGCCGGCACCGTTTTCCCCCACCAAAGCAAGGCGCTCGCCGGGCTTGAGGGTGAATGACAAATGGCGCACCGCCCAATTTTCATTGCCGGCATAGCGGTAGCCCACATTGCGAAATTCAAAGCCTTGGGCGATAGGGCGCGTCACCAGCCGGGCACCCGGCGGTGAAAATATGGAGGGGCGAATATCGAAGAAGGTGAAGAGGTCGTTAAGGTACAAGGCCTGGCCGTACAATTGAGAAACGGAAAGCAGGATGCCTTGAATGCGGTCGCGGCTTTGCCGGAAGGTGGCCGAGAGGAAGGCAAACACGCCAATGGTGAACACCCCCATCGGGGAATGGTAGCCGCGGACGGTCAGCACCATGATGCACACATAAGCGCTGTAATAGCCCAGGGTGCTGAAGGCCGCCAACAACCAGCCTAGAATGCTTTGCCGGATGGCGAGCCGGGCATTGGCCTGCTCAAAGGCTTCCGCCAGGGTCACAAACCGCTTTACCAGCCAGTCAGACAAATTGAACAGTTTTATCTCTTTGACGGCTTGGTTGCTGGTACCCAGGCTGCGCAAATAGTCCAACTGGCGGCGCGCCATCGTCCACCGATGAAGCAGGGAGTAGCTCTTGGTCGCAAAATGGGCTTCGCCCACGAACGACGGCAGCACGGCCACGACGAGCGGGATTAGCAACCACGGCACATAGAGCACCAGGGCGGCAGTCAGGGAAACTAGTGTGATTAGATTTTGGGCGGCGCCAAGCACAATGCCGAAAATGCCAATGGAACTCGCTGTCTGGCGGCGGGCACGGTCCAGCTGGTCATAGAACTCAGAATCCTCAAATTGCTTGAGGTCCAATTTGGCGGCGTGCTCCATCAGCCGGGCGCTGGAGGCATTGCTAAAACGGTCGCCAAGCAGGGATTCGCACAAGGTGCCGGCGCGGGTGACCGCGTCGTTAACGATGGCGAAGACAAATTCGATGGCCACCAATTGCCATAGATGGCTCCAGGCCACCGGCTGGCCGGCACTCTGGGCCTGGGCGGCAGCCACCACTCCATCAATGATCAATTTGCCAACCCAAAGGATGCCAATGGGCACCAGCGAGCGCACGACGCGCAAAATAATGACGGCAATGGTCAGCGCCCGGTTTGTCTCCCATACCATCTGCAAAAACCGTGGCAGATTTTTAAGAGCCAGAAAGCGCTCCTTCCAGCTGGGCGCGTTGGCACCGGGCTGGGGCGGGAGGCTCGGTGTGCGAAATGCGTTGGGAGCAGCAGCGGCCATGGTTCAACGTACTGAAGTGCGCCAGGACAATTACGTCAACCTTTCCTCGAACGGAGCTTGGGCAGATGCTTTACGGGATGGAAAATACCCTTGTAGGTAGGCACGCTTTTCAACGGAATCCATGTAATCAGGTCGCGCGGCGGGCTAAACCCGCAGGGAGGGTAGCCACACCAGTTGGCGGCGGTGCAAAAGCGCAACTCCCCATTGCCGGTGCGCAGCGAGCTATCGAGCAACGTCTGACAGATGGCCTTAAGCGCCTTCTCCGCCACAAGATAGATAAAGGGAGAGCCACCCATGATATAGGGCTGGAATTTTTTGGGAAATGCCTTGGCATGCGTAAACCAGCCCCAGTCCGCTTCGCGATAAGGCAGGCGCACGCCGGACACCACAAATGGATAGTCCCATACCGGACGGTAATATTCGCGGGCGGACATTGAGCAATAAAGGTCCCATTCAATGATCCACCATTTCTCGCATCTTTCGCGTCGTTGCTGAAACCAGGAGCAGACCAGCCAGTCCGACGACTTTTTTGGGCTAAGGGCATGGCGCTCCTTGAGTGCGGGAGTGGCGTCCAAGGAATATCCTCCCGGCAGGGCTTCTCCCGCGCTCATGGTAACTATGCAAGCTCCGGGGTTGTGCTTTCGCACACTCAGCAAATTATTGCAAACCACGGGATTGGCCTTGTGGTGCAAAAAAAGTATCCCAAGCTTTTCACTCATGTAGGCATCGTCACATTTTCGTTAAAACGAGGCAAGCTTGGCTAACGGCGGAGTAGGACAGGTTGAGGGAGCAGTCTTGGGTTCAAATTAACCATTTTTCCCTGGTGTCTTTGCCTTGGGCAAATATTGGGGGTTTTACTTCATTATCTGGGTGGAAAATTCCGCTCTATGGGGAAATTTCAATGATTTGGTATCTTATAATATTATTAAAATCTATTAAAAAGCTAAAAATGAGTACACGGCCATTTTCAGTTTGCTTATGGGGGGTCAGATTCCCTATTTTATGCGTTGGGCGGCGTTATGTTTAGCCACCCAGCACCCCACCCATCGTCGAGTTGATCCAAAGCGTTTACCGCTTTGCTCCTCTCACCATGAAAGCCAAATCCCTATTTTTTATTGTTATGATTGCGGTGGCTTCGGCCATCGCAATCGTGGGGATACAGCAGCAGGAAATTCGGCAGTTGCGAAAGTCGCTGGGGGGCATTGCGCTGAAGCCCGGACCCACTGTCAAGAGCACCCCCCCCAGTTCATCCGAAGACTTGGCTGATTTGCTCAATCAGGTGATGTGCACCAAAAGTGACGTGGACTTTTTGCGTAATATGCTCGACCTTTCGAGCCGATTGGATGTGGCCGGTGCACGCGCCTTGCTGGCGAACCTGGCGAGCCAGCCGCTGACAGACAAGAACCATACGGCGATTAATATTTTGATCGACCGGCTTGTCCGCCTGGATCCCGCCAGCGCTCTGGAATGGGCCAACAGCGTACCCAACGCCCATGGTCGCCCACAAATGCTGGGAATACTTTTCGCCACCTGGTCGTGCATTGATCCGGTGCGTGCACTCGCCGCGGTAAAAAGCGTCGACAACCCCAATTTGCGTGAGGCTCTGACAGCTGAAGTATTGGATGGCATGATTGGCGCCAACCCGGAAGCGGCTATCGCAGCACTCCGCGGTCTGCCACCGGGTGGATCCTTGACTGGCAGTGTTTATACGAGCGTGTTTTCCTCATGGGGGAGCGTGGATCCCTCGGCGGCCACAGCGGCGGCGCTGAGCCTGCCAGCCACGCGCAACCGCAATTTTGCGATTTTGGGAGTGGCGCAAGGTTGGGCCTCCGTGGACCCGCAAGCAGCCTTGGCCTGGTCGGACCATATTCCCGCTGGAAAATTGCGTGACCAGTTTGTCAATCAAGCGGTGACCATCCTGGCGCAGATGAATCCCCAAGCCGCCATCAACTATATCGGCACCGTGGATGGCAGCAATTTCCAGCTTCAATTAACGCTGGCGGCAGCCAACCAGTGGGGCAAGGATGACCCGAAGTCCGCCTTGGCCTGGGTCGAGCAGTCCATGACTGGCCAATCCCGCGACACTGCCATTCGCAATCTCATCGGGCCATTGAGCCAAGCCGACCCGCAATCGGCCGCGGCCACGCTTGACGAAATACCGGAAGGTACTCTGCAAGACCTGGCTGTTTCAACTTTGGCGGAAAATTGGGCACAGCAGGACATCCACGGCGCCCTGCAATGGATTCAGAGTCTGCCGGCTTCGCCCAACAGCCGGAATGTCACCGCCAACCTCATCTCCGAGTGGGCAAGCAGTGACCCGGATGCTGCCACCGCCTACGTGCAAACCTTGCACGACGTTAATCCGGATATGTACGCCAAACTTTTGGGCACTGTGGCTGACAATCGGGAGAGCGTCGATCCCGTGGCGGCGATGGTCTGGGCCCAATCCCTGGGCGCTGACGAAGGACGGGATATTGCCGTCCATAGCGTCATTGTGCAGTTGACCAATTCCGACCCCCAAGCCGCCTGGGAACTGGCTCTGCAACAGCCGGCTGGCGAGCTGACGGACAAGACATTAATTCAGGTCCTGGGCAAATGGAGCGCGCAGGACCCTGCGGAAGCGGCCACGGTGCTTTCCGCAATGCCATCCGGCACGGCCTTGGTCACCGCCACGGGCGAGCTGGCCCAGAATTGGATCAAGCAGGATCCCACGGTTGCCTCCCAATGGATAAACACCCTGCCGGCAGGTGATGCCCGTAACGCGGCAGTGGTGCAGCTGATCAATATCGAAGGGCATAATGATTTGCCGGCCGCCTTCAATTGGGCCGTGTCCATTAGCGGAAACTCGGACTTGCAAAATAACCAGCTGAAAAGCGTGGTGCAGCAATGGATCAAAAAGAACCCTGCCGCCGCGGCTACCGCGGTGCAAAACGCCCGGCTTAATGATGACCAACGCCAAAGCCTGCTGAACGTGATTTATGGCGGCAATCTGTCGAAAAGCTAATCAGGCTTTTCTTAATCCCCCCTAGGAGCAACGGTTGCGATGATCGCGTGGAAGCCCAGGCCGTTCATCTTTGTCCATATCCCCAAGTGTGCCGGAACCAGCATGGAGGCGGCTCTCATTCCCCTGGCCACGCCCGGGGGGCGCATTGAGGATTTAAGCGAGGCTGACCGGGACCGGCATTGGCTGCCTGGCCAAAGGGAACGGCAACACCGCAAACTGCTGGAGTATGCCGCCGAATTTCCCCTGGCAGATTATTTCAAGTTTGCCATGGTGCGCAATCCCTGGGAGCGCACGGTTTCCCAGATAGAGTTTTTGCTGAAGGGAAAATCTGGCAAAAAGGTCTTTATTGGCAGCACCGCGAAAGAGAATATTGAAATCTACTGCAATAGCATCCAACGCCCCGGCAACCAGGACCTGGGCGCCTGCCAGCTGGACTATCTCATGGATGGCACCGGAGGGGTGGGGGTGGACTTTATCGGCCGCTTTGAAAACCTGACCAAGGATTTCAACCAGATTTGCGCCAAGCTGGGGTTGCCGCAACCCTTGGCGCTGCCGCATTTCAAAAACGCTGAACGGCCCGAGCATTACAGCGAATTCTTTGATGATGAGTCAGCGGAGTGGGTGCGCCGGCGATTTGCCCGCGACATCGAATACTTTGGCTATACATTTGAAAGACGCGCGCCCCTGGCGAATCCCACCATGGGCAGGCCTTGACGCAGTCCAGCCAGCATGGTTAAACCCCACCGCCCTTCATGAAGCCACCACTGCCAGCCCGCCCTTCCATTGCGTATCATAACGCATTCTCAGCCGATTCACCCCGTTTGCGAAATGTGCTGGCGCAAATGGAGAAGAACCCCCTGAGCAAGGGCCGTTCGGATGTTTGCATTCGCAACCTGCTCTTCACGCTCGCCATCAATTGCCGTCCGAAGGCGATTCTGGAAGTGGGCTCGCATATCGGCGCGGCCGCCCTGGTTTTGGGTCATGCCTGCGAGATCAACCGCCACGGGAAGGTTTACACTCTCGAACCCAACCCGATTTTTTACAATGAGCTGAAAAAGAACATCACTGCCGCGGGGTTGGGCAAATTCATCGTGCCGATCAAGGGCTTTTCTCATGAGGCCAAAGTCCATGCCCGGCTCGAAAAAATGGAATTTCAGCTCATCTTCATCGATGCCCGGCATAACTATAACACCGTCCGGTTTGAATTGGCGTACTTTGCCGAATTGCTGGCACCGAATGCCTTCATCATTCTGCATGATTCTTCCATCATGGCCGCATCCCTCGACAAGGAAAAACTGGGCGGCGTGCGCCGGGCGATCCTCGAGTTTTGCGCGAAAAACAAAGGCATCAAACCCATCCTGTTTGAGCCACCCCTCTGGGGCAACGCGCAAGGCGCCTGCCTGCTTTGCAAGCAATAGCCGAGGCGGATTCAGGCGGTGGCCAGCAAGCCGCGCAAATAAACGCCATAGGACGAACCGCCCAGCTGGCCAATCCGTGTGGTAAGCTGCTCGCGACTTATCCAGCCTTGGCGCAAGGCGATTTCTTCCAGGCAGGCAATCTTCAGTCCTTGGCGCTTTTCAATGACCTGCACAAATTGCGCGGCATCAAGCAGGGAATCGGGCGTGCCGGTGTCGAGCCAGGCTGTGCCGCGGCCAAGAATTTCCACGCGTAAGCGGCCCGCGGCCAGATAGGCCCGGTTAAGGTCGGTAATCTCCAACTCACCCCGGGCAGAAGGACGGAGCTGGCGGGTCAGCTGAACAGCCTCCGCGTCATAAAAGTAGATTCCCGGCACGGCATAGTTGGACTTGGGATGGACGGGCTTTTCCTCAATAGAAAGGGCACGGCCGTCACCAGCAAATTCGACAACCCCATAGGCTGAGGGGTTGACCACATGATAGGCGAAGATAGTGGCTCCTTGGGTGGCGGCATCCGCCGCTTGCAGGGACTTAACAAAATCATGCCCGTAAAATAGATTGTCGCCCAGAATAAGCGCGCAGGGTGACGAACCGAGAAAATCCGCGGCCAGCACCAAGGCCTGGGCAATGCCCTCGGGCCGGGCCTGCGCTGTATAACTGAGTTTGAGGCCAAAACTTGCGCCATCGCCCAACAGGCGTTGAAAGAGCGGCAGATCCTGCGGGGTGGAAATGAGAAGGACTTCGCGGATTCCCGCGAGCATCAACACCGATAGCGGATAATAGACCATCGGTTTGTCATACACGGGCATCAATTGCTTGGAAATCGCGCACGTCATGGGATAAAGACGGGTGCCCGAACCTCCAGCGAGGATGATGCCTTTGCGATTCATGAGGAGGGAAGGGCGGGGCTACAGCCGGGTGCCGAGGCGTTCGCGCTGGTATTTCCGCTGCGTAATGTCATCACACCAGGCGCGGTGAGTCAAATACCACTCCATGGTTTTGGCGAGGCCAGTATCGAGCGATTCAGCCGGCCGCCAGCCAAGTTCGCGCTGGAGTTTTGAGCTATCCACGGCATAGCGACGATCATGGCCTGGGCGGTCGGCGACAAAAATGATTTGCCGGTCATAGCCCTGGCCATCGGCGCGCGGGGAACGGGTATCGAGCAGCGCACAAAGACGGCGGACCATCTCAAGGTTGGACACCTCGTTGCCACCACCAACGTTATAAGTGCCACCCACACAGCCATGTTGCAAGACGCGCTCCAGGGCCGTGCAATGATCCGCAACATACAGCCAATCCCGCACCTGCAGGCCATCTCCATAGACGGGCAGCGGTTTGCCCTCCAACGCATTGAGGATCATGAGCGGGATCAGTTTTTCCGGAAAGTGGAAAGGGCCATAGTTGTTTGAGCAATTGGTAATCAACACTGGCAGGTTATAGGTGACCCCGTATGCGCGCACGAGGTGGTCACTGGCCGCTTTGGAGGCCGCATACGGCGAATTAGGGGCGTATGACGAAGTCTCGGTGAAGGCGGGGGCGGAAGGAGCCAGCGTTCCATAGACTTCGTCAGTGGACACGTGCAGGAAACGGAAGGCCGTCTTCTTTGCCGCAGGTAGGCTAGTCCAATGGCGCCGGGTGGCATTGAGCAGACGCAAGGTGCCAACCACATTGGTTTGGACAAACGGCTCGGGTGAGTCAATCGAGCGGTCTACATGGGACTCCGCCGCAAAATTGACCACCGCATCAATCGCATGGGCAGATAAAAGCTCTGTGACGAGTGCCTCGTCGGCAATGTCACCCTGCCTGAAAAGCAGTCTGGGATTCTGTTGAAAATCAGCCAAGTTGGCCGGATTGCCAGCATAGGTCAACTTGTCCAGATTAACGACCTGGCCCGGCGGCAAATGACGCGCACCCAACCAGTGGCGAATAAAATTGCTGCCTATAAAGCCGCAGCCGCCGGTGATGAGTAGGTTCATGGGAGATCAGCGCTGGATGGGGCTCCCCTTTGCCAATGAGCCAAGGCGCGCGCAAGGGCCTCGTGGACTTCTGTCAGCGCGATACCGGTGCGCGCCAGCTTGCCGGAATCGAGCACACAATTGGAGCGGGGCGTCCTGGCCGCCTGCTGCATGAATTCGTCTTCGCTTTTAAAAAAAGAGAATGTCTTGTGGGTGACGCCGCTCTTTTTGATAAGATCAACCACCTCAAGAGTGCTGACCGCACCCGGGTTGGTCACATTATAAGTACCGAAAGGCACGCGCTTCTCCCAGCAGGCCAGGCCGGCAGCGGCAAATTCCGCAAGGTCGGAAAGCGAATTGGTGGCCACCAAGAGCTTTTCGTAGGTCATAACCTTGCTGAGATAATTGCGCGGATTGTGGACCTGGTCAAACGGTATGCGCAAGCGCCAGATATAAACCTCGGGGCAACCGGCCAAAACTTCCTCTCCCAAGGCCTTGCAGCCGCTGTAAAAGGAGCAATGATTGCTCCGAAAAGTAAAATTGGGCGTGTCTTCCTCGGTAAACCCATGTCCATCCGGTCGGGTTCCCGTAAAAATGCAGCCAGAGGAAACATGCGCCCAAGGCACATGGGCCGCCGCACACGCCTCTGCGATGCGGCCGGGCAATACGGCATTGGCCTGCAGACATTCAGCCTTGTGTAGCTCACAGGCATCCACCGTGGGCTTACCCGTGTAGCCTGCGGCATTAATGAGGAATTGCGGGCGGTCGGCGCGCAAGGCCGCCAGAAGGCGGGCGGGGTCGTAATAATCACAATCGGCGCGGCGCAGGTTTTTGAAACCCAGGTTCCGGCGCTGGAGCAGGCGTTGAAATGCCTGGCCAACGTAGCCGGAGCCACCGAGCAGATAAATCATGATTCATACTCCATTTTGCCCGCAACCGGGTCAATCCAAGATTGGGATTTGACCATCACCAAACGGCAAATGATGGGTTGACAGAAACAAGCGACCCTTGTCTGAATCGCCGTTAAATGGCACGGAGTTTTTTCACCCCTGATCCTTCCAGAAAGGTGAATGCCTATGGGGCGCTGTCGCGCAAGCGGATTGGGCGAATCCGACAAGAATTGGTGCAATTGGCCCAGCAATCAGACCGTCCCATCACCGTTTACATAGACAGCCCTGGCGGCAAACTGGACTTCATCCACTCCATGCGGGAGACCCCGTTTGCCCGCAAACCCGGTGAAACGTTCCTGCCACTTATCACGGTGGTCCGGGGCCGGGCCGAAAGCTCGGCCGCCTATCTGCTAATTTTGGGTGATTATGCCTACGCCCAACCGGAGAGCCGGCTGCTCCTCCACGGCGCGGGCTATTTCAGCTTGCGAAAAAACGTGAAAATTAACCGGCCGGAAGCCGCGGTGATGGCGATGCGATTGGATGAAAAAAACCGGACCATCGCCAAAAGGCTGGCTCGCCGGGTGGTGCGCCGTCTGGCCTGGAGGCATCACCAGTTGGCCGCCCGAGCACCGGCCAAGAAGACAAATGCGCCTTGGATTCTGACATTTTTCCAATCCCTGCTGGACGAGGTGGCCACGGAAAAAAGCCGCATTCTCCTGACCGAGGCCTGCGAACACTTCCTGGCGATTTATCCGGAAACAGCGCATTTGCAGCCGTCCCGCGCCGAGCAATTTGCCATACTTAAAAAATGGACTTCGCACCGATTGCAGCATTATCGGCAAAACACCGGCGGTATTGACGGGGTGGCGGCACTGGAGCTGGCCACCGATCTCGCGCACGTGAGCGATTTGCTGGCTGATGATTTTTTAGCGACGTTTCCGCAACTCTTGCAGTCGCACGGTTCCTATCTGCTCACGGCCAAAGAGGCCGCCGCCTACCGGGCTTGCCTCAAAAAAAATCCGGCCCAAGCCGAAAAATTACTGCGCAAACAAGCCGGACCCCGGCTAACCCAGTTGCGGTGTTTGGCCCATGCGCTATGTTGGCGATTGCTGATTGGCGAAAATGAGATTGCACCCACGGACGCCTATTGGATGGGGCTGGTTGATGAAATCACAGGCACAAAGCTGACGGGCGAAAGGCTAAAAAAGAAACTCAGGCCTTGACCCGACGCGAGATTTTCCGATTGGGGGATGGCCGGCGGAACCATAGACCCTGCTTGAACTTGTCCCCCCGGCTGACGGAGCGATAGTGGAATATAAACGAGGCCAGCGAAACAGCATTGGGCCAGCCCTGCTTGATGAACCTCAGTTGCAGCTCGTGTTCACTGTGAACCATTGCGTAAGAGGGAGCGGGGTTGAAGACATGCCGCCGGTCAAAGCAACCCTCCCACCAGCGTTCGGTGCGGGCAATCATGAAGAAGCCATTCACCACCGGAACCAGGCAGCAGTCGGAAGCCCCGTACTTGCGGCGTAATCTCGCGGCCACCGCGGCCAAAGCCTTGGGCGAATCCGCCGGTTGGTAATCCCGGATATGGTCCCAAATATTCTGGGATTTATTGGAATGGCCCGGGCCATTGGATAAAGGCCCGACAATGCCAATCGAAGGCTCATTCATCAATGCCACCGGGCCCTTCCACCAGCCCGGGGTGAAGAGAATATCATCATTGCCGCAAATGGCATATTTGGCGCCAATTTTGCGGGCATAACCCAGACCATGATTCCAGGAACGAGTTACGCCGCCTCGGGTTTTGAAGGCACGCACCGCCACCGGCCACTTTTTGTCCCAAAACGGCCGGTAGGCGGGATGGGCATCGTCCACCACAATGGCGCAGCCTCGCGTGGTGTGGCGGAAAAACGACTCCAGCGCGGACCGCGCATAGTCATACTGGCCGTAGGTCGGACAGATGAAGCAATAATCATAGCGAGACTTCATGGTGTCAGTCGCTGGAAGCAGCGAAGCTCAAAGCAGTTTGGATTGCATTCCAAGACGGGGTAAGTACGTTCAATAGTCTTTGCCATGGACTTGCGAGAAATATTGTTCCTGGGCGGGCGTGGCCGGCTGGCCAGCGTGCAAATCCGCTGTGTCAGAATTGCCGAGGCGCTTGGCTGCGATTGCCTGTTGAACCAGCATATTGTCGATGAAATACCCGACAAGTATTCCGCCTTTGTCTGCGTAAAGCCAGTTTTGCACCCTTGGGAGCTGGCCCGGCTGGCCCAACGCGGCCCCGTCATTTGGGACATTATCGATGCACCGCCGCCGGAGGAAAACATCGCCCTCTACCTCGCGAGCACGAAGACTGCGCAAGACCTTTTCGAGGATTACGGAAGGGTGAAAGTGATCCCGCATTATCACTGCAATCTCACCGGCGAGCCCAACCCGCCCGGCCTGCGTCGTCCCGGCTGGATCGGCAGCGACCATTGGCGGCCGGAGCTCAAAGGCTTCGACTATGACTATTATGATGTCAAAGGCATGAACCAGGACGATGTCATTCGGGCCCACCGCCAAATGGGCATTGGCTTGAATTTCCGCACCAAGCGTCCGAAAGTTTTCCGCAAGGGTTACGAGCAGCTCGGCTATAAGTTCCATGTGGCGGTTAACTCGGGGCTCAAACTGATCAACTGCCTCGGTTTTGGATTGCCATCCATTTCCGATGATGAGCCGGCTTATGAGGAAATTGGCCCGGATTGCACTATTTTCAGCAATCTATCCCGTTGCGCGCGCTGGGTGCGCGAACTGCAAAACGATGAGGCACTGTACGCTGAATTGCGCAAGCAATGCCTGCGCCAGGCGCCGAAATACCACTTCAACACGGTGGTGGAGAAATACCGTAAACTTCTGACCGCGCTTTAGTCCTGCAATGCGGCAAGCCAAATGGCCGTCTCACCCGGCAGGCCATGACTATTTAACGCGAGGGCGGTTTCCTGGTTGGTTGGCTCTTGGATTTGATGTTTGGCGTCGCCCCCCCAAGCAGGATTGGCCAATCGGGCCAGATGCCAGGCCGCCCAGGCGCGCGACTGCTGCACTGCGGCTCGCGGGCCCCGGATGCGCCCGGCCAAGTGCTGGTAATGCACCCGGGGGTTGCCCACCAAAGACCCGGCGGGGGCATTTTCCATAATCCAACGCAAGGCGCGATAGGGGAGGGGCCATTGCAGTAGAATAATCCCTTCCGCAGGCACCTCGGCCAGCAATGCTCGGTCCACAGCCAACAAAGCCCGGGCAGAAAACCCCCGCTGCCAAAGATGCTGGCCATAGGTGAGGGCACTGAGATAAAAATCAGCCCCGCGGTCGTTTCCATGCCGACGCAGTTCACGCCAGTCCAGCAGGACAGGCGCCGGCGGCAAATGGGGGCAGGACGAATTCATGGATGCAGTGTAACGCCTTCGTTTCCAGGGCAAAGGCTGGAATTTTAAAATTTCTTTCCCAGATAAAATTTTTCCAGTAGGGTGGTTGCAATCGCATGAACCCGACCCCCGAGGCACCGCCGCCGGATGACGAAGTCTCCGCCCATGAGGCAGCCGATGCCCCACCGCCGCGCCGGAGTGTGCAGACGGTGAGCTGGTGGCGCTATCTGCTGCTTCTGCCAGCCTCCTGGCTGGTACGGGCATGGTGCGCCACGTTGCGTTTTGAAATAACCGAGCAGGAGCAGACCCTGCTCAGCTACCAGGCCCAGCCGATCATTTTGGCCACGTGGCACAACCGGCTTTTTATCGCAGCGGAAGTTTGCCGGCGCTACCGTCGCCAACAACGACTCGTCGCCTTGGTCAGTGCCAGCAAAGATGGCGCCTGGCTGGCGGCGATTTTCAAATTGATGGGGATTGAAGCGGCACGTGGCTCCAGCAGCTGGCGCGGGATGCAGGCGCTGCGGGAAATGCTGGCCGCCAGACAGTCCGGCGCCGACATTGGCATCACGCCCGATGGCCCGCGCGGGCCGTGCTATGACCTCAAACCCGGGGTGGTGCTCCTGGCCCGTCTTTCCCACGCGCCGATGATTCTGTACTGTGCCCGGTTTCATTCAGCCTGGCGCTTAAGGAGCTGGGATAAATTCTACCTGCCCAAGCCGTTTTCGATCGTGGAAATCAATGTGCGCTTTCTGCCCAGTTATGCGAGCCTGGATGCCGACGGTGAAACCGCCGTGCGCGAGTTGCGCCGGCAAATGATGGAGATCACCTTCGATTCGTGAGGACTGACTGGCTGCCTACCAGGCTGGAAAGGTCGGTTTAGTTACGGAATTCTCGCCAGGAACAGCGATATGATCCGGCCCAAGGGCCCAATGCACATCGTTACGAACAAACTTGAAGGTGATGGGCCCGTCACTGCCAGGACAGGACCAAACCCATTCGTCTTTTTTGACATTGTCCATCAGCACACCGACATCCCAGCTAAGGCCGCCGCCGACCCCGCGGAGATAGACGCTGTTGCCCCAACCCACATCAGTTTTGGCGGTAATGCTGGTTTTTTTCACCGCACCTTTGGATGCGGTTTTTTTGCTCAGCGCCACCACGGGCTTTTTGACTGGTTTGGCCGCCGTCTTTTTGATGGCCGCCGCTTTGTTTGCAGAAGTTTTCTTGATAGTCATGGTAAGGATGGCGGGTAGCCGGGGCCGTGCCCCCACCAAGCCCCTACATAGCACACAAAGCGCAAAATTCAAAAACAATTTCAGCAACTCGGTGCCTGCGGCACGGTTTTGGACTAAAACCTGCTAAGGGTTTGGCGACATCCTCGACTTTTGGGGCAAAAGAGGCCTGGCTAGGCGTCGCGCCGCCTTGGGCCCCGCTGGTCGGTTTACAACCATGGCCATCCACGCTGCCCTTACCCACCGGACCAGCTACCGGTACGACCGCCCGGTGACGCTCTCGCCGCAACTCATCCGGTTGCGTCCGGCACCCCATGCACGCACACCGATTTTAAGCTATGCCTTGAAGATTGAGCCCTCCGGTTATTTTCTCAATTGGCAGCAAGACCCGCACGGTAATTACTTGGCGCGCGTGGTATACCCGGAGCCAGTGCAGGAGTTCAAGGTGGAGGTGGATCTGGTGGCCGAGATGGCGGTGCACAACCCGTTTGATTTTTTTGTCGAACCTTACGCCGAGCAATTTCCCTTTGCCTATGAACCAGGTCTGGAAGTCGAAGTGGCGCCGTACAAGCAGGGCATCAAGGCCGGCCCCTTGCTGCAAAAATTCATGGAAACCATCGACCGCAAGCCGCGGAACATGGTGTCGTTCCTGGTGGAGCTCAACTCCCGCCTGCGCGAGGTGGTGGACTATGTCATCCGTATGGAGCCAGGAGTGCAGACTCCCGAGGAAACCCTGGCACTGCGCAAAGGCTCCTGCCGCGACTCTGCCTGGCTGCTGGTGCATATCTTGCGAAACCTGGGTTTGGCGGCACGCTTTGTTTCCGGCTACCTTATCCAGCTGAAGCCGGACGTGAAATCGTTGGATGGCCCCTCGGGCACGGAACAGGATTTCACCGATTTGCACGCTTGGACGGAAGTTTTTCTTCCCGGCGCTGGCTGGATTGGGCTGGACCCCACTTCCGGCCTGCTGGCTGGGGAAGGCCATATCCCCCTGGCAGCGACCCCCACACCGGGCAGCGCCGCACCCATCACCGGCGGGGTATCCAAGTGCGAGACAGAGTTTGGATTCCAGATGGAAGTGAGGAGGGTGTATGAGTCCCCGCGAGTGACCAAGCCTTACTCGGAAGAGCAGTGGCGGGCCATTGAAAGTCTGGGACATGACATCGACGAAATTTTTAAAAGCCAAAATTTGCGCCTGACCATGGGCGGCGAGCCCACGTTCATTTCCATTGATGATAAAGATGGCCCAGAGTGGAACACCGCGGCAGTAGGGCCGCACAAGCGTGATTTATCCGCGGCGTTGCTCAAGCGGCTGCAAAGCCGTTTTGCGCCCGGTGGGCTACTGCACTGGGGCATGGGCAAGTGGTACCCTGGTGAGTCGCTGCCGCGCTGGGCCTACGGCTGCTATTGGCGCAAAGATGGCAAGCCCATCTGGGAAGACAAGTCGCTGACGGCTGATCTTTCCCGGCAGTATGGGTTTGATGCCGCACGCGCTGGACATTTCGCCCAGATGCTGACCGCCCAGCTAGGTGTGGAGTCCCGCTGGCTAATGCCCGCATATGAGGATGTTTGGTACCATCTCTGGAAGGAACGCAAGCTGCCTGGCAATGTGGACCCGCTGAAAAACAATTTGCGCGATCCCGAGGAGCGCCGACGGTTGGCAAAAATTTTTGAGGAAGGCTTGGGCACCATCAAAGGCTATGTCATGCCCCTCCAGCGCCGTTTCGGCAATGCAGGTGCGTATTGGACGAGCGGGCCGTGGTTTCTCCGCCAGGAGCATTGCTTTCTTATTCCTGGAGATTCACCCATCGGGTTCCGGCTGCCATCCGACTCCACGCCGTGGGCAGCACCGGGAGATTACCATCCTATTGCCAATCCGGACCCCATGAGCGATCTGCCACCCTTGCCTTCGCGGGAGGAATTGCTTCGGCAGCGTCACGTGCCTGGTTCCGGGTCGGCCATCCAAGTAGGGGATTATGTGGGGATGGGGCTGCTGGGAAAAGTCAATCGCCAGTCCTTGCCAAGCATGGAGTCGTTGCGCGACCCAACGGTCCGGCCCGGCCTGCAACAATCCGCTGGGTGGATTGTGCGCACAGCTTTATGCGTCGAATCCCGTGAAGGGAAAATTTTCGTCTTCATGCCACCGGTGCCGACAGTGGAAGATTATCTCGACTTGGTGGCCCGCATCGAGGCCACGGCCAAGGCCACCGACACGCCCGTGCTGCTGGAGGGCTACCCCCCGCCCTATGACTACCGCTTGAATGTCATTAAAGTCACGCCCGACCCGGGGGTCATCGAAGTCAACATCCACCCGGCGCGTACTTGGGACGAAGTGGTCTCTATCACCACCGGACTTTACGAAGATGCGCATTACACCCGGCTGGGAACGGAGAAATTCATGATTGATGGCCGCCACACTGGCACAGGCGGCGGCAACCACATTGTCATCGGCGGGGAGACCCCGGCGGACAGCCCCTTGCTGCGCAGGCCAGACTTGCTGGCCAGCCTCGTCGCCTACTGGCACCAGCATCCTTCGCTGTCCTATTTGTTTTCGGGGTTGTTCATCGGGCCAACCAGCCAGGCCCCGCGCATGGATGAGGCGCGCAATGACGCGCTTTACGAACTTGAAATAGCCTTTAACAAGCTGCATGAATCCAAGAGTGGGCCGCCCTGGCTGGTGGACAGAATTCTGCGCAACCTGCTGGTGGATGTCACCGGCAACACCCACCGCGCGGAGTTCTGCATCGACAAGTTGTATAGCCCGGATAGTGCCACCGGGCGGCTGGGGCTGCTGGAACTGCGCGCCTTTGAAATGCCGCCGCACGCTCGGATGAGCCTCGCGCAACAACTGTTGCTACGCGGGCTGCTGGCCCAATTCGCCCGTCAGCCTTATGAGCCCCGCCGTCTTTCCCGCTGGGGCACGGAATTGCACGACCGTTGGATGCTGCCCCATTTCATCTGGCAGGATTTTACCGACGTGCTCGGCGAAATGCGCAGCCACGGCCTGCCGTTTGAGGAGGCCTGGTTTGCCCCGCACTTTGAGTTCAAGTTTCCCTTTTACGGCAAGACGCATTACCGCGAAGTTGAATTGGAGCTTCGCCATGCGCTGGAACCCTGGCATGTGCTGGGTGAGACTGGCACCGCCGGGGGTACAGTGCGCTTTGTGGACAGCTCGGTAGAGCGTCTGCAAGTACGCACGCGCGGCTTGAATCCCGATCGCTACGTGGTGGCGTGCAATGGCCGCCAAGTGCCCTTGTGCAGCACCGGGACTGTGGGCGAGCAGGTGGCGGGAGTACGCTACCGTGCCTGGCAACCGCCGGAATGTCTGCACCCGACCATCCCCGTCGATGCCCCCTTGGTTTTTGACCTCATTGATACCTGGAATGGTTGTGCAGTGGGCGGCTGTGTATATCACGTGGCCCATCCGGGCGGTCGCAACTATGCCACTTTCCCCGTTAATGCCTATGAAGCGGAAAGTCGCCGTCTGGCGCGATTTTTTGACTTTGGACATACCCCGGGCAAACTGGCCGCGCTGCCACGCCGAAGCGTGCAACCGGAATTTCCCCTCACGCTCGACTTGCGCACCCCGCTGCCACTGTGAGACAATAGGCCCGGGTTAGCATGAGTATGTCCGCCACCATGAGTTCCGCCGCCGCCGATCATCCCTTGAACGGACTCGGTGGTTATCTCTCATCGGTCGGCCGACACGATGAATTCAAGGATGCCCAAGGAAATATCCGCCCCGGCTGGCAAAAGCTGGCGGCCACCTTGGGCAATCTTCCCCCGGGTGAACTGGCCCGGCGCAGCGAGCAATTGCGGCGGCTAATCGAAGAAAACGGCATTACCTACAATGTTTACAGCGATACAGGCGGAGGGGCGCGCCCCTGGACCATGGATTTACTCCCCATGCTGTTGGAGTATGCCGAGTGGGTAAAGCTGGAGGCGGCACTGGGGCAACGCGCCCGCCTTATCAACCTTATCCTGCAGGATTTGTATGGTCCGCAAAGGCTGCTGGAGCAAAAGGTTCTACCACCCGCCCTTGTACTGGGTAATCCCGCATTCTTACGGCCCTGTCATGGCTACACGCCGCCGGACGGCCAGTTTGTGCCGGTTTACTGCGCCGACTTGGGCCGGGCCCAAAATGGCCAATGGTGGGTGCTGGCCGAACGCCTGGACGCACCCTCGGGCATCGGCTATGCGCTTGAAAACCGCGCCCTGACCATGCGGGTATTCCCCGACTGGTTGCGTGACAACCGGGTCGCGCGGCTGAGCGGCTTCAGTCAGACGCTGCGTGAATCGATCGCCCACCTGGCGGCCAATCAAACAGAATCGCCGCACATGGCGTTTTGGACACCAGGCCCGGCCAACGAGACATATTTCGAACATTCGTTTCTCGCGCGCAATCTGGGCTTTTCGCTCGTGGAAGGCGGCGACCTCATGGCCCGGGGCCAAAAAGTTTTCCTTAAAACACTGAGCGGCCTGCGCCCGGTGGACCTGCTTTTTCGCCGCGTGGACTCGGCGTTTTGCGATCCGCTGGAATTGCGCAGTGATTCACTGCTGGGCGTGCCCGGTCTATTGCAAGCCGTGCGGGGTGGTGGGGTAACGATGGCGAATGCGCTGGGTGCTGGATTGCTTGAGGCGCCGGGTCTCTCGCCGTTTTTCCCGGCACTGTGCCGGCACCTGCTCGGCGAAGAACTAAAAATGCCTTCCGTAGCCATGTGGTGGTGCGGACAGCCACGCGAGTTGGCCTATGTCGTGGAACACCTGGAAGAGCTGATCCTACAGCCGGCGTTTTCGCTTTCGCCGCGCGATTTGGTGGCCGGGCCCCGATTGAGCAAGGACGAGCTGGCGTACTGGCGCACACGCCTGCGGGCCGAACCGGAAGCCTGGTGCGCGCACGAATGGGTCTCGCTGGCCACGACACCTGTGTACGAAAATGGCAACGTCGTGCCACGGCTGTTTCAAATGCGCTCGCTCGTGGTGGCACATGGCGGCGGCTACCACGCCCTGCCGGGTGGCCTGACGCGTATCCCCACGGAGGACGACGACTTCACCGTTTCCATGCAAAGCGGTGGCCGGAGCAAGGACACCTGGGTGTTGCTGCCACCGGAATTGCCGACCGCTGTGGACATCAGCTTGGCACAAAACCCACCCATTAAATTGCGCCGCCCCGCTCCGGATTTGCCCAGCCGGGTGGCGGATAATCTTTTCTGGCTAGGTCGTTACCTGGAGCGCACAGAAAATCAGGCCCATCTACTGCGACTACTGGCCGGTGCATTGGCGGAAGAAGGCGCGGCCACCGACCCCGAGGCCATCCGGCCCTTTTTTGAAACACTGCGGCTGGCCGACTCCACCTATTTGCTGGTTCCCGGGAAGCCCACAGCGCTCAATCTGGCCGCGGCAGAGCAGGATTTGCATGAGCTATTGTGGGATGCCAGCCAACCCAACAGTCTGGCGGCCAATATTGCGCGGATGGAGCGCACGGCGTACCGGGTAAAAGAGCGGTTGCCTGGCGATGTGTGGAACCTGCTGGGACGCTTGCGGCAAAACAAAGAGGCACCGCATGACCCCACGGCGTTTTTACCCCAAGCCTTCGCCCAATTGCAGGATGCGCTGGCCCAGCTGGCCGCCGTCAGTGGATTTTTGACCGACAGCATGATTCGCGGCTACGGCTGGCGCTTTCTGGATTTGGGCCGCCGGATTGAACGCGGCTTGAACGTGGGTGATTTGTTACGCCGGACGCTCGGGCGCACGGGTGTGCCGCCACCGGCGCTTTTGCATAATTTACTGGTGGGTTGCGAATGCCTGCTGATTTATCGCCGCCGCTACCTGACCAACCTGCAAGCCGTCCCGGTGCTGGATCTACTGACCTGTGACGAGAATAACCCCCATGGCCTGGCCTTTCAATTGCAGCGCATCCAGCACCATATTGCCGACCTGCCGCGCGAACCCGGCCGCGAGCCCACGGCACGGCCGGTGGAACGGCTGGCGTTGGCACTTTCCACCAAAGTGGGATTGGCGGATGCCTATACCCTGGCCCAGGACGATGGGTTCGGCGGCCATAAAATACTCACCCAATTCCTGGATGACATGACCCGCGAGCTGACGGCCTTGTCCGACGCGCTCGGTCTGGAATATTTTGCCCATGGGGGGCGCGAGACATCCCCCTAAACACGCCATGCCGGTTTACTCCATCACCCACGGCAGCACTTACCGGTATTCCCATCCGGTGGCGCTATCGCATCAGGCGCTGCACCTTGAGCCTTTATCGACCGAGACCCAGGAGTGCCTTGGTTTTGAATTGGAGGTGCACCCCACACCGTTCGATGTCTCCAGCCGTAATGATTATTTTGGCAACCGCGTGCATTACCTGGCAGTCACCGAGCTGCATAGGGAGCTGCGCATCACCGCACGCAGCCAAGTGGCCGTTACGCCGGCACCAGCCTTGAAGTCAGCCCTCACCAGCGAGGAAACCCGGGACTGGTTGCGGGATTCCAGAGATGCAGCAGCGACGGCTGCCCGGCAGTTTCTTTATCCATCGCCGCTGGCACCCAATCTGCCGCTGGCCATGGAATTGGCGGAAAAATTGTTTCCTGCTGGTCAACCGGTGGTGGATGGCGTCCGCGAACTGGCGAATACGATACATAGCCGGTTTGTCTTTGATACCACCGCCACCCATGCCGGCACGGCAATGGAGGATTTCATCAAAATCGGCCGGGGCGTGTGCCAGGATTTTGCGCACCTGGCCGTCAGCGTGCTGCGCAGCGCCGGCCTATCCGCACGCTATGTCAGCGGGTATCTCTTGACGCGTCCGCCACCGGGCCAGCCCCGCCAAGTGGGTGCGGATGCCTCTCATGCTTGGGCTTCCACATACGTGCCAGACTACGGTTGGGTGGATTTTGACCCGACCAACAATGTATTCTGCGGGCTCGAACACATTACTACCGCGCGCGGCCGCGATTACAGCGATGTCAGTCCGGTGCGCGGAACGGTAATAGGCGGCGGCCCTCAAACATTGTTCCTGGGAGTGACTGTCGTCCCAGCCGGAGAACAAGCCTCCTGAACAACGCTTACTTGGCTGATGGAGAATTAATCTCGATACCGCCGGTAGCGTGAGCCAGGTTGGCGATGGCAGTGCCCAAGTTGGCTTCTGCCTGGACTTTTTGCTGGCGGGCGGTGGCCAGGTCTTTTTGGGCCGTGAGCAAGTCCACATAGGAGTTCAAACCCGCGTTGTAGCCGGTCTGGATGGCGTTATAGGCCTCCTGCTGGGCATCCACTTGGGCATTGGCGGAGGTGACCTGCTGGAGTGAGCTCTTATAGCTGAAGAAGAAGTTCCAAACATCGGTAACGACCTTTAACTCCTGAGCGCGGAGCGACTCGCGCGCGGCGTAGGCGCGCTCCTGGGCATCCAGAATGGCGTAGGTTTGCTCGAAGCCGGTGAAGAGCTTCCAGGATAACTGGAGGCCAACCATGTAATTGTTCGACGGGTTGCCATGGGTTACACCGCCGTATTCATATCCGTAAGTCAGATTGGAAACGGCAGACAGCGTGGGCCAGCGATCATCCTTGGTGGCATTGAGCGTATAATCCGCCGAAAGCACGTTTGCGTAGGCAGCCATCAAGTCCGGGCGCTCGCGCATGGCCAAGGCCATGAGGTTGGAGACATCGGAATCCAGCTTCACCGCGTCGGACAATTTCTGGCTGCGGGCGATTTTGAGATTGCCGGTGACGCCAATGCCGAGTGACTGGGCCAGTTGGGCACGCGTGGTTTCGACCTGGGCCTGGGCTTGTTCAAGTTGGAATTCCGCGTTTTTCACCTGTGCGTATGCCTGACGTTCTTCCTGTTTGGTGCCTAAACCTGCATTGAGGCGCTGGCTGGCAGCCTTGTAGGCGGTGTTGGCGTCATCCAGGGTGGCTTGGGCGGCTTCGACAAAGCCCAGCGCCGCATCATAGTTGAAATAAGCGAGCTCCACCGAAAGGATCACGTCCTGAATTTGCTGGTTGTATTGATAATTGGCCGCGTAGAGCGCTTCCCTGTCGGATTCGGTCAGGGCGTAGTTTTTGCCGAAATTCCAGAGCACATAATTGATTTCAATGGAAGGGCCGATGAAGGTGGAATAGGTCGTTTGTGCGCCAAAGGTCGAGCCGTTGAGGCCCACGGTGCGCACTTTGTTGCGGTCGATGGCAAAATTGCCCGTGACCTGCGGGTAGTACTGGCTGTTGGTTTCGCCCAGGCGGGCGGCCGCCGACTTGGCATTGTGCCAGGCGGCGCGGGTGTTGGGATTGTTGGCCAGCGCGATGTCAACCAGCGAAGGCAGGCCCAGCTCCTGGTCCGCAACGTTGACGGTGGGCGCGGGCAGGGCGAGCGGCTGCGCGGGTTTGGCGCGCTCGACCGGCTGCCAGTATTCGCGCGGGGTGGAGGCAACGTCCTTGTCCACGTTGATGCAGCCGGCAATCGGCGCAGCCAGAACCAAAGCGGATAAGGGAAGGAAGCGGATCTTCATGGCGGAAACAGAGCGTATCAGACGGGTTGCTGCTGGGATTTGGCAGGCGTGGACTCGCTATGGCGGCGGGCGAGGAACGGCGTGCGGTCCAGGACATGAACTTGCAGCCATTCAAAGCCAATGTAAGTCACAGGTGTCACGAAGAGTGTCACAATCTGCGAAACGAGCAAGCCGCCACATATCGTAAGGCCCAGCGGCATCCGGGAGGCGGCATCGGCGCCATAGCCCATGGCCAGCGGCAGGGAACCGCAAAAGGCGGCCAGCGTGGTCATCATGATCGGGCGCAGGCGCTCCAAGCAGGCCTCGTGCACGGCATCCAGCGGACTCCGGCCCTCGGCCTGGCGGATAATGGCAAAGTCGATCATCATGATGGCGTTCTTCTTCACGATGCCCGCCAGCATGAACATACCAATCATGCCGTAAAGCGACAATTCCTCATGAAAGATGTAGAGTGTGGCAAAACCACCCACAATGGCCGGCAAGATGGACGCAAGCACCGTGATGGGGTGGACGTAGCTCTCGTAGAGGATACCGAGGATGATATACATCACAAACAAAGCCACGAGGAACATCAGGCCCATCTGGACGACGGTCTGCTTGAAGACCAGGGTGTCACCCTGGAAGCCACCGCTGACGCCGGGCGGAACCGTCTGAGCAGCCGTTTTTTCAATAAAATCCGTGGCCGTGCCGATGGAAACATTGGGCAGGGTGTCGAAAAAGATGGTTACCGAGGTGAAGCCGTTGAAGTGGTTGACCGCCAGCGGGCCGACTGTGACCTTTGGCGAAGCCACCGTGCGGAAGGGCACCAGCTTCTTGTCGAGCACCTCGTTGAGCAGCCCGGTATCCGAAAACAGCGGACTCGAATTCACCAGCGAACTGAAATAAACATCCGAGAGATTGCCAGCTTTGGCGCGGAAGGGCGGCGCGGCCTCAACCACCACCCAGTATTGCAGGTAGTCGCTCTTGATAAGGTAGGAATAATTTTGCGAATAGGCATTGGCCACCGTCTGGGCCAGCGGCGTGGCATTCACGCCGTAGCTGGAGGCCTGCTGCCGGTTGACGCTTAATTCCAACTGGCGGTTGTCCGGAAAAAAGTCGGAATTAACCATCTTGAACAAGGCTCCCTGGCTGGGGTCGCCCATCTTCTGGCGCAATGCGCTCATGAGCGCGCCGGCCGCGGCGTAAACCTTGTCCTTGTCCAGGCCGTATAAAATGTACGCGTTGCCACCCTGGAGGGTGTTCACCACACCCGCGCTGATCTGCAGGTTCGCGCGGGGGCGGATGCCGGGGATGACGCCTGGAATCTTGCTGATTTCGCCAATCAACTGGTTGTTGACCGCGGCGATGGGGGGGCGCTTGCTCGGGTCGTCCAAAGCCACAAACATCACGCCTTGGTTGGAGTTAAAGCGTTGGGAGAACCCACTGACGGTGACAAAGCCCAGCACATAGGGATTACTGCGGACGGCATCGATAACGCTGTCCTGAATCTTGTGCATTTGGGTGGGCGAAGTCTCCGTGTTCACGAACCACAAGCCGAAGATGAAACTACTGTCGCCCACGGGCAGAAAGGACTTCGGAACGGCATTGTAGTACCAGAAGGCCCCGAACAAGCAGGCAAAGTAGGCCAAAACGGAGAAATACCAGTGCTTCAATGCATAGGTGAGCGCCGGACTATAAAGCTTCAGGAACCAGGCCTCGATATTGTGTGCCGTGCGCTCCAGCCAGGTGCGTTGCGCCTCGCTGTATTCTTTGAGAATGCGTGAGCACATCATCGGTGTGAGAGTCAGGGAGACAAAGCCTGAAGCCACAATCGAGACAATGATGGTCACCCCGAATTCACGGAACACGCGGCCCATCATGCCGCCCATGCCCACGAGAGGGATAAACACCGCGGCGAGCGATAGTGTCATCGCCACAATGGTGAAGCTGATCTCCTTCGCGCCCGCATACACAGCGGTCCAGACCGGCTCGCCCGCTTCCATGCGGCGGACCATGTTTTCCAGAAACACAATGGCGTCGTCGATAAGGAAGCCCACCGACAGCGTCAACGCCATCAGGGAAAGATTATCGAGTGTGTAGCCGCAGGCGTGCATCACGATGAAGGTGATGAGCAGCGACATGGGCAGGGCGAGGGCCGGGATAATGGTGTCGCGAATGCGGCCGAGGAAGAGGAATACCACCACCACCACGAGCACAAAGGCGATCAGCAGGGTGGCCGTCACATCCTTGACTGAATTTTCAATGCTGATGGCGCGGTTATAAATGGGAATCAGCTGGATGGAAGGTGGCATGCTGGCGACGACCGTCGGCAGCAGTTTCAGCACGCCATTGGCCACCTCGACGTTGTTGGCCCCGCCGGCTTTGGACACGGCCAACACCACGCCCACCGAGCCGGGCTTGATGGAGCGGGCGACATAGGCGAGCTTGAAGTCCTCGCTTTGCAATGAATCCACACAGTCCGCCACATCTCGGAGAAAGACCGGAGCACCCTCCTTATAGGCGATAATGAGATTGCCGTAATCCGCCGCATGCTCGAGCTGCGTCTGCGGCTTCACGGTGAGCTGGATCTTGCCGCCCTTCAGCTGGCCCGCGCTCTGCAGGGTCGTGTTTGCCTTCACGGCCGCATTGATGTCATTAAAAGTCAGACCACGGGCAAAGAGCTTGCGCGGGTCAACTTCAATGCGCACCGCGCGCGGCGAGCCATAGACCTGCACGCCGGCCACGCCGGAAACCGTCTGCAAGCGTTGGGCGACATTGGTGACGGCGTAGTCGTAGAGGTCGGACTCCGTCATCTGGTACGAGATCATGCCGAAATAGATGATCGGCTGCTCGTTGGGATTGACCTTTTCAAAGGAGGGCGGGGAGGGCAGGTCCACCGGCAGGCTGCCGGTGGCCGCGGCAATGGCGGCCTGCACGTCGGAAGCGGCGCCATCGATGGATTTCTCCAGATGGAACTGCAGCGTGATGGAGGTGTAGCCCACCGAATTATTCGACGACACCAATTCGATGCCGGGGATTTTCAAAAATTGCTGCTCCAGCGGCGAGGCGATGTTGTGCGCCATCACCTCGGGGCTGGCACCCGGGTAGGAGGCTGTCACCCGGATAATGGGGTAATCCACCGTCGGCAGATCGCTGACGGGCATCGCCAGATAGGAGTAGATGCCGAATGCCGCCACGGCCAGATAGACCAGCATGGTCATCACCGGGCGGTTGATGAAGGGCTCGGAAATACTTTTCATCGGCGAAATGCGCTAAAACGCGGTTGGGAAAGTTCTAAGAGGGAGGTTATTTGGCCGAGCCGCTGGCCGCGCTGGCGGCGGCAGGGGCGGTGCCAGCAGCGGAGCCAGAGGCAGCCGCAGGGGTCGCCGTTGCCGCTTTGGCAGCCAAGGCGGCTGGCGTGGGCGCGCCATCGGCCTGCATCACCATCAAGGGCATACCAGGCGCGAGAAAGATCTGGCCCTCGACGACCACCTGTTCCCCGGCTTTCAAACCAGAACTGATGACCTTCGTGCCGTCATCCTGCGAAGGCCCGGTGTGCACCAGGCGCAATTCCGCCGCCGGCAAACCATTGGCTTGCGCGGGTGGCACGGCGACAAACACATACTCACCTTGCTGACTGAGCATTACCGCCGATTCCGGCACCACCACCGCATCTTTCAGTGTATTGATCAAAATTCGCACGTGGACGGGCTGGTTCGGCCAGAACATCAAATTGGCATTGGGCAGGGTGGCGCGGAGCGAGATAGTGCCAGTGGTGGCGCCTATGGCATTGCCCAGGATTGTCAACTCGCCATCCTGCTGCGCATTGGCATCGGACAGGCTGGAGACATGCACCGTCAACTTGCCGCCTTGCGCGTCAAACTGGTGGCGCAAAGCCGGAAATTCAGATTCGGACACCACAAAGTCCGCGTAAATCGGATCGAGGGTCTGGATGGTGGTCAGCGGGGCATCGTTCACCTTGACGACGTTGCCAATGTTGATGCGGTAAGTGCCGACCATGCCGTCCACCGGAGCGAGGATGGTGGTGTAGTCATAATCAATCTGCGCACTTTTCAGCAACGCTTCATCGACCTGGACTTGCCCCTTCAACGTTTCCACCCGGGCGGCATAGGTGTCATACTGTTGCTGGGAAATGAGTTTCTCGGGCAACATGGATTTGTTGCGGTCGAAATTATCCTGGGCCAGTTTCAGTTCGGCCCGATCCGAAGCCAGCTGCCCCTCGGCCTTCTTCACCGCGGCGAGGTAGGGATCCGCGAAAATCACCGCCAACTTGTCGCCTTTTTTGACCATGCTGCCCTGGCGGAAGGGCATTTCCACGATCTGGCCCCCAACCTGGGAGACGATGTTGACGGACTGGAAGGCGGTTGTCTGGCCGTCGGCATCCAGATAAATGGGCACATTCCGGGCCATGGAAGTGGCTGTCGAGACGCTTTTGGGCGGCGGAGCAGCCGCACCGGCCGGAGCGGACTTGCTGCAACCGGCCAGCAAGGCCAGGGCAGGGAGCAGGCAGAGAAGAGGGCGGACGGTGTGTTTGGCGGCGGCGTTCATGCAGGCGGAATAAGAAAGGGTCGTCAGTGTGGCGCTGAAATAAGTAACCGATCAGGCGGCAAAGGCAACTTTACTAACGCAGGCAGTTTCAGGTTGTCAAATTAAAATCAAACGTACGTTTGAAATTATGGACGGAAGAATCCCCGGGTGAAAACAGACAAAAGTCCGGCCGGCAGCCGGCTAGCATAAAAAACTAAACCTTTTGGACGAGGCCGGCCTTAAGGGCCTTGACCGTCACCCAGACCCGCTTGACCTGCCCGCTCGGGAGCTTGACGCGGACCTTCTGCAAGTTCGGGCGGAACTTGCGCTTGGTGCGCTTGGTCATATGCGTGCCGATACCACCGGCCTTTTTGGAGACGCCGCGGCGGTAGATGATGCTGCCCTTGGTCGGACCTTTACCGGTGACTGAACAAATGCGGGACATAAGGATGGTGCTTGAGGGTGAAAGAGATGCGTTAAAACGGTTAACAAACCTAATTCAGGCAGCCAAAGCAAGGAAAAAACCGTCGTCGGAGCAAATAGGGCGGGGTATATGGCCCAAGCAGGCAGGGCTAAGGGGCAATATTTGACGGTTCCCAAGCTATATGTCTTTGCCTATTGGGCAATTTTGTGTCGAAGATCAACGCGCTGCCATGCCCAGCCACCCCCTACCCAATGTCAATAGCCTATGGGGCGAGATTGCCGCAAGCACCTTGGCTCGGCTGGGGATGCGCCATGCGGTGATTGCGCCAGGGTCGCGCTCGGCCCCTTTGGTGATGGGGTTGGCCCACCAATCGGAGCTAACGGCTATTCCCGTACTTGATGAACGTTCTGCGGGCTTTTATGCCTTGGGATTGGCGCAAGCCACCGGCCAGCCGGTGGTCTTGGTTTGCACATCGGGCACGGCGGTAGCCAATTTCCTCCCCGCAGTCATTGAGGCAAGCCTGAGCGCCGTGCCGCTGCTGGTGCTTACGGCTGACCGGCCTCCCGAACTGCGGGACTGCCATGCCGGGCAGGCGATTGATCAGGTGAAAATCTATGGCAATTACCCGCGCTGGCAGCATGAAATAGCGCTGCCCGAAAACCGTCCAGAACTGCTGCGTTACCTGCGACAGACATTATTCCATGCCTGGGAGCGATCCCGCGGGCCATGGCCCGGACCGGTGCATTTAAACTTTCCCTTTCGCGAGCCCTTGGCACCCGTGCCGCAGCTGGGTTTCACGGCGCCAGCCAATGTTGATATTGAGAATATTCTCGGCGAGTTTGATGTTTCTGACCCGTTGGGCAAAATCCCCCTCACCCCAAACCGCTTGGGTGCGCGCGAAGTGTTGTCAGCCAAAACGGGGGTCATCATCGCCGGTCCTGCACAGCCGGCGGATCGCCCCGCCTATATCAAATATGTTTCTGCTTGGGCGCGCAAACGTGGCTGGCCCATCCTGGCCGATGTCTTGAGTCCGTTGAGACATATACCGGAGTTGTCATCACAATTGGTGAGCCACTATGACTTGATTCTGCGTTCCTCCAAACACCTCGCCAATCTCGCCCCGGAAGCCGTCATCCAACTGGGCCCCTTGCCGACGAGCAAGGTTTTGCGCAATTGGCTGGGCCAGCTGCATGTACCCGTACTGATGGTGCATCCTGGGCCGGATAATGTTGACCCGCTGCACCGCCCAGCGCACGTGTGGCGCGTCCCTGCGCACATTCTCCCGCTGCTAGATGCCAAACCGACACCCACGGCCAAGCCCTACCGCAATCGCTGGG
>JBEHYY010000020.1:0-68542 GCA_048497935.1 Verrucomicrobiota bacterium
TTGGCTTCGAGCACGGTGCCGATAGCGGGACGATTGGGGTTCGCCTTCAAATCCTGCAGATCGGCAACGAGGAGAATCATCTCGAGAAGCAGATCGAGGTTCTGGTTGGCCTTGGCCGAAACCGGGACCATGACGACGTCGCCACCCCAGTCTTCAGCGAGCAGACCGCGATCGGAAAGCTGCTGTTTAATGCGGTCGGGCTGAGCGCCAGGCTTGTCGAGTTTATTGATGGCGACGATGATCGGAACACCGGCCGCCTTGGCGTGATCGATCGCTTCGAGCGTTTGCGGCATGACGCCGTCATCGGCAGCGACAACGAGTACGACAATATCGGTAACTTTTGCGCCTCGGGCGCGCATACGGGTAAACGCCTGGTGGCCTGTATTACCCGCCCGGCGGCCACGGCGTGCGCATCGACAGCCACTGCTACTCGGGCTACCGCATCCCGCCGCACTACGACAGCATGATCGGCAAGGTCATCACCCACGCCCGCACGCGCGAGCTGGCCATCGACCGCATGTACCGCGCGCTGTCGGAATACCTCATCCGCGGCATCGCGACGACCATCCCCTTCTGCGCGGCCGTCATGCGCGACCCGATCTTCCGCCAGGGCCGCGCCACCACGCGCTACGTCGAGGAATTCCTCAACCGCGCCCCGAAGGATTTGTACTCCGCCAACCCGCACCCGTCGCCCTAGGGTTGACTGGGCGGCCAGTGGCATTTTGATTTCGGCTGGTCCACTTCTCGTCGCTACGAACCCCAGCGTTGACGCAAGGGCCGGAGGATGTTACTGAATCGGGCGTACTTCCCGCCCATGACTGACCCGCACAATGCGCCGCTTGGCGACCCGGTAGACTTGCCGTACCGGGGAGAAAGCAGCGGCGCGAGCAGCGGGCCGGTGCAGAGTGATGAGATAAAGATATCCCACTCGGTGGTCGCGGGCATCGTGCGGCTCTCGGCGCTCGAGGTGGAGGGCGTGCACTCCGTGGGCCATGATGGCTTTGTCGATGGCCTGTTTGAAATGCTGTCGAAAAAGAACAGCGACCGCGGTGTGCGCGTGGCCGAGGACGACCAGGAGCGCTATGTCATCGAGCTGCACGTGGTGCTGCGCTTTGGCCTGGAACTGGCCAAGGTGGCCGAGCGCGTGCAGCAAAACGTGCGCACCAAGCTGGAGCACATGACGGGGCGGCGCGTGGCGAAGATTGACGTCGTCATCGAAGGCGTGCGCGCGCCCGAGACGGAGATCGCCGAGCACGACTGGCACAATGAAGGGCATACGGACTAAGGTTGCCGGCCCCTGACCGCCCCACCTCCTGCCGATGCACCCCGCGCTTTTCAGCATTTCACAATCCGCGCTTACCTTCCTGGCCGCGGTGACGGCGCCGACGCCGGAAACCCCGGGCGACGAGGCCGCCGACGCCTACCGCACGATGCTGAGCGATGCGTGGTTTGTGCGGCACAGCATCATCATCTGCGCGCTGCTGCTCCTTTTGCTGGCGGCGTTTTTCATCCGCCGGCGGCGGCGCACGATGCAAATTTTCTCCAACGCCGGCGGCAAGGTGCACGTGGCGCACACGGCGCTGGCCGAGCTGGTGCAGAACATTGTGAAGGACTATGGCGTGGTGTCGCGCCCGCGGGCTTCCTTCAGCCGGAAAGGCGGCAAGCTCCATGTCCGGGTGCGGTTGAAGCTCGGCGCCGGCCAGCGGCTGCAGCAGTATTCCAGCGCGCTGCAATCGCGCATCGCCGAGGGGCTGCGCGAGGCATTCGGCATCCAGGACATCGGCGGAGTGCACATCGTGGTGACGGGCTATACCGGCACCCCGGTGCTTGAGGAGGAATCGTCCGTGCCCTACTACGGCGCGGCGCCCGCCAAGCCCGTAAAGCCCGCCAAGACCGTGAAAGCGCCCAAGACCGGCGACGAGGACTTTTTTTGAATCCTGAGTTTTGAATTTCGGGTTTCGCATCGAATGCTACCGTGAAGGTAGTCGTTGCGGCGGGTTATTTTTGCTGTTTGAACTCCAAACCCGAAATGGCAAACTCGAAACTGAAATGCGTTTATTTCTCATCCGCCACGGCGAAACCGAGTGGGCCCTTTCCGGCCGGCATACTTCGCGGACGGACCTGCCCCTGACGGACAATGGCCGCGCCCAAGCGGCCAAACTGGCGGCCCGGCTGGCCGGACAAAAATTCGTCCTTGTGCTCACCAGCCCGCGGCAACGCGCGCGCACGACGGCAGAGCTGGCGGGCTTCCCCGCGGCGGAAGTATGCGAGAATTTGCGTGAGTTTGAATACGGCGAGTATGAGGGCTTGCTGAAGGAGGAAATCTTCAAGCGCGCGCCAGGCTGGAATATCTTTAAAGACGGCTGCCCGGGCGGCGAGACGGTGGCGCAAGTGGTGGCGCGGGCCCAGCGGCTCATCCAACGGGCGCAGGCGGCGAATGGCGATGCGCTGGTCTTCACCCACGGGCACCTGGGCCGGATTTTGACGGCCACCTGGCTGGGCCAACCGGCGACATTCGGCGGGCAGCTCGTGCTCGACACCTGCACACTCAACATCCTGAAGCAGGAGGGTGGCCGCGCCTTTATTCAGACTTGGAATTGCGCGGGCTAACGGCAAAAATGCGGTCATGGCCGCCCTTGTCACCCCGTTGCGCACGTTCGGTATTTTTTGCCTGGGTTGGCTCTCGCTGTTGGGCCCAGCTTTTGCGCAAGCGCCTACGGCCCCCGATACCCAGCCGGCAGTAACCACGCCGGTACCCGAACCCAAGACGGCCGGAATGCTGCGCGTGGCAGTCGATCCCCATGCGCCGCCGTTCATTTATAAGACCGGCGAGAAATACTCCGGCCTGGAGGCGGAATTTGCGCGGGGCCTGGGCGAGGCGCTGAACCGCCCGGTCGTGTTTGTGGAGACAACCACGGAAAACCTGATCCCCGCGCTGCTCACCGACAAGGCGGACATCATCATGTCGGGCTACGCGAACAACCGGCTGCGGCAGGTGCGCGTGGCCTTTTGCAACTCCTATCTGCGTATTGGACAATTGGCGCTGTGCCGCCGGGCGGATTTGTCCGTCTATGCCAACAATGCGAATCTGCAAAATGTCCGCTCCGACATCGCCGTCGTGGCCGGGAGCACGGGAGATGTGCTGGCCAACTCGCAATTTTCCTTCGCCGGGCGCAAAGCCGTGGCGTCCTACGACGAGGCGATCAAGACCCTGCTCGATAAAAAGGCCGACCTGATGCTGGCCGACTACCCGGTGGCGATCTGGGAGTGCGCGCAAAACGAGGCCGCCATCGCCATCGTGCCCAGCATCCTCAGCCAGGAGGACGTCGCCTGGGCCGTGCGCAAGGATGACGACGCCCTGCGCGCCGTGGCGAACGCGTACCTGGAACAACTACGCAAAAGCGGCAAGCTCGCCGAGGCCGTCCACAAATGGGTGCCCGACGCGGCAAATGAATCCATCGCCCCCACCAATCCCCCGCCCGTGGCGGCACCAGCCCCGACCGCCGCCACCAGCACGGCAAAAGCGCCCGCGGACAAGAAATAGGCAAAGCGAGGCCTTGTCCTCGCTGGAACTTTAAAATGGTCGGGCTGGAGAGATTCGAACTCTCGACCTCTTGCACCCCATGCAAGCGCGCTACCAGGCTACGCTACAGCCCGAAACTGAAAGGAAAGGTGTGGAATCTGGCGGCCGGGCCTCCGGAGGGATGCGCCAACCGCCTTTGGGTGCAGTGGAAGGGTCAACATTACCCGGCGAGGGCCCAAGGGCAAGGAGAAAAGCGGAGGCCCTGCGGGGGTATCTTCGGCGCTAAAAATCGCCGCTATTGACCTTTTAATAAGGATGAAACACCATGGCGTCGTTTTACCCCCTGTTACCATGAGTGCCCTTTTACGGGTTGGGACTCGGATGCTTCGCCTTGGCAGGCAAAGTGTGATGATTGGCCTTGGTTTGGCTTGCGCCGGAATGGCCTCGGCCGCCGCGCCCGACACACCCGCAACCCCGGCGCCCGCCAAAAGCACGGCTGCGCCGGAGCTCCACACCTTCACCGATGCCAAGGGCCAAACGCTGAAGGCCCAGGTATTGAGCATGGCTGGCACGACGGTGAACCTGCGGCGCGAGGACGGGCAGACTGTGCAGGCTCCCCTGGCGTCGCTCACCCCCCATGACAGGACTTACATCATCGAGGAATTATTAAAGCCCTACGCGGCACGCAACCAAGCGGTGCTGGCCTTGTCCGCCGTGACGGAAAAAAGCGCGGTCGCGGTCGCCAAAATTGACGGTGGCACGCAATCCACCTGGAAGGAGAACTTTCGCATCACGGTGAAGAACGAGACGTTGCTGACGCTGGATAATTTGCGGGCCCGCATCATCGTGTTCAAAGTGCTGCAACTGCCGGATGTGCCGGGAGGCGCGCCCAGCAATATCCAACTGCTCGCCCAATTGCAGGACCTGCCGGCCGTGCCGGCCAGCGGCAATGTCACCCTGCCGATGGATGGCGTGCCCATGACCCAGTTTACCGCCACCAATGGCGGCCAGTTTGCCAACGAAGCCGTGCATGCGCAGACGGACAAACTGCTCGCCGTGTGGCTGCGGATTTATGACAGCAATGACTACGTGGTCCAGGAATGGTGCTCGATGCCCACGTTGATGAAGCAGCAAACCTGGGACTCGGCGTGGACCCAGGCGGCGGGACTGCCCAAGGCTGGCGCACGCGGAGCCCGCGGGGGCCGCCAGTAACTTTTCGCTCTCGTGAAAATTTTTCTCCTGCGTCGCCGGCAAAAGATGCTCCGCGCAGCCTTGGCCGGCGTGGGCGCACTGATGCTGATGGCCGCCAGCCCCGCCGCGCCGGAGCTGCATACATTTACCAACAATGATGGAGCGTCGTTCAAAGGGCAGGTGTTGAGCGTGGCGGGCGAAGAAGTGAACATCAAACGCGAGGACGGGCAGACGTTCCGTCCGAAGTTCTCGCTCTTCAGCAAGGCAGACCAGGCTTACATTCACCAATGGATGGTCAAAAACGCCGAGGAGCATGGCACCGAGCTTTTCAACATCCACGCAATCTCGTCCAAGGGCATCGCCACCGTCACCAATGATCATGAAGCGCACATAGCGACCACCCTTTGGCCGGAAACTTACCAATTGGTCATCAAAAATATGACCTCGGCCACTTGGACGAACTTGCGGGTGCGCTATATCATTTTCCAAAATGAAGCTATTTTCGGTAAAAAGGCGCCGGACAATTACAACCTTAAGCGCATCACCAGCTCGGTCGAGGTAGACAAGCTGGCGGGCACTGACTCCAAGAATATGCCGTTGGATAAAATCACCCTGTCCTCGTACATTAAAATCGACAACCATATCTGGGGTGATGGCGCGCCCAATGCCTTGTCGGACTTGGTCAAAGGTTTGTGGGTGCGGGTGTATGATGCTGATGACACCCTGCTCCAGGAATGGATATCGGATCCCGACATTGCCAAAAATGAACGCTGGACCATGCCCCGCGAAGCCCCGACCCGCATCAGCATCCCGAGCGTGCCCGCCAATCCCTTTCCCGCCGCACGAGGCGGAACCGGGCGCGGCAACTAAGGCCCCGCGCAATTTCCCCAGCCTACCTTTCCATAAGTCACAGTTGGCACGCATGGTTATGGTGCTCCTGCCGCCGGTGATCCCTTTGCGCCCGCGCCAAAACCCTGAACGGATGCGGGCCCGGATTTTCCCCTTTTCGCGAACCGGGCTTGTGTTAGCATGGGGCATGGCGGGAATGCGTCACCAGCACAAGGCCGGTTGCAAAGTCTGCGCGGAAGAAGCGCCGGCAGACTTGCTGGCGCAGTGCCGCGCGGCGGGACTGCGCCGGACGCACCTGCTGCGCCGCGTGCTCGAAGTGCTGCAAGACCGCGCCGCGCCCGTGAGCATCCGTGAATTGCTGGCCGCGCGGGGTGTGCAAGGCGACTGTGACCCGGCCACCCTCTACCGCCTGCTGCAGCGGCTGGAGGAAAAGGGCATCGTGCGGCGCATCGGCCTGCATGAGCGGGCGGCGCACTTCACCCTCCGCCGCGGCCACCACCACGACTATGTCGTCTGCCGCGAATGCGGTGATGTGGCGCTGCTGGACATGGATTGCCCGGCGGAAAAATTGGAACGGGCTGTGGGCCAGCGCACGGGTTTCACCGAAGTGGACCACGAGCTGCAGTTTTACGGTGTGTGCCCGAAATGCGGGAGGAAGTAGCCCCCCGCCCGCGCCTCAACCCCGGCGCGTGAATTCATACAACGCGTAACCGGCGAGCATCCGCGGCCAGAACTCGCACGGCGTGCGCCAGTCGCCGGCCAAAAACGCGCGGCGGGTGACGCGGGCGCCAATCGCGGCGCAAAATTCCTCGAAATCGGCGATGGCCACCGGGTTGCTCGGGCGGCTCTTGTACCACGGCTCGGGGTAAACCTCGTTGCGCACGCGGTGACCGTGGACAAACATATTCCAGCGGTTGAGCCAGAAGCCGTGGTTCACAAAGCCGACCGCCACACGCTGGCCGACGACCAGCGCGCGCTCCAACACCTGCCAGGGCTGGGCCAGCTCCTGCACCGTGCGCGAGCAGACCACCCAGTCAAATGAGCCTTCGGGATAAAAATTCAGCACATCCAGGATATCGCCCTGGTAGGCGGGCACGCCGCGCTCCACACAGCCAATGACGGAGTGCAAATCGCTATCCACGCCGACGGCCTGCGCCTGCTTGGCGCGAATCAGGTGCTCAAGCAGCAGGCCGCGGCCGCAGCCCAGGTCGAGCACGCGGCTGCCCGGCGCAATCCAGTCGCCCAGCAGATGCAAATCCGTGTCGTGCTTGAGCTGTTCGCGCGCGGAGCCGTTGGCGGGAGCGGAAGTGGTGGAGGCGGCATCCATGTGTCCCGCGCAGCATGGCCCGCGCGGGGCTGGGGGTCAAGCCGGTGGGCGCGCGGGCGTAAGGCGCCTCCACCCGGGATTTTGCCATTGTTTACGGGTGATGGGCCAACATACTCGGGCCCATGCGCCGGATATGCCTTACCCTGCTGGCGTGCCTGGCTGCTCCGCTGTGCGCCTGGGCAGCCAGTCCTCCGGCCGGTTGGCCCAATTTGACGAAACCGCCCACGGCGGCAGACAGCACAGTCATCGAGCGTCTGGGCTGGGAAGCTTCACGCGATGCCTTGGGCGCCGCGCTGGCCAAAAATTACCGGCCATCCCTGGGTCCGACGCCCGGCTCAGCCGGCAATGCAACCTACAGCGCCTGGCTGCGGGAATGGCAATGGTGCGAGCTGCTGGCCCGCGATGAAAAGGCCGAGGCCGTGCGCTTCCTCGCGCCGCATTTGCGGCCGGGGCCACCCAATGAATTCGGCATCCCGGATATGAGCGTCATGGCACCTGGGTACCAGCCACCCGCATCCTACAAGGCGCCCACGGTGGAAATGGCGCAAAAAGCGCTGAGCCCGCGCGCCTTGGTTTTTGCGGTGCAAATGCTCGCCCCGGAGGGAGCCCCGGCCCCGGCCGAACACAAGCTGGCCGACCTGCTGCCGGAGGACATGGCCCGGGCCTGTGCGGCGGACACCGCTTTTCTGCAACTATTTTTTGGCACACTGGCACCGGCCGACTACACGCCGCAGGTGCTGCGCAATCTGGCGGACATCCAAACCGCCCAGCCGAAAAAATTCCAGGAGTACCCCGCGCTGGCCATCGCCCTGGCCGTGGTATTTGACCAAAAGTTTCCGTCCCAGTGGCCACACCACCAGGTGGCATCCGGACTCGTGCCCAAGGCGGAGGAGTCGACCGCCGCACGCTTCGCCTTTTGGGTGAAAAGCAATGAGTCGAAAATCCTGCTCACGGACTTGCGCAAGCTGACCCCGGAGCAATTAAAGTTCGTCGTGGATGCCCCCCTCAAGGAATCGGAGCTGGTGTGGGCGCAGGAAAACGCCCCGCATGGCCGCGCTGATTTCGCGCGCACGTTCAGCGACATCGCCTATGACAATTATCGCTACGTTCACAGCGAGCTCAACTGGACCGGAGCACCCTACACGCTGGCCAATATCCAGGACCGCGGCGGCATCTGCGTGGATCAGGCCTATTTCGGCTTTGTGTGCGGCAAGGCCGTGGGCCTGCCCACGTTGTTTTTTGACGGCCAAACCCAGCAGGGCGGCCATGCCTGGTTCGGCTACCTGAGGGATTCCGAACATTGGGCCATGGACTGCGGACGCTACGCAAGCATGGGCATCCTCACCGGCAAGGCGTACGACCCGCAAACGTGGACATATATCACCGACCATGAGTTGGCGTATTTAACGGAGGCCTTCCGCCAACAGCCGGCCTATGCCGCCTCCTGCAATGAACTCGTTATGGCCGATTTGTTCGCGATGTTGGGCGACAAAACCCGTGAGGCCAAAGCCCTTGATGGCGCCATTGCGGTCTGCCCGCGCAACATCGACAGCTGGGAGGCCAAGGAGGCTTTCCTACAAACGTCGGGTGCCGCGTATGCCGTCCTTCAGCCTTATTATGAAGCCGCCATCCAGCAATTCGGGCAGACGCCTGATTTGAAAGTCGCCTGGCAAACGACGCTCATGCAGCTCGCCAACAAGTCCGGCGACCGCACCCGGGCGGACAACCTCCAGCGGCAAATCGTCAACCAGAATGAAGCCGGGCGGGCCGACTTGGCGGTGGCTGCGGAAGCAGCCAAAATCGGCACGTTGGTTAATGACCATAATTTTTACGCCGCGACGCGGGAATTTCAAGCGCGGGCACCCATTCTCGGCCGCACGGCCGGCAGCAATCTCTACTACCGTATCGCCGAACCGCTGGCCCTGGCGCTGTACCTCACCGGCGACCAGGCCGGCGCCAAAAAGACCCTGCAAACGGTGCGCGACATCCTGAAGCCAACCAAGCTCAGCATCCTGAACACCGACCTCACCGAAATGGAAAAAACGGTGGATGCTCCGCTCAAAGCCGGCGCCAAACCGAGATAAGACACCTGGCTTAGCTCAACAACAACAGCGCCGGGGTTTCGAGGATGGACTTGAGCGCGGCGAGGAATTGCGCGGCCACGGCGCCGTCCACAACACGGTGGTCACCGGAAATACCGATGGTCATGCGGCGGCCGGGAACGATGTGGCCGTGGGCGTCCACCACCGGCTTGTTCAGCGTGGCACCGACGGACAGGATGCCCGCATTCGGCGGGTTGATGATGCCGAAGAAGCCCGTCACCCCGTACATCCCGAGGTTCGTCACCGTGAAGGTGGAGCCGGACATTTCGGCGGGGGTGAGTTTTTTCGCGCGGGCCTTGGCGATGAGCGCCTTGGCCTCGGTGGAAATCTGGCGCAGGGTTTTGCTGTCCGCCTCGCGGATAACCGGGGTGACGAGGCCGTCTTCCAGCGCCACGCCAAAGGCGAGGTGCACCCGGCCATGGCGCGAGATGTTCTCCTCGCCCCAGGAGCTATTCATGGCCGGCACCCGGCGCAGGGCATCCACGGAGGCCTTGAGGATGAAATCATTGACGGTGAACTTGCCGCCGCCTTTTTCCGCGGGGAGGTCGCCCAGCGCGGCATTGAGGCCCTCGCGCAAATCGCTCAACGGGCCGGCATCAACTTCGATCTCCACATAAAAGTGCGGCGTGCTGGACTTGGAGTGATAGAGCGCGTTCGCAATCGCGCGGCGCATATTGGTGACGGGCACGGCTTCATCCGCACCGATGGGGCCGGAAAGCGCCGTGATGGCGGAAGCCGAGGAACCACCCGCCGAAGCGGCCGGCTTGGGATTGGCCGCGGCGGCGAAAACATCCGCCCGGACGATACGACCGCCGGGGCCGCTGCCTTGCAGGCCGGAAAGAGAGACACCTTTTTCTTCCGCCGCCTTCTTGGCGAGTGGCGAGGCTTTGATGCGGGCTCCGGAAGTGGTTTCGGGTTTTGAAGTTTGAGGCTTGGGGGCCGGTGCCGCGGCCACGGGCGCCGGTTTGGGCGCGGACACGGCGGAAGGCTTGGGCGCGGCCGGCGCCGGAGCAGGCGCCGCAGGCTTGGCGGCGGGCGCGGCCTTGGGGGCGATGGTCGGCGCGGCCGGCGCGGCTTCACCCGCCTTGCCAATGGCGCACATGGGCGCGCCCACGGGCACCTGGCCACCCGCGGCCACGTAATGCTTGAGCATGATGCCGGGGGCAAAATTCTCGACCTCCATGGTCGCCTTGTCCGTCTCGACTTCGCACAGCTTGTCGCCGGCGGCGACTTTGTCGCCTTCCTTCTTCAACCATTTGACCAGCGTACCCACCGTCATGGTGTCGCTGAGCTTGGGCATTTCGATGATTTCGGCCATGGGATGTAAGGCCCAAGGCATACGCCAGCCGGGCCGGGGCTGGCAAAGCAAAACTGCGCCCCAACAAAACAGTGCAGCGTAAGCCGGCGACTAACTCTTTTTTGCCGGACGGCGGCGAGCCAGCGCCAGCCCACCGCAGACCAAGCCCATGATCATCGCCACCGTGGCGGGCTCGGGCACCGCCGAGGGCGTGTAATAGACATCAAACAGATAGCCGGAGGCGTGCGTCTGCGTGCTGGAATTGGTTTCAGGCAACTCGGAGATGATGCCGCCATAGATGTAGCCGAGCAAGGTGTTGCCCGTCAGGTTGGCCATGTCGATCATGCCGTTGCTCATCAAGGGCAGGCCGTCCGCCGGCAGGAATTGCGCACCGCCGCCGAGCAGGTCTGACATGATATTGCCGGAGAATGTCACCATCGGGAAGGTGGCGTTGCCCATCAGGTATTGCACATAGTTGCCGGACGCATCGCGGGCGACGTCCGTTGTCTGGCCGGTCCAGGGCGCGCCGCCATCATAGTCCAGATTGCCGGTGGTGGCGTTGTAGGTGTTCACGCTGATGCCGCCGAACAACACGTTGTGGCTGATGTTGGACGAAGTATCATAAAGGCTGACCACGGCGGACTGGTACTGGTTCATGGCCTGTTTGAAGGCGCTCGGGTCGCTGGGGTCCTTCATGCTGGGCGTGCCATTGGCCGAGATTTCCACCGGGACGGTCCAGACGCCATTCGTCAACGTAAAGACGCCCGCGAGCGCTGCCTGGCCAGGGGTGAGGTTGCCATGGCCGTCCGGTGTCAGCGTGGGGACGATATTCAAATCGCGGCGGTGATAAGGCTCCGACGGGTCGGAAGGGATGCTGGAGTTCGACACGTTGGCGATGCTGAGCGTCGCGCCATTGTCGATGATGTTGAAGGAGCGGATTTGCTCGGAATACGTCTGTGTGAACGTGGGAGGCGTGGCAAAACCGTAGGCGCCGTCAAAATTCTGGCCGAAGGTGATCTGCGTCTTGCCGCCGACCTGCGTCATCCCGCCCCCGGTGATTTGCAAAGCAGGGTCGCTCGTCTGGCGGATGTTGCTGGCCAGCGAACCGGTGCCCGTTTGCACCCAGTTGATGACGCCCGGCAGGTTGAGTGCCGTCAGGTTGCTCGAGGTGGAAAAGGTGGTGTTGCCGTCAACCGTGGAGGACATATAGCCGCCGGCGACATAGAGCGTCGTGGCATTGCCCTGATAAAAGACAGTGCTCGTGGCGGAGAGGGAGTCCTGCTGGGCGGTGGTCAGGCCGGAGGTTGCATCCGAAAGCGAGCGGCTCCAGGTCTGCTGGGTGACGGGGTTGATGACCCAAATGTCCGCGTTTTGAAAGGCCGGAGGGAAATTCAGCGTGCCGTTGTTGGAAAAGTCATGCAGGCCATTGGTGCGCCCGGAGACAAAGACGTAATTGTTGCCCACTTGGCCGAAGGCGTAGGACTGGAGCGTCGGCACGCTGGCGGAGCCCATGTCGTGCATGGAAAGGCCCAAATCGAACGGCAGCGAGCCATTGACGACGACGGGACTGAAGGTGGCCGTCTGGTCCTGCGCCTGGAGCGCGGGCGCCAGCATAACAACCATACCAAGCACGGCCGCCATGCGGCCAGCCAACTGAGCGGAAAAGCGGGATTTCATACGAAGCAATGTGAAGCAAAAAAGGCCCCGCCGCAAGGGCATTTCCGACCTGCGCCACCGCCTTTGCCTTTGCGTTTGGACGGAGGCGTGCTAAGTTTTGCCCATGGCCGACGATGCGCTGTCCATCCTGCAAACGGCGAAGAAGCCCGCGTACCCCGTGAGCGCGCCGCTGCGGGAATATCTCGTGCGCTGGGGGCGCGAGGCAGAGCTGCCCGTCACCTACAAGGACCTGGCCGCCTTCAGCGAAGCGGCCCCGCTGCACGACGCCGCCGGGCACGACACGCTGTGGGAATCCGTCATCTACCCACGCGAGCGGATGGCCGCGCTGCACCAGGGCCTCAAGGAAATGTACGCGCAGATGCAGGCCGAGGGCACGCTGTCCGTCATGGACTACCTGATCGTGGACCGCATCGACTACTGCACCTTCGGCAACAGCAACCCCTTCCGCATCCGCATCGTCAACCCGTACAATGACAATTTCGACCATTTCTACGTGAAGAAGGCCGATGCCTCGCGCATCTATGGGCTGGAGCTGGAGCACCTGCTCTCGCCCAACCGCCTGCACTTCCTGACCTGCGGCGACACGCTGATTGAGGAACACGTGGCAGGCATCCCCGGGGACATCTTCATCCACCGCTGGCTGCATGACCCGAATGTCTCGTCCGTGCGCCTGGCGAAGGAGCTGGTGAAATTCAATGAGCGTTGCTTTGCGCGGCTGCTCGGCGATATGCGGGCGTACAACTTTGTCGTCGTGCTGGTGCCGGACTTTGAAGGCGTGCAGGTGCGCATCCGGGCGATGGACTTTGACCAGCAGTCCTACAATGGGCGGCTGCGCTTTTACCTGCCGCAATTTTTCAAGGACAACCTGCCACTGGTGGACTACTGCAGCAAGCGCCTGAACCCGCAAACCGCCCGGCAATACCAATATGAAGAGCAAGCCCTGATGTTCCGCCGCGCGGAGACAGAGCGCGAACGCATTGCCCAGCTGCTGGTGGCAATGGAGCACACCGAGCTGTCCACCCCGGAAAAGGTGGCGCGGCTGGGCGCGGAGCTGGCGGAACACCACCAGGAACCGCGCTTTGAACACGCTGTCTCCATGGGAGCCTTGGTGCGCGAAAGCCTGCTGCTGATGAGCCGGCAGTTTGTCGAACGCACCGGCCATACCGGCCCCAACCCCTTCCAGCCCCTCACCAACCTCGGCGCCGGGAAATTGCTTTAAACAGGTTATATCAGCCTTCCCTTAGGCCGACGGTGTTGGATTTATTCCCCTGAGTCCCGTTAATGATAGCCGCACCCATGAATAACTACGCCAAATCCCTCTTGCTGGCGGTACCGGTTTTTGCCGTGGGTGCGATGGTGGGCCATTATGCGTTTGCACCCCCGGCCCAAGCAGGAAAGCCCGCCGCGCGCCCAACTTCCCGCTTTGCCTTTCCGTCGGTGGCTGTCCCGCCGCCGCCCCCGGCACCCGCACCCATTCCGTGGGAGGAAAATAGCCCGCTGGGCAAGGCGCTGGCCGCACCCCTGGCAGCTGAGCGGATGAAGGCCATGGACACCTTGGTCGCCCAAACGCCGGTGGACAAATTGGGCGCGTTACTCAACCAAGCAGTCACCGCGCCGCGGGTTGAGGATGTGCAATACCTGCGGGAGCGCGCCTATGCGAAATGGGTGGCCAGCGCCCCGGATGCCGCCGCCACCCATGCACTGGCGGCGGAAATGGCGCCTGCGGCCCAGAATGCTTACCTGCGCGAAAGCCCCCTGACCGCGCTCTTCACCGCGTGGGCGGAGGTGAATCCCAAAGCCGCACTGGCCAAGACCCAAACAGCGGAGATGACCGCCATCCGGAGTGAGGCTGAGAGCACAGTTCTGACCGCGTGGGCCGCCCGAGAGCCAGCTGCCGCACTCGCTGCCGCGGGGGCTTTGCCCGCCAGCGATATCAGCAACAATTTCAGCATCATTTATGCCGTAGCCGCCCGACACGATCTGGCTGCGGCTTGCATTGCCGCATTGAAAATACCGAATCGTTGGCCGCAAGAGCTGGCACTGCAAGGCGTGTTTGCAACTTGGGCCAGCTTGAATCCCGAGGAAGCCCTGCAGAATGTCAACCGGGTGCCGCGTGCATCATTGCGCCAAACATTAACCCTCCAAGTGCTCACCGCCCTGGCGGGCAAGAACCCCCCGCGTGCCCTGACCTTGATGCTGGCCCTGCCGCAGTCGCACGACGATCCTTATGTGTTCGCCGAACTATTCCGCACTTGGGCGCAGCACGATCCATCCGCCGCGCTGGCCGCGACGCGCAAGCTTCCTGATAATAATGCGCGGGATGAGTCCGTGGCCGCCATTTTTCAGGTATGGATGAAAATCCAGCCGGAGGCGGCGATTGCCGCCTTCCAACACCTGCCACTGGCCACCAAGCACCCGGCGCTGGCCCCTGTGGTGCGGGCGCTGGTGGACAGCGATCCGGAGAGTGCGCTCAAGCTGCTGGCTACGGTGCCCATGAGCAACGGCACGGCCTTCGAAAGCCAAAATGTCTGGGCTTATGAGGAAATCTTCACCTACTGGGCTGAGCGCGACCCAGCAGCCGCCTATGCGGCGGCCATGACCCTGCATCTGAAAACCAACGCGCTAAAGGTGGCGCTGCAAGGCGTCTTCAGGCAATGGGCGCACACCGGCGAGCCCGCCATGCTCGACGCCCTGGCCAAAATCCCCGCGAGCAACCTGCGCAACGATATATTGACCATCGCCGTCGGGAGCATGGAGGAGGATGACCCGGCGGCGGCCCTGGCCATTATCCGCCAATTCGCCGTCGCGGGCTTCACCAAAGGCACGGAACTCTACCGGGACGTGTTTGAATCATGGGGCCGCTACGACCCGGAAGCTGCCATCGCAGCCGTCCGCGCGCTGCCGCCGGGCCGCGAGTATAACCAGGCCATGGTGGCTGTCTTCAGCGGGTGGGTGCAATCGAACCCCCAGGACGCCATGGCCACCTACCTGCAAATGGACAACGCCACCCGGGTGGAAATTTTTCAAAACGGTGGATGGCTGTGGGAGCAGGCCTACACCCAGTGGACCTCGAACGACCCGCAAGGAGCGCTTAAAAGCGCGCTCAGCCAGCCCAATGCCGATGTGCGCGACAAATCCCTCGCCCACGTATTCAGCACTTGGGCGGATGATGACCCGCAGGCCGCTTGGGCGGCACTTGACCAAATCACGAGCGCCACCGCCCGCCGCAATGCGCAAGACAGCATTATCCGGGCTCTGGCGGCCAACGATCCCCAAAGTGCCTATGCCATGCTGGGCAAAATTCCCGCCGGCCAGCAGAATCCGGACGGCTACCACGACATCTTCAACAACTGGGCACAAAAAGATCCCGCCGCCGCCGCTGACATCGCCGGCAAACTGGCGCCAGGCCCGGCCCGTCACAATGCCATCGAGGCCCTCGTGGATGCGTGGAGCACCGCCGACCCCGCCGCCGCTTATACCTGGGCAAACACGCTTACGGGCGTGGAGCGCAGCAATGCGTTGAGCACCGTCATTGGACGGCTGGCCACGGACAACCCGGCCAGCGCCGCCGCCAAACTCGAGCAACTGGCTGACAATACCATTCGCAATAACCTCGTCACCCAGATTGCCGGGAGCTGGGCCGATACGGACCCCGCCGCTGCGCTGGCCTGGTTGGGCACGGCGGCCAGCGGTGGTACCTACGACGCTGCGGTGTCTTCGGTGCTGGGCCATATGAGCCGCAATGACCCCACCGGCGCGGCGGCTTATATCACACAGATGACAGACAGCTCGACCAAAAATGCCGCAATTGGGTCCCTCATCAACCAATGGGCGCCGGACAATCCGCAAGCGGCCTTGCAATGGGCGCAAACGCTGCCGCCGGATGGCGCCAGCACGACTGCACGGCGCAATGCCTTGCAACTCTCCATTTCCGCTTGGGCCAAGGCCGACCCATCTGCCGCCGCGAACTATTTGAATTCCCTGCCAAGTGAAGGCGGCGACCTGCCCGCGCTCTCGGGCAACGTCGCGGCCGCCTGGGCCCGCAATGACCCACAAGCAGCCCTCCAATGGGCCGCCAGCCTCCCGACGCTCGATGCGCAAAATGCGGCATACAATAAAGCAGTGACCGCCATCGCGGAAACGGATCCGAAGACGGCTTGGAGCCTGGCCGCCAATCTGGCCGACAGCCCAGCCCGTGCGGAAATGCAGACTAATATCCTGGCCGATTGGAGCCTGATTGAACCGGCTGACGCCGCGAAGATGCTGGCCAACCTCCCTTCATCGGACGCCCTTACCAAATCCACCGGCACGTTGGTCAGTAACTGGCTGACGTCGGATTCGGTGGCGGCTTCACAATGGATTAACACGCTGCCCGCTGGCGAAGCCAAAGACGCCGCCATCGAAGTAATTGTTTCCTCCCAAGCTGGCAATGAACCGGAAGCCTCCTTCAACTGGGCGGCCACGCTGGGCAACGCCGACGCACGGTATGAGTACCTTCAACGTGTGGCCAGCCAGTGGGCCGCAGCTGATCCGCAAGCAGCCATGAAGGCCGTGCAGGCAGTAACCGGGCTGACCGACGTCCAACGCCAGAAACTCCAGCAGACCGTGCAAAAAATCATCGACAACCCCTCACTTACTCCCACCCCACCCGGTAACGCCACTCTGTCAGGCGACCCATTTTAGCCCCCCAGCACTTTCGGCGCCGGGAAATTGTTTTAAACAGGTGATGGTCGGGCATCTATCTGGTTTTGTTAACGAGTTTTTTATCTCACCATATCATCGTTAGTTTTTGTATTTCCTCAGTTACAGTCTTCGTTTTCCCCCGCAATAGGCTTGAGAAATGGCGCGAAACTGGCTATATACAAACGGCTTATGCGGAAAAAATTCCTGTCGTGTTCGATTCTGACGGCGTTGAGCTTGGCGCTCGTGGCGACCCTGCCCACCGCGCGCGGCGGCATCACGTTCCAGTTCGACTACACTTACGACACGGGCAATTTCTTCGGCTCCAACCCGCAGGCGCAGACCGTGCTCAACGAGGCCGCGAGTTTTTTCAGCAGCCGCCTGACCGACACGCTGGTTGCCATTGACCCGGCGGCGCACTCCATCAGCAACAATGGCACTGATGCGTGGACCACGGATGTTTTCAATCCCACCGACCCCGGCAATCCCGCCGCCAACATCACCGTCAGCAATCTGACCATTCCCGCCAACACCCTCTTGATTTACGTCGGTGGCAGCACCGTTCTTTCCAGCGGCCAATTGGGCGAGGGCGGTCCGGGCGGTTGGCAAGGCACGTCAAACGGAACCTCCCCGACGAGTTGGTTTAACACATTGAGCGCGCGCGGCCAAACCGGCGCGCTGGCTGGCACGCCGACGGACTTTGGCCCCTGGGGCGGCTTCATCTCCTTCAACTCCACAGCCACCTGGTATTTTGACACCGACCCCTCCACCAACGACGTGCCGGGCGGGAAAAACGATTTTTATTCCGTGGCGCTGCACGAACTCGGCCACGTGCTGGGCATCGGCACCGCGGGATCGTGGGATGCGCTGATCTCCGGCGGCAACTTGACCGGCAGCAACTCGGAGGCGGCGCATGGCGGCAACCCGGTGCCGCTTTCCGTCGATCTGGGCCACTGGGCACAGGGCACGACGAGCGTGGACTTCCTGACCGCCGCCTCGCAGGAAGTGGCGATGGATCCCTCGGTCACCATCGGCACGCGCAAATATTTCACCGCGCTCGACATGGCGGGCTTGCAGGATGTGGGCTGGCAGGTGGTGCCGGAGCCGGCGGTGTGGGCGTGGGTCGCCGGTGCGGCCGGATTGGGCGCCATCGCCTGGCGGCGGAAGAAAGCCGTCGCGGTTAAGGCGGCGTAAGCACTCCCGTGCGCGTGCCATAAAGCAGCGCCGTGGCCGGCGCGCCTGTCATCGCGGCCAGCGCGCGGGCATACACCTGGATTTGCGGGCCGTAACGCGCGCGCAATTCCGCGGCGTAATCGCCCTCGACAAAATCCGTCTTCCAATCCACGACCAGCCAGCGGGAATTTTTGGAGTCCCAGACGGCGAGGTCCACACAGCCATCAAAAGCGCGCACGCCGCCAGGCTCGGCCCACAGAAACGGCATTTCGACGGCGAATTCCAAGCCTGGCGCGGCGAGTTGCGTCGCCAAAGGCGAGTGCAGCAATTGTTCGGTTTCTTTTTGGGCGCGCCCCGGGTCATCCGCCGCCGCCGCGCGGGCGGCCCACAATGGCGCCCAGGCAGCCGGGCCCTGGGCCCATGGCGTGTCCTCCATCAGGCCGTGCCACCAATTGCCGTAGGCCACGGCTACGCCCGGCACCGGCTGCTCTTCCGGATAATCGGGCGGTGCGGCCAAGTCCGGCTCGGTGCGCTCGGGCAACGGCGCGTGGTTGGCGAGTGTGCTGGGGCGAACGCGGCGGATGAATTTTTCGGCCAGTGCGGGTGCCTGGCGCATCATTTCTTTCGCCAAAGGCGTCGATGACCAAGGGATGCTGGCCAAGCCGCGCCGGAGATTGCTTTTAGCCGCAGTCTTGTCCGCTGTGATTTTTTCCCGCGCTTCCGGCAGGTTTTTCCAGGCGATGCGCGCGGGCCCTTCGTCGGCCACCCCCAGGAGAGCCGCCAGTGAATTGCGGTTGGGCTGGCTGGACAAGGCTTCGGCATCGACGAGCACCAAAGTGTGTTTGGGACGCGTGGTGGCGACGTAAAGCAGGCGCTCAAATTCGGCGCGGCGGGTGGCATTGAGCAAACGGGCGTGGGCCTTTTCACCGACCGCGGCGTGGATGCTGTCGTAGAAACATTGCGAGGGCTGCCCGGCTTCAGGCTGGGGTTGCCAGCAGGGATAGCTGGGCTGGCCAAATTTGGGATCGAGAAAGAGGCCGAACTGGATGACCGCCTGCCATTCGAGCCCCTTGGCCTTGTGGTTCGTCAACAACTGCACCGCGCCCGGCCGGGCCGCGACTTCCGCGGCGTCCGCCGGGCCGCGTTGGAGGGCGCGCGCAAATGCGGCGAGGGTGTCGCCCCGCGCATCCGCCAGCGCCGCCTGGTCAAGCAGCGACTCCAGCGCACCCGGCGCCGGTGGCTCCGGCAACACCTCCAGCCGCTCGCGCAGCCGGGCCGCCGCCACGGCCTGCGCCACGGCGTCGCGCAAGGGCAGGCCGCCCACCGTGCGTGATAATTCCCGCAACAAAGCCAGCGCCGCACCCAAAGCCGGGGCGGTATCCTCGCGCGCGCGCCAGTGGTAAAGCGCATCGTCGGAGATGCCAAAAACTTCCCGCAGGACGCCGATTTTTTCGAAATCGTCCTCCGGATGCGCGAGCACATGGAGCAGCGCCGCCAGCCAAGTGCGTGCGGGATCCGCGCCCGGGGCGCGTTCGCTCGCGTGCAATTGTGCGTCAAGGCCCGCCGCCTGCAAGGCCAGCGCCACCGTTTCCAGCCAGGCGCGGCGCGGCGCGAGAACGGCCACCTGCTCCCAGCCCGTGGCGCCGAGGTTGGAAAATTTCACTTTGCCAAGCCAGACGGCAAGAGCCGCGGCCTCCGTCTCCCGCAATTCGGCCACACCCGGTTTTTCCGCAAAACCGGCTGGACGAGCCACGGGCAATCGCCAGACGCCACCAGGCCCGGCGTCCGGGTGGGCATGGAGTTTGACAAAACCCACCTGCCCCCTGGCTGGATGCAGAATGCTCTCAAACCGTGCATTCACATAATCCACCACGGCCACGTCGCAGCGGCGCGTGACGGAAAACTCCAAGGGTGTGACCGCGCCGACCTGCGCGAGCCGCTGGTGGAGGCCCAAATACATCTTCACGTTGGCGCGGGTGTAAATGGACTGTTGCGGATCACCCACCATGGAAAAGCGGCCCGGCGCCGGAGGAGCCCCCGCGTGCTCCGTCCACAAGCCAGGTTGGTCGGCAGGCTGCGCCACCCCCAGCAATACGGCGAACTGGGCCGGATCGGTGTCCTGCGCCTCATCGAGGATGACGGAATATTCCTGCGCGCGAATGCGTGCGGCAACCACCGGGTCGCGCAGCAATTGCAGGGCAATGCGCGCCAAGTCGTCATAGCCCAAAACACCGCGGTGTTCCTTGAATTCGAGGAATTTTTCCACCAAGCCGGCGGCGGCATAGGCCGCGGCGGCGGCCAGCCAGTTGCGCAGGGGCTCGAACGTCGTGTTCCACACAGCCACAAATTCCTCGCCACCGCCGTCAGCCATGGGGATGCCCAGCGCCCGCTCGCCTTCGCCGGCATCGCGCCAGCGTTCCAAACGCGCGCGCGCCCGGCGGATGCTTTCCTCGGCGCGGGCATTTTTCTTTTCACGTTTGAAGGAAAAAATCGCATCCAAATTCAAGGTTGGGCAAGGTCCCGGCGCGGGCGGCGGTGGCGCTCCACCCGGCCAGGCCCACAGCAACGGCCAGATATTTTCCCCGGCCCCATACCGCCGCCAGGCGGCGCGGGCGGCCGGCGGCAGGCATTGGGCGGCATCCGTGGTGTCACGCTGGAAGGCGAGGCGCAAGGCGGTGTCATCCGGCTCGATGGCAAAACGCGCGGGCAGACCGGCCAGCGGGCCAAACCGGCGCACGAGCTCGATGCAAAAGCTATGAATCGTGCCAAAGAATGCGTCATTGAACAGGCCCAGAATCGCGGGGGAAAGTTCGGCCTCCACTATCTGTTCGCGGGCGCGGTTGCGCAACTCGTCCGCGGCCTTGCGCGTGTAGGTGACGACAACGAGGCGCGGAAGCCGCGGCGCCCGATGCTCCCCCAAGGCGCGGTCATCGTCCCGGGCAATCTGGGCCACGCGCAGCGAGATGGCGGTTGTCTTGCCCACGCCCGCCGGCGCGATGACGGAAAAACTCCGCCCCGTTTCGAGGGCGAATTGGTCGCGTGCAGATTGGTCGGGCAGGCTCATGCAGGGGTTCCATGGGTGAGCTGCCATTTGCGCTCCAGAATATCGACCGGCACGGGCAACGTGGCCGAGGGATAATGACCCGGGCGGGCGTGCTCGTCCTCCAGGTCACACCGCTCGCCCCACTGGCCGCGCACCGCAAAATCCGCCAGCAATTGCCAGCAGCCGGCCAGCTCGGGCGCGGCGAAATCAGCATCCGTCAATTGTGGCTGGGGCTCGGCGGCGGGATTAAGCAAGGTAAGCTCCACCACCCCGGCACCGAGGGCGCGCAGGGCCAGGGCGTAAAGCGCAAGCTGCAGGCCCCGCCCTTGGCTCAATTTTTTGATGGTGAGCTTGTCGTCGGCGCCGGTTTTGAAATCGAACAACCACGCGGGTGATCCGCCTAATTTTTCAGTGGCAAGAGAAACCCCGCGCGGGAAGAGCACGAGGTCCATGCGTCCACTCAGAGGAATGGACTGCGCCACGCCCGGCAGTGCGACGGGCAGGCCGCGCGGCAATTTGGTTTCGGCCAGCGCGTGAGGCCAGCCCGGCAAATCCGCCAGTGCCGTAATCCATTGCCCCGCGAGCCGTGTGGCTTCGGCGTGGGCATCCAACCAGGCCTCGGGCACCGCGCGACCCGCCGCAGTGAAAGCCGCCTGCGCTTGCCGGCGGAATTGCTGCGCGGCATCCAGGGAAAACTTTCGCCAGGTTTCCGCATTGGGCAAAAGAAATGATTCCGTGGAATTTTCCGGGCCGGGCCGGGCCCAAGTGTGCGCCCACTGGCCGATGCTGAGCTGCACGGCGTCGTCCTCCGCTGGTTGCCACAACGGCTCGGCCCGCAAGATATGCTCAAACCACGCCGCGCCCGGCTGGCGAAGCGCCCGATCCCACGCTTTGCACGACAAGCGCAGCGGCGCAGACGGTGCGGCACGCAGGCAAAATGAATAATCGTCAAAGACGGTATCTGCATCCCGGCGGGCCTGGTGGGCCCACGCCGTTTGCCGCGCATCCGGCGCGGCCAGCGATTTCTCCCGCAAAGATTTGGCAGCCACGCCACCGAATTCTTCCGCCAACCCCGCACGGCGTTCACTACTGATTTTGGCCAGCGCCAGCCAATCCGCCTCCGCGGGCAGCCGGCCCCAGGCCGCGCGCGCCACCGACCAAAAATATTCCGAAAGCCGGGCACGGCGGCCGTCCGCCGCATCCGCCAGGCGGGCTGTGAGCGCGAGGCCCTGGCTGGGCAGCGCCAGCAGACGCGCAAAATTCGCGCGCTCCAACCGCCGTGCATCCCGCGAGGCCAGCAGGAGACTGTGGCCAGGCGCCAGCATCCAATCTCCCTCGCCGTGGGAACTGGGACGCATGGCTTGGCGATTGAGTTTTTCCACCTGGGCATCGTCCAGCAGCGGGGAATCGCGGCGTTCGGCGGGCCACTCGCCATGTTGCAGGCCGCCGAGCACGAGGTGGGTCCACATCTGCGCGGCGGCAGCGGCGGCATCCACAATTTGCAGGCGTGCCCAAGGCTCGCGACCCATGGCGGCGCGGGTGCGCCCCGGAACACGGGTGACCGCGCGCACCCAACGGACAACAGCCGCGCGCGGGAGATTAAAGGCCGGCTGCTCGCGCCAGCCTTGGGCGCGTTCTTCGAGCGCCGCGGGTTCCGCCGGCCAGCGCAGCTGCTGGGACACGGCGAGAATTTTTTGCAAAAAGCCATCCCACGTTGTGGCCTCGGGCAGACGCGGCCAGGTGGCGAGAAAATCACGCGCCTCGAAATTTTCCATCGGGCCCGACTGCAACCACGCCGCCAGCACCACGGGGTCATCCGTGAGCAGCGCCTGCGCGGCATCGTGCAACGCTGCTTCAATGGCGGCCACGCTTTTTTCGCCCAGCCAGCCATGCCGCCCCGCAGCGCGCACCCAACCCATGAGCCCGGCCAGGCGCCCATCCTCCTGCCAGTCGAGCCAGGCTTCGAAAAGCGCCTGTGCATTTTCCCGGCCGGGCAAATGGCCGGTCGCGTCGTAATGCGGACAACCCAGCGCCGTGAGCCGCGCCGCCACTTCGCGCGCCAGCGGGCTGGCCACGGAACCAACCACGATGCCCACGCGCGCATGGGCATCCTCACCCAAAAATGCGAGGGCTTGTGTGGTGGCGAGGTCAGCCTCGGCCTGCAAATTTTCCGCGAGCCAGAAAATTGGCGGCGCATTCTTGGCGGATGCCGCCATTGCCGGGTCAGCCACCTGCGCGGCAAGTGCGGCAAAAGGCGCGGGGGTGGCCGCCGGCGCCTCGAGCCAAGTGGCGGCATCGCCCAAACGCTCTTCCCAACGACCCAGCCACGCGGCACTCGCCAGATCACGCTCCACGGTGTTTTCCGCAACATCGAGAAGCACGGTCGATTCCCCGCCGGCGTGGACGGCGGTTTCGAGCAAGGAGTCCAGCGCCTGGTCACCCAAGCCAAATCCCACGGCCAGCAAGCGGCGGCCCAGCGGGGGCAAGGTGCCGGCCGCCGCAGCGGCGCGCAGCTTCTGGTCGGCGGCGGCGGCGGTGAGCCACCCGGTTTGCGCACGCAATTGGGCGGCCGCGCGGGCCAGTTCACGCGCTGGCGCATCGGGCAGGACTTCCGCATCCCAACCCGCGCCTTCGAGTGTATCGAGCAACTCCTGAAACAACGCTGGGTCACCGCCATACGCGCGGGCGAGCGGATTGGCGGGCAAGCCTTGGGCGGCAAGCTCCAGCAGCAAGTGCAAATCCTCCCGCAACGCGACCTGGCAGCGCGGGCCGGGCAACGCCGCCAAGGCCTGAGTGCGCCAGCGCCCGGGCGTGTGCCATTGGAGGCCGAGAATAGGCAACCCCGCCGCGACGGCTCCGGCTTTCAACGCCGCCAGCCATACCGCGTTGGGCGCCAGCACGACCCGTGTCTCCCGCCAGGCTGCGCCGTGGGCGCGCAGCCAGGGCTCCACGCCTTCCGCCCAAGCGGCGGCGGGATGGCTGGAGGCACATAGGCGGGCGAGCATGGCCGGAGAATGGCGGAGGAATTCTCTTTCTGAAAGCTGATTCCAGCCCGGGCGATAAATTGTCGCCGCGCCATCGATTTTTGCCCTGAGGACGGTTGTGAATAACTCGGGCCGTTTTGTCGCTTGCCAACCCCCCCGCCCAACCATTAATACCTGCTGAATCGGCGCAGTCACGCTTGGCGGCGCGGGTGTTCTCATCATCTCTTCTTTTCCTCTTATGGACGTTGATTCTTCCTCCAAATCCGGCGCCAGCTCAATGGTGCCGCTCGGCATTGGCCTCCTCGGCCTCGTTATTGGCGCCATCGCGCTGTTCATGTCTTTCAGCAACAACAGCAAGATCACGCAGTTGAACGCGCTGAGCGACACCGTCACCGCGACCGCCGCCAAGGCTGACGCCGCCAAGGCCGCCGCCGATGGCATCGCGAGCAAGGTGGACCAGGATGGCGCCGCCATCGCCGGCCTCCATAGCGCCGTGCAGGATGCCTTGAACAAATTGCAGGACACCATCAACCAGCACACGACGGAGCTCGCCTCGCTGAAATCCAGCGGCAGCCGCGCGCCCACCGCTTCCGGCAGCAAGGGTACCGCGACCGCCGCGGAAGCCTCGAACGTCGGCCCCAATGGTGGCACGCACGTCATCACCTCGGGCGAAACGCTGGGCATTCTCGCCCGCAAGTACGGTGTGACCGTGAAGGAAATCCAGGACGCCAACCCGGGCGTGGACTCCTCGAAGCTGCGCATCGGCCAGAAGATCACCATCCCGGCCCCGCGCGCCAAAGCCAGTGCCCCGGCAGCCGCCGGCGCCACCGGCCCGGCGACGGCCGTGGCCCAGTAAGCCTGTCCATGGCTGAGCCCCAGTCCGCGACCGGTGGTCGCGCCACACCGCCTGCGGCGTGGTTGACTTTGGGGCAGAACGAAGTGGCGAATTGCCGTGTCTTCCGCGTCAAGCGGCGGCGGTTGCGTCATGTCACCGATGGACGCGAGGGCGAGTTTTACATCATTGAGGCACCGGACTGGGTGCACGCCCTGGCTTTGACTCCCCAAAGGGAAGTCATCCTTGTGCGCCAGTGGCGCTTTGGCACGGAATCCCTCTCGTGGGAGCCACCCGGCGGCGTGATGGATCAGGGCGAAGACGTTGTCGCCGCCGCGCAGCGGGAACTGCTGGAGGAAACTGGCTACAGCGGCAGCACCCCGCGCGTCATCGCCACCGCCGCGCCCAACCCCGCCATCCAAAACAACCGCGTGCATTTCGTCCTCGTGGAGAACTGCGTGCCCACCGCGCCGACGAAGTTTGACCACAATGAGGAATTGGAGCTCGGCATCTTCCCCCTCGCCGCCCTCGAAGGCATGATCCGGCGTGGTGAGATTTTCCACAGCCTTTCGCTCAACGCGCTGCAATTTTTATTTCTCGAACTCAACACAGCGCGCCCGCCCGCCTGATTTTTTTCAAAATATGAAACGCCTCACCTTCCCTCATGTGGCCCATGAACCCGCCGCCGTCCTCGTCGTCGGCTCCGTGGCGTATGACGACATCATCACACCGCGCGCCAGCGGCGAGCGCATCCTCGGCGGCTCCGCCAGTTATGCGGCGCTCGCGGCCAGCTATTTTGCGCCCACGCGGCTCGTCGGCGTGGTGGGGCACGACTTTGCGCCGCACGACCTCGCGCGTCTCAAGGCCCGGGACATCGACCTCGAAGGCCTGCAGGTGGACTCCACGGGGCCGACCTTCCACTGGAAGGGCCGCTACCATGAAAACTTCAACCGGCGCGACACGCTGGAAATCCATCTGAATGTTTTCGAGCGCTTCCGCCCGCACCTGCCGGAGACCTATAAAAAATCCGAGTACGCCCTCCTCGGCAACATTCACCCGGGGTTGCAGCGCCATGTGCGCGGCACGCTGGGCAAGAGCGTGTTTGCCGCGGCGGACACCATCGACCTTTGGATCAAAACCACGCATGACGAACTGCTCGGCCTGCTGCGCGAGCTGGACCTCTTTGTCATCAACGACAGCGAGGCGGAAATCCTGACCGGGGAAGTGAACCTCATCCGCGCCGGCCATGCGCTGCGCACCAAGGGCCCGCGTATCGTCATCATCAAAAAGGGAGAGCACGGCGCCTACTTGTTCCACCCCGATGGCATTTTCGCGCTGCCGGCCTACCCGGTGGTGGAGCTGCATGACCCGACAGGTGCGGGCGATTCCTTCGCCGGGGCCTTGCTCGGCTCGCTGGCCATCCAGACCGGCGCGAACAAACCGGCGCAACCGACCTTTGCGCAGATCAAGGAGGCGATGGTCTTTGCCACGGTGGTGGCGAGCCTGACCGTCGAGGCCTTCTCCTGCGACCGGCTGGAGTCCGCCGGGGTCGCGGAAATCCAAAAGCGCGCCGATGTGCTGCGGCAGATGATCAAGCTGTAGCCGGCCGTGGCGGGAAATCACCCGCTTGTAATCCTCTTTATTCTGCCGGGAAAATCCGGTAGTCTTGTTCCTTCATGTCCTACGACGCCCTCATTGAGACGCTGGGCCGGCAGGCGCGGGCGGCATCGCTCGTCCTGGCCACGGCCGAGACGTCGCGCAAAAACGCCGCGCTGTTGCGCCTGGCGGCGTTGCTGGGCGAACGTGCGTCGGCGATTCTCGCGGCCAATGCGCGCGATGTGGCGGCGGCGCAGGCCGCGGGCCTGGCCAAGCCGATGGTGGAGCGCCTCGTGCTCGACGCCAAGCGCCTCGACAAACTGGCCGAGGGCGTGCGTCAGGTGGCCGCGCTGCCCGACCCCGTGGGCGAGGAGCTGGAAAAAATCACGCGGCCCAACGGCCTCGACATCCGCAAGGTGAGCGTGCCCATCGGTGTCATCGCCATTATTTACGAATCGCGTCCGAACGTGACGATCGACTGCGCGGCGCTGTGCCTGAAATCCGGCAACGCGAGCATCCTGCGCGGCGGCAAGGAGGCCTTTGAGACGAACACCGCCTTGGCTGCGCTGTGCAGCGAGGCCCTGGCGGAGAGCGGGCTGCCCGCACACGCCGTGCAGCTCGTGCCCACGCCTGACCGCGCGGCACTGGAGCCGTTGCTCAAGCTCGACCAGTACGTCCATTGTGTGATTCCCCGCGGCGGCGAGGCGCTCATCCGCTATGTCGCCGACCATGCGACCGTGCCCGTCATCAAGCACTTCAAGGGCGTCTGCACGGTGTACGTGGACCGCGAGGCCGACGCCGCGCTGGCGGAGAAAATCATTCTTAATGCCAAGGTGCAGCGCCCCGGCGTGTGCAACGCGGCGGAAAATCTTTTCGTGCACCAGGATGCCGCGCCCGCGCTGCTGCCCCGGCTGGCGCACGCGCTGGCGAAACAGGGCGTGGAGCTGCGCGCCGATCCACACGCGCTGGCCCTGCTGCAAAAGGAAAAGGGCCTCAAGCTCGTGGCCGCGGCCGGCGAGGATTTTTCCACCGAGTATCTCGACCTGATTCTCGCCGTGAAAATCGTGCCTGACCTCGAGGGCGCGATTGCGGACATCAACCGCTATGGCTCGGCGCATTCAGACGCCATCGTCACGCGCGATGAAAAGGCGGCAAAGAAATTCCTCGCCGGCGTGGACTCCGCAACCGTCTATTGGAACGCCTCGACGCGCTTCACCGACGGCTTTGAATTCGGCCTGGGCGCGGAAATCGGCATCTCGACGGACCGTCTGCACGCCCGCGGGCCCATGGGCCTGCGCGAACTGTGCACCTATAAATACATCATCACCGGCCACGGCCAGGTGCGGGAGTAGTTTTACAGCCCCTCGTCTTCGAGGATGCGCAGGAGGAACGGCGCGCCATCCACCACGCGGAGCTTTTTCAAGTGGCGGCAGGCCTGGTGCACGCGTTGCTCGTTGGAGGCGTGCGTGGTGAAGATGAGCGTGGCCGTCTGCCGCGCGCGGTCTTCGTGCTGGATCATCGTGGCGATGGAAATCTGGTGGTCGGCCAGTGCGCGGGCGACTTCGGCGAGCACGCCAGGCTTGTCCTTCACGGTGAGGCGCAGGTAGTAGCGGCCGGTGATTTCCTCAAGCGAGGCAATCTCGATGCCGGAACCCAGGCGCGCGTAGGTGGCGGCATCCTCCTCGCAAATGACGGGCGGGGGCGCGCCGCGCAGGGCCACGACGGCGTCGGCAATGTCGCTCAGCACGGCGCTCGCGGTGGCGTCCTGCCCGGCGCCACGGCCGACGAGCAGCGTCGAACCGGCGACATCCGCGCTCAGGCAGATGCCGTTGAACACGCCGTCCACCGAGGCCAGCAGGTTGCGCCCGGAAATGAGGCACGGGTGCACGCGGGCAAAAACGCGGTTGGTGGCAAAGTCGCGGCTGATGATGGCGAGCAGCTTGATGGTGTAGCCCAGCTCGTGCGCGTAGGCCAGGTCGTGCGGCGTGATGTCGCGGATGCCCTGCACGAGCATCTGGCGCGGCTTGATCCAGCGGCCGTGCGCGAGGTAGGCGAGGATGACGGCCTTGTGCGCGGCATCCCAGCCATCGACATCGAGCGATTCATCCGCCTCGGCATAGCCCAGGCGCTTGGCGTCGGCCAGGATTTCGGCAAAAGGCTTCTTCTCCCGCGTCATGCGCGTGAGGATGTAATTGCACGTGCCGTTGAGGATGCCGTAGATGAGGCGGAAACGGTTGGCAATCAGCCCTTCGCGCAGCACCTTGATGATGGGGATGCCGCCGGCGACGCTGGCCTCGAAAAAATAGTGGCCGCGCCCGCGTTGCGCCAGGCGAAACATCTCCGCGCCGTGTTCGCACAGCAGGGCCTTGTTGCCCGTGACGACGACCTTGTTGTTCTTCAGCGCCTTGGCCGTGAGCGTGCGCGCGGCGGTGGTGCCGCCGATAAGCTCGCACACGATGTCGATGGACGGGTCGTCCACGATGGAGGCGAGGTCGTCCGTCAAAATTGACCGCGGCACGGCGATGGCGCGCTTCTTCTTGAGGTCGCGCACGCCGATGCGGGATATTTCCAAGCCCACGCCCAGGCGGCGCTCCAGCGCAGCGCGGTTGCTGTGCAGGTGCTTCCAGACTCCCTGGCCGACGGTGCCGAAACCAAGGAGGCCGATGCGGATGGTGCGTTGGGCGGGCATGACAGGGCGCAAGCTTAACCGCAAAGCCGCGAAGGGCACGCCGAAAATGAGGCGGCTTCCGCTGTCGGTTATGCGTCGTTTAGCCGCCAACAGTGGAGCGGGCGCAGCAAGTCTGCGCCCCTACAAAAGTCCCAGTCCCCTCCGACGTAGGGGCGCAGTCTTGCTGCGCCCGTAAATTGCAGGATTAACCATATCGCGCCTTGAACTTCACCATCTCCCGAAGTTTGTCGCTCGGACACTACTTCCTTTTCTCGAACTTGTTCTCCGTGCCATTCAGAAGGCGCTGGAGGTTCGCGCGGTGGCGGATGATGATATAGATGGCCAGCGCAAAGCTGAGGCCGACGAGCTCCTTGGGCTCGCCCAAAAGCGCCGCGAGCGGCATCAATGCCAGGCCGAAGCCAATGGACGCCACCGATACGTACCGCGTGGAATAAAACAAAATCACCCAGAGAAGCAGCCCGCCGAGCGTCACCAGCGGCATCAGGGCCATGAGGCCGCCAATACTGGTGGCCACGCCCTTGCCGCCGCGAAAGCCGAGAAACATCGAGAAACTATGACCCAGCACTGCGCCCGCCAACCCGGCGATGCCCATCCATAAAACCGGCGCATCAGTGGGCAGCAGGTCCATGTGATACCCCGCATAAGGCCAGTGCGCGGCGACAAAACCTTTCAGAAAATCGAGCGCGAACACCAGATTGCCCGGCCCCTTGCCGATGACACGCTTGACGTTCGTCGCGCCGGGGTTGCCGCTGCCGGCCTTCAGGATGTCCACCCCGTGGCGCTTGGCGACAATGACCGCAAAGGACACCGAGCCGAGCGCGTAGGCCACGGCGAAAGAAATAAGAATCCAGGCGTAAAACACAGGGGCCAAGGGTAGGCAGATGCCCGACGGAGGGAAAGGCGGAAAATCATCCCTTTCATGGGCAAAATTGCCGCTTCCCACGCTTAGGCCCAGCCCCGTACACTTCCCCCCGGCGCGTCCTTGCCTCTGCCCGCGGCTCATGGGGACATCCACTCCCACCTGGCTGTGGAGATTTATTTTTCGATTTTTTGTCAGATTCTGATGATGGGCGGCAGCCATCCTCTAAATCCGCATGAGCACCGACCAGGAATTATTGCGCCAGTTTGCCGAGGGAGGCTCCGAAGCCGCCTTTGCCGAGGTCGTGCGCCGGCAGGTGAACTTCGTTTACTCCACGGCCCGACGCCTGGCGGCCCAGGACACCCACCTGGCTGAAGATATCACCCAGCGGGTCTTTGCGGACCTGGCGCGCAAGGCGGGGACCCTTTCCCGCCACCCGGCCTTGGCCGGCTGGCTGCACCATTGCACGCGCTTCCACGCCTTTGCCCTCCTCCGCGCGGAACGGCGCCGCCGCGCCCGCGAACAGAAAGCCTTTGCCATGCAAGACCTGACCGTCCCGCCGCCCTCGGAAGCCTCCTGGGAGCAGCTGTGCCCCTTGCTGGATGCCGCGCTCGCCGAGCTTAATGCCGCCGACCGCGAGGTGCTTCTTCAACGTTTTTTCCAGGATAAAAGCCATCGTGAAATCGCCGAAACGCTGGGTTTGAATGAGAATTCCGCCAACAAACGGGCCGAACGGGCGCTGGAAAAGCTGCGCGCCTATTTTTCCCGGCGCGGCGTGCACACGACCACCGCCGCCCTGGCCGCCGTCATCAGTGCGAACTCCACCCAAGCGGCCCCAGCGGAGCTGGTGGCGAGGCTTACGGCCGTTTCCCTGGCGGGCATCGCCGGCCCCGGCCTGCTTGCCATCGCCTCCCTCAGTTTTTTCCTTATGAATACCAAAGCCAAAGTTCTCCTCGGCGTCGCCATCGCGGCGGTGCTGGTGCTCTGCCTCCATTTCTCCGGCTTGTTGACCGGCGATTCCTCGCCGGCGTCGGCCCCCGCGCCGGTCGTCGTCGGCCCCGGCAAGGCTCCCGCCGCCGTCGAGTTACCCGCAAAAGTCATGACCGCGGCGACTGCATCCTCGCGGCCTGCGCCAGCGGCGGCCCAGGTTACGAGCGCCACGGCGGCACCCACCGCCACGGCGGCAGCCGCCACGGAGACGCCGCCGTTGAATGCTGATTTGAAGACCGCCGTGCCCGAGCTCATCCGTCTGGTCGGGGAAAAGGATTACACGGGACTGGTCAATTATGTCATCGCCCCCGAGGATCTGGCCCAAATGATCCGCAGCGGACAAGTGGCGTCGCGGGAGGATTTTGCCAATATGATCCGCATGGGCATGGAAGGACAGGGTGGAAACGAGTTTATCATCCAGGGCCTCACGGCGGTGGTGTTTTTGCAGCAAAATCCGAACGCCAAACTTCCCGGCTACAACGTGACGGTGAAAAACGAACCGGATAAAATCACCTACGCCTTTGAGACCCCGCTGGGCCACAAGGACTTGGTCTTTGCCAGGAAGAATGGGCTGTGGTATGCGTTTCAACAGTAGGCAACTGGTGGCTTATCTGCTCTCTGCCAGTTTGCCGCCCTTCCGTGCAAACGCTCTTTGTCGTCCTCCAGTCCATCCTGCTCGGGTTTTTTCTCGTGCAGGACATCGTGAGCCTGCGCCCGCTCAACGACATTCCCGCGCAGGTCAAATACCTCGGCTGGACGAAACTGATTCTGGGCACGCTCTTCACCAGCAGCCTGCTGGGCACCAGCCTGTGGCTGACGCTCCACTACTCTGGTGCGCCGCTGCCCTGGGGCGCGAAGGCCTTTTTCGTGTTCTGGTGGAGTATGCTGATGATCGGGATGTATATGTCGTGGTATAAGCCGTATTTCCGCGGCCCCACTCCCAAGGAAACGGAGCTATATAATGCTCTCTTCGCCAACACGCACACGATTCTGCCCGTGCGCAACAGTTTCCCCGGCCCGAACACCTTTCATCTGGTTATCTTGCACCCCCTGATGATCGCCTGCGCGGCGCTGGGGTTTTTGCGGGTGGCGGGGGTGTTTTAAAAATGAAAAGACCCACTCACCGAGCGGGTCCTTTTCACCAAAGCCATTTCCTGCGCTGGCTAAAGCACGGTGCTATAGAAACTACACCGTGACCACCTGCAGGCCGAGGATGGCCGGGTGGTTGCGGATTTCCTTGAGGGCTTCGTCGGAGGGGCGGCTGTCGAGCTGGTACACGGCGAGGGCTTCCTTCTGCGCGCTGCGGCTGAGGGACATATTCGCGATGTTCACCTGGTGCTTGCCGAGGACGGTGCCAAGCATGCCGACGATGCCGGGGACGTCGCGATTCTTGAGCACGAGGAGGAAACCGGCGGGCGTGACTTCGATGCTGTGGCCGAAGAGGTGGACGAGGCGCGGGTTCTGCGCCGTGCCGATGAGCGTGCCCGAGACATCCGTGCTGTGGCCCGAGGCGTCAATGGCCTCGATCTGCACGAGCTCGGTATAATCCGCCGGGGTGGACGACTTGACGGTCTCCACCGCGATGCCCAACTGCGCCAGGCGCGCGGGGGCGTTGACGTCGGTGACGCCCTCGCCGCTGATGCGCTTGAGGTAGCCGCGCTGGATGGCGCGGGTGAGGGGGTTGGCGTCGAGCTCGCAGATTTTCCCAAAATACGTGATGCGGAGCTTCTCCACCTTCTCCGAAGCGACCTGCTGGAGGATGGTGCCCAGCTTTTCGCCGAGATTGAAGTACGGCTTCAGCACCGAGAGGGTGTGGGCGTCCACCGAGGGCATGTTGACCGCGTTGCGAACCACGCCGCCGTTCAGGACTTCGGCCAGGGCTTCGGCGACTTCGATGCCGACGAGCTCCTGCGCCTCCGTGGTCGAGGCGCCGAGGTGCGGCGTCAGCACAACGTTGGGCAGCTTGCGCAGCGGGTGGTCCGCGGCGAGGGGCTCGTCCTCAAACACGTCGAGACCGGCGGCCGCGACCTTGCCCGACTGGAGGGCCTCGACCAGCGCGCTCTCCTTGATGATGCCGCCGCGGGCGCAGTTGAAGATGCGCACGCCCTTCTTCATCTTAGCAAAGGCGGCCTCGTCCACCATGTACTTGGTGTCGTCCGTCAACGGCATATGGACGGTGATGTAGTCGGCGCGGGTGAAGATCTGGTCCTTGTCCACCTGCTCGACATTGAGGGCCTTGGCGCGGGCGGCGGTGAGGTACGGGTCATAGGCGAGCACCTTCATGCCAAAGGCCAGCGCGCGCTTGGCGACTTCCGCGCCGATGCGGCCGAGGCCGACGACGCCGAGCGTCTTCTGGTTGAGCTCGATGCCCGAAAAGCTTTTGCGGTCCCACTGGCCGGCCTTCATCGAGGCGCCCGCCTGGACGATGGGGCGCGCGCCGCAGAGCATATGCGTGAAGGTGAGCTCCGCCGTGGCAATGGTGTTGCCGGTGGGCGTGTTCATGACGATGACGCCGTGCTCGGTGGCGGCCTCAACATCGATATTGTCCACCCCCACCCCGGCGCGGCCCACGGCCTTGAGCTTGGGGGCGGCGGCGATGACCTCGCGGGTGATCTTCGTCTCGCTGCGCACGGCAATGGCATCCACGTCCTTGACGAGCTGGAGCACCTGGTCGGGCTTGGAGCCGATGGCGACAATGACTTCGAAGCCCGGCTGCTTTTTCAAGTAGTCGATGCCTGTTTGCGAGATTTTGTCGGCGACGAGGATTTTCATGGAAGGAGGCGGATGGCGAAGGATGAAAAAGGCGCCCAACCCCGGCTGGCCGAGCGGCCGGCCCAAGGCGGTTTTCCCTCGGGGAAAGGGCAGGATTAAACACGACGGGGCCCGAAATGCAAGCACCGGGGTGGCACCACCCCCGGCGGAGGCCCGGAAGCCCACATATATTAAGCTTGTCTCCCACCGGTGGATGCGTACAACTTTTGCCCGTTATTTCGGTTACTACTAACACCCCATGACCAAGAAAATCTCCCTTACCTCCGCCAGCGCCGCCGCCGCCTTGGCGTTGCTTGTTACCAGCTTGAACGCTGCCGATGCCCCGGCCCCCGCGAAGGCTTCCGCCTCCGCCAGTGCCTCGGCCGCCGCCGCGCCCAAGCCTGCCGCCGCCGCCGCCAGCGCCTCGGCCTCTGCGTCCGCTTCGGCGGCCGCCGCCTCCGGCTCCGCTGCCGCCAGCGCCGCCGGCAAGCCTGACTTGAGCAAGCTGCCCAAGGCCTCCGATAAGAAGGACCTCACTTTCGCCAAAGACATCGAGCCCATGCTCAAAGCCTCCTGCAGCGGCTGCCATATCGATGCGCAGCGCTACAGCGGCGGCCTCAACCTCGGCTCGCTGGAAACGGCGCTCAAGGGCGGCACCAAGATGAAGGACAAAGACATCGTCGCCGGCCACGGTGACCAGAGTTTCGTCCTGCTCTATGCGGCGGACACCATCGCCAAGTCCGAGATGCCCCCGATCGCCCGCCGCGCCCAGCACCCGGCGCTGACGAAGGACCAGCTGGCTGACCTGCGCGCCTGGATCGACCAGGGCGCCAAGTAATCGCCCGCCCGTTTTTTCACCCTGCAGGCCCGGCTTGAACGCCGGGCCTGTTTTTTTGCCGCCAACGGCGGGGTTGCGCACCACGCAGCCACGCTTTAGGAATCTTGCCTCCCATGCCGGCCCCTGCCCGCCCACCCCAGTCCACCACTGACCGATGGAAAGTCCTTTCCGCGGCGGTGGTGCTCATGCTGGCCGGAGTGATGGCGTATGCCAATAGCTTCCAGGGCCCGTTTGTGCACGATGATGCGGCGTCGATCGTCAACAACGCCACCATCCAGCAAGGCTTGGCCGGGGCGCTCCACCCGCCAACAGACGGTGAGACGGTGATGGGGCGGCCGCTGGTCAATCTGTCGTTCGCGGTGAATTATGCGGCGGGCAAGCTATCCGTCATTGGCTACCATGCGGTGAACCTGGTGATCCACCTGCTGGCGGGCCTTACACTCTTTGGCCTTGTGCGGCGGACATTGCTGCTGCCGGCGCTGCGCGAACGTTGGCGTGGCGCCGCACTGCCCGCGGCCCTCGCTGCGTCGCTGCTTTGGACAGTGCACCCGCTGCAAACAGAGGCTGTCACCTACGTGGTGCAGCGCGCGGAATCGCTGGCCGGGCTGTTTTATCTTCTGACGTTTTACTGTTTTGCAAGGTCGTTGGACTCGCCGCGCAAAAATGCCTGGCAGGCCCTTTCCGTGGCGGCCTGCCTGCTGGGCGTATTTTGCAAGGAGACGCTGGTCACGGCCCCCGTGTTGGTGTTGCTGTATGACCGGGCCTTTGCGGGCGGCAGCTTTGCCACGGCGCTTAAGCAGCGTGGGAAATATCATGCGGCGCTGGCCGCCACCTGGATTCCCCTGGGAGCCCTCGCCTGGCACGCCGGCACGCGCGGAGGCTCGGCCGGCTTCGGCGCGGGGGTGAGCCCGCTGGCCTATTTGCTGACGCAGGCGGGCGCCGTGGTGGAATACCTGCGCCTGTGCTTTTGGCCGCATCCGCAGGTGTTTGATTACGGCAACGGAGTGGCTAGAACTGCGGGCGAAGTTGCGCCACAACTGGCAGTGGTGCTGGCGTTGCTGGCGGGCACGGTTTACCTGCTCTGGAAAAAGCCGGGTCTCGGATTTTTGGCGGCGTGGTTCTTTGTGGTTCTTGCGCCCAGCTCCAGCATCGTGCCCATCGCCACCGAGACGATGGCCGAGCACCGGCTGTACCTCCCGCTGGCGGCGCTGGCCGTGCTCGTGGCGCTGGTTGTTTGCCAGTGGCGTCCACGCGGCAGCTTGGCAATCGCGATGGGCCTCGCCGCGCTGCTGGGAGTGGCAACCCATGCCCGCAACACCACCTACCAGAGTGCCTTGAGCCTGTGGCGCGATACAGCGCAGAACCGCCCGGAAGTGGCCCGCGCCCACCAAAATTATGCCGCAGAGTTGATCGGTGCCAGGCAACTGGCTGATGCCATCGCTGAATTGAACCGCGCGCTGCAACTGCAGCCTGATTTTCCCGAAGCGGAGAACAACCTCGGCAAGGCGCTGGCTCTGCAAGGCCACCCGGCCGAGGCGGCGCAGCACTTTGCCAAGGCCACGCTGGGCCTGCGCCTGCCCAGGGAACGGGGGCTGGCCTACTTCAACCTCGGCAGCGCGTTTGGCCAGCTCGGCCAGTACACGCCGGCGTTGGCCGCCTACACCCAGGCCACCCAACTGCTGCCGGAGTATGCGCCCGCGCACAATATGCGCGGTTTGGCGCTGGCCGCGCAAGGCCGCTACAAGGAAGCCATTGTGGAATACGAAATTGCCTTGAAAATCGATCCTGAGAATCGCGAGAGCTCTCAAAACTATATCGACGCCAAGGCGCAGCTCGCCCTGCAAAAACTGTAGAAAGGGATTTCCCTTCCCGCGGGTTTCCTTCTTAATCGCCTCCTGCTCCATGCCGGCCGCCAAGCACAAAAAGTCCCGGCCCACCCCGCCGCCTCCAGCCGCCCCCGAGGCGGCGCCCGCGACGCCGCTTCCACCCCCGCCCGCCACCCCGGTGGCGGCGTTGCCGGCAGCGCCCACGCCTTGGTGGCATACGCTGCTGGCGGCGTTGGTCATTGTGCTGGCCGGTCTGCTGGCGTACTCCAACAGTTTTCACGGCGATTTTGTCTTGGATGATCTGCCGGCGATCAAAGAGAACCGGAGCATCCAGCAGGGCTGGATCGTGCCCCCGCCGCCGGCGGTACAACCTCAGGGCCTCATCGACCGCCTGTTCCTGCGCCTGCCCGCGCCTTTGCAGCCGCCCAACGACGGGCAGACCGTCACCGCGCGGCCGCTGGTCAATATTTCGTTCCAGCAAAATTATGCGTGGTCGCAGCAACACTCGCCCAACGGCCAGGATGGCTTCCAGCCCACGGGCTATCACGTGCTCAGCCTGACGATCCACCTGCTTGCCGGGCTGGCCTTGTTCGGGTTGGTGCACCGCACCCTGATGCTGCCCAAGGTGCGCCCGATGATTGGCCAGGGCGCGCTGCCCGTGGCGTTTGCCGCCGCGCTCCTCTGGACCATCCATCCGCTGCAAACGGAATCCGTGACCTACCTTTCCCAGCGCGCGGAATCGCTGATGGGGCTTTTTTACCTGCTGGCGCTTTATTGTTTTGTGCGCGGCACCCAGTCGCGGCCGTGGTTGTGGTTCCCGCTGTCCGTGCTGAGTTGCACGACCTCCACCTTTTGCAAGGAAGTCACCGCGACGCTGCCGGTGATGATTGCCTTGTTCGATTATATCTTCATCGCGCAAAACCCGCTGGAGCCGCTCAAGCGCCGCTGGCCGGTGTACGCCGGCTACCTGGTGGCGATGTTGCCGCTGGCGGTGCTGGTGGCACATGGAGGCAGCCGTGGCCACTCGGCGGGTTTTGGCGAGGGGTTGTCATCCTTCGACTATGCCAAGGAGCAGTTCCCCGCCATTCTCAACTATCTTAAATTAACGGTGTGGCCGCACCCGCTCGTACTCTACTACGGCGAAAGCACAGACATCGCCGGCGCACCCTTCACGGCGGGCGATGCCCTGGCGATGGTGGTGGTGGTGGGATTGGTGGCCGGGGCGCTCCTGCTGCTTTGGCGCAAACCGCTGCTGGGATTTCTGGGTGCGTGGTTTTTCGCCATTCTGGCGCCCAGCTCGAGCTTTGTGCCGGTTATCACCGAAGTGGCGGCGGAACACCGTATGTATCTGTCGCTGGCGGCGCTGGCGGTGTTCGCGGCGCTGGGCTTGTGGAAGCTGTTGGGCCCACGGGTGTGGGCCGGCACCCTGGCAGTCGCCCTGGCGTTGGGGGCGCTGACCTTTGCGCGCAATTACGATTATCGCTCGGGCTACGCGCTCTGGCGCGACACCGTGACCAAGCACCCCGACATCGCCCGGGCGCATGAAAACCTCGGCATCATGCTTTTCCAGGAAGGCCGCGTCCGTGAAAGCGTGGCGGAATATGAGGCCGCGCTGCGCATCAAACCCAACTACCCCGATTGCGAGAACAACCTGGGCAATGCGCTGGGCAATTTGGGCGAAAACGAAGAAGCGGTGCAGCACTACACCCGAGCCGTCAACAATCTCATCCGTCCCGGGGACCAGGCGGTGGCCGCGTATAACCTCGGCAACTCCCTCCACGCGCTCAACCGCCTGGACGAGGCCATCAAGGCCTACAATTTTGCGGGTTCGCTGGCCCACTATGCGCCGGCGTTCAACAACATGGGTGGCATCTACGGCCAGCAGCAGAAGTATCCGGAGGCCATCGCCAGCTATCAACAGGCGGTGGCGCTCGACCCGCAGTCCGCGATGTACATCGTCAACCTGGCGGATTCCTACCAGAAGAGCGGCCAGGCGGCGCCGGCGGAACAGTATTACCTACGCGCCATCCAGCTGGCTTCCGCTAATCTCGATGCCCACGCCCATCTCGGCATTCTCTACAACAATAACCACCAATTTGCAGAGGCTGTGCGCGAATTTGCCATCTGCACGCAGCTGCAGCCCAATTCGCCGGATATGCACTACTTGCTGGGTTTCGCCCTGCAACAGCAACAGAAACCCGCCGATGCCGCGCGCGAGTTTGAGACAGCGCTTAAATTAAACCCCAACTACGAAGCCGCCAAAAACGCGCTGGCCCAGCTGCGCGCCAGCCAGCCGTGACTTTCGGAAGTCCGCCGCTCTTACTTGGCGGCGGTTTCCGGACCGTACACGTTATACTGGATGAAGGCCTTGCTGCGGAGTTTCTGCAGCCATTTCTCCCCGGCTTGGCGCTCATCCTGCGAGGCGAGCAGGTTTTCGATGTCCTTGCGCACTTTTTCCAGCGGCTGGTAGCCTTCCCCGGTGTGGTCTTCGCACTTGAAAATGAATATGACGTTATCGCTCACCAACGGGTCGCTGACTTCACCCGGTTGCAGCTTGAAGACGGGGTCTTGAAGCGCTGCCGCCAGGGACTTGTCATTGCGGTAATAAGTGAAGGACGGCAGCTCGGTGCCGTGCGCCGAGGGGTCGGTGCTGTACTGCTTGGCCAACTCGGCAAAATTGGCCCCGGGCTGGCGGGCTTCCTGCACGATCTTGGCGGCCTGTTGCAGGAATAGGTCAGGGGTGACATCCGCCACCGGCGTGAGGTTGAGTGTGATGCGGCGCACGCGGGCGGACTCTTTGACATAGAAGTCCTGCTTGTGCTGCTCGTAGTAGGACTTGATGCGGTCGGGGCTGATGCCGGTGCCGGTGCCGCGCAGTTGCTGCATCATGGAGTCCACGATGTCCCGTTCCTCCAGCTGGCGGCGGTAGTCGGCGTCCGTCATGCTGTGGGCCTGGAGATAGCGCAGGTATTTGTCGTGGTCGCCCTGAAAGCTGGTGGTGATGCTGTCGTCAAACTGCCAGTCCAGGTAGGATTGGGGGAAGGCGTAGCCCTTGGAACGGAACTCCTCCACAATCAGCATATGATCCACCATGCTGTGCAACATCTCCGCGCCAAGGTCGTTGGATTTTTTGATGAACTCCTGCTGCGCGGCGGCCGAACCTTCGGAAGTGGGCGGGTAGCGCGTCTGGAGATCCTGGAAAATATCGTCGAGAATGGGGCGGCACTGTTTGATCAACTCCGTCATGGTGATGATCTTGCCGTTCACAATCGCCGCCACCGCATTGGTGTAAGGGTCCTGCTTGAGGCCGGCGGAGGACTTGGGCGCGGTGTCCGCCGGGGCAACCGTGGGCGCCACGGACGGGATGGACTGCAACGCCGCCGGGGCATCCGCCGCAAGGGCGGGTGCGACGCCTGACAGCAAAAGGGCGATGAAAATGTGTCCGGGCCGCGGCATCATGTCGGAGAAGTTTCCTGGCGTTTGATAAAGGCGATGATTTCGTCCATTCTCGGGAGCGGGCGCGTTGCGGTCAAGCGGGGAAAACGATTGCCCACCTGGAGATAGCCGGCCGGGCGCCCCCGGCCGCCGGCCCCGCGGCATTTCAGGCGGGCTCCTTCCGTTTCGACATCCACCAGGCCTTTTTGTTCAGCCCAAACGCGAATCTGGGTGAGCTTCACGAGCGCCTGCGCACTGGGGGGCAGCGGGCCAAAGCGGTCCCGCAAACCGGCGGCGAGCGCCTCCACCTCCTTGGGTACGGCGGCCAGGGCCAGGCGGCGGTATTGGTCGAGGCGCAGGCGGGTGTCGGCGATGTAATCTACCGGCAGATTGGCCACCATGGGTGCCATGCGCTGCCCGGCCATATCCTCAGCCTTGAGCGCCGCGAAGCGGTCACCGGTGTCGTCCACCGCGGATTGGGTGGCGGCCAGCACCGCGGCGTCCGCCGATTCACCCAGGAGGACAAAGTCGAGCCGCACAGTGGCGCGGATGGCCAGCGCCGCCGGCTCGCCTTTGAGCCGCGCGATGCTTTGGCGCAAGAGCTGGCAGTATAAATCGAAGCCCACGCCGGCGATGTGCCCACTCTGTTCCGCACCAAGCAAGTTGCCCGCGCCGCGCAGCTCGAGGTCCTTCATGGCGAGGCGGAAGCCCGCCCCCGGCTGGTTGAACTGGCGGATGGCCGCGAGCCGCTTGCGTGCCTGGTCGAGCAACTGCGCGTGGCGATGGAGCAGCAAATAGGCATAGGCCTGCCGGTTGAAGCGCCCCACCCGCCCGCGGAGCTGGTAAAGCTGGGCCAGGCCGAAGCGGTCGGCGCCTTCGATGATGAGCGTGTTGCAGTTCGGGATGTCGAGGCCCGACTCGATGATGGTCGTGCACACCAGCACATCGAATTTGCCGGCGACAAACTGTGTCATCATCTTCTCCAAATCGTCGGCGTCCATCTGCCCATGGCCCACACCCAGTCGCGCCTCGGGCACCCACTTGCGCAGGTTGCGCGCGCAGTCCTCGATGCTTTCGACGCGGTTGTGCAAGTAAAACACCTGCCCGCCGCGTTGAAGCTCGTGGCGGATGGCCTGCTGCACGAGTTCGGGGGAAAAGCTTTTCACCACCGTCTCAATCGGCAGACGGTCGCGCGGCGGCGTCTCGATGACGCTCAAGTCGCGCGCGCCCACCAGGGCAAAGTAGAGCGTGCGCGGGATGGGCGTGGCACTCATGGCCAAGACGTGGACATTCGCCCGGAGGTGCTTGAGCTTTTCCTTATGGCGCACGCCAAAGCGGTGTTCCTCGTCGATGATGACGAGCCCGAGGTCCTTGAACCGCACATCCGCGCCGAGGAGGCGGTGCGTGCCGACCACGATGTCGAGCTGGCCGTCGCGCAGTTGCTCGAGCACCTGCTTCTGCTCCTTGGGCGAGCGAAAGCGGCTGAGTTGCTCGACCGAGATGGGAAACGGCGCGAGGCGCTCGCGAAAGGTATTGAAGTGCTGCTGCACAAGGACCGTCGTCGGGCCGAGCACCACCACCTGCTTGCCGCCCATCACGGCCTTGAACGCGGCGCGCAGGGCTATCTCCGTCTTGCCAAAGCCCACGTCGCCGCACAACAGGCGGTCCATGGGCCGGGCGCGCTCAAGGTCGGCCTTGGTCTCGTTGATGCTGCGCAATTGGTCGGCTGTTTCCTGGTGCGGGAATTCATCCTCAAACTCGCGCTGCCATGGGGCATCCGGCGGCAGGGGGAAGCCGGGCTGCTGGTCGCGCTCGGCCTGCACCCGCAGCAGTTGCGCCGCAAAGTCCAGCGTGGCGCGTTCGGCCTCGCTGCGGGTGCGCTCCCAGATGCGCCCGCCGATTTTCCCAAGCTTGGGCGAGATGTTGGCCAGGCCCACGTAGCGCGACAGCAAATGCGACTCGTGCAGCGGCAGGTGCACCTCCACGCCGTCGGCGAACTCCAGGGAGATGACCTCCTCCGCCCGGCCGGTCGTGGCCAGTTTGCGCAATCCGCGGAAGCGGCAGACGCCATGCGTGACGTGGACGAGGTAGTCGCCCTCGGCGATCTCCGAAAAATCGAGCAACTGGTCCACCCGGTGGCGCTGCGGCAAACGGCGGGGGCGGAAGGTGGCGATGCGCTGGCGGTGCCGCCCAAAAATTTCGCCCTCGGCCACCACGGCCACCGCGCCGCGTTTGCCCAATTGTGGCCAGGCGAGCTCCGCGCTCGCGGCGGGCCGGGCCACAAAGCCCGCAGCGATTTCCCCGGTGACAACCTGGGGCGCGAAATCGCGCAGCTGTTTGTCTTCCGAGAGAATTTCGCGCAAACGTCCCGCCTCGACATCGGCGCGCGTGGCGATGATGACGGTCGTGCCCGCGCGGGCCCAGCCGGCCAGCACACGCAAAAATGCGCGCTGCGAGGCCTGGTCGCTCTCCAGCCGCGCCCGCCCCACAGCCGGCACACTGGCGAGCGGGCGATGTGCCATCGCCGGCTCGGTGTCGGCCGCGACTCGCGTGGCGTCTTCACCCAAGGGCCCACCGGGTTCATCCAGTTCCGCCAGACCTGTCCAATAATCATCCGCACCGGCGCGGGCGGAGAGGATCGTCTGCAGCGTCGGCTGGAGCGCCGCCATTTTTTCGGGGACGGAAAATAAATCCGGCTGCTCGGCCGCCTGTCGCGCGGGTTCCTGGATGATCCAGTGCGCGCTCCTGGGTAAAAACTCCAGCAACCCCGCGGGCGTGCCGCCGCCCAGCTCCTTGGGTGCGGCGCTGATGACCAGCTCGGTCAGCGATTCCGCCGTCAACTGCGTCGTCGGGTCAAAAAGGCGGATGTGCTCCAGTTCATCGCCAAAGAAATCCAGCCGCACGGGCGCCGAGGCATTATAGGGATAGACATCGAGCAAGCCGCCGCGCACCGCGTATTGCCCCGGCGTTTCACACAGGGCCTCCGCATCATAGCCCAATTGCCGGCCCAGCTTCTCCGCCAATTCGCGAAAGTTCACCCGGGTGCCGGCCGCGAGCCGGAGCTCCCGCGCGGCGACATCGCCGGGCTTGGGCGCTGGCTGCAAAAGCGCCGCCAAGGTGGAGACGATGACCAGCGGGCGCGCGGCCTTGGCGCCGCCCCGCTCCGTCAACGCGGCCAGCACGGTCAGCCGGTCGCACTGCCGCTCAAAGGCCCCGCCCACTGCCGCTTCGGACGCCCCGGCCTCCGGCAGCTCCGGGTAGAGCAGTATTTCCCACGACTCCTTTTCACCCCCGGCCAAACCATGGAAAAATTGGAGGTCCTCGGCCAGGCCATCCAACTGCCGCGCCGCCCGCGCCAGGACCACGGTGACGGGCCGCGCCTTTTCCCGCGCCAATTGCTCCGCAAACGCGCCGGCAGCGGCCTCCGCCACGCCCGTGAGCAGGCGCGGCGAAAAATCCACAGGCACAAGGACGGTTTTCATCAGCAGACCGCCGGACCACCCGGCGGACTGCCCATCATAAATCCTGTCTCCTTTTTTGCACGCTTTCTTGCGGGCAAAATGAGTGATGCATTCTCACTGTTGCGCCCCGGTCAGCTGGATGATGCTGTTGAGCTGCATTTTGGTCATCTGGCGGACGGCGGTTTGGTTTTGCTTGAAAGCCTCCTGCTGGGCGGGTGTCAGCAGGCCGGCAGCCTTCTCGGCGACGGTGGCCTGGAATTGCGTCTGCTCATCCAGGAATTTGTTGATTGTGGCGGCATTGAGGTACGCGGGATTGCCAAAATTGCTGTGGTCGTAGAAGTTCACAGTGAAGGGATAGCTGGCGCGCTCCTCGGATAGCATGGTGGCCAGGGATTCCGAGGTGGTGGCATCGAGCCCGCCCACGCTTTGCGTGAACATCCCCACTTCCAGACGCTCCGGCTCCTGCTTGGCGTAGTCCGTGTAATAGGCATAGTCCTGGTCGTTGTTAAGGAAGTTGCGGATTTTCGCGTTCGATTCCTGAATGCCCTGGCCGATTTGCCGGCCCAGCGCCATGCGCTCCTCCGGGGAGAGCGCCGAGTTCATCATCTGCATGCCGAGGCTGACCTGCACCATCTGCTTTTCCATCAGGAGTTTTTCGAGGTAGTCGCGCTCATCCGGCGCGAGCTTGAAGCGGTCGAGCATCGCGGAATATGTCATGTCGATGATGGCGGACTGCTGGGAGGCGATGAGGCTTTGGAGCGCGGGGTTTTTGGAAAGGGTGGCCAGCTCCTCCTTGGTGAAGTTGCGTTTGTTGGCGGCTTTCTCGGCATCGACGGCCTTTTGCAGCGCGCCGGCCTCGCCGATCACATTGCCCATCTGCTTGCGCGAGTTGGCCGCCTCGGCGGAGGCCACGCGGGTCCGTTTGGTCTCGGCGTCGAGTTTTTGCGTCAAGTCCGCCTGGGCGGCCTTGAGGTCGTTGATTTCGCTGCGCGACTGGACGAGCCAGCCCGCCAGCCCGGCGCACATGAGCGCGAGGATGATTGAGCGCCAGCGGCGCGGGGATGCGGGAGCGGAGTTTTTCATAAGATTATACTTTGCAAATCTGGCGCAACGCGGCGACATGGTCCTCAAACCGGGCGCGGCCGCGGAGGGTGGCCTGGACAAAGGTGCGGGGCTTGCGCGCGACAAAGGTTTTCTCAATCTTGATGTAACCGGCGTCCTCCAAAGTCTGTAGATGCGCGCCGAGGTTGCCGTCTGTCAGCTTGAGCATCCCACCGAGCGTGGAAAAATCCACCTGGTCGTCCGCGCCCAAGGCCATCAAAGCGGCCATGATCTTCAGCCGCGCGGGCGAGTGGATGATTTTGTCGAGTTCGGGCATGACGCTATTTCCAGAGTTTGTTGATGAGGATTCCAGAGAGGGCCAGCGAGCCGCCACCCGTCACCGCCAGCCAAAGATAGTAGTGATGCGGGGCAAAGGCCAGGCCCGCAACCGTGAGTATCGTCACCACGATGCCAATCCAGATCAGGAACCGCCCCAGCCACATGCCAATGATGATGTAGGCAAACATGGGTACCGTGTGCCAGAACGAGGCCATCCGGCGATAAGTCGGCTCCACCTCCGCCCACGGGCCGTCTGTCTTGTCCAGGTCATTGCCCATCAGCAAAAGCATCCAGAGCATGGCATAGATAAAGAGCACCGCCCAGAACACCATGAAGCGCCAGCGGCCGGGCCGCCTGACCTGCACGCGGTGGCGGCTGACCAGCCAGAAAGTGGCGGCAAAGCCGACGCTATCGAGGGCAAGCCAGATCCACTGCATCGTGCTCGGATAGAACTGAATCGTCGCATCGGCCGCCGCCCAAATGCAGCCCCAGAGAATGAGGATGGAGCCGGTCGGCCCTTGGGCAATCGCGGTGCGCGTGCTGGCAATGATGCTATCCACATCCGCCAGCGCGGCCATTGCCTCCGCGCGGCTCGGTATGTTCTGCGTTTCGTCACTCATGACAGAGAACTCTGAATTATAGAGTTCTCTGCGTCAACACTGTTTTGTGATTATTTTGCGTCCGTAGTTATCCCCGTATTGTCACTGACGGCACTTCAAGACCCCGGCTGGTAGGGAGAGCCCTTGTGCTCTATCTCGTGGTTGAGGAAAATCAGTTCTTTGTGTCCGCCTATCTCGGCCACAACACAGCTATCCTTCGGAAAGAGCGCCACCATTTCCGCCTCGCTGATGTAATGCATGGGGCGGATATGCTCCGGCGGCGATGGCGGGGTGGTAGCAGCCACCACTGGTGAAGAGATTGCTGGCGTTGGCAAAGCACGCGGCACGGCGGCGCGGGAAACAAGTTTGGCCGGTGCCTCGGTGAGGTTGCCAAGGTGCACATATATTCCGGTAGCAACGCCAACGAGAGCAATGGCCACCACAACCCCTCCTTGACGGATCCTTCGCCGGCGGCGCTGGACCACCTGGAACTTGCCAACCGCCTGCTCTTTGACTTGCGCGCCGAGTTCAGGCCACGACTCGCCGCCAAGCACAGCATCGAGCAGAGCATCATCTCGGTCGGATTGAGGGCGATGGCTATTCATGGCGAAGTTTGGCGAGCAGGTTTTGGCGCACTTGCAGCCGCAGGCGCGCCAGGCGCGATTCAAGGGCCTTGTATGTCACCCCCTGTTGCTCGGCCACCACGGCAATCGGCAGGCCGTCGAGGTAAATGGCATTGAGCATTTCGCGGTCGCCAGCGGCGCAATCCTCCAAGGCGCGGGCCAGCGCATCGCGCAGGCGTTGCTGGCTGGGCGCCACGCCGTCCATGGGCAGCTCCACCCCATCCAGGGGAACATGGCGGTGATCGCGCCGGCATCTGCGACAATGATCGATAAAGGCATTGCGGGTCACGCGCCGGAGCCAAGCCTGAAGCGCCGGGCCGCGTTCAAACACCTCCATCTTGGTGGCCAACTTGACGGCCACGGTTTGAAAAACCTCACGCGCAGCCAGCTCATCTCCTTGGGCAAGAACCAGCAGGTACTTGTAGATGCCAAAGGCGTGCGCGTCATAAAACCGCGCAAACGCCGCTGCATCGCCCGCGCGGATGGCGCGGGTGAGTTGGCCCAAATCACCCTCCCCTGGCGCCAGCCGTGCCGGTGGCGCGGCGGCGTCTTCAGGCAAAGCCATGAGCAGAAGACCGGGAAAGAAGGGGGCGGGTGAGATTCTGGCCGGGGGCATGGCAACTTCAGCGAGGGGCCGCAGGCTTAAGCTTGGCGGCCGTTTCCGCCGCGACGTTCTTGTCGTAGGCGGCAACCAGGGATTCAACCATGTCAATGTAACTCTGGTTGCCGATAATGACCAGTATTTTTGAGTCGCTTTGGAAGGAGGTGGTTCCCATGGGCAGCGGGCCCACCTCGCGCGCGCGCTCCCCAAAATTGGCCGCCACCTCGCTCGCTCGCTCAATATCGCGGTGCAGGCCGTTCCACTTCTCGTCCGGAATGCCGCCCAGGGAGGCGGCCTTGACGATCACCGAGGGCGCAACCGCCGCGGGACGGTTGGGCAGCGGCGAGAGTAACAGCATACCAGGATGGTAGTAGGACTGGACGTCCTTTTCATCCGAATCTGTATTGCGGATGGTCCACGTGCCGACGGCAGGATACTTCTCCGCGATTTGCGAATACATGATGAACACCCCCATGATTGTTGACAACGGAACCTGCGAGGTGACCACCTGCGAGCCGTCGGGTTTTTCCTGGCTGAACATATAGTTCGTGCCCTGGCGGAACTCGGGAATGTAAATGTTCCGCATCTCCGCGGGGATTTGGACAATGCTCCAATCCACGCCGAAATGATTCTGCACATCGCTGACAAAGTCCTCCGGGCTGCCGCCGTGGAAATGAAACTCGTCATAGAGCACTTCAACGCCGATCTGGTAGTCCTCCGCCTGAATCTCCTTGAACACAATGTCCTTGGCCTTGCCGGCGCGAACCGCCGCCACATCCACCAATACATTCTCATTGGCTTCCAGCGGCTGGCTGCCGCCCTTGGCAAAGAACGTGGCGCGCGTCCGGACAGCAATGCGGGCATGGTCGGTCAAATATTTTTCCGCGCCCATCATCGTCAGCGCCTGGATGAGCGAGGTGCCTTTCTTGATGTCGAACGTCCCCTGGATGTCACCGGCGAGGGCATTGACCCGGATGCAATCCGCCGGGCAAGGATTGTCGCTTCTAACCGGCAGCAGGACAGGGGGCTTGGCTCCTCCCGCAGCGGGGGCGGTGCTGGTAGGGGTGGTGTCCGTCCAATTCCAGGGCAGGGGCTTGGCGGCGGCTTCGGCTTTGGCCTGCACATTGGCATCCGCCCCCGCGGAAGCATTGGCGGCCTGCGCCCAAGACAGGCTCAAGCAAGGCAGGACAAGGGACAATAAAAGGCGGCGGGTGGTGTGCGTCATGGGGATGGCGGTGTTTGCCCATTAAGACGCTGGGGCGCACCGCAATCCCTCGGAAAATTTTGCCGCCCCCACCCCTTGGCTACGACAGGGCGTTCATGAGATGCCGCAGTTCGCCGTCTATCTCCGTTGGGTCGGAGACCGTCTGCGCGATTTCCTGGCGGAAAAGCTCGCGGAAGCGTTTGCGCAGCCGGTGCACAGCCACCCGCAGCGCACCTTCGTTTTGCCCCAGCGTCACCGCCAACTCCGCATAGGGAGCATCCCCACCATCCGCGGTGAGGAAGGATTTGAGGAGGTCAAAATCGCGGGTCTTGCCCGCCGTTTCGTACTCCTTGCGCAGGCGCGCCATTGTCTGCTCAATTAAGGTCAACGCCCAGCGGCGCTCAAAGATGCGGTCAGCGCTGAGGTCATCCGCCGGCTCGGCATGATAACGCCGCTCCGCGGTGTCGAGGTTGAGGGAAAATATCGCCTGGCCGCCGCCGCGTTTTTGGGCGCGAGCGCGGTCCCACTCATTGGCGCAAAACCGCTGGAAGGCCACGAGGATGAATGTGCGAAAGCGTCCTTTGTCCCGCGCCGCTGAACGCAGAAAATCCTTCTCCAGCAACCGGGCGAAAAACGCCTGCGTCAAATCCTCCGCATCCTCCTTAGGCTGGCCACGGCGGCGCACGTAGGCATAGAGCGGGTACCAGTAGGCGCGGCACAATTCCGCCAGCGCCTGCGAAGCCTCCGGGGAGCTCCGCCGGCCCGCGGCGAGCACCATCGTCCACCGCGTGGTGGCAAAACGCGCGCGCGCGGCGGCGGGGCGCGGCGGGGTGTCGGCAAGCGTACTCATAGAGCGTGGAGCGATACCAATGAAACACAGTTTCCCCGGCGTTTCAATGCCCGGCCTGCGCCGGCTCGTACCCGTCCGCCCCCGGGCCCAGGAGGTCGCGCAGGCGCGTATAGAGCACATAATGGCCGCCTTCGCGCAAAACCTCGATCTCGACCCGGGCGCCCGCCCCCCAGTCAAAATTGGGGATGCCCGACTTCGGATGCCGGACCCAGTTGAGGTGGCGAAAGCCATTAATGGCCGTGACGATGTCGCCTTCATGCAAGCCGGCCTCGGCTGCCGGGGTGCCGGGCGCGACCTTGGCCAGCATGGCATCACTCGTGTCGTCCAGAGGGGTGAGCACCGCGCCCAGCCGGTTATGCGCAAAGTCCGCAGGCGGTGTGTCCCGGGGCCGCAGGTAAACGACGTTCCGCGGACCATCGAAAATAAAATCCAAACGCCGCAGCGCCGCCATGCCAAGAGTCGCCAGGTGCCGCGCTCCACCCATCTGGGCCGTCACCGGGTCGCATTCTTCCACGGGTGTGTCCGTGAGCGCCAACGGGCCCACCTGGATGCGGCGCGCCCAGGCTTCCAGGCAAGTCACCACGCCCGCACCCGGCGTATAATAAATGCGCGGGGTGGTTTGTTCCTGCGGGTGCGCCGCAAGCCAGGCGGCCCAGGCGGTGGGCGCCAGGCCGACGCCATTGGGGTTGCCGGTGTCTATGTAGATCAAACCCGGCGGCCCGGCGGCCCGTGGCGCCTCGAGGATGAGCATCTCGCGATTGGGCAGCACGCGCAACTGCGTCCATCCGGCCAGGTCGTCGGGCAATTTTTCCACCGGCTGTATTTGGCGGGTTACGGCATCCAGCCGCATGATCTTGCCGCGCAACTCCGACCAGCCAATCACGCCATCGGCGGTGAAGTGCACGTACTCCGGCATATCGTGCACGCCGAAGCGCACGCGCTGCGTGGTATCCCAAAGCGCAAGGCTGACCGGCGGCGTGAGTCCGAATTGCAGCGTGCCGGGCGGCAGGTTGGCGCGCGGGGGCGCATTGGTGGCGGACAAGCCGAGCTTGTTGGCCGACTCGCGTTTGAGCACCGAGATGGTCGAACCCGTGTCGACAAACATTTCCACCGGATGGCCATTGATGCTCGACTGCACCCACAGGCGCTCTTCCGGCGGGCTCTGGCAACCCGCCAGCAGCGCGAGCATACCCCACGCAGCCAGCGCCGCCAAAACTGTATGGGCGGGGCGGGGCATATCGGCCTAGCGCACGGTGGCCGTGGGCGGCATGGGTGCCGCGGTATCCTTGTTCACCGGGGCGGGCGGGGCCGGGTGCTCCAAGGCGTCGAGAAATTTCTCCGGTGTTTGCCCGCCGTAACCGACGATGGATGCCAGCTGGTGCTCCTGGGCATCCAGGAGGACAACCGTCGGCAGGCCGATGACCTGGTACTTGCCCATCAATTGTGTGTTTTGGTCGGTAAGGGCCTCGGATAGTTTCTTCTTGAGGGGGAAATCCACCATCACGAGCACGTAGTGGGTCTTGGCATAATCCGCAAAGGCCGGCTTGGAAAAAACGCCGTCGTCCAGCCGGAAACAATTTTCACACCAGTCCGAACCCGTGAAATCGAGCAGGATTTTTTTGTTCTCCGCCTGGGCCTGCTTGACGGCCGCGGCGTAGTCCTCCGTCCAGACCCCCAGGCGCTCGGCGTGCTTTTCCTCCGCCGGCTTGGCAGCTTCGGCGGGGGACGAATTTTTGGCGCAGGCGGCGAGGGCCAGCAGGGAGAAAAGTGCGGCCGTAGGCAGGCCAGGCTTTAAAAGGCGGAGAAAGCGCATGGTGTGGGAAGAGGGAAATGTCCGGGCAGAACATTATGACTCCGGCCTGTTTCCCGCGAGCTTGAATCCACGCCTCAGTGCTGCTGCTCCAGCTGTCGATCCATGGCTTCCATGCGGGCCTGCATTTGCGCCATATTTTGGAGCATCGTCTCCTGCGCCCTGGCCATGTCGGCCTCACCGGCCTCGGTGGGCGAGGCCCCAGTATCGCGCGCCATCTGGGCCATGGCGCGGTTCATCTCGGCCATCTTACTCATCATTTGCGATTGGGCGCGCTCTTCGGGGGTCTGGCAGCCCGCCCAGAGCAGGAGCGGGAGGCTTATGAACAAAATCCTTTTTTTCATGGGGATAAAAGGCGTTGGTGCGTTAGCGGGGCGACACCGAAGACCGCAGGTTGAGCATCTTCAGCACGGCCAGGCGGTTGTTGTCGAAATCCAGCGAGTTGAGCTGCGCGATTATTTCCGCGCGGGCCGCGGCGGCCAAATCCGCCCGCTTGATGATTTCCCGCAACAAAGCCACTTTGTTGTTCTCAAAAGTCAGGCCGTGGTAGGCTGACTGCACCAACCGCACTTGCGCCTCCGCACTGAGGCTGGCCCGGTGCGCAATCGCAAACAACGCATCCAGGCGATTGTTTTCATAATCCAATTTTTCAATCGCGGTGATTTCCGCCAGCGTGACATCCGGCGCGGCGGCTTTGGGCATGGCCGAGGCAACGGATGCCTGGGCAGCCGAAGGCGCCGGAGGCGCATAGCCCGGCGGCAGCGCGACCACGCCGGTTTGCCCTGCCACCACAGATATCAGGCCCGCCACCGCCGGACTATTTTGCCCGGGGGGAGCAGGAGCGGCCGGCACATTGGCCGCCACTGTTTCAGCAGGCGCGGGGCGCGCATAACCCAGGGGTGGCGGCACCGCGCCCAATTGCCAGATGACATCGCCGTCGGCCTGCGCAGGCGGCTGGTCGCCCACCAACGTCTCATACTCTTGCAGGCGCTCACCAACTTTGGTCTGCACTTCCTCAAATTCGGATTGGGTGATGAGGCCGGCCTTGAATTGGCTTTCGGCAATGGACGCCAGCTTGCGCGCCCAGTCCAACTGGATCTGCGCCATCTGCTGGCGGCTGCCCGCGGCCTGGGCCTTGAGCACGTCAAAATTGCCCGCGGCATTGATCATTTCCTGCGCGGGAATCACGCCGGCCTGGTACTGTTGCTGGGTCAGCTCGGCCAGCTTTTGCGCACGGAGCAACTCCGCATCCGACACGGGCGGAAGCGGCAGCGACGTGGCAACTATCCGCCGCGTCGTATTCCGCGACACGTTCCAAACGGCCAGACAAACACCCAAGCCCGTCAAAAGGATGACGCAGGCCAACGCCGTCACCCAGCCGACGTGGCTGGAGCGCGAACGCGGGTTGACGGCTTCATACGCGGCCTTGGCGGAATAAGCGGCCAGCACCGCCTGGCGGTTTAACACCACCAGCGCCCACAGGCCCACGCCGATGGCCACCACCGACACCAGCCACCCAAACTGCCCCATCCCGCGGGCTGGCAGCGTAAAGATCATCAGCCCGTGGAAAACCACCGCCACCACCGCGCCGAACGAGGCGCTGCCATGGTTCCTTAACAGCTGCAACATCCGGCCCCCGCGCATGATTAGGAACCCGCACAGGGCCGCGATCAGCACCTGCCCGACGCTCACGGCAAAGGGGATGCTCCACATCTCCGACAAATTTATATCTTTTAGCGGCCGGATCGGCAGCGAGATAAAATTGAGGTTGCTCAGAATGGCGAGGCCCGCGCCGAAAATGGCAAAGGCGAAATCCACACAGCCGATCACGCGCAAGGCCAGACCGGGCATATGGGCCATCAACTCCGCCTCGGAAACATCCGGCGGCGAGGGGTTCGAGGATGCCGTGTCAGCCAGGCTGGCCTTATGCGCCTGCCGCACCGCGCCCACCGCCAGCCAGATGATGACCACGTCCGCCAACAGCGAAAGCACCACCGTGGCAAAGATATACATGGCGATGTCGCGCGGCGATTGGTTGATCCGCGAACCGGCTATCGCCGTGGCGGCCAAGTAGCACAAAAAGGCGATCAGCCCATCCACCGCCGCCAGCGGGAAGAGCAACCCATCCACCACGGCCAGCCATAATCCGTAAATTTTCCCGCGCGCATGGAGGATGTCGCTCACGGCCATCCAGCCGAGCACGGTGGTGCCCAGTGGCGCGCACAGCAAGGGAGCCAGCACCAGCACCGCTTTCGGCCCGCCGTCATTGGCGACAAATCCAAATGCCACCACCCCTGCCACCGCCCAAACGAGACCCAAAATGGCGCGCAGGGAAAAGCGCGGAGCGATCGGCGGAGGAGTGGCCTCCACGCCACCAGTGGGCTGACGCGGAGGCGTGGGCATATGCGGCGGCGCGGCCACCGCCGCGGCCAGATTGCCCGCCCCACCGCCGGAGATGGTCTCCACGTCGGACTTCACCTGCCCCGCCTGCTGATAACGCCGCTGCGGCTCTTTTTCCAATGCGCGCAACACCACGTCGTCCAGGCGAACATCCACCGTCACCTTTTGCGAGGGCAATGCAAAGCGGCCGAGCGGAAGCTCGCCCGTCAGCATTTCATAAAACACGACACCGAGGGAATAAATGTCCGCGCGGTGGTCCACTTCCAGCGGGCGCTCAACCTGCTCGGGCGCCATGTAGTACGGGGTGCCGATGACGTAGCGGTCGCGTGTGTGCGCGGGCTGGCCCTCGACGCCGAGCATCCGTGCGATGCCGAAGTCGGCGATCTTCACGCGGCCTTGCTTGTCGATGAGCACGTTCTCCGGCTTGATGTCGCGGTGGACGACGCCCTGCTCATGCGCGTATTGCAGCGCCTCGCAAATGCGGGGCACAATGGCGAGCGCCTGGAGGGACTCCACTTTGCCGCCTTGCAGCAGCCCGCGCAGTGTCACGCCATCGACATACTCCATCATCAGGTAAAAAAGGCCATCGGACTCGCCGAAGTCAAAAACCGTGACGATGTTCGGATGGTTCAGCCGGGCCAGCGCCTGCGCCTCGCGTAGAAAGCGCTCCGCAAACTGTGGGTCCTCCTGGCGGCCGGGCGCGAGCACCTTCAACGCGACAAGGCGGTTGAGCCGCGGCTGCCGCGCCTTATAGACCACGCCCATCCCGCCACGGCCCAGGCACTCCAGGATTTCCAGTTGCGGAAAATGTTTCGCAATCTCCTCGGGCGCCGGTGGCGGCGGAGGCGGCGTGGTGCTGGCAAAACTGGCGGCGGACACGCCAGGGAATTGCGTCGGCGCGCCCAGGTTCATTTGCAAGAGACAGCGCGGGCAGAGCCCCTCCGGCGCATCCGGGCCCAACGGCGCCCCGCACTTGGGGCATTGGCCTGACACCCGATGGGTGGGCTGGGGAGAAACGGGCGGCGGTGCGCTGGGCGCGGGAGATGCCGAAGCCGCGGGTGGTGGTGGCGGATTATTAAAGGGCGAGCCACCTTGGAACGGCGTAAAGGGATTAGGGGAGGGCGATGTTTTCTTGAGGGTGCTGGAAGTTTTGCCCAGGTATTCGACAAAGAAATAAATCAGCGCGCCGATGCCCGTGAACAAGATGACCAGCAGCCAAATGATGAAGGGCGTGCGGTTGCGGTCATCCGCGGTGCCAAGATGCATGGCGCAATCCACCAGCATCCAAATCCAAAAGGCGACGGAGAGCCCGCCAAAAGCAAACAGGCCCGCGCCCAAGGCCAGCTGCGGAAGGGCGAGCAGCAAAGGCAGCCCCACCAGCACCCCCAGAGCGATGAGCGCAATAGTGCCCGCAGTCATTCCTCCTGGGGAGCCCCCTGAGGCCGAGCTTCCCCGCCCGGCGAGGAGATAAATCAGCGCGCCCACCGCGTGGGTGAATACCATCACCACCAGCCAGACGAGTTTGTCCCGCTCGCCGGCCTGCAGCCGCCGCGCGCAGTCCACCAACATCACAATCCAAAAAACCGTCCCGGCCAGACCAAGGAGGACCAGGGGGACAAACACAATAAAGGGCGCACTGATTGCGGAGAGAAATAGAGCCGGAGCAGTCATGGTAAGAAGAGGGAGAATGGGTGCTACTGGCTCATGCTTAAGCAACCCCGCCCCAATGTTACGAAAAATCCGGCCCACCAACAGGCGAAAAGCAGGCTGGGCGTCGCCGTTTCTTATTCAGGGTGCCGGCGGCTCGAAGCCGGGTCGGTAGAAAACCACCCCCTGCGCCGTGCCGCCGGGAGGGACAAAATCCGCCGCCCCCGGGTATTGCTGGCGCAGCGCCGCCACCAGCCCGCGCAGGTTGTCTTGTCCCGCGCCCAATTCATAATGGGTGGCCACGAGCCAGACGCGCGGCGGGTGGCCCTGGAGGGCCGGGGCTATTTTGGCCGCCATTTGCGCTGGCGTCGGCAGTTTGTCCTTTTCAAAAATAACGTCGCTCACCGCCACCTCGGTGTGCGCCATACGCGGCCAGTAATAATCAAAAGCGTAGCGGGTGTAGTCGAACACCAGCACGACATCCCCAGCGCGCGCTTGCCGGGCAAGTTCGGCAACCACAGGACGCAGGTGCTCGCGGGCGATGGGTGCACGGGCTTCCGACACCGCCTCGCGCAACAAAGACCAGCCGGCCAAAACAATGGCGGCCGACACCGACAGCACCGCCTTGCCCCGCCCCAACCGGCCTAAGCCATCCGCCCCGCGCCCCACGAGCCAGAACAACGCTGGCAAAAGGAAGAGCAGCAGGCGCAGTGTCCAAGGATAGAGGTGAAGCAGAGAAGCGAGCGCCGTAAGCAACACCGCCGTGATAATAAATACCGTCTCGCGCCGGTGCTTTTGCCAGCCCAGCCAGACACCCACCAGCAAAAGCGCCAGCCACCACCATCCTGAGGAATCTGTTGTTGCCAGCGCCCAAGTGCCTGCCAGCCCATCCTCCCAGCTCTGCACCACTGCGGCCCAAGGCCACACATGCAGAAACGCCTCCGCATGGTAGGCCGCCAGACGCGCATTGCCCAAAGCCGCCGTGTAATTCGCCGCGACCACCGCACCTGCCGTCAACACCCAAGCTGCGCCCAGGATGTTCCAGCGTCGGGATTCATCTCCGCGGCCTTGTCTGGCGCATTCGATTTTTTTCTGAATACCCCAGGCACCGAGCACAAACACGGCCGGGTGTGAAAACAATAACGCCCCCACCCCCGCCAGGCCGATGCGCCAGGCGCGGTGGGTGGTCAGCGTCTGTTCAGTCATTTTTTCCGCCAGGACAAAAATCAGCAAAGCCACGAACGCATCCGTGGAATATTGCTTCAACTCATTGGAGTAATAGATAAGCGGCCAGGACCAGGCCATGAGCGCCGTGGCCGCCACCGCGCCCACCGGCCCCAGGCGCCGCCAGGCCAGCCAGCCAAACAATCCCAATGCCGCCAACCCGGCCGCAAATGGCAGCAGGCGCAGCCTTTGCTCGCCCGACCCCGCCACAAGCGTGATCGCCTTCACCGCCAGCAAAAATCCCGGCGGCGCGACCTGGTCGTCTGTCAACCGCCCCAGGGCCAAATCACGCAGGGGCAGATGCAGGATATTTTGCGCCAGTGCCGCTTCATCGAGCCACAGGCTGCGGTTGTTCGCAAATTCCACCACGCGAAACACGATGCCCGAAAAAACAAGAATGACCACCAGCGCCGCCGCCAGCCGCCGCCAGGGCACGCTCGACTCCACCGGGGATTGGGCGTCGTGGAGAGGCTGGGCCATGGCTGGAGCGCGCCGTCGGCGCAAAGGTTAACCGCGGTTATTGCTGGGCCTGCTGGGTGGCCTGCTCGCGCTGGGCCAGCGTGAGCAAGGCCGCGCGCGCCGCCTGTTCCTCGGCGTCTTTTTTCGACCGGCCTTCGCCCGCGCCGAGGACTTCACCGCGCACCTCCACCTCGACATGGAAAACTTTCGCATGGTCGGGACCGCTGGTCTGGCGCAGTTGGTAAGCGTGCGCCTGGGCCTGGCCGCGCTGGGCCAGCCACTCCTGCAGGCGGCCCTTCGGGTTGTCGCCCGTCAATAGTTCGGCGCGCAGCTCATCGAGGTCGCCAAACCAGCTCAACACGGCATCGCGCGCGGTGGCGTAATCGCTGTCCAGATACACCGCGCCGACCAGCGCCTCAAAAGCATCCTCCTGCGAGGACATCCATTCGCGCCCGCCCGCCGCCACATCGCCCGCGGCCAGCCGCAGGCAGGCGGGCAAACCGAGCTTGCGCGCAAGCGTTGCCAACAGCTCGCCCTTGCCCAGCGCGGAACGCGCGCGCGCCAGGCCGCCTTCGCGTTCGCCGGGCAGATCATGAAACAGGCGCTCGGCGAGGATCAATCCCAGCACGGCATCACCCAAAAACTCCAGCCGCTGGTTGTGCGGCACCCGGTGGCGCTCCTGCTGCGCGTAGGAAGGGTGCGTCAGTGCCTCGTCCAGCAGGCTCTTGTTGCGAAAAGTGTAGCCCAGCCGCTCCTGCAACGCCTTGAGCGAGGGGTCCTTGGGCTCGGTGCCGCCAAAGCGCTGGGCCACAAACCGCGTCAGCCGCGCGAGCAGGGAATCCGACGCCTTTCGCGCTGCCGGAGCCGCCGGTCGCGGCGCGATTGGCTTGCTGCGGCTCCTGGGTTTTTTGACGGACATGAAGAGATGCCGGCGCGACGCTTACGACGCCTTTTCCGGCAGGGAGAACCGCTTGATCATCTCCGCCGCGAGCTTGGTGTAGGCCTGCGCGCCGGAGCACAACGCATCATATTCAAAGATGGACTGGCCGAAGCTAGGCGCCTCGCTCAGCCGCACGGAGCGCGGGATGACGGCATCGAACACCAGCGCGGGGAAATGCTTGCGCACTTCGTCGGACACCTGGCGCGACAGATTCGTGCGCACGTCGTACATCGTCAGAATGATGCCGCCCACGGTCAGGCGCTCATTCACGCCGGCCTGCTTCAATTGTTCGACGACGCTCAGGATCTGGCTCAATCCTTCCATCGCCAGGTATTCGCACTGGAGCGCAATGAGCAGGTGGTTCGCGGCCGCGAGGCTGTTCATTGAGATCATGCCCAGCGCCGGCGGGCAGTCGAGGATGACGGCGCCAAAGCGGTCGCCCTCCACCAAGGGTTTGAGCACATTGCGCAGCTGGACCAAATAATCGTCCTTCTGGCCGAGCTCGATCTCGATGGCCGCGAGGTCCACCTCGGCGGGGATGAGGAACAGGTTTTCCTGGCGGGTGGGCAGCACCTTGTCCGCCGCGGCGCCTTCGCCGTGGAGTGGGCCGTATAAGCTGCGGCCGGCTTCCTTCTCGAAGCCCAAGCCGCTCGTGGCGTTGGCCTGCGGGTCGAGGTCGACAATCAGCGTCGGCACGCCCCGCTTGGCGAGGCCAAAAGCCAGGTTAATGGCGGTGGTGGTCTTGCCCACCCCGCCTTTTTGGTTGGCGATGGAGAATACGGTCGCCGGCATAAATATATGCTGCGGATACTGCCCGGCCCGCCACGGGAGTCGAGACTGGTTTTCACACCCCGCAAGCAACCAGCATTACGGGGAAGCGGGCTCCGTCTTTGCCGGCGGCGCGAATATTTGCTGCGCAAAGAGCATATTGTATTTGTTGCCACCCTGGAGCACATACTCAAGCAGCATGGCTTTGACTGCCGGCGGAATCGCCGCCGCGTCATAATTAAACGCCGGCTGGCTGCCCCGGACCGGGTGCGCTGGCTTATAGCTGGTCAAGGCCCGGGCAGCGCCGTTCTTTTGATCGTCCGACAGCGGCGCAGTCTGGATAGCCGCCACCACTTCCGCCGTGGAGTAGTCCTGCAACAGCGCCAGCGCGGCACCTTCGTAAAAGGGAACGTTCAGCCAGTCCTTCGAGCCCGCGCCATACCACGCCAGCAACGCGCGGATGCGCGGCGTGACCTCGGGAAATTCCGCTGCCAAGGGTGCGCGCAGAGGCGCGACATCCGGTGGCTCCGGTTGCTGGAGGGCCATCGGAGTCAATAATGGCTGCAGGGATTGCGGGGCGGCCCGGCGCCAGCGGGTGCGGGCGTCCGCGGCGGCGTTTCGCGCCAATGCCTTGCGCGCGTCATCGGCCAGCCCGGATTGCGACAACGGCACCTTGGCCGACGTCAGCAGATTGTTGAGCACTTCAGAAGAGCCGCCAACATTCATAAACGCCACCTGCTGGTTGTCCTTGTACACCGCCAGTTGGTCGCATTGGAAACAGAGGAGGAAATCATAGACGTGGCCATCAGCGACGAAGCTGAGCGCGTGGCGCGGTGCGATCATGCAAAGCGACGCACCGGTTTGATCACCCAATGCCATGGCATCCTCGAAGGCCCGCACCGCGATGGCCGCCTGCCGGGGGTCGAGCTCCATCTGCCCCAGCACCTTGTAACCATGGAGCACCGCATCGCCCGCCACCGGCTTTTGGGTGGGTTCCAGCGAATAGAGCGTGCCCTTCGCCGCGCTGTGCAAGGCAGCGGCCACCTCGGCGGGTAGCCGCGGCGCCGGCGGTATCGCCGGGGACGCTGCGAGCGCGAGGCTCCCCGCCATGAGCAATGCCATTATCCAGGCAAATATTCGGGTAGGTTTCATGGGTATGAGTGATTTGGCCGTCACCCGTGTAGAATGCCGGCTCGGTATCCTTATTAGACGGTTCCGCCACCGTTTTCTTATAAAAACCATGGCGCTGCGGTTGTTTCAGCTTATTCCGCGTTTTACATTCCCAGGGCACATGGTTAAGTTGCCCCTTTATGCCGCTCCGCGCCAAAGCCTCTCCGCTGCCACGGCTTGCCTCCCGCAAAGCGGGCAAAAACGTCGCCGCCACTTTTGCCAAGCGCCTGACCTGGGCGGAGCTCGACCCCGCCTACCTGCGCCAGCTTATTACCCTGGCGCGGGAAGAAGACCTCGCAGGGGCGGGTTTGATCCGGTCGGTCACGCCCGGCGATGTCACCACCTCCGCCCTGGTGGGCAACCACCCGGCCCGGGCCGACTTTGCCGCCCGCCAGCCCATGACGGTCTGCGGGCTGCCCTTACTCCCGCTGATATTCGCCAGCTATGGCAAAAACTGTCGCGTGCGCAGCGCCCCCGGTGTGCGCGATGGACAAACGGTTAAGAAGGGAACGATTCTCGCCACCGTCACCGGGCCTGCCGCCACTTTGCTGAAGGCCGAGCGCACCGCCCTCAATTTTTTCCAAAAGCTTTCCGGCGTCGCCACCCAAACCACGCGCTACACCGCCGCCCTGGGCAATAGTCCGACGAAGCTCCTCGACATCCGCAAGACCACCCCCGGCTTCCGGATGCTGGAGAAGTACGCCGTGGCCTGCGGGGGCGGCTGGAACCACCGCCTCGGCCTTTTTGATTGGGTGCTGATCAAGGACAACCACCTTGCCGCCGCCCATGCGACCGCCGGTGAGCGCCTGGCGGCCGCCGTGCGCCGGGCTCGCCAGCGCCATCCGAACCTGCTCATCGAATGCGAGGTGGATAAGCTGGCGCAGATTCCGCCCGTGCTGGAAGCCGGCGCGGATGTCATCCTGCTCGATAATTTTTCCCCATCAGAGCTGGCGACCGCCGTGGCGCTCATTGGCCACCGCGCCTGCACCGAGGCCAGCGGCGGGGTAACGCTCGAATCCCTGCCGCGGCTGGGCCGCGCAGGGGTGGACTTCATCTCCAGCGGGGCGCTCGTCCATCATGCGTCGTGGGCGGATATCGGGCTCGATTGGCGGTAGCCAGCACGACCAACGTAAGGATTGCGCGCCGCCTTTGCCCCGCTAGTATCGCGGGCCTCTCTTGCTGCCATGAGCCACGACTCCCAAGCCCTGGCCGGATTGCGCATCAATCGCGATGCCCCGCCGCCGTCTTCCTCCAAAACCTGGTTGGTCGTTGCGGTCGTGGTGCTGCTCCTGCTTACGGCAGCCGCCGCTGTGTTCTTTTGGAAGCAGCAGAACCGGGCCATCACCGTCCACACGGCCATCGCCCAGGAATTTTCCCCGCAAAAGGACAAGACGCTCCTCAACGCCTCGGGCTACGTCACCGCGCGCCGGCAAGCCACCATCTCGGCCAAGACGACCGGCAAAGTCATCGACGTGCTGATTGAGGAAGGCATGAAGGTGGACGACAATCAGGTGCTCGCGCACATTGACGCCTCCAACCTGCAGACGAGCCTTGATGAATCAGAGGCGCAGCTGGACTCATTGCGCAAGGCCCTCGCGGAAACCCAGCCGACACTCGACAACGCGCAGCGCGACCTCGAACGCTACCAGCAGCTCGCGGACAAGGATTTTGCCAGCAAGTCGGACCTCGACCGCTATGCGACGCAGGTTTCGGCGCTCAAAGCCCGCATCGACCGCCAGCAGGCTGACATCGCCGTGGCCCAACGCACCGTGGGCATCTGGAAGCAGCAGTTGGACGACACCATCATCCGCGCGCCATTCGCGGGGGTCGTCATCTCCAAGGACGCGCAGCCGGGCGAAATCGTCTCGCCCATTTCCGCGGGCGGCGGCTTCACGCGCACTGGCATCTGCACCATCGTGGACATGGGCTCGCTCGAAATCGATGTGGATGTGAACGAAAGCTACATCAACCGCGTGCAGCCGGGCCTGCCGGTGCTGGCCACGCTCGATGCGTACCCTGACTGGCAGATTCCCGCCAAAGTCATCGCCATCGTGCCCACCGCCGACCGGCAAAAAGCCACCGTGCGCGTGCGCGTGGGTTTTGAAAAGCTCGATCCGCGTATTTTGCCGGACATGAGCGTCAAGGTCGCCTTCCAAAGCGCCCCGAGCGCCGGCGAGGCGCCCGTCTCGCATGACATTTTGGTTCCCAAAGCCGCCGTGCACGACGAAGGCGGCCACTCGTTTGTCTGGCTGCTGCAAAACGGACACGCCGCCCGGCGCGCCGTCACCCTGGGCACCGCCCATGGCGAGCAGGCAGGCCTCACCACCGGTGTAAGCGCCGGCGAAACCATCATTGTGGACGGCAGTGCGCCGCTGACCGAAGGCGCGGCCGTCACGGAAGGCAAATCATGAGCGAATCCAACGGCCCCCTTGTGCGCGTCTCCAATGTTGACCGCGTGTTTCAACGCGGCACGGAGAAAATCCATGTGCTGTCGAACCTGAGCCTCGAAGTGCCCAAGGGCGAGTTCCTGGCGTTGATGGGGCCTTCGGGCTCCGGCAAATCGACGCTGCTCAACCTCATCGGCGGGCTGGACCGCGCGAGCAGCGGCGCCGTGGAGGTGAGCGGCGAGGACATCGGCCGCATCTCGGGCCGCCAGCTGGCGGCGTGGCGCGCGCGGCACGTCGGCTTCATCTTCCAGTTTTACAACCTGCTGCCGGTGCTCACGGCGGAGCGCAATGTCGAGCTGCCGCTGCTGCTCACGCACCTGAACAAGGCCCAGCGCCGCACGCACGTGGCCACGGCGCTCCAGGCCGTGGGCCTTACCCACCGCACGCACGCCTTCCCCCGCACGCTCTCCGGCGGTGAGCAACAGCGCGTGGGCATCGCCCGCGCCATCGTGACGGACCCGACGCTCCTGCTCTGCGACGAGCCGACCGGCGACCTCGACCGCAAGGCGGGCGATGAGATTCTCAACCTGCTCCAAGCCCTCAACCGCGAGCACGGCAAGACCATCATCATGGTCACGCACGACCCGCACGCCTCGGCCCGCGCCTCGCGCGTGGTGTACCTGGACAAAGGGCGCCTCACCGTGGACAAACCGGAATGAAATACTTCTCCCTGGTGATGGCGAACCTCCGGCGGCGCAAGACGCGCACGCTGCTGACCCTCCTGTCCGTGCTGGTGGCCTTCCTGCTCTACGGGCTGCTGTGCACCATCACGTACACGCTGACGGCGGGCGTGAGCCTCGCCCATGCCGACCGCCTGATGTCGCACCACAAGGTTTCCTTCATCCTCTCCCTGCCGGTGAGTTACCAGCAGCGCATCGCCAACATTCCCGGCGTCGCCGCGGTGGCGCATGAGACATGGTTTGGCGGCATCTACCAGGACCCCAAAAATTTCTTCGGCTCGTTCCCCGTGGTGCCCGACGATTTTTTCCCGCTGTATCCAGAGTTCAAGGTTCCGCCCGAGCAGATGAAAAAACTGCGGGAAACGCGCAACGGCGCGCTCGTGGGCCGGGCGACGATGGACCGCTTCAAGGACAAAGGCTGGCAGATTGGCGCGCACATCCCCATCACCTCCCCCATCTGGGGCCAGCCGGGCAAGCAGCCCGCGTGGGATTTTGAGATTGTCGGCGTCTACGATGCCACCTCCAAGGGCGCGGATACCTCCAGCCTCTTTTTCCGCTACGATTATTTCGACGAAGGCCGCCAGCGCGGCAAGGGCCAGGTCGGCTGGTACATCATCCAAATCAGCGACCCGAACAAGGCCGCCGAAGTCGCCAAGGCGATTGACAATGAATTCGCCAACTCGCCCTTCGAAACCAAGACCGAGCCGGAGGCCGCCGTGGCCCAGAGCTTTGCCCAGCAGGTGGGCGACATCGGGCGCATCCTCATTTCCATTTTGGGCGCGGTGTTTTTCACCATTCTGCTCGTTGCGGGCAATACCATGGCGCAGGCCGTCCGCGAACGCACGACCGAGCTGGGCGTCCTCAAGGCCATGGGCTTCACCAATACCCTGGTGCTCACGCTCGTGCTGGCGGAGTCCTGCCTGCTCACCGCGCTCGGCGGATTGACGGGATTATTGATCGCCTGGCTGATCACCCTGGGCGGCAGCCCGGTGCCGCAATACCTGCCGATGTTCTACCTGCCCGAGCGCGATATCGCCGTGGGTGTCGGCCTGGTTTTTGCCCTTGGCTTTGCGGCGGGCATTTTCCCCGCGCTCCAGGCCATGCGCCTGCCTGTGGCCGTGGCCCTGCGCCGCAACGCCTAAAACTTCCACCCCCTTTTTCCCATGCTCAACTGGCTCGCCCAAGTCGTCTCCATCAGCCTGTTCAGTCTGCGCACCATCCCCGGCCGCAAAGGCTCGGCCTTGGCCACCATCGTGGGCATCGCGGGCGTGGTGGCGGTGTTTGTGGGTGTCTTCTCCATGGCCGAAGGCTTTCGCGAGGCGATGACTTCCTCCAGCGCGGAGGATGTCGCCCTGGTCATGCGCGGCGGTGCGGATGCGGAGATGAGCAGCACGCTTTCACGCGATGAGACGCGCCTCATCGCCGACGCCCCCGGCCTGGCGCGGGACAACAATGGCTCCCTCGCCGCCGCGGAGCTGTTCATGATCATCGACCAGCCCAAGCGCTCCACCAACACGCCGGCCAATGTGCCGTTGCGCGGTGTCTCCCCGGCTTCCTTTAAAACGCGCGCCAAACTGGAATTTGTGGCCGGCCGTCCCCTGACGCCCGGGCGCAATGAGCTGAATGTCGGCGCTTCGGCGGTGCGTGAATTTGCGGGGCTTGATCTCGGCCAGAAACTGCACTTTGGCGGGACGGACTGGGAAGTCGTGGGCATCTTCACCGCCGGCGGCGGTATTTCCGAATCTGAAATTTGGGCGGATGCCGCGGTGCTCCAGCCCGCCTATCACCGCGATGGCGAGTACCAATCCGTCTATGCCAAGCTCGCCTCACCCGGCGCCTTTGACCAGTTCGCCGCGGCGCTCAAGGCCAACCCGCAGCTCGATGTGCGCGTCGTCCGCGAGTCCGACTATTTTGCCGAGCAATCGAGCGTGCTCACCTTGTTCATCAAGACCATCGGCATCCTCGTGGCCGTGCTGATGGGCCTGGGCGCGCTCTTTGGCGCGCTGAACACGATGTACGGCGCGGTGGCCGCGCGCACGCGCGAGATCGCCACGCTGCGCGCGCTGGGTTTTGGCGCCGGGCCGGTGATTCTTTCCGTGATGTTCGAATCGCTCGTGCTGGCGCTGGCCGGCGGCGTGGTGGGTTCCGTGGCGGCGTATTGGGTCTTCAACGGCTTCACCGCCGCGACGATGAACTGGCAGACGTTCAGCCAGGTGGCCTTCGCCTTCCGGGTGACGCCCGCGATCATCGCCAGTGCCGCCGCCGTCTCGATCATCATCGGCGTGGCGGGCGGCTTCTTCCCGGCGCTGCGCGCGGCCCGGCTGCCCATCGCCTCGGCGCTGCGCGAGACCTAAGGCAGCTACTTGGCCGGACTCGCCGCGGGTTTGGCTTCGGCGGCATTGAGGGCCACCATTTCCGCCGGGGCGGGCGCGATCGCCTTGCCGCGCGAATTCAGCAGGCCCGCGAGGGGCAGTTCCTTCAACGCCGCAATGCCGCTGACCACGCACTCGGCGTTAACCACCGCGCCATCCCAGCCCGTGTGCAGGGCTTCCGTGGGCGAGGGCGAATAAAGGGTGTCCACCTTGGCTTTGCCGAGCGGCGTGTATTTGCGCAGGATGAGGTCGTGCAGGTTGATGTAGGGCACGTTGGCTTCTTTCGCGGCTTGGGCGGCCCATTCCACATGCGTGTTGGGATCGACCATGACGCCCTCGGCCGACCAATGCTTGCGCGGGGTCAGCGAACAAATGATGCAGGTGGCGCCCTGGGCCTGGGTTTCCTTCACAAATTGCTTCAGATACCAGCCAAAGGTGTGCAACGTGACCGGGGTGCCGCGGTCTGCGGCGGTTGCCGGGGCTGCCTTGGTTTCATCGCCAGTGCCGTTCAGGCTGGCGGCGCTGCTGTCGTTGGCGCCGAATTGCAGGATGACGACGTCGCCCTTTTTGATGCGCGACTGCAAGTCCTTCCAAAAGAATCCGTCATAAAAGGAGCGGCTGCTCGTGCCGCCAAAGGCGCGGTTGACGACGTTGATCTTTTTCACGTCGAAGTAGTAGGTCAGCGGCGCGCCCCAGCCCCACTGGCCCATGTTGGTGCCGTCACCGAGGGTGCCATTGCGCACCGTGGAATCACCGATGAGCCAGAGCGTGGGCAGCGAAGTGTCGGCGGGCAGCGGCGGGAAGTAGCGGCCATTGCCCGGTGCGCCGGCGACGGCCAGCTTGCCCATTTGCGCGGCCTGCATATAGGCCGTGGTCGCCTGGTCGGAAGGTTGTGAAGTGGCGGGGGCCGTGGCCGCGGCCAGCAGGGCGGTCGCCGCGCTGAACAGGCTGAGAGAGAGGATGGTTTTTTTCATGATGGATAGAGGGGAAAACGGGTTATTTGGCGGTGGCGGCATTGGCCGCCACACATTCCGCCGGCGCAGCCTTGAGGGCCTGGCCGCGCGCGGAAAAGAATTCGGCCAGCGGATCATTTTTTAATGCCTTCAGCCCGCTGACCACGCACTCGGCATTCGATACCGCGCCATACCAGACCGTGTGCAGGTATTCCGTCGGCAAGGGGCCGTAGTAGGCGGCGACCTTGTCCTTGCCGAGCTCTTCGGATTTGCGCGCGATGAGTTCGTAGAGGTTGATGTAAGGCGTGTTTGTCGCCTGCGCGGTGGCGGCGGCCCACGCGACGTGGGTGTTTTCATCCCGCTGAAACTTGCCATCGGCAGTGAAGCGGTTGCGCGGGGTCAGCGAGCAGATGATGGGCGTCGCCCCTTTTTCACGCGTTTCCTTGACGTATTGCGCCATGTACCAACCGAAGGAATGCACGGTCTCGGGCTGGCCGGAGCGGTTGGTTATCTCCTGGGTCTCGTCCCCGGTGCCCTTGATGGCCGTCTGCGTGGTGGTTGGCGTGCCGTTGTCATTTGCACCAAATTGCATGATGACAATGTCGCCCTTCTTGATGTTGCTGACGACCCGGCTCCACTGTCCGGTGTAGAAACTACGGCTGCTCGTGCCGCTGATCGCGCGGTTGACGACGTTGATTTTGGCCAAGTCGAAATAATATTCCAGCGGACCGCCCCAGCCCCATTGCCCCTTGGGGCCATTATTGCCACCGCCATTGCGCACCGTCGAGTCGCCGATGATCCACAAGGTCGGCAAATTGGCATTAACCGGCAGGGCATTGGCGCCCTGGCCCAACAACGGCGCGGAAGTCGCAGGCGCGGGGTTGGCGGCAGGTGCCTCCTGCCCGTGAAGCGCCACACCCAGCAGGCAGCCAAGAATGAAGAGGGGAGTTTTCATGCGCAAGTAGGGGAATTTTATTTGGCTGGCACCGCATTGGCGGCGACATTTTTGGTGTCCGCGGGCGCGACCGCCTTGGCTTTGTCGGACAGGAAGCCCGCCAGCGGAATATCCGTGAGCGCCTTCAGCCCGCTGACCACGCACTCGGCATTCACCACGGCGCCGTCCCAGCCGGTGTGCAGGCCCTCGCCGCGCGGGTTTGCCGCCGAGGGCCAGGGAACATAGTAAGTGTCCACTTTCGCTTTTCCGGCCTCATTATATTTCAGTTGGATGAGCTCGTGGAGATCGATGTAGGGCGCGTTCGCCTCTTTGGCGGCCTGCGCCGCCCAGGCCACGTGGTTATTGTTATCCTGCATCCTGCCGTCGGACGACCACGTCTTGCGTGGCGTGAGCGAGCAGATGATGCAGGTGGCCCCTTTTTCGCGGGCCTCCTTGACGAATTGCTTCAGGTACCAGCCAAAGGTGTGGAGATTGACGGGCGCGCCCCCGCGACGTCCCGCGACTTCACGCGTTTCATCGCCCGTCCCGTCCAGGCTGGCCGCGGCGTTGTCGTTCGCGCCGAACTGCAGGATGACGAAGTCGCCCTTCTTAATGCGCGGGAGCACGTCCTTCCAGAAAAACCCGTCGTAAAAGCTGCGGCTGCTCGTGCCACCGTAGGCGCGGTTGACGACATTGATTTTCTTCGCGTCGAAATAGCTTACCAGCGGCGCGCCCCAGCCCCATTGGTTGAAATTGCTCAGGCCATTGCCCAGCGTGCCGTTGCGCACCGTGGAATCGCCCAAAACCCAGAGCGTGGGCAGCGCGGCCTCGGCGGGCATCGGCGGATAATAGTATCCATTGCCCGGCTGTCCGGTGACGGACACGGTGCCCATTTGCGTGGCGCGGGGAGCTTCCTTTTCATGCAAATCAAGCGGCGGCTGGGGATACTCCGGCGTGGCCTCGACGGCAGGGCGGTCGCCACCGGGATGGATAACGGCCCCCTTGGCGTCATAAGTCGCGTTGGGATTGGGCGCGGTGGCCGGTGCCAGCGCGGCAGCGGATGCGGAAGAGCTGGAGGCGGCAGGCATGGCGCTTTGCGCAAGGAGGGACGTGGCGAAGCCGAGCAATCCAAAGAGGGTGGGCAGTTGCTTCATGCGCGGCGGGGTGGTTGTTATTTTGCGGGAGCGGCCGCCGCAGGATTATTTTCCACGTATTTCGCATCCGCTGCAGCCACGCCCTGGCCCTTTTCCGAGAGCAGGGCGGTAAACGGGCTGTCCTTGAGTGCCTTAAGCCCGGCGATGATGCTGGCCGCGTTGAGGTCCGCACCGGTGGGATTGGTGTGCGTGTGGTCGGAGGGGAAAAGCGCCATCGCCTTTTCGCGGCCCATTTTTTCGTAGCGATCGGCCACCAGGTCCGTCAAATCCACAAAGGGCACGCCCTGGGTCTTGGCAATCTCGCGGGCCTCCTCGCGGTAGTTGTGGCCATGGCCATCGTCGAGGCCACGCTCAATCTTGTCCTCCGCGGGATTGTAGTTGTCCTTTTTCTCCACAATGGTGGCCGTCTTGCTCACCTCAGTGCCAAAGGTGGCGTTGGGGTTGCTCCAGATATCGCGGGTGGTGACGGCCAGCACCACCACACGCGCGCCCTTGGCGCGCGCATCGGCGATGTATTTGCGCATATACCAACCATAGGTGTGCACCGTGACGGGTTTGCCGGCCACCGTCGTGTCCACCGTCTCTTCACCCAGGCCGGGAAGCGACGGGCGGTCGCCACGGGGATTGGGATTCGGCGTGCCGGTGTCGTTATGGCCAAACTGTAGCAGAACGATATCGCCCGGTTTTATCTGCGCCACCAAAGGGTCCCAGTGGTTCTCCGCGATGAACGAACGGCTGGAACGCGCGGCAATGGCCTCGTTGCGCACGCGGGCCTTGGCCGGGTCGATATAATTGGCAAAGGGCGTGCCCCAGCCCTGGACAGCCCCGCTGCTTCGGGCGGTCGAGTCGCCGATGATGAAAATCGTCGGCCCGGCGACGGGTGCCTTGGCCGGTTCCGGGGCCGCCGGAGATGCCGGTGCCGCCGGGACCTCCGCCGCGCGGACTGCCGGACAACCCAGCAACAAAGCGAGGGCGCCAGCTGGCCAGGTGGAAAAACCAAACCGCAGGAGATTATTCATGGCGGGCAAAAAACGAAGTGACGCGAAGGCGGGGGAATTTATTGCGCAGCAGATGCCGCGGCGCGCGCCTTGGCGGCGCTCTCCGCGGAAGGAGTGGTGCTGGTGCCGGCCAGCGCGGGCTTCGCGGGGTCGGCCGCCGGGAGGTCGCGCGCGCGCGCGGAGAAATAAGGGGCCAGCGGGTCGTC
>JBEHYY010000021.1:0-68271 GCA_048497935.1 Verrucomicrobiota bacterium
GTCACCATGGGCGGAAAGGCGGGGGACTTGCCGGAGTCGATGACACGGTACTCGACAATACCGGTGGAGATGCCCGTCGCCGTGGTGCTGCCGCTAGAGACAATCTCCAAGCGCAGGCGCGTGGTCGTCACCTCGTCAAAGGTGGTGTCGTTGAATTGGTCGCCAGCGATGCCCAACCCCTGGGCATTGGCCACTGGCACAAACTGCGTACCGTCCCAATAAAGAATGCGGTAGGAACCCGGAAAGCCGATCCCCGCACGGTCGTTCCACCAATAGACCTCGACTTGGTTGGTGCTGATGGGCTGGGTCCACGTATAGTCCACCCACTGGGTGCCGGTGTGGTTCCAATTGCCATAGGTGCCGTGACTGGTATCGCGCGAGTTGCGGGGCGTAAAACCGTCGTTAAGCGCGGTGAGCGAAGTATCCCCCGAGGTGAAGGAGGAGGACGCCGTGGCCACCAAAGCCAGGTTAGCACGCGCCGGGGCCGGGGCATCAGCACCGGCCAGCAAAGCGGTCAAGCCCAGCAAACATACAAAAGAAAGAAAGGAGCGAGGGGGTTTCATGGGGAAAAGCAGGGACGAGCAATCCTGCCCCGCCAAGCTACCTCCAAAGCGCCAGTCTAGACAATTCCTAATACGGGCCGACAAGGCAGCCGGGAGGGGGTTTTCCACCCTTGCGGAAAGGCGGGCGATTATTCATTTTACGTCCTTTCCTTCCATGAAAACCATGCCTGCTCCCCGCTCCCCCCGTTTGATGAAGTATTTGCCAGGCTTCGCCGCCTTGGCGATGGCTGTGACGGCCTCCAGCCTGCAAGCGCAGGCCCCCGCAGTGCGCGAACGCGTCAACTTCGACAACAACTGGCGCTTCATCAAGCAAGACGCCCCCGATGCCAATGGCGCGCTGGCTTATGCCCAGATCAAGGGCGACCTGCTGGCCAACTCCAATTTTGCCGACTATGTGGTGCGCGCCACCGCCGGCCACACGCCGGGCGAGAACGTCTCCTTTGCCAAGTCCGATTTTAACGACAGTGCCTGGCGCTCGCTCAACCTGCCGCACGACTGGGGTGTGGAAGGCGCGTTTGATATGAGCCTCAACGCCCCGACCGGCCGCCTCCCCTACTTCGGCACGGCATGGTACCGCAAACACTTCACGGCGCCCCCGATTTCCGGCGGCAAACACCTGCTGCTCGATGTCGATGGCGCGATGTCGTATTCCTCGCTCTGGCTCAATGGCCACTACATCGGCGGCTGGCCCTATGGCTACACCTCCTTCCAGGCGGATTTGACGCCTTTCCTCAAGCCCGGCGCGGACAACGTCATCGCCATCCGCTTGGAGAATCCGGACAATTCTTCGCGCTGGTATCCCGGCGGCGGCATCTACCGCCATATGTGGCTCGAGACGGCAAACCCCGTCCGCATCTCCCACTGGGGCACGTTTGTGACCACCCCGGAAGTGGCCAAGGACTCCGCCACCGTGAACGTCAAAGTGGATGTCATCAACGAGACCACGGGCAGCAGCAATGTGACAGTGAAGGCCGACATCTACGCGCTCGACGCCAATGGCAACATCACCGGCGCGCCCGTCGCCTCGGCCACCTCCGAGGCAGTGAGCATCGCCTCCGGCGCCATTGGCACCGCCACGCTTAATGCCAAGGTCGCCAACCCGCAGTTGTGGGACCTCAAAACGCCAAACCGCTACGCCGCCGTGACCTCCGTCGTGCAAAACGGCAAAACCGGCGACACCACGCAGACGAACTTCGGCATCCGCACCATCAAGTTCGATGCGGAGAAGGGTTTCTTCCTCAATGGCGAGCACGTGCGCCTCAACGGCGTGTGCGACCATGCGGACTTGGGGCCCCTGGGCACCATCTCGAATGTGCGCGGCCTTGAGCGCCAGATTCAGATTTTGCAGGAAATGGGCTGCAATGCCATCCGCACCAGCCACAACCCGCCGACGCCCGACCTGCTCGACCTGTGCGACAAGATGGGGATGCTTGTAATGGATGAGTCCTTCGACACGTGGGACCGCTCGAAATCCCGCAACGACTACAACCTGCTCTGGGCGGACTGGCATGTGGCCGACGAGCGCGCGCAAATCCGCCGCGACCGCAATCACCCCTCCATAATCATCTATAGCGTGGGCAACGAAATTGGCGACCAGGGCTCGGCGCTGGGCAACCAGATTCTGGCCGAACTCGTCAAAATCGTCCATGCCGAGGACAATACGCGCCTCGTCTGCACCAACAATAGCAGCAACAACGGCTTTACGGAATACCCCAAGGATGAATACGCCTTTGGCTTCAGCTACGAGCCCCGCCTGCGCCCGAATTACGAGACGTATCACCAGCAGCGCCCGGACGTGGTGCTCATCGGCAGCGAATCGTCCTCGTGCATCAGCACGCGCGGCATCTATGTGTTCCCGGTGACGGACAACAAGCTCGGCGGCGCCCTGCCCAACCACCTGATGAGCTCTTACGATTTGTACGCCCCGAGCTGGGCCAACAAGCCGGACGTGGAATTTGCCGACCAGGACAAGAGCCCGAATGTCGCGGGCGAGTTTGTCTGGACTGGCTTTGATTACCTCGGCGAGCCAACCAACAACGGCCCCCGCGCGGCTGGACGCGGGCGCGGCGCCGCAGGCACCGGCACGGGTACGGCCGCAACCCCGGCTCCGGCTGCGGATCCCTCGCGGAGTTCCTACTTTGGCATCATCGACCTCGACGGTTTTAAGAAAGACCGCTTCTTCATCTACCAAGCCCGCTGGCGCCCCGATTTCCCGATGGCGCATATCCTGCCGCACTGGAACTGGGCTGGCCGCGAAGGCGAGATCACCCCGGTGCACGTCTATACCTCTGGCGACGAAGCAGAACTGTTCCTGAACGGCAAATCCCTCGGCAAAAAGACCAAGGGGCCGTATGAGTACCGTCTGCGCTGGGACGATGTGACGTACCAGCCCGGCATTCTGCACGTGGTGGCCTACAAAAACGGCAAGGTCTGGGCGGAAGAAACCCTGAAGACCACCGGTGAGGCCGCCAAAGTCGATGCCGCGCCCGACCGCGCGATCATCGCCAACGACGGGCAGGACCTCTCCTTCGTCACCATCTCCGTCAAAGACAAGGACGGTGTGACGGTGCCCACCGCGATGAACGACCTGCACTATGAAATCACCGGGCCGGGCGAAATCGTCTGCGTGGATAATGGCGACGAAACCAGCCTCGCGCCGCTGCAAGGCTCCAAGGACAGCAAGGCGTTCAACGGCCTCGCGCTCGTTGTCGTCCGCGCCAAGCCCGGACAAAGCGGCCCGATCACGCTGACGGCCACTTCGCCGAATCTGACCGCCTCCACGGCGACGATCACGGTTAAGAAGTAAGCAGCCACGCAACCGCAAAAGGCGCAGGGTCGCGGAAATTTATCCGTGCGCTCTGCGCCTTTTGTCGTTTAGTCTTTTGTCCATGTCCCTCTGGCTGCTTATTGATGGCAACAACCTGGCCTACCGCGCGTTCTATGGGATGCCGGAGCTTGCGCGCAAGGATGGCTTCCCCACCGGGGCGCTCCATGGCTGGGTGCGAATGCTCTGGATGCTGCAAGACCAGGAAAAGCCGGACCGGGTGACGGTGTTCTTTGACCTCGGAGCATCCGAGCGGCATGAAAAGCTGCTGGCCGACTACAAGGCCCAGCGCAAGGAGATGCCCCAACCGCTGGCGCAGCAGCTCGACCCCATCAAGAAAATCACTCGCGCGCTGGGTCACGCGGTAGTCGAGCGCCGGGGGGTGGAGGCGGACGACCTGCTGGCTTCCGCCGCCAAGCAATTGGCCGGCAAGGGGCACGAGGTGCTCATCGTCAGCGCGGACAAGGACTTTGGCCAGCTGGTGGGCGGAACGATTTTCCAACTCACCCCCCCGCCGACCGCAAATCCCAAGCTCGGCTGGAAGCGCCTCGATGAGGCCGGCGTGAAGGAGAAATTTGGCGTGCGCCCGGCGCTCATCCCCGCATTGCTGGCGCTGACGGGCGATGCCTCGGACAACATCCCCGGGCTCGACGGCGTGGGCTACAAGACCGCGGCAAAGTGGCTCGACGAATTTGGCGACATCGAAACCCTGCAACGCCGGTGGGACTGGGTGAAGCCCGACCGCTTCCGCCCGCAGTTGAAGGACGCCGGGCCGCTCCTGGCTCGCAACCTGGAGCTTGTCACCCTGCAGGCTGACCTCGACCCCGGTGAATTGAACCCGCCGCTCGCTGATGCCGCCGCTGCTCGCGCGTTTTTTGAGGAAATGGAGATGCGCCGCTCCCTCGAAGAGGCCACGAAACGTCTCGGATAGTTAAGGCAACCACCCCGGATGGATAAACCGTGACATCCACGTCATCCCTGGTTGAATGAGTGTTCCCCCACCCCCCTATGTTCGTCGTCTCGTTTTTGTTGGCTGTGCTGGCGCAGACTGCGCCCGCTGCGGCCCCCGCCGCAACCCCACCCGCCGGTCCAGCCTTGCCGCCCAACACCGCGCAGGCCCTTGGCCCCGGCTGGCTGCCGCTCTTCAATGGTGATAACCTGGATGGCTGGTACACCTTTCGCCAGGCCGAAGGCAAAAACCACGACACGCTGCATATCTTCAAGCCCGAGAACGGCATGATCCACGTGCTGGATGTGGACCCCGCAGCCTCGCAGCCCAATGGCTACCTGGCCACCAACGAGGAGTTCCGCAACTACCGTCTGCGCCTGGAGTATAAATGGGGGACGATCAAGCTCCCCGTGCCGCGCCACCCCGAGGGTCTGCCGCGCGACGCTGGGTTGCTCTATCACATGGTCGGCAATGACGCCGTGTGGCCAATGTGCGTGGAATTCCAAATTCAGGAGCATGACACCGGCGATGTCTGGCTGCTGCCCAACCAACCCCGGCCCAACCCCACGGCCAATACGACAGCCCGCACCACGGCAGATGGCGCGCCTTACCTCGTGCAAGCCAATGCCGCCGGCAACTATACTTACATGGAAGGCGGGCTGCCAGTGGTGGACAAGGGCGGGCGCATCTACCACAGCGCGCAATACGACCAAATGGACGGCTGGAATAGCGTCGAACTCTTTGCCACCGAAAACAATGCCGTCCATGTCGTCAATGGCCACGTGAACAATGCGCTGACCAACCTGCGGCTGCCGAACAATGGTGGCCCGCTGGCCCAGGGGAAAATCCTGCTCCAGGAGGAAAACAACGAAGTCTTTTACCGCAAGGTGGAAATCGCCCCGCTGTTTGCCAGCCGCTACGGCGGTCCGGCGTATAAGATTCTCGTCCTGCAAGGCACGCCCGCCCAGGAAACCGCGGCCAAGGCGGTCGGGGTCATAAAAAAACTTGGCCAACAAAATAACTTCAGCGTGGAGGTGGCTGAAAATGCCGCAAGCTTCACGGGAGATTACCTGAAGCAATACAAGGCGGTGCTTTTTCTCAATCAAAAGGGCGATGCCCTAAGCCCGTCCCAACAGCAGGCTTTCCAAAACTACATCCAGTCCGGTGGTGGCTATGTGGGCGTGTGCGCGGCTAGCGCTGGCCTGAATGTCTGGCCGTGGTACGGAAATCTGACCGGCGTCACTAGCCTCTCCGCCCGTGGCTCGACCACCCAAGGCTTGGTCAAAATTACCGATCCAGCCCATGCCTCCACCTCTTCGCTGCCCTTGAGTTTCCCCCATGACAACAGCGGCGAAGGCGCTTCGCTCGCCGGGAGCGCCCATGTGCTGGCAACGGAGACGCCGGCGGATAGCACTGGCGCCGCCATTGCAGATGTGGCAGCGAGTCCGCTCGCGTGGTGCCAGGAAGTCGAAGCCGGAAGATCCTTTTCCACCCTGCTCGGCGCGACGGAGGCCGACTGGTCCAGCCCGCTTTTCCAGATGCACCTCCTCGGCGGCATCCTTTACGCCGCGGGCACGGATGGCACGCCGCCGCCCGGGGCCGTCGTGCTCTTTGACGGCAAGGACACTTCGCACTGGCTCGGCAAAGACAACGCAACCTTCACCTGGAATTTCCACGACGGCGTCATCGAGCCGCCCCCGGCCACCTACCCCAATGGCACCCGCGTCATGACGGGCGACCTCCATACCAAGGAAACTTACACGGACTTCCAGCTCCATGTGGAGTTCAAGGTGCCCGGCACCAAGTCGCCAGAGACACGCAATGCGGAAACCAATGAGCAAGCCCGCGGCAACAGCGGCATCTATCTGCAAGGCCGCTATGAGATGCAAATCCTCGACACCTACGACCATCCGCTGGAGAACAAGAATGACGAAGGCGCGATTTATGAAGTCAAGGATGCCGAGGTGAATGCCGCGCTGCCGGCGGAGGTCTGGCAGTCCTACGACATCACGTTCCACGCCGCCCGCTGGCAGGATGGCAAAAAGACCGCCAATGCGCGCGTCACCGCGTACCTCAACGGCGTGCTGGTGCAAAAGGACACGGAAATCCCCGGCCCCACGCGCAGCAGCATGATCCCGGATGAAAGCCCCGCCTCCGGGCCCATCGCCCTACAGGACCACCTCAACCCCGTGCAGTTCCGGCTGGTCTGGATCAAGCCGCTGACGGAGGCAAAATGAGGGTGGATTCGAGGTTGCCTCGCCCGGCGCGTTGGCGATGATTTTTAATCTTTCCCCACCCTGGTCATGAAACACCTCCTCCGCTGGCTTGCCCCCGCCCTAACCATGCTTTTTTTTGGCGCGACCACGGCTTGGGCGCAGCGCCCGCTGTCCGTGCAGCCGCAGCCGGAGAAGCCCTGGCCGCGCGTGGCCTTCCAGGAAATTTTTGACGGCAAGTCCATTGCCACCTTTGGCCAGACCCGCGGCGAAGGCGGCGACATCCCCATCGATATGCGCGGCGCGGGCGACGGCTCCGGCCGCATTTTCCTCGCGGAGCGCCTGGGCAAGGTCCTCATCATGAAGGACGGCAAAATCCAGCCCGAACCGTTCCTGGACATCACTCCGCAAAACACCGACCAGGAACGCGGCCTGTTGAGCATCGCCTTTCCGCCTGATTTTAAAACCAAAAAGCATTTCTACACCTACCGCACCGATCCCACCCGCGGCCCCACCCTGGGCGATGTGTTGATTGAGCGCTACAAGGTTGACCCCGCCAACCCCAACCATGCCCTGGCTGACAGCGCCGAGCTCATCCTGCGGGTGCACCATCCCCGCGTGAACCACAACGGCGGCCAGCTGCAATTCGGGCCTGATGGGATGCTCTACTTCGGCATTGGCGACGGTGGCGCCGGCAATGACCCTGACCGCGCCGGCCAGAACCTTGGCGTACTGCCCGCCAAGATGATTCGCATCGATGTCGAAAGCAAACCGGACGAAGGTCTGGCCTATCACATCCCCACGGACAATCCCTTCCTCAAAACACCCGGCGCACGCGGCGAAATCTGGGCTCTGGGCTTGCGCAATCCCTTCCGGTTCAGCTTCGACTCCGCCAATGGGGATATGTACATCGGCAATGTCGGCCAGGACCATTGGGAGGAGATCTACTACTCCGCCCACACCGGCAAAGGCGGCGACAATTACGGCTGGAGCATCTACGAAGGCACCCATAACGACTCGCCTGGCCTGCCCAAGGGGCAGACGAAGGCCCCCGGCGGCGACATCATCTTCCCCGTGGCCGAGTTTACCCATAGCCCGCCGCAACGCTTCATCTCCATCTGCGGCGGCTATGTCTATCGCGGCACGGAGTTCCCCGACTGGCAGGGCGTGTATTTCTTCTCCGACTGGGGCAACAGCCAGCTGTGGGCCCTGCGGCGCAATGTCGATGGCATCTGGGAAACCCACCGGGTGGACGATGGCAAGTCGCCGCTGAAGCAGACAGTTTCCTTTGGCACGGATGATGCCAAGAATCTTTATATGCTGAGCTTTGCCGACGGAAAGATCTACAAGCTCATCGCCGCACCGCCCTTGCAGTAAAAGCCGGCGCTCACGTCCGGCCCGCGCGCAAAAACTCCAGCACCGCGCGCAGCGAAACCACCCGCGCGGACACCAGCTTTTGGGTGAGGACGTCCACCGGCGCCATGTCCGGCACCCATACCACCCGCGCACCCGCGGCATGGGCGGCCTGGAGGCCCGGCTCAGAATCCTCAAACACCCCGCAACGCGCGGGCGTCATGCCCAGGCTCTCCATCGCCCGCAAATAAATATCGGGAGCCGGTTTGCCCTGTGCCACCTGTTCGCCACCGATCACCACCCGGAAATGTTTCCGCAAACCGGCGGAGGCCAGCTTAAATTCAGCCTTGGACGTGTGCGTGGAAGTGGCCAGGGCGATGGGCTTGCCCTGTGCATCCAGCCAGCCCAGCAATTCTGCCGCGCCTTCCTTCACCGGCACGCCTTGCTGAATCAATGTTTCATAATGCCGCTCCGAACACGCGAGCAGGCGGGCCGCGACCTCGGCGTTGCCCACGCGCGCGACGAGGCGGTGCTGGATGTCCCGCATCCGCCGGCCGATGAGCTCCATGAAGGCATCTTCCGCCAGCGGCACCCCGAGCTCGTCCGCCGCGGCATGCAGCGCGCGGCGGGAAAGCCGCTCCGTGTCAAAGAGCAAGCCATCCATGTCAAAGACAAAGGCCGCGCAATCGTGAAGAAAATCCATGCCGGGGATGATTTCACCGCGAAGCCGCCGTGGACGCAAAACGAATCGGCATAAAACCTTTGCGGTTTCCCCGCCATTGCGGTTAACTGGGTTCCATGGCCACCCTGGCAGACCTCGTTGCGTATTGTGACCGCCGCGTGCGCGTGCATGAAATCGCCGACTTTCCCGGCGCGCTCAACGGCCTGCAGGCCGCCAACTCCGGCCGCGTGACCAAAATTGGCGCAAGCGTGGACGCCGGCGCGGTGCCTTTTGCGCTGGCGGCCAAGGCCGGGGTGGATTTTCTCATCGTCCACCATGGTATGTTCTGGGATGGAGCACAGCCCATCACCGGAGCAAACCATCAGCGACTCCAGACCTTGGTCACGGCGGATTGCGCGGTTTATTCCGCCCACCTGCCGCTGGATGCCCATCCGCAAATTGGCAACAATGCAATCATCGCGCAAAAGCTGGGCCTGAAAATTACGGACTGGGCGATCCCCTACCAAGGCACACCCATTGCGGCACTGGCGGGCAAGGCGCCGACGCGCGCAGTATTGCGCGGTAAACTCGAAAGGCTTTTCCCCCGCGGTCTCACTGCCCTGGAATTTGGCCCCGCCCAACCACGCAAGCTGGCCATCCTGAGCGGCAGCGGCGGCTCCTGCATACCGCATTTGCGCGCCGCCGGGGTGGATACGCTGGTCACCGGCGAGCTCAAGCAATCCGCCTTCAACGCGGCGCAGGAAGCCGGGCTCAATCTGTATATTTGCGGGCATTATGCCACCGAGGTTTTCGGGGTGTGTGCGCTGGCGGAGGAATGCGCCAAACGCTTCCGCCTGCCATGGGAATTTCTCGACACGGGGTGCCCCCTCTGATTGCCTTGCGGGCATGAAAACCTTCGGTCTCCTCCATGGCCCCAACCTGGACCGCCTCGGCAAGCGCGAGACGAACATCTACGGCAAAACCACGCTGGCCGACTTGGAAAAAAGTGTCGCCCGCGAAGCCAAATCCCTCGGCATCAAGGTGGAAGCCTTTCAGTCCAACCATGAAGGCGCGATGATTGACCAGATTGGCCGCTGGGCGGACGCCGGCGTCGCAGGAATCATCATCAATGCCGGGGCGCTCACCCACACCAGTGTGGCGTTGCGCGATGCGGTGGCGGGCAGCAACCTGCCCTGCGTCGAAGTGCATATCTCCAACATCTACAAGCGCGAGGAATTTCGCCACAAGTCGCTGACTGCCGGAGTATGCCTTGGCATCGTCTCCGGCCTGGGTGTGGAAGGTTACTTTGCCGCCCTGCGTTTTTTGGCGGGGTTGAAACAATAGGCCACGCAGTGACTATCCGCGGAGGCTGGGGTCGGTTTTGCCAGTGAACATATTCCAATACTTGACGAGGTAACCGCCACCGGAAAAAGCCGTCAGCGCCGCCGCGGCCGCAAAGAGCCACAGGCCCGCCAAGTGCGCATCATGCGCGGCCGTGGGCTGGTTAAAGTCAACATGCAGGGCGTGTGCCAGCAGCAGCACGGAGACACTCACCAATTGCAGCACCGTCTTGACCTTGCCGGTGCGCTCCGCCGCCAGCACGAGTCCCTGACTAGCCGCCACAAGGCGCAGGCCGGTGACCAAAAACTCGCGCGCGAAAATCACCAGCACCAGAAACAAGGCCCAGTCTTGCAGCAAAGCCCCCTGCGCTCCCGGCAACGGCACCAGCATCGCAATCATCACGCCGACGACCAGCACCTTGTCCGTCAGCGCGTCCATGAGCTTGCCAAAATTGGAGACGATTTTATAACGCCGGGCGAGATAACCGTCCAGCCAGTCGGAAGCGCCGCCAAATATAAATACCGCAAAGGCCGCCGTGGCTGCGCCGCGAAATTCTGCAAACATCAACCCCACGACCACGAACAAGGCGGGGACGCGCGAGAGGGTGATGAGGTTGGGCCAGTTCATGGCGGGGAGCACGCCGGAGCGTAAGCGAGTCGGCCCAGGAACCAGCCGCGAATCGGCTTGCGTCTCCGGCCCGGACGGTGGAACTTAATCAGGCCGCCGCCCCCTTGACCAGCCCTTTTGGGTGGCACACCTGCCGCATGAAACTCGCCATCTACCCCGGCACCTTTGACCCCGTGACTCACGGGCATCTCGACATTCTGCGGCGCGCTTGCCGCCTCTTTGATGAGGTGCTGGTGGCGGTCGCGCCGAACGAGTCGAAGCAGCCCCTGTTTTCCGTGGCCGAGCGCCTGAACCTGCTTAAACCGCATCTGAAAGGCCTCAACGTCCGGGTGGAGCGGCTGAATGGCTTGACGGTGGACTTTGCGCGGAAGCACAATGCTGTCGCCCTTATCCGAGGCCTGCGCGCGGTGTCCGACTTTGAATACGAATTTCAAATGGCACAGATGAACCGCCATCTCGACCATTCCATCGAGACCATCTTCCTGATGCCCAGCCACACCTTTTTTTATACCAGTTCGCAAATCGTGAAACAGGTCTGCCGCGTGGACTCCTCGCGGCTGGAAAAATTTGTGCCCGACAATGTGCTACAGGCGTTGAAGAAAAAATATGGAAAAAAGTGAGCGTCAGAGCCAGGCCAGCTCCCACCCCAACGACCCGTTTCACGGCATCACCTTGGAAATGATGCTGAACCAGCTGGTGGAGCGCCTGGGCTGGGAGGAAATGGGCCGTGCAGTGAACATTCGTTGCTTCAAGTTCAATCCCAGCATCAAATCCAGCCTGCAGTTTCTACGACGCACGCCCTGGGCGCGCAAAAACGTCGAAGATTTGTATTTGAGCAAGATCGTGCCACGCCCGCCGCCACAGGTTGACCCTTAAGCATTATTGGTCCGCCTTGACCAAAGTCGCCACACATTCAATATGGCGGGTCTGCGGGAAGAAATCAAACGGCTGGGCGTGGAGCACCCGGAAGCCGCCCGCTGTCAGGATTTTAAGGTCGCGCGCCTGGGTCGCCGGATCGCAGGAGACATACACAATGCGCGCGGGATTATACGCAAGCAACTGCCGCAGAAAACCCTCATCGCAGCCGGCACGCGGGGGATCGAGAATCACCGCCGTCTCCGCCGAAGGGAATTTGGCCTGGGCGAAAATCGCCTCGGCAGTGCCGGTGAGAAATTCGCAATTGGCGGCGTGGTTCAACAACGCATTGGACTGGGCGCGCTTCACAGCGTCGGCGTTGACTTCCACGCCCAGGCAGCGCTCGAACTGTTTCCGCCCGCAGAGCGCAAACACGCCCACGCCGCAATAGACATCCAGCAGGTAGCGCGCGCCACCCGTGGCTGCTTCCGCCAGGGCATAATCCACCAGCTCCGGCAGGATGAAGGGATTGTTTTGAAAAAAATCGCCCGCGATAAATTGAAAAGTCGCCGAGCCCACGGTGGCGGAAACCAGATTGGCTGGATCGGTGACAACACCTTCGCGGGTTTCGCGCAACAGGAGGGTGCCGCCACGCTTTAACCGATCAGCCCGGCGGGCCAAATCGGCACGCACTTGGGGCAGGGTCTGATTAATGGCCCCGGTGGCAATGGGGCACTGCGGCACATCCACCAACGCACGGCGGCTGCCATTGCGGAGAAAACCGATGGGGAATGCGCCATCCTTGCGCGGGGGCTCGTAGTGCGGGGTGAGCTTGGAGCGATAATGATAAGGCCGGGGGGAAGGATGGGTGGCCCGCACTTCGACCTCGGGCAATCCGCCAATGCGCGCCAGCACCTCCTGCACTTGGCGCTGCTTCCAGGCCAACTGCTCCGAGTAGGCCAAGTGTTGATATTGGCAGCCGCCGCAGGTCCCGAAAATCGGGCATTCCGGTTTGACGCGCGAAGGGGAGGGCTGGAGCACCTCGACCAAATCCGCCTCGGAATAATTGGCCCGGTTGCGATAAACCTTGGCCCGCACCGTCTCACCCGGAAGGGCAAAGGGCACCATCACCACCCAGCCATCCAGGCGGCCCAGGCCGACGCCCAGATTGGTCAGCGTGGCGACTTCCAGGGTGATTTCCTGGTGATAGGCAAAAGGCTTGTCGTTGAAGTTGGGCGGAGGATTCATGGCGGGGCCAGCTTCGCAGATTGACGCACCCGCCCTAGGAACGCTAGACAAACTTGCCCCATGGAGCCTGAATTCCTCCAAAGCCGCCAAAACCCGCGCGTGCAGAACCTTGCCCGCCTGCGGGAGCGCGCCCACCGCGATGAGCAGCAACGCTTCCTCGTGGAAGGACGCCGCGAACTCGAACGGGCGCTGGCCCGGGGCATCGTGGAGGAAATCTATTTCTGCCCCGAGCATTTTCGCGGCGGCAACGATCAATCCCTCCTGGACCAAGCCGCGCAGTCCGGCGTGGCGCTCTGCCGGTTGGCGCCGGTGGCGTATGAAAAGGTCTCTTTGCGCGAAGGGCCGGACGGTTTGCTCGGCGTGGCGCGTTCGTGGAAAAACTCGCTGGACGGCCTGGTGCTGCCCGGCGCACCCCTTTTATTGGTGGTCGAGCGTGTGGAAAAGCCCGGCAACCTGGGCGCCCTCTTGCGATCCGCTGATGCGGCGGGAACTTCGGCCGTCATCGTGTGCGATCCAGTGACGGATTTGTTCAATCCGCATGTCGTGCGCAACTCACAAGGCGCGCTCTTTAGCGTACCGGCCGTGGTCGCCACCCAGGAGGAAACCCTGGCTTTCCTGCGGGCCCGGAAAATCACCATCCTCGCCACCACCCCGGCAGCCACGAAAGATTATTGGGACGTCGCCATGCATGGAGCCACGGCGATCCTGGTGGGCGGGGAAAAGGACGGATTGACAGCCTACTGGCTGGAGGCCGCCGATTATCAGGCGCGCATTCCCATGGCCGGCCAGTCCGACTCGCTCAATGTTGCGGCGGCGGCCACCTTGGCGCTATTTGAGGCTGTGCGCCAGCGCCGCGCCCGTCCCTAGCGGCTCAGCAACTCGACAAGTTCGCGCGCCAGCCGGGGGCTTTCCACAAAGGAACGATGGTGCGGCAGCCAACGGCGGCAATTCCGCCCCACCGAAAGCTCCGAACTGCGGGGTGGAACAATAATCGCATCAAGTGGCGTCCAGTAAGAAGAGACCTGCACGCCCGCGAGCCGGTGCTCATCCCGCGCCAAATCGCGAAGAAACGCGCTGCCCGGACGCAAATCGCGCACGCCGCGGCCGCGATAAAGCCAGGCAACCAGCGTGCCGTGATGGGGTGCCGCGAGCGTCACCAACCGGCGCACCCGCCCATGTCCACCATGGCGCTGGATATAGCTGCGCGCGACCATCGCACCCATGCTGTGTCCAATAATGTCGCACTGTTCACCGAATGTGAGACTGGCTTCCAGCCAGGCACCCACTTGCACGGCCAATTCACTGATGCCGGCCGAACCGTCATTGGGAGTGAGGTCGGGTGTCAACACCCGCCGACCGGCGGCGCTAAATGCCTGGCGCAAATGCCGCATAATTCGATGGTCGCGAAAAATGCCATGAAGGATGACCACCGGCGGCAATTGCAGGGCGACGGCTTTAGGAGGCGCGGGCGTATCGAGAAGAGTGCTCATGCTGCCATACCTATCAATCCTCATGCCAGAAAATGGTCCGCATTTCCATGTGGCTTTTTGCCAATGAATTAAGATTTTTGAAATGATGGCCTTGCGCAATCTTCAGACAAATAATGCCGGGATCCCCCATCATGGTATGTCCCGACCCAAGATGATTGCCACCTACATGGTCTACACTCAAAATCGTTAGGGACTAGACCCTATTGAAGTTTTGGCGGAATTCCCCTATTGTTTACTTAGTTAGTTTTTCCGAATTTTGCTCCCCATGCCACCTATTTTTGAGAGGACATGGGCAGGTTGTATCGTTTCACGATGAATCGCACCTCGCTCCGCATCCGCCTAAGCACGGCCATCGTCAAAACACATGGCGCGGCGGCGCAATGGGTGAAATCCACCCCGGTCAGCATTAAGACGGGCGGGTCCTCCTGGCGGTGCGACGTGGACACCTTTGAGCTGATCAAGCATCCCCAAGCCAAATACTGCTATGCCTGGGCGCATGATGTGGGCGACAATTCGGAAATCATCATGGCGCTCAAAGCCGCACCGGTGAATTCCCCGGAAGATGCGGTCCGCGAATATCTGGATGGGCGTAAGGCAGCCTCCAAAAAGTAGCCCGGCAATTGTCGGCAGGGGGCTTCCCACGGGTGATTGACACTTTGGGCAATGTTGCTATAGATATGTTTCCGTCATGCCTACCGAACGATTGAACCAGCGAGTGTTGGTGCTCAATCGTTTGTGGCAGGCGGTGAATATCATCGGCGTCAAGCGCGCCTTCAGCCTGCTGATGATGGAGCACGCGCAAGTCGTGCAGCCGGAGGGTGATAATATCGAGGTGCTCAATGCCGAGGGGTGGATTGCCTATTCCCTCGCCCACCCGCCCGCCAATGACCGCGACTGCATCCACACTGTGCGGATGCGCCTGCGCCTGCCATCGGTCATCCTGCTGCGGTACTACGACCGCGTGCCGGCCAAGGAAGTGAAGTTCAACCGGCAGAATCTTTTCGAGCGCGACGGCTATTGCTGCCAGTATTGCGCCAAGGTTTACACGGCCAAGGAGCTGAACCTCGACCACGTCATCCCGCGCATGAACGGCGGGCGCACCTCATGGGAGAACGTCGTCACGTCCTGCGTGCGGTGCAACTCGCGCAAGGCCAACCGCCTGCCGCACCAGGCGGGGATGCATTTGATCAAGAAGCCCGCCAAGCCCAAATGGCGGCCGTTTGCCTATGCCGTGAACCCGGCGGACCGCGTCGAGGTATGGGAGCCATTCCTGGGCGAGATGATGGAGGAATAAGCTACTCCTCGTCGTCTGCGATGCCGTGCTTGAGGCGGGTCTCGGCTAGGTCGATGTCCCACTGGATGCGGCGGAGCACCTCGTCGCTGATGACGTGGTCGTTGCGCAGCTTGAGGATGACCTGGCGCTCGACGTCGAGGGTCTCCTGCGTGATTTCCACATAATCGGCGGAAAACAGGCCGCCGGTGGCTGCCTCGCTGTCCGCCCCGCCGCTGCGTTCGAGCTGCTTGACGCGGTCCTCATACTCCAGCTTCAGGCGTTGGAGCGTGTCGGCATGGATGTGCTTGTCGTGGTGAATCTCGCAGAGGCGCTTGAGCGCGGCGCGGTTGGCCTCCAGCCGGGCGCGGCGCTCCTCCTTTTCCGCGGCATGGTCGTCCACGACATTGAGCCAACGGATGATGGGTGCGAGACTAAGGCCCTGAAGCACCAGCGTGCCGAAAATGACGCTGAAGGTGAGGAAGAAAATCATCTCACGATCGGGAAAGGCGTCGCCGGTGGCGATGGTCAGTGGCAGCGCGAGGGCGACGGCCAGCGAATCCACCCCGCGCATACCCGTCCAGCCGATGAGGAGGACGTGCCGCCAAGGGGAGGCGGGGTAAAGCTCGCGGATGGTGCGGCTGAACTTGCGCGGCAGGTACGTGAGGCCAAAGAGCCAGGCCAGCCGCACGGCGACGACCAACACCAGCAAGAGCGCGCCGTAGCCGATGGCCGTGGCCAGCGAGCGGCCGCTGAGCACGCGGACGGCGTCGGGCAGTTGCAGGCCGATGAGGATGAAGACGAGGCCGTTTAGCACGAACACCACCAGCTCCCACACGGGCAGGGCGCGCAGGCGCGTGCGCGGGCTGATGACCTGGGGGCTGCGCCAGCCGGCATAGAGTCCGCACACCACCACCGCCAGCACGCCGGAAACGCCGAGATTGTCCGCCGCGAGATAAGTCGCAAAAGGCGTGAGCAGGGATAGGGTGATCTGCACCGAAGGGTCGTCGAGCCGACGCTGGATATTGGTGGCGATAACTCCCGCCAAGAGACCGACGGCCAACCCGCCGAAGCCGACGACAAGGAACTTCGCGCCTGCCTCGGCCAAGGAGAACGAGCCCGTGACCACCGCGGCCACCGCGAAGCGGAACAGCACAAAGGACGTGACATCGTTGACCAGACTTTCGCCGTCGAGAATCGTGATGATGCCGCGCGGCACCTTCATCCGCTGGGTGATGGCGGTGGCGGCCACGGCATCGGACGGCGAGATGATGGCACCCAGCACAAAAGCCGCGCCGAGGGACAGGCCGATGATGCTGTGCGCGAATAAAGCCACCGCCACCGTGGTGAAGATGACCAGACCAATAGCCAGCAGGAGAATGGGCCGCAGGTTGGCGCGGAAGTCGCGCCAGGAGGTCAGCAGCGCCGCGGGATACAGCAGCGGTGGAAGAAAGAAGACAAAGACCAGCTCGGGGTTGAGGTGGATTTTCGGCAGGCCGGGGACGAAGCTCAATGCCAAGCCACCGATGACGAGCAGCACCGGGTCCGGCAGGCCTAGCTTGCGTGAGAGGAGCACCACCAGCACCACCGCCATCAAGAGAACCAGAATCAACTCCACCGCCGCCACCGGCGACGCCATGGCCCCCGCCGGTTCTTCAGCGGCGGCGAGGAATGTGGATAATGCTGGCACGTGCATATTTAACACTGAAGGTAAGGAAATTTGTTTCGGGTTTCGAGTTTGGAGTTTCGAGCCTCAAAAGCAGACCCGGTCATGAATTTGACAGCCCGCAGGTAGGGCCCAGCGTCCCCGCTGGGCCTAGGGTAAGCCTTTTGCGCCCAAGGCTTGATTTGGTTTGATTCAGCTTGATTAGGTTGGATTTACCCGTCCTGAACCCGCCGAAAGAACCTCCCGGGAAGCCTCCTTGCGGATTGGCTAGCCTTCTTGGTTCTTATTCATTTGAAATCCCTTGCTCCTTTTTCCCGCGCTCCACTCTACCCAAAAACCTGCCGCCGCGTTAGTACTCCATTGGTTGTGCTGGATGGGTTGGATCGTCAATTAAGTTGACCACTTCCTTGTAAGCAGAGTAAAAACCAACTAAATCAAATGTATATTAAACAATTTTTGTGTTAAAATTATATAGTCTATATGTCCCAAAAGATCAATTCCCCTAAAGCCAAAGCTGCATTACATAAAATAAGTGAGATATATTTATATTATGTAATTTTAGCTCTAGTTCGCGAAGGAGTAATTACACGAGATCATTTAAATGATAAAGGGAAATTGCTTACGTTGATCCAACGAAATATCAAGTTTGGCGTTAAAAAAATGCGCGTCGGGGTTTCATTACATGAGAGTTTTTTAAAATTTTCTAAAGCTGCTTTTGTAAAACGTGATCGTTTTGTAGGAATTGTATTATTGGCCATTGCAATCGAAAATCGTCTAAACGAAACAATTAGGATCCTTGCTGAATCCAAGGGATTAGACCCAAAGCATGTAACTTGTATGCTCAAGGTGTATCGAATAGATGATAAATTAACATGGGCCTATGAAATGTTTGGCGGCAAACCTTTTCCTAAAAAATTCAGGAGCGTTTTGACTAAGATCTTTAATATTCGAAACCAAATTGTGCATTATAAATCCACAGAATGTCACCCTGATGACGACATTGACAGTCACAGCATAATTGAGAAAGAAATTTCGCAATTAATGAAAGTAAGACTGAGCGTAATCTACGATCGATTTCATGGATATACATATGATTCCGTGGTCACAAATGATAAAAATATAGCCCTCGCAATTGAAGCACGAAGATTGCTTGAAAACTAATAAACCGACCTTTACTGGATTTTATAAAATTTGTCGCAAACCAAATAAAAATCGAACCGGATCATCTCACGATGAAAACTCTTCATTCCGGTAATTTCTTCCCCTCAGAAAGATTCCGATACCAAGTCAGAGCCAGCAACGGCCAGGCCCACTGATAGGAGGTGTACTTGAGATAGAAGATGCGGGGGAAACCGGTGCCGGTGAACCAGGGGTAGTGCCAGGAGCCGTCGGATTGCTGGGTGGAGAGGAGGTATTTGAGACCGTTCTGGATGGCGGGACCGGAAAGTTTACTGTTTACGGTTTGCGGTTTGCCGTTAGCCACATTGACTTCGCAAGCGAGGAGGCCGAGGAGGGCCCAGGCGGTTTGCGATGACGTGGAAGGAGCCTCGGCGTGCTTAGTGCTTGGTGCTTGGTGCTTAGTTGAAGCTGCCAGCAGCCCGTAAGTGGGCAGTTCGCCATCGGGGCCGCGCGGGGTGACAGAAAAGACGGGGGCACCGTGGCCGCGAGTCTGGTCGTCATGATACGTCCAGCAGGATTCGCCCCAGCCGCCGTCAGCGTTCTGCACGCGCTCGAGCCAGGCGCGGGCCTTTTGCACGCGGGGCTGCGACATATCCTCGCCAATGAGCGCGAGGCCGCGCAGGACGTGCGAGGTGCCGTAAACATAGTTCACGCCCCAGCGGCCAAACCACGAGCCATCGGCCTCCTGGGTGCGCCACACAAAATCAAGGGCGCGCTGCACCACGGGGTCGTCCTTGGTGTAGCCCATCTTGGCGAGCGTCTCAAGCGCGCGGCCGGTGATGTCGCTGCATGGGGGATCGAGAATGGCGTTGTGGTCGGCAAAGGGCACCTGCTCGAGCCAGGGGGTCGTCAAGTCGCGGTCGAACGCGGCAAAGCCGCCTTCCTTGCACTGGAAGGCGCGGCACCAGTGGATGGCGCGCGTGATGGCGGCCTGGCGGCGCTCCTCGTCGCGCGCCTTGAGCACGCGCAGGGCGAGGACAACCTGGAAGGTGTCGTCCACGTCCGGATAATACTCGTTGTTGAACTCGAAGGCCCAGCCGGTGGCCTCGGGGAAGGAGACGTTCTCGGCCCAGTCGCCCTTGATTTTGATTTCGCGGTCGAGCAGCCAGTCGGCGACTTTTTGCAGGCGCGGATCGCTGGCGGGCACGCCGGAGTCGGCCAGACATTGGGCGATGATGGCGGTGTCCCACACGGGGGAATAACACGGGGCGACGCGGATGTCCTCCTGCTCGCCGCGGACGAGGCCGTCAAAATCGCGCACCTCCTTGGCAAAAAGCGGGTGGTCCTTGAGGCCCAGGAGCTCGAGCGCGATGAGCGTGTTGAGCATACCCGGGAAGATGGCGCCCATGCCGTCCGAACCGTCGCCCAAGCGGGCGAGCATCCAATCCCGCGCGGCGTTGAGACCGGCGCGGCGCACAAGGTCCACCGGGAGGTGGTTGAGGACGCGGCCCAGTTTATCGAGCGCGAGGAAAAGATTGCGCCAGGAAATGAGTTCTTCCGACCGCGGGAGAGACCAGTCGTCGTGCTGGGTGCCGCCGGGATACAGCTCGTCGAGCGAGGGGCAGGCCGGCAGGATGCGGACGGGCTTGAAGTGGTTGATGACAGTGAGCGGGACGACGAGATTGCGCGTCCACGAGCTCATTTTATAAATATGGAAGGGAGCCCACGAAGGCAGGAGCATCATCTCCGCGGGGATGAGCGGGCAATACTTCCAGGGGAAGAGGCCGCACATGGCGAGGTAGAGCTTGCCGAAGGTGTGGAGCTTGGGGATGCCGCCGAGGGCGAGGGCGCGTTCGCGGGCGCGCAGGAGTTCGGGGGCGTCCTTGGGCAGGCCCGTCAGGCGCAGGGCGTGGTAGCCCTTGATGGTGGCGGCGATTTCAGACGGACCGCCGGGGAACTGGGGCCAGCCGCCGTCGGGCAACTGGCGGGAAAGGATGTGGCGGCGGCAGCGTTCGTTTTGCGCCTTCTCGGGCTGGCCGACCCAGTGGTAGTAGAGGACGTAGTCGCACACGACCGTGCTGTCGACGATGAGCTCGCACTCCCAATACCCGCGCGCGTCGAGGCGGGAGAAGAGGAAATCCTGGGCGCGGCGGATCGAGTCGTGGACGTTGAGGGAGGCGGGCATCGGAAAAGAATACGCGAGTGCTTGGTTCTTAGTGCCTAGTGTTCTGGTGCTTAGTGCTTGGTTAGCGCAAAGAGTTAAACTAAGAACTAAGCACCAAGAACTAAAGCACTTTGTTATATGATTGTCATCCTAATCCCCAGCCATTTTGAGGCCAAGGCGTTCGTGGACGGTGTGGAAGGTGCGCAGGAGTCGCACATCGCCGGAGCGGACATTGTGAAGGGCCAGGCCGGGGGCGTGGCGGTGACCGTGGGCATGATCGGCATGGGCCTGCCCCATGCGCCGTTGCGCGCGGAGACTGTCATCAAGGAGGCGGGCGCGGAAGTGCGCGGTGTCATCCTGGCCGGCTTTGCGGGTGGGCTGCACGCAGATTTGAAACGCGGGGACATCTTCATCACCGCCGGGGCGGAGCATCTCCTACCCCACCTGCCCGAGGAGGAAAAACCGCGCGAGGCGAAGCTGGCCACGGTGGAGAAAGTCGCCGGGACGGCCGCGGCGAAAAAGGAGCTTCACGAGCAAACCGGCGCGACGCTGGTGGACATGGAGCAGACCTCCGTCGCCGCCGTGGCGCAAAAACTGGGGCTGCCATTCATCGGCATCCGCATCGTGAGCGACGAAGTGCACGAGAACCTGCCTTCTGACACGCTGGAAAAAGCCTACGACCAACCGACGGGCACCTACACCCCGTGGAAAATGGCCGGCCACCTGACGCGCAATCCGTTTAAGACCGTGCCGCTGGTGTCGTTTGTTCGGCTTTTGCCGCCGATTCGCAACCGCATGAGTGACCGCCTCCACACGTGGCTGAGGCTGACGGGGCCGCGGTTGTTCCGGTAACGGCCGGGGCGGTGGCGCGAGGCGTGGCCACGATGGGGTCGCCCTCGGCATCGGGATTGAAGAAATACTTCGCCGTGCGCGCGAGGCCGCCGACGGAGCCGAACATATCGTTGACGGCGCTGGCTTCGTAGCCGCAATGCACCATGCAGTCCTTGCAACGCTCGTCCCAGCCCTTTTGGCCGTAGCGGGACCACTCGGTGGACTCCATCAACTCTTTGAAGGAGGAGGCAAAACCGTCGCCCAAGAGATAACAGGGCTTCTGCCAGCCAAAGACATTGTAAGTGGGGTTGCCCCACGGGGTGCAATCGTAGTCCACTTTGCCCTGGAGGAACGCGAGGAAGTTCGGCGAGTGGTTGAAGCGCCAGGCCTTCTTGGGCGAGCCGAGGATTTGCTTGAAGAGAGACTTGGTGCGGTTGCGCTCGAGGAAGATTTCCTGCTCCGGCGCCTTAGCGTAGGGGTAGCCGGGGGAGATCATCATGCTCTCGACGCCGAGGGCCGTCATCTCATCAAAGAACTGGCGCGTGCGCTCGGGCTTGGCGGTGTTGAAAACGGTGGTGTTCGTCGTGACGCGGAAGCCGCGGGCCACGGCCTTGCGGATGGCGGCGACCGCAGTCTCATAGGTGCCCTCGCGGCAGACGGACTTGTCGTGCTCTTCCTTCAGACCGTCCATGTGGATCGAGAAGGTGAGCTGCTTGTGCGGGGTGAAGGAGTCCAGCTTGCGCTCGAGGAGGAGCGCGTTCGTGCAAAGGTAGATATAACGGCCCTGCTTGATGAGGCCGTCCACAATGGCGTTGATTTCCGGGTGGATGAGGGGCTCGCCACCGGCAATGGAGACGACGGGGGCGCCGCATTCCTCAGCCGCGGCCAAGGCCTGCTCGGCGGAGACGCGCTTCTTCAGGATGTGCTCGGGATACTGGATCTTACCGCAGCCCTCGCACTCAAGGTTGCAACGGAACAGCGGCTCGAGCATGAGCACGAGCGGGTAGCGCTTGTTGCCCTTGAGCTTTTGCCCGAGGACATAGGTCATCACTTTGAAGGCTTGGGAGACGGGAACGGCCATGGCGGAAGAATATCGTCGGAAATGGGGGTTGTGTCAACGGAATAACCCTTAAGTGCTTGTTTATCGGCAACTTGGGAAAAGACTTAAGCCCGTCCTTAAACCAGGAAAGCAAAAAGGCGCCAAGGACCAAACCGTGGCGCCTTTTGAGGCAAGAATTAGGCAGTGGCGCGTCGTCGCCAGCAGGCGTAACCAAGAGCAGTAAGACTGCCGAGCAAGGCAAAGGTGGACGGCTCCGGAACGGTGGCGGCGAAGGTGGCCACGTCGTTGCCGGAGGAGAAGATTTGGGCATTGCTCGTGGCGAAGGTGAATGCCTTGTCGGAGGTAAGGTCAGCAGGCAGAACCCAGCTGGCGGCGTCGGAACCGGAACTGCCGGTGTCAAAATAGCCAAAACCGGTATTGCCCGTGATGAAGGTGCTGGTGGCGTTGTAGGCGATGGACGGGAACCAGAACAGGCCGACATGGTCACCCGCGGCCACCGTCGCATTGGTAAACGAGGAGTAGATCAGGTTGCTGATGACTGTCTGCTGGACGCCGGCGGTACCAAAATTGCTGCCTCCGTTGGCGGCAAAGGAGACGAGGACGATGTCATCCGCGGATTGGCCCCAGAGGTTGCCGGCGGTGAAATGGCCTAACGTCGGCATATTGAAGCCGTTGTTGGCGGTGTCAGCCACGAGGAAAAAGACGTTGCCGTCCGGAATGCCCGTATTGGAGCCGATGGTAACCCAGTCGGCGTCGATTTCAAAGGTCACCTGGGCATGAGCGGCGGGAGCAAGCGAAGCGAGAGCCAAGGCAAGAAGAAGTGCGCGAAATTTCATTTTAAAAAACCAAGCTTAAGAGAGAGGAATTTCAGGGACAAAACCGGGAAAATTACGGCAAAAGATAGGACGGCGTGAAGGACCAAATGACGGTCTGAGGCGTGGCGGTGGCCTTCTTGCGAAGGATGTAGGCCTGGCCCGGCTGGAAGATGGTCGTGTTGTCGTAAATATTGGTGAAAACATCACCCGCCAGACGCCAACCCGCGCCGCCACCGGCCGTGCCGTTGTAATAATAGTAGATGCCGGATGGCTGACGATTGAAGCCCGCGACACCGGTATTGAAGACCAGCAACTGGTCATTGCGCTGGTTGGCCGCCGGACTGGAGCTGGGCAGGAACGCCCCCGAGGAAACCAGGTTGGAGGCACCCAAGGTGACGGGCACCGGGGCGCTGACACCGATGAAAATGTCCTGCGCCTGATTGTTGGCCAAGGTGGAGATTGGCGTCGAATAGGCCGCCATGGGAACCGCGCCGACGAGGGTCAGCGTGGTGTCGCCAGCGATGGAGTTGCGGACAACAAAATAGGAGTCGGGATAGACGATGGTATCGTTCTGAATGGTGCTAAAGGTCGCGCCGACTTGGCGCCAGCCCGCGCCGCCGCCGGAGGTGCCGTTGTAGTAATAGAAGATGGCAGCAGGCACGAGATTGATGCCCGGCGTGTTATTGGGCAGGAACAGAATGGAGGAATTGCGCTGGTTGGCCGCGGGGCCGGGGCTGCCATTGATGCCCTGGCCGGCGGGGAAAATGGTGTTGAGCGTCCAATAGGGAATGACGCGGAAGGTGTCGCCCGTGCCGACATTGCCGGATAGGCCGGCATCGCCATTGGGATCAACGGTGATGTTGGTCGGGGTGTTGGCGGTGACCGTGTAAAACATACCCTTGCGGTTGCCGGTCGTGAACTGAAGATAGTAGGTGTTCGTCTGGTTGCCGGAGGAATAAACAAACTGATTGCCGGTGACATTGGCCGAGGCGGCGATGCTGATCACGTTGCCGGAAATGCTCGAAACCTGCGTCTCCAACGCCGTGGGGCGCTGGAACGGCAGCGACACCAAAGTGTCCGAGGAACCTTTGAGGGTAAGGGTGATGGCGCCGACCGGATCCGTCGTCACTGACTGGGCCTGGGCGGAGGCGGCCAACAACACGCTGGCCAGGCAGGTGGTGAAAAGTTTGTTTGTGAAAGGGATTTTCATGAGGGGCTGCCGCAGCAAAAAGACCGCCCGACGCGCAGGAAATCGGGTCTGGGCCTGCTCTATGCTTGCAGGCGTGATTTTCTCTCATTCCGCGGGGCGAGGCAAGACCATTTTGGAACTCCATTCCGGAAAATGCCGCCGCCCTTGGAAGGGGGTTGACTCCCCCGGCCCCGGCTGGCAGCGTAACCCCTTTCCCTCCTGCGCGCCTACTCCCTGGCGCCACCCCTCTCTCGCACATGATTACCTGGTTTCAACGTGTTTTCGGCAAGCACTTTAAGTGGGTTTTGGTCGCCTTCCTTGGCGTGCTCTTTGTCTCCTTTATTGTCAGCATCGGCGCGGTACCGCGCCTGAGCATGCAAGGCAACGGCCAGGGCAAGGCCAATATGTTCCTGGGCGTGAACCTGAATGACCAGCAGGAGATGACGAATCTCTCCAACGCCGTCCAATACACCTACCGCACGCTGTATGGCCTGCAAATTTCCAGCCAGCAAGAGCTGGTGCAATTGATCACCTACCGCATCGTCACGATGCACCTGGCCGACACCTGGCACCTGCCCGAGGCGAATGCGCAACAGATGGAGGACTTCCTAAAATCCCTCCGCGCCTTCCGCAACCCGGACGGCCACTTCAGCGCGGAGCTCTACCAAAAATACCGTGACAGCGTGGAAACCTCACCCCAGCGCGACGCCATCACGGCGCTGCTAAAGGAAGAATGCCGCCTCGAGCGCGTGCGCAACATCCTGGGCGGCCCGGGCTATGTGCTGCCCTTCCTCCCTGAAATCCAGATTGCCCTGAGCAAGGTCAAAACCGACCTGGACGTGGCCACGCTGGACTACAAGTCCTTCACCCCGAAGATCGAGCTTACCGGCGATGCACTGACCACGGCGCTCAAGGCCATCTATGACAAGGATCCCACGCGTTTCCCGGTGCCGGCGCAAGCCAACCTCGCGTTTGTGAAGTTCCCCTTCGCCGCCGCCCCCGCCCCCACTGCGGCGCAACTGCAAGACTTTGCCAAACAGCACAAGGACCAGCTGCCGAATATCAACCCGGACAGTCTGAGCGACAAGGATAAGACCACCGTGACGGAAGCGTGGCGCAAGGACCAGTCGCGCATCCAAACCATGAAGTTTGCCCGCGAACTCTACGATGTGCAGACGCAGCTCGGCAGCCAGCCGGCCAAACTCGATACTCCGGCTGTCGTCACGCTGCTCAAGAAGTATAACCTCACGCCGCAAAAGCTGCCGACCATCACCGTGGGCACACCGGTGCCGGCGGATTCGCCCGTGCCGGATGAAATCGCGCAGGAAGCGGCCATGGCCCTGAGCCCGCAGCAGCCCACCCGCCCGGCCTTGCTGCCTGATGCCACCGCGGTGCTCTTCTATATTGATTCGATCCCCTCCCGCGCCTCCACTTTTGCCGACGTGCGCGGCGAGGTGCTCAAAGCCTACACCGACTTGGAGAAACAACGGCAATTCACGGAGTTGTGCAACACGCAGCGTGATGCCATCGCCAAGGACGTGGCGGGGGGCAAGACGTTCGAGGCGGCGGCCCAGGCCCATGGCTTCACCGTCAAAAATTATCCGGCGGTCACTTTGGACGACATCGAAAAGACCCTGAACGAGATGCCGTTTAGCGACACTGAAAAGTCCGACACGCCGCCCGGCCCGTTGGCCGCCATGGGGCGCGACGTGCTGACAGCGCTTTATTCCTCCGGTAACTCGACGATCCCGATGATCATGGCACTGCATACGGGCGAGACGAGTCCGGTGCTGGGGCAAAACAACACGGGGGTCATCTTCCGCGTCATCAAGCGCGATGTGACCACTGTGGCTGCCGATTCTCCGGAAGTAAAGAAGATGAGCCAGAGCATGACCGACCGGGACACCCTGATTGCTTCCATGACCGTGCTGGGCCAGTTGACGCAGGATTTCCAGAAAGCCGCGGCCAAGTAACCGCGGACAGGCGTCCGGGCTTGCCACTGCAAAGACGAAGCCTGAAACTGGGCCTTCCATGGCAGCTTCCTGCAATGTCGTCATCCTCGGTTCCGGCCGTGGCAGCAATGCCGAAGCGGTACTGCAGGCGCAACAAGCGGGCAAACTGGACCTGGCGCGTGTGACTGGCATCGTATGCGACCAACCGGGCGCGCGCATCCTGGAATTAGGCCAGCGCTTTGGCATCCCGGCCATTTATCTCGACGCCGCGCCTTTCAAAACCAAACTCGAAGGCGAAGCGGAGCAGCGTTACATCGCGCAAATCCGGGCATGGCAGGCGGATCTGGTGTTGCTCGCCGGTTTTATGCGCGTGGTGAAACCAGCGTTTTTGCAGGCCTTTGCGGGGCGCATCATCAACCTGCATCCCAGTTTGCTGCCCGCATTTCCCGGCCTCGACGCGATTGGCCAGGCCTTGGCCGCGCGCGTGCCGGTGACAGGCTGCACCGTGCATGAAGTAACCGCGCAGGTGGATGCGGGCCGCATCCTCGCGCAAACCCCGGTGCCCATCGCCGCCAATGACACGGCGGAAACCCTCGCGGTGAAAGTCCATGCGGCGGAACATGAACTGCTGCCCCGCGTCATCGCGGAACTAAGCCGGCGGGGAGGACGCACCGCGCCATGATCGAGCTGCGCACCACCATCCAAGCCGAACTCGTGGAGGCATTGGAAGAATGGCTCAACGAGCTGCCGCGTTGCTCCTGGGGCGTGAACACCAACCCCACTGGCACCCAGTGCGAGTTGTTTGGCTACTTTGACGATGCCGCCGCCGCGCAAGAGGCATGGCTGGCCCTGCGCACAGCCTTCCCCACCCTGCCATCGCAGCCCCAACAACAGACATCGCTGGACGATCGTGACTGGAAGGAAGCCTACAAGGCTTACCTGCACCCCTGGGCCTGCGGCGATTTGCATTGGGTGCCGGTATGGCAGCGCGATGACTACAAACTCCCCGCCGGCCATACACGGCTGCTGTTCGATGCGGGCTTGGCCTTCGGCACCGGCGACCATCCCACGACGCGGCTGATGGCCCAACGGTTGCTCGATTTCCGCGCGAAGTGTGGACAAAAAAGTTTCGTCGCCGCCAAGATCATTGATGCCGGCTGCGGCTCGGGCATCCTCGGATTATCGGCCGCGCTGCTGGGGTGCCGCAATGTATTCGCCTTTGACCGCGACCCGGAAGCCATCACTGTCTCCCGGGAAAACCTGACCGCCAACGGGCTGCCGGATGACGCGGTGGAGTTTGCGGAAGCGGGCATTGAGGAAGCGTTGCGCGAGCGGCAGGCGGACCTTCTCCTGGCCAACATTCAAGCGGACGTGCTCGCCATCCATGCCGATGACCTGGCCCGCGCGGTGGCCCCGGGTGGCACACTGGCCATGAGTGGCATCCTTGCGGCGGAAGTGGATGACTTGCGGGCGGCCCTGGAGCCCACACTCGGTGAACTCTGGGGTGTTGAAGCCCCGGACGAACTGGAGATGTTTGGCGATTCCCGCGTGATGGGAGAATGGTGTGATTTGGTGTTTACCCGCGTCAAGTAGTGGCAGCCGTTTTTCAAGGCTGACCCGTGCCTGAGGCGGCCGGCGGCGCCAAGGGGCGGGCAGAGGCCGCGTCTGCGGCGGTGCCCGTGCCGCCACGCTGAATGCCACGGTTCACGCCGCGCGCAGCCGTGCCGATGCGGGCGCCGCGAGCTTGAAAACCTCGTGACGGGGGTGTGGGTGGGACAATGTCTTCATGCAGTGGGTCCGGGTTCGACAATTGTCCCAGAAAAAGGATGCTGCCGCTGACATCGTCCCGGATAAGAAACAGAAACGGATGGTCGGCGTGGAATTCCGGCGGCGGTGTGCGCGGACCAGCGGCCCCGCCCATGAAGAGCACCGCGGTGGCCGCAGCGGCCTCCGTGCCCTGTTCGTTCACCTCGACAAATGTCTGGTGAATGACCGAGGAAATATACAGGTCGCGCGCGCCGTCGATGCCGGAGAAATCCGCGGCATTGGGATCGACCGGTTGCCGGTCGGGATCGATGAACGCATTGCGCACCCCCAGGCCTTGCAGCACGCCGGCCAGCTTGTAGTGCTCCTCCAGCTTGAATTTGGGCAAGGTCATCAGGACGGTGCTAAATGTGGCGCCCTGCAACCAGGCATCCAGTTTTTCCGCAGTCAGGTTTTGGACGAGTGCCGCAATATCTCCCGGCGCGCGGGGCAGGATTGCCACAAAGGACACGCCGGTGCCCGTGATTCTCCACGCCTCCCGCGGGTCCGTCCCATAAGGGATGCAGACGAGCTGGCAAGGCACCGGGCCATCAGTGATATCGGCATAACGCAGGCGCAGCCCCGCGTTCATGAACACGGACGGGACCGCCACACCCTCGGCATTGTGAAATTCACCGTTCGTGTTCCGGCTGGGCGAAAAGGGGTACACCCACTGGCCTTTGAAATAAATCGTGTTAACGAGCGCGAGGCGGGTGGAGGGATTCACGTCCTCCGCTCGAAGCAGATTTTTGATTTTACCCTTGGTCTTTTCCTCCACCCAAGCGTTGATCTGCTGCGCGGCCTCCGCCGGGTGGTGGATAAAGTCCACCATGGTTGCGGAGGCGGAGAAGTGGGTCAGTGTGCCATCGAGAAAACTCTGCAAAAACGGATGCGCCGGGTTTTGCTCGGCCCAGAGGGAATTGGCGATGGACAGTTGCGCCCCGGCCAAAGTCTGGGCCTTGGCAACGGCCTCCTGCAAGGCGGTGTAATCCGGCGTCAACGCCTCGGCGGCAACCCCCGAGAGGCGCAGCGCCTTGGCCAGCTGGGCCGCGGTGTCGCCATGCGCACCGGCCAGCGTCATCGCCAACGCGGTCGAAATGCTGTAGGGTGAGAAGAAGACATTTTCATTTGGGCGCGGATTGACCTGATGAAGCAGATCGAACGCGAACTGATTATTGGCCGCGACGAGGCCGGCATAGGTGCCCGTAGGCGTCGCTGTTTCCAGCGTGGGCGCGACAGCGGCCGGCACTGCCGAGGAGGCGGGAGCCGGATCATTTTGGGCCACGGCCACGGGCGCAGCGGCCAATAAAACAGCCGCGAGGGTTCCTGCATTGAGGACGGAGGACGGATTCATGGGTGGGGAGGTTGTGGGAGGGTCGGCCTTTGCCACGGGTTGCGGAGCGCCGGAGGGCGGCACGCGACTCGAAGCAGAGACGATTGAGGGTGATGGTTGCAGGAAAAGAAAGGCCGCGAGGGCCAGCGCCGCGAGGGCGCCGAAAGCCAGAAGAGAAAGTTTGCCGGCCAAAATCGATGGTCCACCGGCGGAAGCGCCAGCGAGGCTTTTTTCCGTCACGGTGATGGCCAGGCTGGCGGGTGCGGAAACGGCACCATGCGCACCCAAGGCGGAAATCAGCAACGCGGCGGTGGTGGTCACCCCGTGGCGGGAAAATTGCGCGCGAAGCTTTTCCAATGCGCGCTCAACCCGCATCTGGGCGGCATTCTCGCTCACACCCAAAGTCGCACCGACTTCGCGGTAACTTTTTTCCTCAAAGAAACGCAACAGGACTGCATTCCGGTCGCCATCACCCAGGCGGCTCAAAGCCTTGTCGAGCAAGGGACGCAATTGCGCCCAGACGGCATCAAGCGCCGCCGGATCGGTGGATTCGTTCATGGCGTAAGCTTCCTGTTCGCGGGTGCGGCGCCGGTGTTCGCCGCGCAAACTACGCAGCGCGTGAAAGCGCGCGGTGGTGTGGAGCCAGCCCGCCAGGGTGGCATGGCCCGTCAAACGCCGCGCCTTGCGGGCCAGTTGGGTAAAGGCCGCCAGGGTGGCATCCTCCGCCAGCCCACGGTTGCCATTAGCCAGGCGCAGGGTCGCGGCATAGACGAGGGGGAGATGCCGGCGAACCAACTCGGCAAACGCCGCTTCATCGCGGTGTTCGAGATATTGGCACAATAATACACTATCAGGAATCACGGGAGGGGTCTTTACCACTATAATCCCCGCTCAAACCCAAATCCCACATTATTTTAATCCATGGCTGCCCGCAATTCATGCACCACTCCCGCGGGATCCGGCGCGCAAAGCACCTCCGACACCGCCACCACCGCCCGCCCGCCCGCGGCCCGGACTTCCGCCACGTTGCGGCGGTTGATGCCGCCAATGCAAAACCAGGGCAGTGCCGGCTGCAACTGCGCCACGGTGCCCACGAGACTCAGGCCCACCGCCGGATAATCCGGCTTGGTCTGCGTGGCAAACACCGGGCCGGTGGCAAAGTAAGTCAGCACTTCACCCAAAGCCAAGGCTGCCTGGGCCTGGGCCAGCGAATGGGTAGACAGCCCTAATGGACGGCCGGGCCCCAGTGCCGCCCGCGCCTCGCAGGCCGGGAGATCATCCTGCCCAATGTGCAGGCCGACTCCAGGCACGGCCATCGCGGCGGCAAGATCGTCATTGCAAACCAGCGGCACACCCGCGGCCGCACAGATGGGAGCCAGCCCGCGCAAAAGCGCAATGCGGGCGGCTGTCGTGGAATTTTTTGCCCGGAGCTGCACGATATCCGCGCCTCCGGCCAGGACGGCATGGCCTATTTCCACCAACCGCCCGGCCGGTGCGTAGCCCGTGTCGAGAATCGCGTAAAAACGCGCGGCCGAAAGATTGCGAAAGGAGGCAGCCATGCCTGGCATGAAACACACCGGATGCATCTTGCTCAATGTTGAATCGAAGTGGCCAATTCGACGTTGTCAGACGCAGCCGGCCGGGGGTAAAGTATCCTTCCCATGTCTGCCGCCGCCCAGCCTCCCGCTGATTATTCCCTGCCCGGGGAGAAAACCACCGCCCACCGGCGCCGGGAATTGGTGCTGGCCCGCGCCTTGGGCGTGGGCACGGGGATATTCATGCTGCTCTGGGGGCCATTAAGCCTCATGCGCTGGCTGGGGACCGGGCCGGCGTGGTCCACCTTTGAAGCTGGATTCCTGATATTTTACGGCCTGCTGCTCGTGTTCCCCTACTCTCTCCTGCATTCGCCAAAAATGTGGCGGCGAATGATGTTCCTGATGCTGGCCGCCTCGGTGGTCTTTGTCTTTGTCCTGGTCTTCGACGTGCTTTACGTCGCCAAACTCTATGTGGACAACGCCGACCCCGCAGCCGTCCTCGCCGGGGTGCCCCCCGCCGCCTTGTATGGCAATGCCGATGACCATGGCCCGCCCATCCCGATGCCGGTGCTCAATTGCGCGCTCGTATTCCTGGCCCTGATGCAAGTGCCTGTGGTGTACTTCCTGCGCCATCCGGACAAGATGGACTGACGCAGCCATGCGCTACCGCCACATCATCTGGGATTGGAACGGCACCTTGCTGGACGACGCGTGGCTGTGTGTTGAAATCCTGAACGATCTCCTGCGCGAGGCCAAACTGAAGCCACTGACGGTGGATGAATATCGCGCGGATTTTTCATTCCCCGTGCTCGGGTTCTATGAACGACGCGGGTTTGACTTCAAAACCCATTCTTTCGATGAGGTGAGCCGGCGCTACATCTCGGCCTACAACCGGCGGCGCTACGAATGCGACCTGCAGCCGGGCACGCGGGCGGCGCTGGAGCGGCTGCGCGACGCGGGACTGGAGCAATCCGTGCTCTCCGCCTATCATGAAGAAACCTTGCGTGAAGTCGTAGCCCATTATCAATTGACCGGCTTTTTCACCCGCCTGAGCGGATTGGACAACATCCGCGCGGATGGCAAGGTGGCGCGTGGACACGCCCACTTGCGTGCGCTGGCCTTGCAGGAGGCCCCGCATACGGTGCTGCTCATCGGCGACACCGCGCATGACCATGAAGTGGCCGTGGCATTAGGGGCCGATTGCCTGCTGCTGCAACATGGCCACATGCACCCCGAGCGTTTGAGCAGCCTGGGCGCACCGGTGGTGGCCACGCTGGCTGAAGCGGTGGACCGGGCGATCCAAGACCATCCCGCGGCGTGAAATTTATCTCACGGCCCAAACTTCCATTCCTGGCCCATGGCGTCGAGGTTGACGTGGAAGGAAAAACGGCTGCCCTTCTCCGCCGGGCGCTCATAGGTGATGCTGCCCCCCATCAGTTCGCACAACCTCCGGCAGATGGCCAGTCCAAGGCCCACCCCGCCATCCGTGCGGCGGGAGCCATCCATGCCCTGCACATAAGGCTGAAAAAGTCGGCGCACCAGCGCCGGGTCGAGCCCGCGCCCGGTATCCGTCACATCGGCATAAAAAGTCCAGCCTGAGGCGGGCGCCGGCCGGGCCGTGGCGCGGACGCGGACAATGACTTCGCCCTGCTCGGTAAACTTTAGCGCGTTGCCAACCAAATTGGAAACAATGCGGCGCAGCTGCGCGGCATCGCCCACCACCACGGAAGGCAGCGCCGGCTCCACTTGGATGCGCAGATCGATCTGCTTTTGCAAGGCGGCGGGGCGGAAGATGTCGAGCGTCTCCTGCAGTAATTCGGGCAGCAAGAATGGCTCATGCTCGAGCTTGAACTCCCCCGCCTCCAGACGGGAAAAACGCAAGAGGTCGTCCAACAGGCGCAGCAGGCCTTCCGCGCATTGATCGACCACATTGAGCTGGTCCCGCTGGTCGGCGCTCAAACCCTCGCTAATCAACAGGCTGACGTAACCCTGAATGGCGGTCAGCGGGCTGCGCAAATCATGGGAAACCATGGCCAGAAATTCGCCCTTGGCGCGGTTGCTTTGCTGGGCGGCATCGAGCGCCCGCTGCAGATGCTCCTGGGTCCTCGTCAATTCAGCGGTGCGCTCGGCCACCCGGCCCTCCAGTTCCTGGTTGATGCGCTTGAGCTCCGTCTCACCGCGTTTGCGTTGGGCGATGTCATGGAAGGCCGCCAGAATGCCGTCGCCAAATTTCCGGACAATCAGACGCACGTGCATACTGGTCTTGTCCGTCTCAATTATGCGTTCCGTATCCAACGGCTGGCCAGTCTCGACGACGTGGACCAGCTGATCAAACACCCCGATATCGCGCATCTGCGGGTTGCGGTTGAGCAGGCTGATGCTCAAAACCTCCTCGCGCGTGGTGCCAAGGCATTCCAGATAGGCGCGATTGATGAACCGGCACTGAAAATCCACAATCCGGCCATTTTCACGCACAGCATCCCCCGCCGCCACACAGCTATACAAATTATCCAGAATATCCGTCAGGAACGCCGACTGCGCAGGGAGGGCTTGCGAATCGCGGGTCATGGTCGGACGGTGGATTGGTTAGGGGATGAGCTTTTTTAAGGAGTCACCCACGCCCTTGGCAGCGCTGCCAACGCCATTAAGCACGGCGCCGGCGGCATCACCCACAAGACCGCCCACGCCCTTCACGGCGTCAAGATAGGTGTCCGGGTCGAGAATCTTGTCCTTGAGCACGTCGAGGAAGACACTGAAGCCCTTGGAGGAAAGATCCGTGCCGATGGCCACCTCGACGGAGGTGAGGTTCTTTTCAGTGACATCGTTAAACGTGCGTTCGTAATTGAGGTCGTAGAGCTTGGGCTTGCCGTCACCGGTCTTGAAATTGAAATATTTGGCCTGGTGGATCTTCAGGGTGAGTTTTTTAATCGTGAAGGGCGGAATGGCCATGGCGGAGGATTTCTTCTCCGAGGAGCCCCCCAGCAGGCTGTTCTGCAAAGCGGCAAAGTTATATTCGCCATCCTTGTTCTGGACGACTGCCAGCGCGTCCAGATCGACCACAATTTCATCCACCACGATCTGCCGCTTAAACAGCGGAGACACCTCAACCTTGGCCTTCAACTGGTTGAAGCGCACAAAATCCTTGGCGGCAAAGCGGTCGGGGTTTTCGATCTTGAGGCCCTGAACGTCGGCCGAACCGGAAAGCACCCCAATATCCTGCTTCTCAACCGTCATGACAAAACCGCTGCGCTGGCGCAATTCATGGCTGGCGATATCCATGGCAAAGTAATCAACCACCACTATGGTGACGATGCCGAACACCAACACCATCAGAAACAGGCCGAAAATGAGGCTGAGAACACAGCCGATGGGTTTTTTGACGAAGCCAGGGATTAAGCTCATAGTAGGAATGTTAACCTAACATTTTTGCGGGAAATTTCAACTGACAATCACACCCCCGCCCAGCCCGCCCCAACCGGCGCATTATCCGCCTGTAACCTATTTTTAACTGAAGGTTAGAGCTTTCGGATCATTTCAATCACATTCCACCCATTTTCCCGACGGTAAGATACACTGGACATCAAGGTTTTTACGAAGTGGACGCCCAAGCCGCCAATCTTGCGTTCCTCCAGCGGAGCATCCAAGTCCGGCACGGGCGCCTCCGTCAGCGGGTCGAAGGCGCGGGCGTCATCGCGTAATGCTGCGATAATCTCGGCGGGGCGAGCCTCCAAATCAAGATATATCTCATGCGACTGCCGGTCCTCGTAGCCGTAGGAGACGATGTTGGTAAACAATTCGTCGAGGCAGAGGTTGAATGTCTGCGCGATGGCCATATCCAGGCCGTGTTGCTCGGCAAAGGCATCCACATCGGCGGCCAGCTTAGCCAGCTCAGACAAATCGTTGCGGTAGGTAAATCGCATGGGCGCGGGCGGTTAATTGAATTGAATTTCCAGGAGGGAAAAGTCGTCCTCGAAGTTTTCCCGGCCTTGGGCCCGGCGGATGAAGGCGACGACATCCTCCACCTTGCGCACCCCGGCGGGGGCCGGGCGCGCCAGCTCGGCGGCAAACTCCTCGACCGTCATCATGATTTCCGGCCGGTCGGCGTAGTTCACCTCATAAACGCCATCACTGAAGACAAAGAGGCGATCCCCGGGGGCCAGCGTGACGCGCTCGCTTTTAAATTGCATACCCGGCATGGCGCCGATGATGGCGTTGACGGCGTTCAGCAACTGCGGCGCCCCGGGTGAGGCCGCCGGCAGCAACACCGCAGGGGGGTGACCGCCCGAAGAATGGGCCAATTCGCGGGTGGAGCGACGATAGACTCCATACCAGATGGTGAAATACATCTCGTTTTGCTTCTCCATGTCGAACGCTTCGTTCAGCCCGGCCAGGACAGCCGCGGGATCCCGGAAATCCACCTGGGAGAGCGACTGCGTGCGCAGCACATTCACCGCGGAGGCGGAAAGCAACGCCGCGCCCACGCCGTGGCCGCAGACATCGAGGAGGAAAATAATCAGATGGTCGTCGTCCAGCCAATGGTAGCCAAAGGAATCGCCGCCCAGGGCCGTGCAGGAAATATACGTCCAGTCCGTGCGGATGTTTTTATCATTAAGCGGCGCGGGGAAAAGCGAGCGCATATAGCGCTCGGCCTCGCGCAGTTCCGCATTAAGGGCCTCCAACGCGGCATCGCGTTCGCGCCGGGCGAGAAAAGCCTGCGAGTGGTAACGGATGCGGGCGACAACCTCGAGCTTGTCGGGCAGCTTCACCAGATAATCATTGGCGCCGAGCTGGAAGGCGCGGTACTTGGTCTCCGGCTCCTCGCGGGAGGAAAGAACGATCATCGGCACCTCCCGGGTGGCGGGATTGGCGCGAAAAAACTTCACCAACTGCAGACCATCCATTTGCGGCATGACCAGGTCCTGCAGAATCACCGTGGGTTTGACCTCGGCGGCCATGGCGAGGGCCTTGGTCGGGTCGCTGCAAAAATGGAATTTGATGTCCGCCTCGCCGGCGAGCATACGGCGGACGGCTTCGCCCACCATGGCTTGGTCATCCACCATCAGGACAGTGACGGGGTGCGAACCGAAGGTGGCGGAGGCTTCGCGGACGGAATCAGGGGCGGATGACATCGCGCCAGTATGCAGGCCCGCGGGCTATTTATGAAGGCTGAAATGTAGCGCCAGCGCTTTGCCGATGGCGGGCAGCTCCAAAATCTCCCGGGCGGCCCCGGCCTCCGCCGCCGCCTTGGGCATACCATAGACGATGCTGGAACGCGGACCTTGGGCAATGGTGTGCCAGCCGCGTTCGCGCAAAAGCTTGAGGCCCGCCGCACCGTCTCGACCCATGCCCGTCAACACCACCGCCACGCCCGGCGCAGGCCAGTGCTGGGCCAGACTGCGGAAAAAAACATCCACCGAGGGGCGATAGACAATCTCCCGCGGGGACGGGGTGTAAACCATCGCACCCGAGGCATCGATGACCAAGTGGTCCTGCGTGGCGGCCAGATAGACATGACCGCGCTCAAAGCGTGTGCCGGCGCGCGCGGGGGACACGGGGTGTCCGGTGCAATCCTTGAGCCAGCGCGCCAGCCCGGCGGCAAACTCCGCATCCACGTGCTGGATGATGGCCATCGCGGCGGGAAACGGCTTGGGCAGCGCATTAAGAATCTCGGCCAAGGCCTGCGGACCGCCGGTCGAAGCGCCAATGGCCAGCAAGGGAGGCACCGGAGCACCGGGAGCCAGCGGGGTGGACGGAGCGGCGGGGGCGGGGAAAATGTTGCGGGTTTCGCGCGCCTTTAATTTGCCCGACAGGAGGGCCACGCGCTCAATCTTCGCCAACAGCGCGGCGGCGCCGTCAAATTCGCCATTGGGGCCCAGCGTGGGCGTGCGCACGGCATCGAGCGCGCCATGGCCCATCGCCTCATAGACCTTGGCCGCATTGACCGAAACGGAAGCCGTGACCACCAAAATGGGGCACGGCGCGCGGCGCATGATCTCGCGCGTGGATTCGGCACCATCCATCACGGGCATGACGAGGTCCATGAGCACGACATCCGGCGTGTTCGTCAAGCAATGGTGCAGCGCCTCGCGCCCGTCGTGCGCCTCCCAGAGGACGGTATAGCCGGGAACTTTTTCGACGATGCGGCGCAACGCCACCAGCGCCAGGGGCAAATCATTGACGAGGCCGATTTTCATGCTGGAACATTTATTCTGCTGCGGACAGCGAGGAGGAAGGTGTCGTTGGTCAGGCTGCTTTTGGCAAGATAATCATCCGCGCCGGCGGCGAGGCCGCGCTCACGGTCCTCCTCCCGGTCTTTGTACGAGACCATGATGACGGGGAGCTTGCCCAGGCGGGCATCGGCGCGGATTTTGGCGACGAAGCCCAGCCCGTCCAACCGTGGCATATCCACATCGCTCACCACCAAGTCAAAGCGCCCCACCCGCACGGCGTTCCAGCCATCGGCGCCATCCACGGCGAGTTCCACGTCATAACCGGCCCCTGTAAGGATTTTGCGCGCCGTCTCGCGCACCGTGGCGGAGTCGTCCACCACCAGCACACGTGGGCGGGAGGAAACCGCCGCCGGGGCGGGAGCCACGTTCTCACCGGAAAGCATTTTTTCCAGCTGGGGCAGCAAATCATCGACATCGACAATCAGGATCGGCGCGCCGTCCTCGCTCAACGCCGCCGCCTGGATGCCGGGTACCTTGCCCAAGCGGGCATCAAGCGGGCGCACGACGAGGTCCGTCTCCCCCAGGAAACGATCGACGGCCAATGCGTAAAACTCCATGCCGCCATTGACCACCACCGCGGCAAGTTCCGCAGGGAAGGCCGCTGAAGTGGGCGGCAAACCCAGGGCGGCGCGGGCGCAAATGACGGCGGCTTCCACGCCATCGAGGGAAACTTGCGGGCGGCCGGCCACCGTCTCCACCTGTGCGCGCGGACAGCGCAGCGCGCGGTACAGGCGGGTAAGCGGAAACGCATAGGCCTCGCCCCCGATCTCCACGAGCAACGCGCGCAATACCGAGCGGGTAACAGGCAATTGGAGGGAAAAAACCGTGCCCCGGCCCTCGGTGGTATAAATACGGACGGCGCCACCCACCGCGCGCACCATATCCTGCACGACATCGAGGCCGACACCGCGTCCGGAAATCTCCGTGATTTTTTCCGCTGTGGAAAAACCGGGCAAAAAGAGAAACTGCAAAATTTCCTCGTCGCTCATACCGGTGGCCAAGGCCGCAGTGGTGAGCCCTTTTTCAACCACCTTCTGGCGCAGGCGCGGGGCGGAAATGCCGCGGCCGTCGTCACTCACCTGCACCACGAGCATTCCGGCGCGATGGCGGGCCTCCAAACGGATGACGGCCGTCTCCGGCTTGTTCGCGGCCGCGCGGCCCTCCGGCGTTTCCAGGCCATGGTCGCAGGCATTGCGCAAAAGATGGCTCAAGGGCGCCTCGAGCTTGTCCAGGATGTCGCGGTCCACCGGAGTTTCCCGGCCTTCAATTTCCAGACGGGCCTGCTTGCCAAGCGTGCGGCATACATCGCGCACGAGACGGGGGAAGGCCTGCGTGCCCTCACCGAAGGGCCGCATACGGCTAGTAATAACTTCCTGGTAGAGCCGGCCGGAAAGCAGGGTGGTGCGGCGGGCGGCATTGTCAAAATTCTCCAGCTGTTCACGCAAGGCCGCCAGTGTGCCCTGTGCCTCGGCACACAACGGTGCAATGTCCGCGCCTTGGGTGGCGGTGTTTTCCGCACGGACCAGGGCCGCGGCCTCCAGCCGGGAGACAAACTCCAACTGGTGGTTCTTGAGCTTCATCAACTGGTCGCGAAAAGGCTCGAGTCGGCGCGTTTCGACCAAGGTTTCCGCCGCGAGGCCCATCATGCGAGAGAGGCTCGCTGCCGAGATGCGAACCACGCCGTCAACCGCGGCGGCAGGCGAAGCTTCGGCTGGTGCGGACGCCACCGGTGCGACCGACACTGACGGCGGGGTTCTGGGATTTTGGGCAGTGTCTCCGACAGGGCGGTTTGGTTTGCCAGCCAGCGCAGCCTGGATGTCGGCCAGGCATTGCGCCTGCCCGGCCATCTGCTCCGGGGGCGGGGCAGCCAGCTGCTCCTGAGGCAACTGGGAAAACTGGCCAATCCAGTCGCCTGCACGCAGGAGGGCGTCAATAGTCCCGGCATCAAGGGCCAGGCGGCCTTGCTGGGCGGCAACCAGGGCGTCCTCCATCGTGTGTGAAAGCTGCACCACCAAATCCAGGCCAATAATGCGCGCCGCCCCCTTGAGCGAATGCGCCGCGCGCATCACCGGCTCGATTTTCTTGGGGTTGGCGAGGTCGCCTTCCAAATCCACAATTCCCTGGCCCAGTGTTGCCAGCTGCGTTTCCGCCTCGCCGCGGTAAAGGTCGAGCAGGCTGAAATCAATCCGGGAAGCCGGCGGCGGCGCGGGTGCGGGCTCATACTGGGGCAAGACAGGCGCGGGCGGAGAGGGCGATTCCGTCAGTGTATCTTCTGCCTTCTTTGCTTTTCCCTTGGGACCGTTTTTCCTTTCAGACTGCTGGGCACTCAGGCATTTTTTCAGCGGGTCGAGGCACGCCGCATGGCGGGTGAGCGCGTCGGTCGAAGGCGTGATCATCTCCGCCGAGGGGAACTGGGAAAACTGCGCCAGCCAGATGTAGGCGTTTTCCAAGGACTGAAGGGTGCCCGCATCCGGCAGCTCCTTGCGCTCGGTGGCGGCAGCCAAAACATTTTCCATCGTCTCGGCCAATTGCGCCGCCAGCTCAAGCCCCACCAGCCGCGCGGCACCCTGGAGCGCATGAACCGCCTCCAGCGCCCCCGCGACTTGTTTCAGGCTGCCCTGCCCCAGGGTCAACGCCGCCAAGGTATCGGACAACGCCAGCGCCTGCGCCTCGGCCTCGGAACGAAAGAGGTCGAGCAGCGATTCTTCGATGTGGGCGGCGGGCATGGGGTGGCTCAGGCCAGTTGCAGGCGGTTCAAGGCTGTGGCGAGCAATTCATCATCCAGCAAATGCACGGGACGTTTACGGTAAGGGAAAAGCCCGCGCGCATAGATGGCCAGCGTGGGACTCGTGGTGGGAGGGACGGGCTGCATCTGCGACAGTGTGAGGATGACGGAGCCGTAAACCTCATCCGCCGCAAACGCGAAAACCTGCCCCGGCCGTTGGCAAAGGATCAAACGGGGGTAAATCTGGCAGCTCAGTGAAAGATAGAGCGAGGCCTCCACCGGCAGCTCGAACAACGCGCGCAAATCAAACGCCATTTGCAATTCGCCCGCGACATTGGCAAGCCCGGTAAAAATCCTGCCCGAGCGATGCGGCACGTAGTGGGGCTGGCTCAATTCCGTGATGGAGGCGACCATCGCCGCCGGCAGGGCCAGCCACGCCGTACCGATGCGGAACAACAAGGCGGACAATGTCTCCTCCCGCTGGTCGCCGGCGCGGCCCAGGACCTCGGCCCATTCATGCAGATAGCCCTCCGGGGCGGTGCGGTCGAGCAAGCCGCGCCCGGCGGCGCTGAACACGGGACAATTACCGCAATGGATGTGCGTGGCCAGTTCCGGACATGACTTGTCGCCCCATACGCCAATGCTCCGCCAGCAGGAAGCGGCTTCCTGGGTGGTCGGGGGAACCTGGTTGGGTTGATTCATGAACGCTGGGTGAAGGCAAAGGCGCCGGGCGGGCCGGCGGGAGTAAAACCAGCGTCCAGCAACGGCTGGCTGTCGGCATGGCCGGCGAAAAACAAACCGCCGGGGACGAGGCAGCGGCGCAAATGGGCCAGGACCCGGCGGCGGGCCTCGGCATCGAAATAAATCAAGACATTGCGGCAGAAAACGACCTCGAACGGCGCCTCGCCAAAAAAGAACTGCGGATCGTTCAAATTACAGCGCCGCCACTGCACAGTGCCGCGCACCCCGGCGCCGACCCGACGCAGGCGCGGGCCCGCCGTTTCAAAATGATGGTCGCGGCCAAATGCATCGGCGCCGCGAAAAGCGGAGTCGGGATATACCGCCTCGCGCGCGCGCGCGAGCGAACACTTGCTAAGATCACCCGCGCAAACCGTAAACCCATGGGCGGGCAATCCGGCGTCGAGCAACGTCATGGCGATGGACCAGGCCTCCTGCCCGGCGGCGCAAGGCACGCTGAGCACCCGCAACTGGCGACCCAGGGCGCGGGGCCGCCATTGCTCGCGCGTCCACGATTCAAGAAAGGCAAACGGCGCGCCATCGCGGAAAAACCAACTCTCCGGCACGAGCACCTCCTCCACCAAAGCGTCAAACTCATCCAGGGAACGGACCAGCAAATTTTCATACTCCTCGGCGGAAGCCGTGCCTACGGCGGCCAGCCGGCGCTGCCAGGCGGAACGCAAGGCGGCCTCGCCCACCGTGGAGGCATCAAGGCCATAGGTGGTCCGCATCCGTTCACGCAACGCAGGGGGCACCGTCATGGCGCGGCCTCCGGGTTGGCGGGTAGCGTAAAGAAATCCGCAGGCACCAACTCCGCCAAGGTGACGACGCGGACAGCACCCGGCACAGCGGCCGAAGCCTGGCCGGAAAAAGGCAGCGCTTCGTTGACCTGCTCCGCCAGCAGGCCGACCAGCCGGGGTGCGCCATAATCATCCAAGTGCCGCGCCAGGATGATGCGGCTGCTCAACAGCGGCTGCGTGGCACGGCCCAGCGCCTGTCGCACCAAATCCACCACCGGCACGTCGGCGCCCCGGTAGGAAAATGTGCCTGCCAGCGAGACGGAGCCGCCGGGAACCGGCTGCAACGGCAGCGCGGGCACCACGCGCTCGACGGCCGCGGAGTCGAGGCCGCAACGCTGGTCACCCAAACTGAAGAGGACGGCGAGCATGAAACGACGTGCTGGCGGAAAAAGGGAACCCGGTCGGGGGCTCAGCCTTCGCCGCGATTCTTTTTCTGCGGAAAAATAATGCGGGTGAGGCCGGTGGTATGGTTTTCGGAAACCTTGAAGCGCGCGATTTCGCGGCGCAGGCCCTCGACCGAGGCGTGGAGGTTGGTCACGGCGCGGTCGAATTCCTTCAGCGAATCCGCCGTACGGCGCGCGCCATCGGTCAGGCCGGTCATGGCCTCGTTAATCTGTTTGGCGCCCTGCGACTGGGCGGACATACCCTCCTTGACGAGGCCAAAGCGCGGCAACAGCGACTGAACTTGCTGCAAAATCGTGCTCAAGCGCCCGCCAAGCGTGCCGACCTCGTCGGCCCCGCCCCGTACTTCGCCGGTGAACTTGTCCATCTCCAACACGCCGGCGGAAACGGCCGACTGCATATCCCGCACCATGTGCTCAATGTCGAGGACGGAGACGGCCGTCTGGTCGGCCAAGCGGCGGATTTCGCGGGCGACGACACCAAAACCCAGGCCGTATTCGCCGGCCTTTTCGGCCTCGATGGCGGCGTTGAGGGAAAGCAGGTTCGTCTGGTCGGCGATTTTGGTAATGGTGGTGACCACCCCGGTGATGGCGCGGGCCTTGTCGCTGATGGTGGAAAGTTTTTGTGAGATGGATCCGGTCGAGGCAGCCAAGCTCTGCATGGAGGACTTCATGCCCTCCAGCTGGCGGCCGCCGGTGTCGGCCAGCGCGGCGGTATTGTGAGCCAGGTCGGACACGCCGGACATGGTGGCGACCAGTTCCTGCGCGGTGGCGGAGATTTCCTTCACTGCGGCGGCGATCTGACTGGTGGAGGCGCCAAAGTCCTGCACGGTGGTTTCCTGCAACTTGGAGGTGGAGGAAATTTCGTTGGCCGTGGAAATAAGCTGGATGCTGGAGCGCTTTACCTGGCTGAGGAGGCTGTTGAGGCTGGCCACCATGTCGCGGTTGGCGGCGAGCAACTGGGCCGTCTCGTCATCACTCTTGTGGACGGCGATTTCTCCGGTGAGGTCACCATCGGCGATTTTACGGGCGATGCCGGTGGCAATGGCCACGGGCTTGGCGATCAGGCGGCCCATGACGGCCGCGCCCAGGCCGATAATGACAAAGATGACCAGCGCACCCAGCACCACCGTCTCCCGCAGATTTGAAAATTCCGCGCTCAATTGATTGCGCACAGTATGCGAGTCCTGCCCATAAGCAGTAAGGCCGATGACCCAATCCCACGGAGCGTAATAAACCGCCGCCGCTTCCTTGTCCAGATACGCCGGGTCGGGCGGGTCCTTCTGCACGCGCCATTGGCCCGCGGTGAACACGACGTGGCCCGGCGAGCGGACGGCGTCTTCAACGAGCGGGCGAAGCATGGACTTGCCGCTGGCGTTCTTAATGCTGTCGAGGGTAAGGTCCGCAGGGGCATCACCACCGCCGTGCATGATGAACGGCGGCAGGTTGTAAGCGTTCTTGCCGAAAGCGATCCAGACGTAGCCATTTTCACCCGGTTTGGAGCGCGTGATGGTGTCGCGCAAGGAAGCGTCGGATTCCTGCCGCACGCCCACATAAAGCATACCCACAATGCGGCCGGTGCTGTCGTGCAAAGGTTCGTAGGCGGAGATGTACCAGGCATTGACCACATAGGCCGGACCGCGGAATGTCTCGCCGGCCAGCACAGCCTGCACCACTGGGCTGGAGGCGGGAATAAAGGTGCCAATGGCGCGCTGACCATCGAGCTTTTGAATATTGGTGGTCACGCGCAGCATATCACCGGCTTCGTTGACGCGCTGGAAAATCGTGCACGTGCCGCCGACGAGCTGCTTCACCTGGTCCACCAACGGGCTGGGCGTGGCAAAGTCCGTGTTCTGGCCAAACCAGCGGCCGCCAAGTTTCATCTGCGGGAGGACGAGGTGCTGCACCTCATGCGTGACCTGGTTTTCCGCCTCCCATGCCACAGTTTCAGGGCCGAAGGTGAGGTCACCGCCGCGATTAAACAAATCGTGCGCGACGTTGAGGCTGGCATCCACCTTGGACTGCAAGAGGCCGTTAGCCGTCTCCAGCATACCACACAAGCCGCGCAATTCGGCACCAAGTTCGCCGTGCACCCGGTCTTCAAACTGCGAGAGGGCGAGGTTGCTCAAGCGGTCTTCCTGCCAGGCCAGCATGCCCAGCAGCGCGAGCACGGGCACCAAGGCCGAGAGCAGCGCGAGGCCGGTGACCTTGTGGTTCAGGCGAAGCTTGATATGCATAGGGGAAGCCAAGGGTGGTTCCCCATCTTGTGGAAACAGCGGCAAGATGCAAGGAGCGGGTTAAGGTCTTTCCCCACCCTACCCCTCGCTTGGCTTTGCCGAAGGCCACCCTTGTCCCAGTGCCCCTTTGCGCAAAGTATGTTACGAAACACGCCCTTGCGTGTCTTATAATAGAAAGCTACCTTCCGCTACGGCATCGACTTGCCCCGGAATCGCTGTCCGCCCTTCTCTCCCGCCTATGAAAACTGCCAGCATCACCATCCTACTCGTCGCCGCCTGCGGAGTTTCGACCTTCGCCGGCTATCACTTTGGCTTGAATAAGGCCGCCGAGACTGCCGCCGCGAACACGCCCGGCGCAAAGCGCATCATTTCCACTGGAAGCAAAAGCTCAGCTACGGGAGGCGAAGGAGTCTCCCTGGCCAGCCTGCTCAAGGGGCCGACTGTGCCGGACGCTGAAACACTGGCCGCCTGGGCCAAGGGCCTGAGTCCCAAGGAGTGCGTGGACCTGGTGAAGCAACTCCAGGCCGCCAAAGGCGGCGTGGTGCGCGATACCGTGCTGGAGGCCGTCCTGAAATCCTGGGGCAAGAGTGACCCGAAGGCGCTGTTGGGCTCCATTGACCAATTGAAGTCGCCCCGCCTGCGCGAAAGCGGTGTGGATGAAGCGTTGAAAAGCTGGGCCGGGCAAGACCCCGCTGCGGCTTTGAAATGGCTCAAGGACAATCCGGGCACGGCCTCCGCCGCAGCCACGCAGGCGCGCTTTAACGCCGCCATTGCCGGCATCGCAGCGACCGATCCGAAAGGGGCCTTTGATACTGTCGCAGCACTGAGCGACGGCAATGAACATGACCGCCAAAACAAATCCACCTCGCTGCAGGCGTTGACAGATGCGCTGGCGCAGTCGGGCCATTTGAGCGATGCCCAGCAATTGCTCGCGACGCTGCCCGCCGGCCAGTTGCGCGATGAAGCCTTTGACCACTATGCAGAAAGCCTGGCCGCCAATTCCCCTGAAGAGGCCACAGCCTGGGCCACCGCCGTCACCGACCCCGCGGAACGCGCGCGTCTCGAAGGCCGCGTGGTGGACTCCTGGGCCAAGAGCGACCCGCTGGCCGCGGCCACCTGGGCCGCGCAATTGGACAAGGATGCCCTGGCCTCCGCCGATCCCAACGCGGCCGCCGACCCGCTCAATGGGCCGGGTATGTTGCTGGCCAATGCCATCGTCTCCTGGGCGGAAACCGACCTCGACGGCCCCGGCCAATTCCTGAACCAATTGCCTGACTCGCCGAACAAAGACCGGGCCGTCGCCGTGTTTGCCATGCACGCCGGTGAAGAGGACCCGGAGAGCGCCGCCAAGTGGATCGGCACGGTGAGCGATCCGAAAATCCGCGAAGGCGTGACGATGGTCGTCGCCATGCAAATGTACCAGCAGGACCCGGCGATGTTCACCAATTTTGTGAACACCAATGAGCGGATGAACGACAGCCAGCGCCAGCAACTGCAGCAGATTGTGCCGATGCTTGGCGCCTCGATGTCGATGCTCAAGACCATGTCGGGCAAGGGGGGTGACCCGATGTCGAACATGATGGAAGGCGTGCTGACGGGCAAATCGAACCCGATGATGAGCGCCATCCGGGCCCGCGCCGGGCAAAATGGCGCGCCGGGTGGCAATCCGTTTGCGCCCCGCGGCGGAAACGCAGGCGGCACGGGCCAATAAAGCCCGCTACGGGTTTGCCACGACCAGCCGTCGCACGGAGAAATTCTCCACCGTCATGTGATTCTGCGTGGTGCGGAAGGCGAACCAACCGTGGGTGTAGGGTGCGGGGTCGTTCAGCTCAAAAATCTTCCGGCCATCACGGTAGTACTGGATCAGGCTGCCGCTGGCGATGAGCACAAGGTGCTGCCGCGTATTGGGCGTGAGCAAAAACTCCGGCGCGTGCAGATCATGCTCCGGCAGCAGCGGACGGTTGTCTGCCACGCCAATGTAACGGCGGAAGCGCGTGGTGGTGTTGGTGTTGCCGCCCTGGCCGACGTAGTAGCACAGCAATTGGTCGTAGTCGGCAAACTTGCCCGTGCGGTGTGTGGCAAAAATATCGCCGGGGCTGCGGGCATCCTGCGCCATCCAGAAGCAATTCAAGTCGCTGACGCGGTCGTAGGCCCCGCCGGCCTTGAGCATGGTGGCGTCGTATTCTATTAAAACTGGCCCGGAGAGCTCAGGCTTGAACCAAACTGTGCAGCCACCCGGCACATTGATATCCATGCGCCCGCCGCCAATGCTGACCGTGCCGCCCTTCTCCAACTCGGCCACCCACCGGCCGTCATCCCGCTGGAAATCGTCGGCATAAAGCACGGAGCCCGCTTGGAACCGAGGGTCAAGGCTGGCAGCGGGGGCCGGGGGGTGGGCGCAGCCGCCCAAGAGCATAATAAGAGCCCCCCCATAGGCGGCGGACAGGTAATGTGCGATTTTTATCCTCATACGGGGTTTGATTCTGCTTATATCCTGCGCCCGCATGTTGCAACCGCCAACCCCGCCCGCCCCCGCCACCAGCCCGGCTGAGCTGCGCCCACCCAGCCGCACCGCCTATGCGCTGGCCTGCGCGGCCCTGGCCTTGCTGGCGCTGCTGGCGTATGCCAACACGTTTAACGTTCCCTTTTATTTTGATGACCGTCAGGGCATCACCCAGAACGAGAGCATCGACACGCTGTGGCCGGTCTGGCGCCCGCTGGTGCCGCCGGTGTACCTAAACTCGGGAGCGGTGGGGCGGCCGTTAGTGAATCTCTCCCTGGCGGTGAATTATCAGATTTCACAGAGCTGGTCCTCATCGCACAACGGGCTGGAGCCATGGAGCTACCATGCGGTAAACCTCATTTTTCATATTATCGCTGCCTGCTTGCTATTGGCGATCATGGAGCGGACGCTGCGGCGGCCGGTGCTGGCTCCGCGCTTTGGCACGGCGGCGTTTCCGCTGGCCTTCCTCATCGCCGCCGTGTGGACGGCGCACCCGCTGCTGACGGAGACTGTGACAAATGCCATCCAGCGCAACGAATCGATGGTTTCGATTTTTTACCTGCTGGTGATTTATTGCTTCATCCGCTCGGTGGAAGCGCCGCGGGCCATCGGCTGGCAGGCCGGAGCCGTGGCGGCGTGCTTCCTGGGTGTGGCGACGAAAGAGTTGATGTTTTCCGCCCCATTGATGGCGCTCCTCTACGACCGCACCTTTGTGGCGGGTTCATTTCGGGCCGCATTGGCCTGGCGGTGGAAACTTTATGGCGCGATGCTGACCAGCTGGGGCCTGCTGGCGTATCTCGTGCACTACGCCAAGGAACGCGGCGGCACCGTGGGCTTTGACCTGGGGATGCACTGGTGCGCCTATGCCTTGAAGCAGTGCCAGGCGGTCATTGAATATTTCACTTTGGCATTCTGGCCCCATCCGCTGATTCTCGACTATGGCAGCGATGTGCCTGGCGACGACAGCCTCTGGCAAAAAGCACTTCAGCCCAATCATAGCATCCACGATTTGTTTCGGGCCATTCTTTCCGGCCTGCATGAAGTCTGGCCGCAGACGGTGGTGCTGCTGGTCCTGCTCGCGATAGCGTTTTGGGCGCTCTGGCGGCGGCCCATGGCGGGCTTTGCCATGGCGTGGGTGTTTGTCATCCTGGCTCCCAGCTCCAGCATCCTGCCCCTAACCACACAGACCGAAGCCGAGCACCGGATGTATATGCCTTTGGCGGCCATCGTGACGCTGGCCATCCTCGGTGCTTATCGCTGGGTGGGGGCGCGGATCTATTATCTCGGCGGAACCCTTGTCTTCGTTCTGGCGCTACTGACCTTCACCCGCAACAAGGACTACCGGACGGAACTGACCATGTGGCTCGTCAACGTCGCCCAGCGGCCGGGCAACGAACGCGCCCACTACGACCTCGGCTGCGCGCTGATGGATCAGCGCAATTATGTGGAAGCCTCGTCTGAATTCATCCTCACGCAAAAGCTGGATCCGAAATATGTCGAGGCGCATACCAACCTCGGGGCTTGTTACGCCGACTTGGGCGACACCCCGAACGCGATGAAGGAATACGAGGCCGCCATTGCGATCAAGTCAAACGATGTGCAGTCCAACTATAATCTGGGCTGCGCCTACTGGAACCGCAATGACTACGACCAGGCTCTCATCCATCTGGAAGTGGCCGCCAAGAACGATGCGGACTACACGGACGCCCAATTCGCCTATGGCGCGGTGCTGGTGCTTGCCGACCGCAGCGAAGAAGCCATCGGCACGCGCGAAAGCCCCGGCCCGCTGCTGGCGGCGCTGGCGCTCGAACCGCATGACACGCGGACGTTGGCGTATTTCGGCACCGCACTGCAAAATATCGGTCTGCTGAAAAACGCCATCGCCATTTTTCAAAAGGGCCTCGCGCTGGAGCCGCAGTCCCTGGAGTTGCATGAAAAATTGGCGGGTGCTTTTGCCGCCGACAAGCAAAAGGAGCGCGCCTTGGCAGAGAATGCCGAGGCTGTCCGCCTGCAATCCACCGACGCCCATGCCCATTACGAATATGGCAAGCGCCTCTACCAATATAACCAAGATGAGCAGGCTATCGCCGAGTTCAAGGAAGCCATCCGGTATGACACCGGCTTTGCCGATGCGGAATCGGAATTGGGCCGCACCCTGCTGCGCCTGCACCGCACGGACGAGGCGCGCGCGGCCTTTAACGAAGCCCTGACGGATGCACCGGGCCTTGCCTCCGCCACGATGGGGTTGGGCCAAGTCAGCCTGGCGGAAAACCAGCTGGTGCGGGCGGAAAACCAATTCCGCGAAGCTTTGAAAGCCGATCCGGATTTGGCCGAGGCCCACAACCAACTGGGCCAGCTCCTCAAGGAGGAAACGCGCACCGCGGAGGCCATCAAGGAATTTCAAGAAGCGATCCGCCTCGATCCGGATTTGGCCGAGGCCCGGGCCAACCTCAAAGCCGCACAAGCCCAGCAGTGACACATTTGACATTTGGGATGGCATCGCTTTGATTGGGCGGCCCCACCCCCTTCATGAAATCCCCCACCCTGTCCTTCAAGCACGCACTTTCATTGGCCGGCCTCGCGCTGGTTTTGGCTGGCTGCGCCACCCAGCCCGCCAGCAACGCCCAGTCTGCCGCCGCGCCGGAGCCAGCTTACATCATGACGGCGCCGCCTGCGGCAACGCTGTCCAATGGGTTTGTGCAGTCCTCCACCACGGTGCCGCCACCCGGGCCGCGGGCCAACCCGGCCATCATCCCCGTCACCCAAGGCGGCGGCACCAATGCGCGGCACGCTGGGTTTGTGGCCCAGGCGCAAAAGGGCGACATCGACGTCCTCTTCATGGGTGACTCGATCACGGATTTCTTTGGCACCACCGGCAAGGCGGTGTTCAACCAATACTATGGGAATATGAAGACGGCCAATTTCGGCATCAGCGCGGCACGCACGCAGCACGTGTTGTGGCGTCTGCAAAATGGCGAAGGCCAGGGCTTTTCGCCCAAAGTGGTGGTGTTGATGATTGGCACCAACAACATTGGCGTGACCACGCGCAATACGCCCGCTTCCACCTGGCGCGGCACCAGCGTGGAGGCCATCGAGGGCGTCACCGCCGTGGTCAATGAATTGCGCAAAGATTTTCCAAATGCAAAAATCCTGCTGTTGAGCATCTTCCCGCGCGGCGACGACGTGCTGGCCATGCAGCAGATTCCGGAAGTGAATCGTGGCATCGCCAAGCTGGACGACCAAAAACACGTGTTCTATCTTGATGTCACCAAAAACTTCACCGGTCCGGATGGTTTGATTGTGCCGGAATATTTCTCAGATCGCGACCGTCTGCATCCCACGGCCGCTGGCTACACCGTCTGGGCGGAAGCGATGAAGGGCCAATTGGCCAAGCTGATGAAGTGATCAAGCCCCACGCCGGGGAACTGGAAATTTGGGCAAAAAAAAGGCCGGCAACCCTACCCCTAAGGTTGCCGGCCACTTATTTTCTATTTAATACCCCAAATGTAGGACAATTAAGCCTACGTCGGTTAATAAACCCCAACTTGGCCGATTATGCAACATAAATTTTATGTTGTTTCACAAGTTGTTGATGGGATTATAGTTATTCGTAATTCCGGGCGCGTGATATTCACAAATCCTTTGGTTGGCAAAGCTTGTGATAGCGCTTTGGCGAAAACCCCCGCAACTCCCAGCCTTGCGTGCGGTTGCCCTTTGCGGACATTCTCTTAGAAGTCCTTAGGTCTTTTATCCCTCAACCTTCCTCTCGGCCACGGCCCCTATTCCATGAAATCCCGGTTGTTCCTGGCTTTGACATTTGCGGCGGCATTTTTGGGCGGGGTATGGTGGTGGAGCAATCATGGCACGCCGGCGGCCAATGCCGGCTCCTCTGGCGCTGGCAAAAATGCCGCGACCAACGGCACCGCCAGCGACATCGACGGGACTGGGGCGAAGACTTCCAACGAATATAAAATCACGCTAATCCGAACGTTGGATTTGCCGGCCGGGCCCGCCCGCCTCAAAGCCGTGCTGGCGGCATTTGACGCATGGGTGAAAAACTTTCCGCAAGATGCGATGAGCTGGGGTGAGGATTCTCTGGAAGGCAATGAACGGGTGGCGGCCATGAAATCCGGCATCGGCATCTGGGTCGCGCAAGATGCCACGCAGGCCGCTGAATGGGTGAATGGCATGACCGGTGACGCAAGCAAAACGGATACGATAGCGGCATTGCTGACCGCCTGGGGTGGCAAGGATGGCCCCGCCGCCAGCCAATGGCTGCTGACGCAAACGAACCCTGTCTTCCGCGCCCAAGGTGTGCAGGCGCTGGCAGACAGCTGGTCCAAAGCCAAGCCGGGCGAAGCGGCGCAGTGGGCGGTGCAGTATCTCACTAATTTTGATGACGGCAGCGCGCTGCAAGCGGTGATGGGCAACTGGGTGAAGACCGACGCCAAAAACGCGGCGCAATTTGCGGAGAACCTGCCGCCGGGCGACACCCAGACCGTCGCGCTCAACAACCTGGCGCTCAAGTGGGCGGCGGTGGACCCCACCTCCGCTTCAAATTGGGCGGGTAACCTCACCAACGCCCGCCAGCGCGAAGAAGCATTCGTCAACATTGTGGATTCCTGGGCACAGTGGGAGCCGCGCAAAGCCGCCATCGCCGTGGATGGCTTTGCCGATGCCGATACCCGCACGGCTGCCGTCTCCGCCTTGATGGACCGCTGGGTGGGCAGCGACGCCGTGGCGGCTTCGCAGTGGATCAATGCGCAGGCACCAAGCCCCATGCGGGACACGGCCATTTCCTCCTTCACCAATGGGCTGTTTTTAATCGACCCCACCAGTTCGCTGAATTGGACCCAGGCCATTCAAGACCCGCAGCTGCGCAACGACCAACTGGTGGTCCTGGGCAGCGCGTGGATGCAATACGATCCGGCAACCGCCGCCGCCTGGGTGGGCAATACCACGCTGCCGGCGGAGGTGCGCGCGGAAATCATGGGTGAGGCGGCGCCGGTGGTGGAAACACCATCCCCGGCAGCAGAACCTCCCAGCACACCGGCGGCAACCAGCAATTTTACCTGGGTCACGCCGGATCCCGAGGAACGTGTAAAAGTGATTTTATCTACCGGGGCGCAAGCGGCTCCCACAGAGCCGGCACCCGCCTCCAACCAACCCTTCCAAGTCCAGCTTACGCCCGTGCAAACGACGGAACCCGCGTCGGAAGATGCTTCCGGGGCGCCTTCCGACTCCGGCTTCTAATTATTTTTTGGGAGGAGGAAAGGGCGGCGGCGTGGTGCCCAGATTGACGTCATCAAAGGGGCTCATCATTTGCTTGATATGGGGGCTGAAGTAACGCTTGCCCTCCTTGACGGCGGCGATGCCGTTTTTCAGACCCTGCAAGCCTTCGGCCTTTTCCACAAAGCCATCCACCCCGCCCTGTAGGGCGACGCGAATGGTGTGCGGGTTCACCGTAGCTGTAAAGATGAGCACTTTGCATTCCGGCTGCTTGCGTTTCAGGATGCTTAAAATCTCCAAGCCATTCACCTCGGGCAGGCGGATATCCACAATGACCAGATCGGGCTTCATCTCCGTGACGCCACGCAAGGCATCATGTCCATTGACACTGGTGCCGACAATTTCCATGTCGGTGAAATTGCGGATGTACTCCGAGCAAAAATCAAGGACCATGGTCTCATCTTCAATGAGGTAAACCCGCTTGATCATAAGGGCAAGCTGCCCCAACAACGCCAGAGTGTCAAAGTGAAAGCCCCAAAGTACGCGAAAATAATACCCGAAATAGGGGGTCTTGCCCCTAGTTCCAACTACATGATTTTACGGAGGATTTCCTCAATCTTATGCGTCATTTTTGCCCAAAGCGGCGGATGACGTCACTGACCACAGATTGGAAGTGAATTTCTGACAACAATTTGCTAATATTTCGTGCCATGAGTGAACGCTTCCTGCCCCACATCAAGCAAATCCGCGCCGCCGCGCATGAGCTGCCCGACGCCGAATTATGGCCAAGTGAGGATTATATTGTGGAGCTGAAAGGCTCCAGCAGCAGCCATTTGATTACTTTCAAGCGTTACCCCTATGTCAGTAAAACCCGCGGCAAGACCTTCAAATGGCTCTACGAGGGGAAAATGTGGATTTCCTAAACACACTCGTTCCTTCATCATGCGCTACCTTGGCTTAGATTATGGCGCCAAACGCTGGGGGTTGAGCTACGGTGACGAACTGGGGCTGGCCCTGCCCTTGCCGGCGGCCATCGCGGCAACCGCGGCGGAACGCTTTGCCCAGGTGGAGCGCGAAATTGCCACCCGCAGGATCGACGAAATTGTCGTGGGCTATCCTTACAACATGGACGGCACCGCCGGGCCCAAAGCGCGGGAGGTGGATACCTTCATCGCCGAGCTGGAAAAAAAATTCCGCCGCCCCGTTCACCGCTCGGATGAGCGGCTGACCTCGCATCAGGCGGAGGCGGAAATCCGCCTGGGCCATTCCAAACGCGCGCGCAGCCCGGCGGCGCACAAGGCCGCCCGCGCCACCGGCGAGGTGGATTCCCGGGCCGCCGCGCTCATCCTGCAGGATTTCCTGGACGCCCACAACGGCCCGGCCCTGTTGCCCCCGGAAGAGTGACCGGTCAGCCCAGGGTCAACATTCGGTGGACAGTCTTGATCAGCAAGGATGCTTCACATGGCTTCCATAATACCTCCACCGGCTCCAAGCTGGAAAAGTCAGGCTGCTCCCCTTTTTCGGGCGAACCACAGATGATGAGCACCCTCACCTTCGGATCCACGATGCGCAGAGAGCGCACCAGCCCACGGCCGTCCATGACCGGCATCATCATATCCGTCAGCACCAGGCGCACCGATTCATGGTGCTGGAGGAAACGCTCCAACCCCTCCCGCCCGTTGGCGGCGCGAACCACGCGGTAATTATGGGCTTCGAGCAGACCGGACGCCGCCTCGCGCACGACATCTTCATCATCCACCAGCAGGATAGTCTCGCCCTGGCCGTAGGGCAGGGCACCCTGGTCGCCGGCAGTTTCGGCTTCGACCATATCCTCCACTGCGGGAAAATGCACCCTGAAGGTGCTTCCTTTACCGACAGCACTTTCCACCGCAACCCAACCGCCGTGGTCATTGACAATACCGCGCACCGAGGCCAGCCCAAGGCCGGTGCCTTTGCCAGTGTCCTTGGTGGTGAAAAACGCGTCGAAAATTTTCGCGAGGTTTTCGGGCGGGATACCTGTGCCGGTGTCCACCACACTGAGGGCGACAAATGGCCCCGGCTTGATCCCATCTGGCGGCGGAGCCTCCGCCCCGAAGCGGATATTTTCCACGTTCACCTGAAGTTTGCCACCCTCTGGCATGGCGTCACGCGCGTTAACGCAAAGGTTCATCAATACCTGGTGCAACTGCGTGGGGTCCGCCCGCACCGCCCACAGCCCTTTGGGCACCTTGTGCGCGATCGCAATATTGCTCGGAAAAGTCTCGGTTATAAGGGTGATGATATCCTCCACCAAATGGCGCGCCTGCACGGGCACCCGCTCGCCGCCCAGGCCACGGCTGAAGGTAAGCAGCTGCCGCAACACCCCCGCCCCGCGCTGGGCGCTTGACTCAATCATTTTGACCATTTGGCGGTCGCGCGGCTCGGTCAAGCGCTCGCGGAGCAGCCCGGAGGCCATCATCATGGCGGCCAGCAGGTTGTTCATATCATGGGCAATGCCCCCTGCCAGTGTGCCAATAAGCTCCATGCGCTGGGAGCGCAGGAACTGTTCCTCCAGCCGCTTGCGCTCGGTGATATCCACTGCGGTGGCCACCAGCTGGATGATGCGGCCGTCAGCCCCGCGGATCGGCCCGCAGGCAAAATCAATGGCGATGAACTGCTCCGCACTTTTGCGGATTTGCACATCGAAGCGCACCCGCTCGCCTTGCGCGGCCTGCTGCAATGCCGCGCGCAATTGCTGCTGCACTTCAGCAACGCCCGCCCACCAGAATGTCTCGGCAAAGGGGCGCCCCACGACGTCCACGCGCTGCAGCCCGGCGGCCTCGAGCGGCGCGCGGTTGATCTCCAATAATACACCCTCGGGGGAAACCAATCCCACCAAGGAGAACAGATTGTCCAGAATCTGCTGAAGTTGGCGGTTGCTCTTCCCCAGCTCGCCAGACTGGCGCTCCAAGTCCAGCGAATGACGTTCGAGCCGCCCCACCAGCGCACTATCATACTGCTGCATGGACCCGGCATCGCCGGACCCCGTGGCTGGCAAGGCTTGGGGAGCGTTGAGCGCGAGTGCGGCCCGCAAGGCCGTGGCCACTTGCGCGAGGTCGTCCGGCTTGCGAAAAAGTTTTTCCGCGCCCAGGCTGCGGGCACGACTTTCGTCAGCCACGGTGGCGTAGGTATCGGTGTAAAAAACCACCGGCAGTTTTTCAAAACGCGGGTTGCTGCGAATCCGGTGGCAGAGCTGGAATCCGTCCAAGCCTGGCATAAGCACATCCGTGACCACGGCGTCCACCCGGCCCGCATTGACAGTCTGCCAGGCCTCGTTGCCATCCGCGGCTTCCACAACGGAAAAGCCGGCCCGCTCAAGCATGAGGCGGAGATCTGCGCGGCTAGTCTGATTGTCTTCGGCGATGAGGATGTTCACAAGTTTTGCTTCAGAACAGGCGTAGAAAAATCCGCGCCCGAGGGGCGAGGACCTGTGAACATCATCAAGCCGTTGCAGCTCAATGCCTATTATTACCCGCCCGAGAAGTTCCTGAAGGTAGCATATTAAGGCATTCTCATCAAGCTAGGCAGGTATAAATCTCACCTTCCGTAACATAACGCCTTAATAATTAGCTTTAAGGATTTGGCGATTGAACGGCCAGCCCGGATGGCTAAGTATGCCCCCCTGCCATCATGCATGAAAAACCCATCCTGCTTGGCCTGAATATTGACCATGCCGCCACCTTGCGCGAGGCGCGGTACCGCCAGTTTGGGCGCGATTGCGGCCAGATGGTGGAGCCGGATCCCGTGACCCTTGCCTTGTGCGCAGAACGCGCCGGGGCGGACGGCATCACCCTGCACTTGCGCGAAGACCGCCGGCATATCCAGGAAAGCGATGTGCGTCGCGCGCGCGAATCCATCCAGACGCGCCTAAACTTGGAGATGGCCTGCACACCGGAGATGGTCGCCTTTGCCAAAGTCATCCAGCCGGATTTTGTGTGCCTGGTGCCGGAAAACCGTGAAGAAATCACCACGGAAGGAGGCCTGGATGTCGTGGGCCAGGAAGCGCGCGTGGGCGAAACCGTGAAAGCCTTGCTGGGCGCTGGGATCAAAACCAGTTTGTTCATCGATCCGGAACCGGAGGCGCTGGAAATCGCCGCCGACCTGGGCAGCCCCTACGTGGAGCTGCACACGGGGGCGTTTGCCCATTCTTATTATGGCCCCCGGCGCGCCGCCGAATTGGAGAAGCTCCGCCAGGCGGCGGAACTTGGGCATGAACTCGGCCTCATCGTCAATGCCGGCCATGGCATCAATTACGTCAACATCACGGAAATCCGCAGCCTGCCCTGGCTGCATGAACTGAACATCGGCCACAGCATCATCTGCCGCTCCCTGTTCACCGGCATCGAGGCCGCAGTGCGCGAGATGAAGGCGCGCATGAACGAAGCCTAAGCGACCATGGGGCTCGAAACCATCATCGGCCGCGTGGTGCTGGGCGTCGGCACGGACATCGTGGACGTCGAGCGCATCCGCAGCGCGCATGAGCGCCATGGCGAGCGCTTTCTCCAGCGCATCTACACCGAGGGCGAACTGGCCTACTGCCGGCAGCACCGCGACCCGCACCCCTTTCTCGCCGCCCGCTTCGCCGCCAAGGAAGCAGCCTCCAAAGCCTTCGGCACCGGCATTGCCCGGGGATTCGGCTGGAAGACGTTTTCCGTGACGCATGACGAACACGGCGCGCCCGTGGCAGTGCTCGACGAGGCGGGAAAACAGCTCCTGGCCGAACGCGGCGCGACCGGGCTGCTGGTGACCCTCAGCCACACCGCCGGCTTGGGTCATGCCGTGGTGCTGCTGGTGAAGTAAAGGCTTGGTTTGCGGATTATTATTTTGTAATTTTTGAATTCCCATGCCCGATTTTTATATGGCCCCCATCCTCACCTGCGCGGAAGCCAAGGCGTGGGAAAGACGCCTCCTGGGGGAGGACTTGGAGAAAAGCTATGCGGCCATGCAGCGTGCCGGGGCGGGCGTGGGCGCGGCGGTGATGCGCGACTTTACCCAATGGCGCCATCTGCCGCGCGACCCGAAGGTGCTGGTGCTCGCCGGGCCAGGCCATAATGGCGGCGACGCCCTGCTGGCCGCGCAGGAAATTCTGCGCGCCCGCCCGCGCGGCCAGGTCACCGCCGTCTTCCTCGAACCTCTGGAAAAATTCAAGCCCCTCGCCCAGCGCGCCTGGGAGGAATTGGCGAAGCATTCGGGCGTGGAAATCATGGCGGCGGAAAACCTCAGCGTGGAAAAGTTTGCCGGACAGTGGGGCCGCTGGGACATCACCCTGGATGGCCTCTACGGCATGGGCTTCCGACCGCCCTTGCCGGCCGCAGCGCACAAGCTGATTGCGATTCTGAATCACATTCCCGCCGCACTAGGATTCCGGGCGGCGGTGGACGTGCCCAGCGGCGTGGCGGACAAATCGGCTACCCTTGCCTTTGCCGCGGACTTCACCTACGCCACCGGCATCGCCAAGGCCCCGCTTTTTGCCGCCGCCAATGCCAAATGGGTCGGACGCATCCGTTATATTGATCTCGATTTCTTTGCCCGGTTCACCGGCTCCGATAAAATCCTGAAACGCGCGAAGTTGGATTTTATCCTGCAAGCCTCCATCCTAGACTGGCGGGGCCGGCTGCGCAATGCCACCAGCGACAAGCGCGATTACGGCCGATTGCTCGTCATCTCGGGTTCGCGCAATTATCCAGGGGCACAAATGCTCAATGTCCTCGGCGCGCTCCGAGCGGGGGCCGGGCTCGTCACGGCCTTGACTCCCGCCTCCCATGCGGCGGCTTTTGCCGCGGCCCGGCCTGAGGCAATGTGGCGCGCCTGCCCGGAGGAAGCCGACGGCAGCCTTGGCTCCGCAACCCTGGAATTGGCCCGCGAGCTCTGGCCCAGTTGCACGGCAGTGCTGGCCGGGTCGGGTCTAGGCAAGGGTGAGGCTTCGCAAAAAATGCTTTTGGGGTTGGTGCGCGAATGCCCACTGCCGCTTGTGCTTGATGCCGATGCGTTGATGCCGACGGTCCTCAAGGAAGTCGCCAAACGCCCGGCCAAGTTTGGCAAGGTCGTCATTACCCCGCACGCAGGGGAATATGCCCGACTGGGGGGCAAAGAGACTGCTCTGCGCGAATTTTGCGCCAAACATAAAGTTGTCACCGTGCTGAAGGGACCAGTGACGCGGATTGCCAATGCCCATGTCGTCGGGTGCAGCACTTTTGGCGGCCCGGTGCTCGCACGTGGCGGCAGCGGCGATATTCTGGCGGGCATCATCGCCACGTTGCTGGCGCAAGGCTTGGACAGTGCGACCCATGCCGCCGGCGGCGGGGTCGTCTGGCATGGGCTGGCGGCTGATGCGCTCGCGCGGGACAAAGGTGAAACCGCGGCGCTGACGGCGGAACTGGCCGCCTACCTGCCGGCCGCACTGCGCAACGATTGGGGTCATTAAGCCATGGATGCCCCGCTCACGCCCCGGCAGGCGTTCATGGTGATCAACGCGCTGCCCAACATCGGCCCGGTGACCACGCGGCGGCTGCTGGCGGCGTTTGAGGGGGACCCAGCGCGCATCCTGGCCGCGAGCGCACGGGAGTTGAAGAACGTCGAAAAAGTCGGCCCGGTGATTGCGGAAACAGTCACCCACTGGCGCGAGCATTTTGATTTGGCGAAAGAGGAAGCAGCGCTCGCCAAGATGGGCGGGAAATTTCTGATTGCGGAGGATGCCAGCTACCCGCCCCTGCTGCGCGACATCCATGACCCGCCGGTGGGCCTTTATTGTTTGGGCGACTACACAGGTGAAGACCGCGTCGTGTCCATCGTCGGCAGCCGGCGCGCCACGCTCTATGGCATCGCGGTGGCCAAACGGCTGGCGGGTGACCTCGCGCGTTTGGGTTTCTGGGTGGCCAGTGGCGGCGCGCGGGGCATCGACCTCGCCGCGCATGAAGGCACCCTCGAATCCGGCGGCAAGACGGCGGTCGTGCTGGGCTGCGGGGTGGATATCGTCTATCCGCCGGAGCACCTTGAGCTGTTCCGCTGCATCGCCGGCCAAGGCGCGGTATTGAGCGAATTTCCCCTGGGGCGCGGGGCCGACAAGCAGACCTTCCCCATGCGGAACCGGCTCATCGCGGGGTTGAGCCGCGCGACCATCATTGTGGAGTCCGATGTGAATGGCGGCAGCATGATCACCGCCCGACAGGCCGTGGACCATGGCCGTGAAGTTTTTGCCGTGCCCGGGCGCATCGACCAAGTCGCCAGCCGGGGCTGCCACAAACTCATCCGCGAAGGCGAGGCCAAGCTACTCACCGGCATTGAGGATATTTTGGAAGAATGGAAATTCACCGGCCAGCTGGACATCAAGATCGACCAACCCGCACCTCTCGCCACGCCCGCCAGCGCGGAAATTTTAGCCGCCTTAGGCGAAGATGCGCAAAAAGTCTTTGCCCTGCTGCAAGGCGGCAAGCCCGCGCACCCTGACGAACTGGGCACGCAAACGGAACTGCCCAGCGCGCGCGTTTCCGCCGCACTGCTGATGCTGGAGCTAAAGCACCTCGTGGTGAAGCGCGCCGATGGCCGCTTCGAGGCGCGGTAAAAAGACCGCCACTCAACCGGGGGGCCAAGCCAACGGGCGCCCCGCGAGCAAGTGCACATGCAAGTGCGGGACCGTCTCGCCGCCATCCGCACCATTGTTGACCACCACGCGAAAACCGCGCTCGAGCTTGAGGTCGCGGGCAATGCGGGCGGCCGTCAGCAGCAAATGACCGAGCAGCGACTGGTCAACGGGGGTAGCTTCGGCCAGGCGGGCGATATGCTTTTTCGGCACGATGAGAATATGCGTCGGCGCCTGGGGGCTGATGTCGCGGAAGGCGTAGCAAATCTCATCCTCGTAAACAGAGGTGCTGGGGATTTCGCGGTCGATGATGCGCTGGAAGATGGTTTTGTCGGGCATGGGCGGAAGGTTTGGTTAAAGGAACAGCAGGTGTAATACCGTTTTGGAGGAAGCCTGCGTGGCGGCGGTTTCCTGAAGGTAGGCCATGGCGTCCTGATAGCGGCCACGCGCACGGGCCGTCCACCGGCGGCCGGGCGGGCAGGCCAGGCGGCGCAGGCCGGTGGTGAGGAGGATGCCTTCTCGATAGCCAGCCAGCGGGCGCAGGGCGGCCAGCATACGCTCGCGAATCCAGAGCGGCTCCCACGTTTGCTCGCGCAAGTCGAGGTGCGCAAATGCGGGCGTGCGGCCATCGCGCCGGAACAGATTGAGCAGCATCTCGGCGGAGTGACCGAGGGAGATGGCATCCGGCCCGCCGGGGGCGGCGTTCTCCAGCGTGAAGTCCACCGCGGCGAGCACCTGGCGCTCCAAGTCGGCGTCAGCTCCCACGGCGGCACTCAACAGCGTGTGCAGCGCGCGCAAGGGCGGAGTCTTTTCAGCGGTGATTGCCATGGACAAAAGTATCCCCACGCATTGACAGGAATTCCCCAAAAAATAAAGGGGAAGTTATTCGCAATTCGTACGCATTCTATTCCAGCGCTGACTTGAGGGCCTTGATTTCCGCGGCGAGGGCGCTGATGTCCTTGAAGTCTTTGTACACGCAGGCAAAACGCACGTAGGCGATCTGATCAATCTGCTTGAGGCGGGCCATGATGTGCTCGCCGATGGCGCGGCTGGGCACCTCAACGTCATATTCTTTTTCCAGCACTTCAATGACCTCGGTGACCAGCAGCTCCAGCCGCTCTGCCTCGATGGGGCGTTTTTCGGTGGCCTTGCGCAGGGCATTCAGAATCTTGGCGTGGTCGAACTCCTCGCGACGCCCGTCTTTTTTAACCACCAAAAAGCCCTCGCGCACGGTTTCCTCCAGTGTGGTGAAGCGATGGCCGCAGGCGAGGCACTGGCGGCGGCGGCGGATGGAACGGTTCTCCCGCCCGGTGCGGGTGTCCAACACCTTGGAGTCCTCGTGGCCGCATTTGGGACAGTTCATGAAAGAGAAGCCGAGGAGACAAAATTGACAGAATTAACGGAAAAGATGCGGAGTGCAGTAGATTCAATTTTGTTAATTCCGTCCGACAACCTACAGAGTCAAAAAGTTTTTCAGGATCTGGATGCCGCCGGCGGTGGCGTAGGACTCGGGGTGGAACTGCACGCCGTAGATGGGAAGCGTCTTATGGCGCAGGCCCATGATCTCGCCCTCGGCAGTGTCGGCGGTGACTTCCAGACAGTCGGGCAGTGTGGCGCGCTCGACCAGGAGGGAGTGGTAACGCGTGGCGGGAAAGGGGTTGGGCATACCCTTGAAGACATCCGTGTTCTGATGGCGGATGGGCGAGAGCTTGCCATGCATCAGGCGGCCGGCGCGGACAACCTTGCCGCCGAAAAACTGGCCCACGGCCTGGTGGCCAAGGCAGACGCCAAAGATGGGCTTCTTGCCCGCAAAGGCGCCAATGATGTCCAGCGACACCCCGGCCTCACTGGGAGAGCACGGCCCGGGCGAGAGCAACACGCGGTCGGGGTTGAGGGCCAGCGCCTCCTTCACCGTGATGGCGTTGTTGCGATAGACGCGCTGCTCCACCCCGAGCTGCCCGTAGTACTGCACGAGGTTGTACGTGAACGAATCAAAATTGTCGATGACCAGCAACATAGAGGCCGACGGCGGTTGTCCAAAGGCTGAGCATCGCAGGCCGCCCCGGCGGGGTCAAGGACGGAGCAGATGGCTCCTTTCGCGCTTCCCAAGCGCCCTACGGAACGATATTTATTCCTTCCTGACCATGACGGAAATCCTCCAAGTCGATCTCGCCGAGCGGAGCTACCCGATTTACATCGGGACGGATGTGTGGGATATTTTTGCCGAGGTGACCGGGCGCCTGCGCGGCGATGGCCGGCGCGTCGCCGTCATCGCGGACCAGGCAGTGGTCAAAAAGCAGCCGGATTTGCTCAAGCGTATTGTGGCGCTGGGCGAAAAACCCCTGCTGCTGCGCGGCGGGGAGCGCACCAAGTCGCTCAACCAACTGGGCAAAGTGCTGGACTGGATGGCTGCGGAAGGGCTGGACCGGCGCAGCGTCGTCTTTGCCGTGGGCGGGGGCGTCCTTGGCGACCTGGCGGGCTTCGCCGCGGCATCCTACCTGCGCGGTGTCGCCTTTTACCAAGTGCCCACGACATTGCTGGCAATGGTGGACAGTTCTGTGGGCGGCAAGACGGGCATTAATCTGCGCGCGGGCAAAAACCTGGTGGGTGCATTCTGGCAGCCGCAGGGTGTCATCGTCGATACCACCTTTCTACGCACGCTGCCCATGCGCGAGTTTTCCGCCGGGATGGCCGAAGTCATCAAATATGGCCTGCTGGCCGAGGCGGAGCTTTTCGAGCAAATCGAGCAAAACACAAACTGGCGCTGGGACCACCCCGAGCTGCCGGCGCTTATCTTTGACTGCTGCTCCATCAAAGCCCGCATTGTGGGCGACGATGAGCGCGAGACCAAGCCGAGCGGCGGACGGGCGCTGCTGAACCTGGGCCACACCTTTGCCCATGCGCTGGAAAACACCGCCGGCTATGGCGAATACCTGCACGGCGAGGCCGTGGGCCTGGGCTTGGTGCTGGCGGCGCGGTTGTCGCACAAGCTCGGCTGGTTGGCGGCCAAGGAGGTGCCGCGGGTGGAGCGCGTGGTGCAAGCCACCGGGCTGCCGGTGCGTCTGCGCAAAAAACTTTCCGGAGCCAAGCTGCTGGCTGCGATGAAACTGGATAAGAAAGCGCGCAACGGAAAACTGCGCTTTGTCGCGCTGCGCGCCCTCGGGCGGGCCGAGACAGTGGACGACGTGCCGGAGAAGCTTGTCCGCGAACTCTGGCGCCAGGCCGGCGCGGGCTGAACCCATCCCCCACATTTTTCATGGCCGGCTTCGACGAAAACCTGGTGCGCGAGTATTTCGAGCTCAACGGCTTTCTCGTGCGCCAGTTGAACAAACACCAAGTGCACTCGCGCCGCAAGCGCGACGAGGAGGAGATCGATTTGCTGGTGCAGAATCCGGCGTGGCGACCCTCGGAGCAAAAGCCGGGGTTCCAGCTGTTCGTGAACGACCTGCCCCTTATCCGCCGCGCGATTGTGGCGGTGATGGGCTGGCATACCTCGCGGCTGACGCCCTCGATGCTCAAGAGCGGCTCGAAAATCCATGACTTCCTGCGCAAGGAGGTCATTGACGTGGCGAGCGAGTTCTTCAGCGGGTACGAGGACTTTGCCCCCGAGGGCGAGGCAGGCAAGGAAGGCCTCATGCGCGTGCTGGTGCTCCCCAGCCTGCCCACCAGCGACCCTCTGCGCGGCGAGAGCATCAAACAGTTGCAGGAACACGGCGTGGATGCCATTCTCACCTTTCCGTCCATCCTCGAAAACCTCCTGCACAAGGTGGAAACCAACCTCAGCTACCAAAAATCGGATTTGCTCCAGCTCATCCGTCTGCTGAAAATCTACGACATGGTGAAATCGCCCCAGGGAGAGCTTTTCGACATGGAAAAATTCACGCGCACGCGGCGCTGAACACTCCTTAAAAATTGTGATCCACCCTACCGCCATCATCCATCCCTCCGCGAAACTCGGCGCGAACGTCAGCGTCGGGCCCTATGCCATTATTGAGGAAGGCGCGGCCGTGGGCGACGGATGTGTGCTGGCGGCTCATGCGATTGTGCGCAAGGGTTCCGTGCTGGGGAAGAATGTGCGCCTGGACAGCTTTGCCGTGGTGGGCGGCGATCCGCAGGATTTCAAATTCGACCTGGCGATTGCCAGTGGCGCGCGCATCGGCGACGGCACAGTGCTGCGCGAGGGCGCAACAGTGCATCGTTCGACCAAGCCCGGCGGCTTCACCGAAGTCGGCGGAGGCGGGATGCTGATGGGCCATTGCCATGTGGGGCATGACTGTCACGTGGGCGCAAAAGTGGTGCTGGCCAATGGGGCGCTGCTGGCCGGACACGTCGAAGTCGGCGACGGCAGCTTTTTAAGCGGAGGATCCGTCTTCCACCAATTCATCCGCATCGGCGAAGGCGTGATGGCCAGCGGCAATGCGCGCATCGGGCTGGATACGCCTCCCTTCACCATTGCCGCCGAGCGCAACGAGCTGCATGGGCTAAACCTCGTGGGATTGAAACGCCGCGGGTTTGACGCGGCGACGATTGCCGAGCTGAAGCTGCTCTATAAAACCGTGTACCAAGGCGGCTCGCCCGCGACCCAGGCCAAGGCGGCCGCGCATCTGGCCAAGACCGAACCGGGGAAAAAATTTCTGTCGTTTTTTGCTGAGGGCAAACGCGGGTTCCTGCGTCCGGTGAAACACGGTATGGCGGCAAATCCCGAGAGTGCCGAAGGCTAAGCTTTGCAGTAAACTTTTTGAGTTTTTTGTGCCCACTCCTGCCAAAAGCCTTCCCCTCGCGCTGACTTGCGGCGACCCGGCCGGAGTGGGGCCGGAGGTTATTGCCGCGTGGCTCAAAGCCAACCCGGCGGAAGCGGCGCAGGTGGTGCCCATCGGTCCGCAAAGCTGGCTCGATGCATTGGGCATTGCCGGACAAGCCGTGGGCGCAAGCCATTTCAAAATGGAGCCTGGCCGGCCAAGCGGGGCAGGCGCGCAGGTGGCGCTCGCAGCGTTGGAAGCGGCGGCGGCAGGCTGCAAGGCCGGCCAATATTCCGCCGCAGTCACAGGCCCGGTGTCGAAAAGCTGGCTGCAAAAGGCGGGCTTCACCCACCCGGGTCAAACTGAATTTTTCGCCGAGCGCTGGGGCGGCGAGCCGACGATGGCTTTTGCCGGCGGCAAATTGCGCGTGGTACTGGCCACCTGGCACATTCCGCTGATGGAGGTCGCCCGTGCACTGGATGAAAAGACACTGGCCCGCGCCGTCACCCAAGCCAGCGAGCTGGCTGCAAAACTGGGCGCTAAAAATCCGCGCATCGGCGTCTGTGGATTGAATCCCCATGCGGGGGAGGAAGGTCTGCTGGGCAGTGAGGAACGCGACCGGCTGAATCCCTGGCTGGATAAATTGCGCAAAGATTTTCCCGGCCTGTCGAAGTGTGAGCCCGGCGACACGGTGTTCTGGCGGCAGTTGCGCGGTGAGTTTGACGTCGTCGTCGCGCTGTACCACGACCAAGGGCTCGCACCACTGAAGACGGTGGATTTTGACGAGTCAGTCAACCTTACCCTCGGCTTGCCGTGGGTGCGCACCAGCCCCGACCACGGCACCGGATTTTCCATCGCCGGGCAGGGCAAAGCCAGCTGGAAAAGCTTCGCCAATGCGGTGACGCTGGCTAGACTTCTGGCCAAGACCGGCTGACGTGATCAGTCTTCGCCGCCCATGCTCAACGACGACTCGCCGCTCCTCAAGTATCTCATCGTTGGCGCGATTGTGGGCGTGACGGCGTATTTTGTCGCGCGGCCCTATTTTATTCGCGCGTCGGACATGGAGTGGGACCGCACGGTGGCCACCTACCCCGACCAAGGCCCGCCGCAAGCCTACGTGCATGGCCGGACAAATGCGCCGTTGGAGCAATGCCGCTTCTCCCTGCTCTGGAAGGCAGGCGAGGACAAATGGCTGGTCTATGAACTGGATGCGCATGGCGCGACGTGGGACCGCTACCAACTGCGCCAGGATGGCGATAACGCCCTCGGCATTATCGTGAATGGCAAGCCCGCGGAACGCTATGATGTCCAAAAAGGCGAACTGACGCACCTCGCCAGCAAACAGACAGACAAGACTCCAACAGCCGTCATCCACGGCACAAGCCTGGAGCACGAAGCGCAGTGGGTATATTACTCCGCCGGGAAATAACCGCCGTCAATTCACGGACGGGTCCTCGGGAGCGTCGGCCCGGAAGAGAAGGTCCGGCTTGTTGCGAGCCAGGAGCGCCTTCCACAGCGCTTCATTGTGTTTTTCGGTAAAGTCGGGACTGTCGATTGGCGCAACAACCCAGGCGGTTTGCTTAAGCTCGCCCTCGAGCTGGCCGCCCGTCCACCCGGCATAGCCGAGGAAGCCGCGCACCTCCGTGCCCGGTTCGCTCTCCAGCAGTTCGGCGGCCTTTTCCGCACTGATGCCAAAATGCAGGCGGAACACCCCTGTTTCCGCGTTCCATTGCCAGGCGGAGAGCAGCATCTGCTCGGTGGCCACGGGGCCGCCGGCATAGAGCTTTACCTCCGCCAGCGGGCCAAAGGCAAATTCGCCATGCACCTCGCCCAAGGTGCGCTCCAGCGGGCGATTGATGATGACGCCCAGCGCGCCATTCTCCTCCGAATGGGCGGAGATGAGCACTACGGCCCGGTGAAAATTGCCGTCGCCCAGATCCGGGTGGGCCACGAGCAACGAACCCGCGATGGTCAGCGATGAGTCGGGTATTCGCGTGCTCATGCGCATGAGGGTTAATAATGTGACAACAAAAACCGGCTCAAAGTTGCTTCAGTTCAATCCCGGATTCGCCGAGCAATTCGGTGACCAGCGGGTCATTGCGGTATTCCAAATGATATTTGATGGCGCCGACGCCGGCGGCGGCCAGAAGCTTGCTGCAATTGATGCAGGGAAAGTGCGTAATGTAGGCAGTCGCGCCGTTGACACTCACGCCCCGGCGGGCGGCATCCGTGATGGCGTTCTGCTCGGCATGGACGGTGGCCTGCTCATGGTTATCGCGCACGCGGGAGACATGCGGCGCACCGGGGAGGAAACCATTATAGCCCGCGGCAACGACCCGGTTCTTATGCTCACCAGCGGAAACCAGCACGCAGCCCACGTGCAGGCGCTCACATGGAGAGCGCGAGGAAATCAACAGCGCCATGGCCATAAAGTACTCATCCCACGAAGGGCGGCCGCCGGGCAACCGGGCCGCGATTTCGCGCACGTGCGCGACAAAACCCTCATGCGCCAGCGGGATGCCGGGCAGAACCAATTCACCCTTTTCCACAGGGACGGGAACCGCGGGCAAATCAGTCATGCTCACGTCTCATAAAATGCCGTGGAGGCCTAAATCCGGCAATAGTAAAGCGATGGGGGGAAATGTCCGTGGTCGGACAAAATGGAACTCTTCACTTATCGGTGGAGTCCCTAGGTAACCTTGAACTCATGAAGGGGAGTCTTATAAATTCGTCATTATGACCATCCGACGCTGCATTCTCGTTGCCGGGTTGGTGATTTTACTGCTGGGCGTGATGAAATTCGCATATGAAGCATTCGGCAATCACCGCGCGGTTGTACAGGTGAAAGCGCCGGCAGATGCGGTAAGTATTAATTTTTTGTGGAGACGTCATGATAAAAACCCGGAAAGCAGGCGCATGATGATTGTAAATGCTGCAACGGGTGAAACCATAAACAATATTTACCGCGTACAGATTAATAAGGAGAGATGTGAACTGGTTTTTGGTCCTGTTAAGCAAAAAGGTATTTATTATTTTTATTACCTGCCCTATACACCAGAAACAAAGCAATACAGTCCTGGCCGTTATTTATTGCCCGAAGAAAAGCCAAACATGGACTGGGCAAAACAACATCGTTTAGCCGGCACTGTTGCACAATACAACAATGTAGCCCATGCAACCGTAACCGGCATAGAAGCTCGTGCTGCTTTTCACAGTTTTTACCCGATGGAAGTATGTGCTACTCAAAAAGAACAACAGCAGTTCATTGCACAGTATAAAGATCCGTTCCTGGTTTTCCCTGAAGACAGGGCTTATCCCATCCGCATGCAGGATGCACTGCCGCTGCGCTGGGTACAACGCAAAATGAGTAATGGCTTCAATGGAAAAGCACAGAAAAATGAATACTACGCATTTCAACTCGGCGTGTTCGCATCACACCAGGATATTAATGATGTACACTTACAGTTTTCTGATCTGAAAGATGAAAAAGGCAACAGCATTCCATCATCTGCCATTACCTGCTTTAATACCAATGGGGTTGACCCCAAAGGAAAACCATTTGTAAAAAAAGTAAATATTGAAAAAGGTGCAATACAACCCTTATGGGTAGGCGTAGATATTCCCGCAACAGTTTCACCCGGAAAATATACCGGCACGTTATCCGTGCAAACCGCTAATCTATCTTCAAAAACAATAAACATCAGCATTGCCGTGGGCGATAGTTTGCTGGCAGACAGAGGTGATGGCGAAACCTGGCGCCATTCAAGATTGCGGTGGCTGAATTCAACATTGGGTACTGATGATGAACCCACGTTATGTTACACTGCATTGCAGGTAAACAATAAAAACATCGAAGCAACCGGCAAAAAAATTGAATTGAATGATTTTGGTTTACCCACCACCATCAACCCGCTCGATGGAAATATACTCTCCTCCCCCATTCGCTTTACCGTAGAGATCAACAACCGGAAAGTAATATTCCGCAACGCACAATTCAACTTTAAAGAAAAAAAGAACGGCATTGTAAAATGGCAAAGCACCATCAGCAATGATTCTTTGCAGATTGTATGTGATGGGGAAATGGAATTCGATGGACGGCTCAACTACCAGTGCCGCGTAACCGCTAAAGCAGATATGCATATACAGGATATCAGGCTGGAAATACCCATGAAAAAAGCCTATGCTACTTA
>JBEHYY010000022.1:0-67504 GCA_048497935.1 Verrucomicrobiota bacterium
CCTTCGTCATCGCGGCTTTCGCGTGGACCGGCTTCGTCGGCCATGAAGGAGTGGTGCTGGTGCCGGCCAGCGCGGGCTTCGCGGGGTCGGCCGCCGGGAGGTCGCGCGCGCGCGCGGAGAAATAAGGGGCCAGCGGGTCGTCCTTGAGCAGCTTCAAGCCGCCAATGATGGACTCCGCATTGATAAAGGCGCCGTACCAGTCGGTGTGCGTATGCTCCGTCGGCATGGGCACAAAAAGCTTCTCCACCTTGTCCGGGCCCAGTTCGTCATATTTGCGCCCCGTGATGGCATTGAGGTCGATGAAGGCGACATTCCCGGCCTTGGCCACTTCGCCCGCCCAATCGGCATAGGGGAAATAATTGCTGTTGGCGCGGATGACCTTGCCGCTCTCCCAGATTTTGCGCGGGATGAGCGAGCAGAGGATGGGTGTCGCGCCCTTGGCCTTGGTTTCCTCGACCATCTGCCTCAAGTACCAGCCGTAGGTGTGCACGGTCTCGGGCTGGCCGGCGCGGCTCGTCTGCTGCTGGGTGTCGTCGCCCACGCCATTGAGCGAGGCGCGGTAGCCACCCGCATCCGTAAACACGCCGTTGTTGTCGTTATGGCCAAATTGGATCATGACGAAGTCGCCCTTCTTCACGTTCTCCACCACGCGGGGCCAGTTGCTGGCGTAGAATGTGCGGCTGCTCGTCCCGCCTAGCGCGCGGTTGACGACGTTGAGCTTGTCCGCGTCGAAAAAATATTCGAGCGGCGCACCCCAGCCCCATTGGCCATTGGCACCGCCATAGCCCGTGCCGTTGCGCACCGTGGAATCGCCCACGAGCCACAGCGTGGGCAGGTTCGCCTTCTGCGGCAGCGCATTCCCCCCCTGGCCCGTCAGAGGCGCGGGGTTTTGTGCGTGCAGGACGGCCGCGGCGAAAACGCCGAGAAGGAAAAGCGGAGTTTTCATGGGGCGGAAGAGAACTGGAGGATTACTTCGCCGGAGCAGCGGGAGTGGCGGCGGGAGCCGGATTCTCGATCACAAACTTCGCATCCGCCACGGCGAGGGCTTTGCCCTTTTCCGAAAGCATCGCCGTAAACGGGCTGTCCTTGAGGCCCTTGAGGCCCGCCACCACGCAGGAGGCGACGACATCCGCGCCCGCAGGCGTGGTGTGGTTATGGTCAAGATAGTTGACCATGACTTTTTCACGGCCCATGGCTTCCATCTTCTGCGCCTCGATGTTGGTCAGGTCCACCACCGGCAGGTGCAACTTGGCGGCCACGGCCTTTGTCCATTCGGGGTAGCTGCCCCAATTTTTGCGGTCCACCTTGTCCTCGGCGGTGGTGTAGCCGTCTTCCTGCTTGGTGATCTTGGCATCGTTAAAGGTGGCCTTCGGGTTCGTCCAAATATCACGGGCAGTGACGGTCAGCAAAATGACGTGCGCGCCCTTGGCCTGGGCGTCGGTGGCCATCTTGGACATATACCAGCCATACGTGTGGGCCTGCCCGGCCGCGCTGGTCTTCGGGTCGGTGCGGTCGATCACTTCATCACCCAGCCCGGGCGGCGTGTGCAACCCGCCATCGTTGATGCCAAACACAATCAGCACATAGTCGCCCGCCTTGATCAAGGGCAGCACCTTGGGCCAGTCGCCATTATAATAAGTGAGGCTCGAGGTGCCGGCATGGGCCTGGTTGTTGATGGTGACTTTGGCCGGATCAAAATACGCTTCAATCGCCGTGCCCCAGCCTTGCGCGCCGCGCCCGGTGTTTTTGGCCGTGGAGTCGCCGCACACAATGATGGATGGCAGGTTGGCCGCGGGTTTGGCGGCAGTGGTGGCCACGGGCGCAGCAGCCGAAGCCGCGGGCGCAGCCGGAGCAGACGCATCAGCCGCATACGCAGCTACCGCGCTGGTGAGGAACAACGCCGGAAGTGTCCAGCGCACAGCAAAGGAATGACGGGCGGAAACATTCATAACCAAGAGGGGGGTTGGGGTGACTGACCGAAAACGGGGGGAACTTCCAGCATGAGAACTTTCGCCCGTTAAACAAGGCAATATGCGACGGCGGATACGGGGATTATCACTCATGTTGGCGGCTATGCGGTTTTCTTCTGCGGCCCCAAACCGCCGCTGGCTTTTCCCGGGAAATGCTGTATATTATGCACTTGTGACAGTCTGAAAAAGTGGCCTGGTCTTCTTTTAATCGTGAAAATTCTCGATCTGCTTACCTTGGGTGACGAGCTGCTGCTCGGCCTCCGTCAGAACGCGCATCTGCACTACCTTGGCGGCGAATTCGCCCGCCATGGCCTGCCGCCCCGCCGCAACCTTGTGGTGCGCGATGAACCAGCGGACATTGAAGCCGCGTTCCGCGATGCGTGGGCGAGCGCGGACATTATCATCACCACCGGCGGCCTGGGGCCCACGTCGGACGACAACACGCGCGAGACCATTGCCCGCGTGCTGGGTCTGCCGCTGGAATTCGATGCCGAGGCTGAAGCCGCCATCGTCGCCCGCTTTCAACGCACCGGCCGCCGCATCACCGACCTCGACCGCAAGCAATGCTACCGCCCGCGCGGCTCCCAGCTTTTGCGCAACCGTTTTGGCACCGCTCCGGGTATTTATTTGGAGAAGGACGGCAAGATCCTGGTCATGCTCCCGGGCCCGACGAATGAGCTGCGCCCGATGTTTGAGTTTGAGGCCCTGCCGCGTCTCCAGGCCGCGGGTGTGCTCACCGCCGGCGAGGCCTACCTCCAGCTGCGCACCGCCGGCACGCCGGAGCTGCAGGTCGCCCAGCGCATCCAGCCCATTGTGGATCGCAACCCCGGCCTGGGCCTCGCCTACTGCGCGCACCAGGGCAATGTCGATGTGCGCATCGCGTCCGGCGCGCGCGGCTTTTCCCCCGCGCAAATCAAAACCATCGGCCAGGAGATGCGCGAGGCGTTGGGCGAGGACTTTGTCTGCTACGGACGCGCGACACTGGCGGAAATCGTGCTCGAGGAGCTCCGCGCCCGCCCGGCCACCCTCGCTGTGGCGGAGTCCTGCACCGGCGGCCTGCTCGCCAATGCGTTCACGGATGTTCCCGGCGCGTCGAAGATTTTCCTCGGCGGCGTGGTGTCGTACTCCAATGACGCCAAGGTGGGCCTGCTCGACGTGCCCGAAAGCATTCTCGACCAGCATGGCGCGGTCAGCGCGGAGACGGCGGTGGCGATGGTCACCGGTGTGGCCGAGCGCCTGGGCGCGGACTACGCCTTGAGCGTCACCGGTTTTGCCGGGCCCGATGGCGGCACCTCCGCCCTGCCGGTGGGCACCGTCTTTCTCGGCTATTCGTCGCCCAATGGCGCCTGGTCGCGCAAATTGTTTTTCACCGGCGACCGGCTGACCATCAAGGCCCGCGCGGTCAATGCCGGGCTCGACTGGATGCGCCGCAAGCTCCACAAATACAAAGTCGAGGACCTGCTGGCGGCCGTCGCCCGGCACTAAGGTATTCTATCGCTTAGAAAAACCGGATGGCCTTGGAGTTGCTCGCCGTGGCCGCAGCCGCCTGGGCGGCGTGCTCGGCATCGGTGCAGGAGGCATTGGTCGGCGCGTCGGCCTGGGCGTCCGTCGGCTGCACGAGCTTGTTGGCGAGCATATACTGCTCAACTTCCTCGCCCGAGATGTCCGCAAGCATCTTCCCGTCGATCTCCACGCAGGGCGACAACGGCTGGCCGGACTTCTGCACCATTTCCGCGTACAGCGCGCGGTTGTTGATGATGTCGAGGTCTTCGTACTCCAGCCCGTATTTTTTGAGGACGGCGCGGACGCCGCGGCTCCAGCCACAGGTGGGTTTGAGATAAGCGCGAATATGCATGATGAAGGACGTGAAGGGCCACGTTACCGCATTTTCCCCCAAAGCACAAGGGGTTTGCGGCAGAGTGAATGAGAGAAGGTGTCCTGCCTGGACTCCAAGGAACTGCTTGTTTTTCCACCGCTTGACGGATGGTGCTCAAATATATACCATTCACGTTAGCCGTGGGCCTTAACCATCTATTTTTGGATTTTAACTCCTACTTTGCCTCGTGCGAGCAGCACCTGCGGCCGGAGCTGCGCGGCCGTCCGCTGGGCATTGTGGCGGTGATGGCGGAGACGGGTTGCTGCATCGCCGCATCCCTTGAGGCGAAAAAATTTGGCGTGCGGACGGGCCACGTGGTCCATGAGGCGCGCAACCTGTGCCCGGAGATTATTTTTGTGGAGGCGCGGCCCCGCGAGTATGTGAAGCTGCATGAGGCGTTAAAAGAAGTCATCGAGCGGCAGATGCACATCGAGGCCGTGCATTCGATTGATGAGCTTTCCTGCCGGCTCACCGGCCATTGGCGGGAGCGGGAGGAGGCAGTGGCGCTGGCCGGGCAGATTAAAAAGGCCCTGCGCCGCGAAGTGGGCCCGACCATCCGCTGTTCCATCGGCCTCGCGCCTAATTTGTTCCTGGCGAAAACCGGCAGCGACATGCAAAAGCCGGACGGTTTGGTTGTCCTCGACCACGCAGACCTGCCCGGCGCGCTGCATAAGCTGGCGTTGCGCGATCTCTGCGGTATTGGCCGCCACATGGAGGAGCGCCTGCTGCGCGCGGGCATCGCCACAGTCGCGGAGCTGACCGCCGCGGACCGCGGACGACTGCGCACCATCTGGGGTGGCGTCGAGGGCGAGCGTTTCTGGGCCAAGCTGCGCGGCACGGATTTTCCGCTCGAAGCCACGCGCAAGACGCACATCGGCCACTCGCACGTGCTGCCGCCCAACTTGCGCTCCGAGCCCCGCGCGCTGGCCACACTGCACCGGCTGCTGCAAAAGGCGGCGGGGCGGCTGCGCGCGAAAGAATTTTTCGCCGGGGAAATGCACCTGAGCGTGGACTACCAAGGCGCGCCGGACTGGGACGCCGCCGCGAGCTTCGACGCCACGCAGGATACCGTGGAACTGGCCGACACACTGGATGCGCTCTGGACCCAGCGGCCCAGGCTATATGACGGTGCGCGGCCCTTTCTCGTCGGCGTGACCTTGACGGGCCTCGAGCACGCGCACGACCACACGCCCTCGCTCTTTGCCTCGGAAGCCGGGCGGCGGACGACGCTGATGCGCGCGGCAGACAAACTGAACCTCCTGTACGGCAACGGCGCCATCTACTGGGCCGGCGCGCACGAAGCCCGCGCCGCCGCCCCCATGCGCATCGCCTTCAACCGTATCCCCGAAATGAACCTCGAGCAGGAAACCGGCTGGGCCGGCAGCGCACCGCGAAAAAGCAAGGCGTGACTTGGCCAGCCCATTATCCGCCCAACAGTTGAACTTGCGCCAGCCCGGCCACATGGCAACGATTTGGACCAGACAACCCGATGGCCAGAGTTTCGCTCAGCATTCTGGCTGATTCCCTCGGAGTCAGCGTCATGACGGTCTCCCGCGCGTTGCGGGGGCAGCCCGGGGTTTCCGACAAGCTGCGCCAGCAGATTCAGGCCACCGCAGCCAAGCTGGGCTATCGGCCTGACCCGCTTCTCGGCCGGCTTATGCATCAACTCCGGCGGGGCGGGCACCGGGGGTTCCGGGCGAGCCTTTGCGCCCTTACCGACAAACCCGATGAGCCGGCGTATTGCGTGCGGCTCTACCACCATGCGATGCGCCGGGCGGAAGAGTTGGGCTTTTCCCTCTCACGATTGCGCGTTTCCGCCGGGCGCCATGGCTGGCAGGCCGCCATCCGCACGCTCCGCGCCCGGGGCGTGGAGGGCGTGATGCTTCTGCCGCTGGTGGAGCCGACCTCCGTGGATTCCGCCGACTGGTCGGCCTTCTCGGTGGTCGCGGCCACTTCGAGCGTCATTGCTCCGCGCTTTCATGAAGTGGTGCCCAACCATGCGGCCAACTGCCGGTTGCTGGTGGAGCGGCTTGCCCAGCAAGGCTTTCGCCGGCTGGGCTTCGTGGGGCACACCACCCACGCCCAACGCACGCATGATGCCTATGCCAGCGCGCTTGCCTGGCATCATATGCGGTACAAGGTGCGCTGCGCCCCGCTCTTTTACGCTTACGATTCTGTGCCCAAGATCGCCAAGTGGGTGAATAAAGAGCGCCCGGATGTGGTCATCGTCGGCCATCCGCCGCATTTTTCCCAATTCAAGGCCGAACTGAGCCGCGCGGGAATAAGCGTGCCTTGGGCACTGGCAAATTCCCTGCCCTTTCACCCCTATGCGCCCGGGCTGGACGAGCGGCATGACTCCATCGGGGCCATCGCCATGGACACGCTCACCAGCCTCGTGCTGCGCGGGGAGCGCGGCATACCTCCGGTGCCCACTTCCATCTCCATCACCGGCGAGTGGGTCGAACCCACAGGGACGTTACGATAACGTTGCGGGCCGCTTGGAGGGTAAATGCCGGTGGGCTATATCAACTTGCATCCATGAATACCCCCCTCCTGAGTCGGTTGGCTGCCCCCCGCCTTATAATTGCCCTGGTTGGTTTTCTCACCACCGCCGCAGTTGCCCAAGCGGCTGACCCCATTTTTGTTTATCCGACCAGCGACAAAAGCTTCGCCGCTTCGCTGGATGGTGACTGGTCTTTTAAATACATTGCTTCGCTTAATCCCGGGGCAGATGCGGGGTTTTCCCAACCGGACTTTAAGGTGACGGATTGGAAGACGATTGTCGTACCCTCCAATTGGGAGCTCAAGGGCTTTGCCACGCCGCACTACGACAACGGCCTGGCCGATGGGACGGGACTCTACCGGCGCACTTTCCGCGTGCCGGCAGCCTGGCGGGATGGTCGGCGCGTCTGCCTGCGCTTTGAAGGCGTGGCCTATGGATTCGAGGCCTGGGTGAATGGCAAGGCAGTGGGCGCCTCGGCGGGCAGCGCGTACAACCAGCATACTTTCGACATAACAGACGCGCTGCTGACGGAGGCGAACAGCGACAACGTGCTGGCAGTGCAGGTTTCGACCAAGCCGTTTGCCTACGAATTTGACATCAACGACGACTGGTCGCTGGGCGGCATCTGCCGCGATGTCACCCTCTTTTCAGTGCCGAACACTTATGTGCAGGACGTCGTCACGGCCACGAAGCTGGCGCCCGACGGCACAGCGTATTTATCGGTGGCCCTGACAACGAACGGCGCGGCCACTTCCGTTCGCGGGCAGCTGATTGGGCCTGATGGCCAAATCGCAAGTGACTTTGCCCTGGCCCCGCAGAGCGGCAACCACTTCTGGGCGGCGGTACCGGTTGCCCAACCGAAGCTGTGGACCGCGGAAACCCCATCGCTTTATCGGTTGCAGCTCACCCTCGCCGCCAACGGCCAGGCGCCACAGACCGTTGAAGAACGCATCGGCCTGCGGGAGATTTCCATCAAAGACGGTGTGCTCCTGCTCAATGGCCGGCCTTTCAAGATGCGCGGGGTGGACCACCACGATCTCGACCCCATCGACGGACGCGCCATCACCGAGGCGGAAATGCGCCGCGATCTCGACCTGATGAAGAAGGCCAACATCAATTTCATCCGCACCTCGCACTATCCGCCGAACAAGCGCTTTCTGGAGCTTTGCGATGAAATGGGCTTCTACGTCATGGATGAAGTGGCCATCGGCCGGGGCGAAACCCACGACAACGATCCGGCCTACCACGACAATATTTTCTGGCGCGTCTATGCAACCATCGCCCGCGACCGCAACCGCCCTTCGGTCATCATCTGGAGCATCGGCAATGAAAACCCCGTGACGCCGCTCCTGCTTGACGCGGGCCAGTATGCCAAGCAAGTGGACCCCAACCATCCCATCTGCTTCCCGGTGACGCCGACAGTCTTTCGCCAGAATCTGGACAAGATGCCGGCTTTTGTGGATGTGCTGGACGAGCATTATCCCTCCACGCAGGAGCTGCACGATCTGCCCGGGCAAGTGAACCGGCCGGTCATCTTCAGTGAATATGCGCACGCCCTGGGCCTGGCTTCCGACCGCATCCAGAACCAGTGGGAAATCATGCAGGCAACCCCGCAATTCGCCGGCGGTGCCGTCTGGCATTTCATGGATCAGGGAATCCTCCTCACCAGCCCCACCCCGGTGGACCGCAGCAAACTCACCCAGTTGGCCTGGCTTGACCAGTACCGCTATTACGACACCGACAAAAACAACGGCACCGATGGCATCATGTACGCCGACCGCACGCCGCAATCGGACTACTGGTTGGTGCGCAAGGTGCATTCCCCGGTGCAGATCACCGAAGGCGCCGCCACCGTGAAGCCGGGGGCACAGCAAGTCGCCCTGACCATCGAGAACCGCCATGACTTCCGCTCGCTCGAAGGCATGAAACTTGTCTGGTCGCAGAAGCGCAATGGCGCGGAGGTTGAAAAAGGCGAAATCCCGCTGAAGGCGGCGTCTCACACCAAGGAAACCCTGCGCGTACCGATAAATATTCCTGCCGATGCCAATGGCGATGTCCTGGCGCTGGAGGTGCGCTGTTTGGATGAGCATGGCCTGCAAATCACGGAACGCAGCGTGCAGCTCGAGCTTCCCGGCGCTCAACGCGAAACCTGGCTCGACACCTTGCCCAAACGAAACACCCCCACAGTGACTGACAGCGCAAACGAGGTGAAAGTCGAATTTGGCGGAGGCATTCTCACGCTCTCGCGTACAACCGGCGAACTCACCATCAAGGACAACTCGGGCCGTGTGCTGGTGGGGGGAATCTACCCGCACACTGGCCGCAAGCCCACCATGGCGGAAGTCCGCGCGGAACCGAAAACGAACCTGTGGCCCATGTCGATGCTGACCAAGGCTGACAAACCCGACATCCAAATTTCGCAAACCAACGGAACGGTGACCCTTTCCGTCAAGGGTGCCTATCCCCGTCCGGACAAACCTGCGCAGTCTTTTGTCGGCGGGTACCAGCTTACTCTAACCAATAGCGGGGCCATTGCCATCAGCTATGATTATACGCCGACCAACGCCACGGGCGAATTGGCGGAGGCCGGCTTGTCTGTGGTGCTGCCTCCGGCGCTCACAGAATTCCGCTGGATTGGTCAAGGCCCCTACGATGGCACGCCGGGCAAGGACAAGCTCAACGAGTTTGGTATTTTCCACCTCAACCGCGAAGACCTGCGCTTTCAAGGCAACCGCCGCAGCACCGAACTGGCATTGATGACCACTGGCGCCGGTGAAGGCGTGGCGCTGGCCGCCACAGCCGGGGATATTTCAGTCGAACGCGATGGTGAAAATACCCTGCTCAACCAAAACGCCGTGATTTCCGGTTTGGGCAACAAAGGCGAGCCTCCTGAAACATTGATTGAATCCGGCAAGACGCCGCACATCGTGGGCAGCTTCACGCTTGTGGTGCTGGATGCGAAGTGGCCGGCGGCGCTCGTGCGCTGGATTGGAGCACCCACACCGGCCACGGATGTCTTCAAGCCATTCTATCATAGTTACGACCAATAATCCGCCCCTTGATTACCCCAAGCCCAATTCCTTCAGCGCCATTCCGGCGCCGGCGAGGTTGGCGGGGTCCATCTCGGAATAATTGCGGGAGAGGATGACGCCGGTGGCGCCGCCGGCAAAAGCGGCGAGGACGTCGTTCTTCACGCCTTCGGGGGTGCGCTGGCTGGCGCCCGGAGGCACGGGGACATCCACATCAATCCCGGGCCAGACCTGCACGCCCGGGCCGGCGTCGTCGAGGCAACGGCGCGTCTCGCGCTTCACGTAATCGGAGGAAAAACCCTTGGCGCTAATCTGCTCATAGGGAGCTTCCTTGTAATCCAGCATAGCGTAAAAGACATCGAGCATCTCCGCGCGCGGGGCGTCGCCAAAGGCATTCGCGCCGACGCTGTTGGTGAAGCTCTTCATGCGGTCACCCGCGCAGTTGGCGTAGAGCACGGGCTTGATGTAGTCGGAGTACTTTGCCATGGGCGCGTAGTCCAACTCGGCACGATGGAAGGGGCTGAAGGATAGCGCGTGCCAGATGTGCCAGCCGACCTGGAGCGAGGGCTTGACGCTTTTGACCTGCTGGTGAATCGCGGCCATGACATCGGCACGGCTGTCGATCCACATTTTCTCCCAGGCAAGGAGCTCCGGATAATTAAGCAGAATGCGGAAGAACTGGACGAACCAGCCATCGCGCGGACGGGCGGGGCTGCGCGCACGGCCGGCGCGGACGAATTTCTCGATCTCGCCAAAGCCGGCGCGGGCGCGCTCGGGGTCCACGCCGTTTTTCTTCGCGCGGGCGATGCAGAATTCGCAGAAACAGGTGGCCTGGCCCGGGTCCGCGCCCTGGCCGTTGTGGTAGGCGCCAAGCGCATTGAACAAGCCGCCCTGGCGTTCGGAGGACCACATGACGCCGTCGATGTCGTACGAGCGCGCATAGTCCTCCATCAGGCCGAGGAGATAGCCGCGGTAGTTCGGGTTGTTGTAACACGGGCCGGAAGGATGGCGCGTGGTGCGGTTGCCATGGAAATCGATTTCGTAAAGGGGGCCCCAGGCGGGCACGGTGATCTGCGTGTTGTCCTCCAGCACCCAGGCAAATGTCTTGATGCCGCGGGCCTTGGCGGCAGGAATGGTGCGGGCGAGGATGTCCATCTCCCCGAGCTCGGGCGCGCGCATATCGGCAAAGCTGAGCGAGGTGTTCTTATAATACTCCATGTGCGGCATGGCATAGTTGCCGCCGCGAAAGCCGGCCGCGGGCAGGCCGGTGGTGCGGTTCACGTAGCTGTAAATAAAGGGGAAAAGCGCGTTGACGCCTGCGCGGGCCTTCATGTCGTCGAGCGATTTTTCAAAATCCGGCTGTGCGAGGGCCGAGACGTTCATCTGGATGCCGATGGTCGGCGAAATTTTGGCGGGGACGGGAGCAGGCTGCGCGGCGGCAGCCCGGCGCGTGGCGCGGGACAGCGCGGCGGCCGCGCCCAGCATGGCGGAGTTTTTCAGAAAAGTTCGGCGTTCGGGCGAAGGGGCAGACATAAGGGGAGTGTCTTCAGGGTTGGGGTGCCCAAAGCGTAGTTTCAAACCCGGCGGTATTCGAGGGGAAAGTCATTGCCAGCACCGCACCCGCAGGATTAGAAATTGCGTCCCCACCCCAACCGTTCATGAAGATACTCCCCGCCGTTTTGTTTTTGGCCACCCCCTTGATTATGTCCGCCGCCGATGCCCCCACCCCGGCAGCCGCGCCCGCCGCCAGCGGAGCCCCCGCGACGGCCACCACCCCTGCGCTGCAAAATTTGCAATCGTTCCGCCTATGGGCTGGGGATGCACCGGGCCAGCATGGGCAGACCGCGAAGGACATCCCGAGCCTGCAAGCCTATGTCGCCGATCCCGCCAAGGCGACCGGCGCGGCGATGATCGTTTTCCCTGGCGGCGGCTACACCAGCCTGTCGATGACCAATGAAGGCAGCCGCATCGCACAGTGGCTCGCGAGCAATGGCATCACCGCGTTTGTGGTGACGTACCGCCTGGGCTCCGCGGGCTACAACTATCCGGCGGAAATGCTGGACGGCCAGCGGGCCATCCGCTTTGTGCGCACTTACGCTCCGGCCTGGAAAATCGACCCGACTCGCATCGGTGTCATCGGCTTTTCCGCGGGCGGGCACCTGGCCAGCACCGTCGCCACTCATTTTGACGACGGCGATGCCACTGCGGCAGACTTCATCGACCGGGCCAGTTCGCGGCCCAATGTGCACATCCTGCTTTACCCCGTCATCTCGATGACGGACGACACCATCGTGCACCAAGGCTCGCGCAACAATCTCCTCGGCGCGAATCCGACCGAGGAGCTGAAAACCTTGTTGAGCAGCGAAAAACAGGTGAAGCCCGCCACACCCCCGGCCTTCATCGTGCACTCGGTGACGGACAAGACGGTGCCCATTGCCAATTCCGATGTGTACGTCGCCGCACTTGAAAAGGCGAATGTGCCCGTCGTTTACCTGCGCGGGCCGTATGGCGGCCACGGCTTCGGGCTGACGGATGCGTGGAACGCGCAGTGCATCGCCTGGCTGCGCACGCAGAAGTTCTAATGCTGGCAGATGAAAATGGGCTGGTGGCACCGAGCTAATTATTTTGCAAAAATGAAAATATCGCTTAACCTATAAGCCATGGATCAATCGTGCTCGACTCCTTCTCCAAGCGGGAAACCTTCCTCTCCGGATCCGTCCTCCCCAGCGACCGAGACCAAGCACGGCTTGTTGAATGTCACGAGCGCCGACTGGAAGCGTTCCATCACTTACGCAAGGCGGCAGCCCAATGCGGCCTTGGGCAAAGTCCGGCAACAGATTACGAGCTTCTCCAATTCCCGGAAGACGACTTAAGCCTGCTGAAGCATGAAGGTGGCGCTTGGGCGGAACTCTATGAAGCAGTGCGCCTGCTGCGCCTTACCTTGCCCTTGCTGACCCTGGAAGCCTTCGGATTCAACAGCAATGCCGACGAGCCCTTTGATGACAACACCCAGGGCCTGCGATGCATAGGATCTGGAATGGAAGCCTGGGCTTTTCAGGACGCGGCCGGTTCCATTTATAAATTCTTTCTGCCCCGTGAAGCCTGCTGGTCGGGAGCCACCTTTGATTTTAAGCAAAACTCCGAAGATGTAATAGAGGCCAAGGCTTGTTTTGAGTGCACATACGATGATTTGCTGAAAAAATTGCTCCTGATTAATCTCATTGGCGGCATGCCCACCGAAGTCCTGGGCCTTACTTCCGAAGGAATTCTGATCGCCAAACAGACGCGCGGTCAGGCATTGGCAAAGGGAACCGATCCCACTCCATTCTTGGATCTCAAGATATTAAGGGATTGTCCCTCCCGCTTACTGATTTGTGACCGCGCCCACCCCCGATTGCTGGTGGAGAAGGAAAATCTCTGGTTAATCGGCGATCTGCATGATCGGAATATTGTTTATGACTGCAACGGACAAGCGCGCATCATTGATTGTGTGGCCACACAGCTACCCAAAAAAATAATTGACCGGACGCCTTTGCTGCAGCACTGGCTTAGGCTGGCCATCGATAATCCTGTTGCAGATTTGCTGGAGGATGTCCCGGATACTGAACTGTAATCCCGCCTGGCTGCACACACAGAAGTTCTAGGCGCCGCCGGTGTCCACTGGCACATCAAACCAGAAGCGCGCGCCCGCCCCGGGGCGGGAAATGACGCCGATGCGGCCGTTTTGCGCCGACATCGCGAGTTTGCAGAAAGTCAGGCCCAGGCCGCTGGAGCGCGTGCGCACCTCCTGGCCCACCTGGAAAAATTTTTCGAAGATGGCCTCCTGCTTGGCGGGGTCGATGCCGGGCCCGTTGTCCACAATCTCGAGGCGGGCGCGGTCATCCACGGCCTGAACGACGATTTTGATTTCGCCATCCTTGGCCGAGGTGAAGGCGATGGCATTGCCCACGAGGTTGCCCACCACGCGCGTGAGCAGCCCGCTGTCGGCCAGCACGGGCACCGGGCGCGACGCAATCTCCAGGCGCAACCGGCGCTGGCCAAAGAGGGGGCGCAGGGTCTCGAGCGCCTTGTCCACAATCTCCGCAAGATCATTCGGCGCGATGTACACGGGCATCTTGCCCTCCTCCATGCGGTGGATGTCCAGCAGCAGGTCGATCTGCCGCGCGAGGTTGTGGGTCGCGCTGATGGACTGGCCGAGGTAGCGCGCGGGGCGCTCCTCCAATTTGGCGCCGGCGGTCATCTGCAAAAGCTGGAGGTAGCCCTCGAGCCCGGCGAGGGGCGTGCGCAGGTCGTGCACAATCATGTGCAGGAGGCTCTCGCGCAATTGCTGTTCGCGGACGGCTTCGCTCAGGCGCTTCTCCACTTCGATGCTCAATTTGCGCAGCAGGATGGCGTTGCGCACCCGCAGGAGAACATACGGCAGGTCCGCCGGCTTCATCAAAAAGTCGTTGGCGCCGACGCGCATTCCGCGCAGGCGGTCCTCGCGCTCGTTCAGGGCCGTGAGCAAAAGCACGGGGACGACGGCGGTGCGCGGGTTGGTCTTCAGCTGCTGGCAGACGGCAAAACCGTCCATGCCCGGCATCATGACATCGAGGATGATCGCATCGGGCAGATCAGCCTCGACCATCTTGAGCGCCTCCATGCCATCGGCGGCTGTGCTGATCTTGTGGCCATAAGCGCCAAGCCATTCGGAAAGCAGGGTGCGGTTGGCGGCATCATCATCCACGACCAGGACGCGGCCCACCGCCGCGGGCACATGCGCTTCAGGACGGCCACCAGGCTGGCCCGACCGTTCGGGTTTGGAGGAGAGTTGGCTGGCGGGCATGATCCAGTGGGTTGGGGGGTGGCAAGGAGGCGGGGGTTGAGCGCGGGCTGTTTTAAGCCGTCACGCCTAAATAGCGGGCCACTTCGCCGGCGAAGGCGCGGGTGTCGATGGGCTTGGTGATGTAGCCGTTGCACCCGGCGGCGAGAATCCGTTCGCGGTCGCCTTTCATGGCATGGGCGGTGAGCGCGATGATGGGCAGGTGCGCCGTGGCGGGGGTGGTTTTCAACCGGCGCGTGGCCTCCAGCCCATCCATGCGCGGCAGGCTTACATCCATGAGGACAAGGTCGATCGCCTCGCGCCCGGCGAGTTCAAGCGCAGTCTCGGCGTCCTCCGCGATCAGGATGCGGGCGCCGGCGATGGTGAGGAGGTCGGTGACCAACTCGCGGTTTTGCGGGTTGTCCTCGACGACGAGGATGGTTTTGCCGTTCATGTGCAGGGTCAGGAGCTGTTGCAACAGGCGCGATGCAGCTCGGTGAGCAGCTGCTCGCGAAAGGGTTTGGCGGTGACGACGGTGGCTTGCTCGTGCAGCCAGTGCATCTCGGCGGCGGAGAGGTCCTTGGCCGTGTAAATACAAATGGGCAACTCGCGCGTGGCGGGGTCGCGGCGCAAATGCGCCACCAAGTCGAAGCCGGACATCCCCGGCATCGTCAGATCGATAATGGCGACATCCGGGACGGCCGTCGTGATGAGGCGCAGGGCCTCCTCGCCTGACTCCGCGGCCTGGATGGCGTAGCCGCGGGGCTCCAGCATCGCCACAATGGTCTCGCGGGCGATGGGCTCGTCATCCACCACCAGCACACGCTGGATTTCGCGCTGGATGGAGGCGCGCACACGCTCCAGCGCCGCCAGCAATTTCGCGGCGTTGACGGGTTTGACGAAAAATTCCGTCGCGCCGAGGGAAAGGCCGGTCTGCCGGTCGTCGGTGACGGAAATGATGACGACTGGGATGTGCTGCGTGGCCGGCGCGGCTTTGAGGCGGGTGAGGACGTCGAAGCCGTGGGCGTCCGGCAGCAGGATATCGAGCGTGATGACCGCGGGCCGCAGTGTTTCCGCCAGGCGCAGGGCCTCCTCGCCACTAGTGGCGCGAGCCACTTCATAGCCACCCTGCGTCAGGTATTCCTTGATCAAATCGCCGGCGGCAGCCTCATCCTCCACCACCAACACCAGCGGGCGCCTGGACGCGTTGCCGGCGACCGGCAGCGGGAATGGCGGAGTCGAGGCGGAGAGGCGCGCCGTCTTTTTGACCACTGGCAGCGCATTCTCGGGCCGGCGTTCAAGGTTCTGGGGTGGGCCGGCCAGTGGCAGCAACACGTGGAATTTGCTGCCTTGGTTGAGGCGTCCGGGGCTTTCCGCCCACACACCGCCGCCATGCAACTGCGCCAGCTTGGTGGCCAGCGCCAGCCCCAGGCCGGTGCCCTCCTGCTGGCGGGAATAACTGGCATCGACTTGCTCAAACTCGTTGAAAATCCGGCGCAGATCTTTTTCCGCGATGCCGATACCCGTGTCCGCAACGGTAAGCTGGAGCCATTCGCCAGGCAGTGGCTCGCCGGGGATGCCCTGGCGCGGGCCGCCCCACAGCGGACAGCGCGGGTCGGCGATTTTTTGCGCCGTCAGCGTCACGCGCCCGCCCACGGGAGTGAACTTCACCGCGTTGCTGAGCAGGTTGTAGATGATTTGCTTGGTGCGGGGCCCATCCAGCCAGGCGGCGAGGCCCGCCTCCACGGGCGTGAACTCCAGCGCGACACCCTTGCGCTCGGCGGAGCCGCGCACCAGCGTGGCCGCCTCGCTGGTCAGTTCCGCGATGTTGGCCTGCGCCAGCTCGAGATTCATCTTGCCGGCCTCAATCTTCGCCAGGTCGAGCAGGTCGTTGATGAGCAGGAGCAGGTGCTGCCCGCTGGCGAGAATGTTGCCCACGTACTGCTGCTGCTTCTCGTTGAGCGCGCCGAAGAGCTTGTCCGACAGGATTTCTGAAAAACCGATGATGGAATTAAGCGGCGTGCGGAGCTCGTGGCTCATGTTGGCGAGGAACTGGCTCTTGGTGCGCGAAGCGGCTTCGGCGGTGGCGAGGGCCTGGCGCAACTTGGCGTCCAGGCGACGGCGCTCCGTCACATCCTCGCTGATGCCGCCAATGGCGTAAATTTTTCCCTCCGCGTCCCGCAGGGTGAACTTGTGCGTGCGGAAGGAGCGCACCACATCGTCCCCACAACGCAGCTCCAGGTCGATCGTGTGCGGGCGGCCGTCGGCCAGCACCTCGCGGTCCTCGCTCTCGATGACGGCGGCGCGGTCGGCGGAAAATAGTTCGGCGGGGGTTCGGCCCAGGCAATCTGCGGGAGGCGCGCCCAACAGCGGCTCCATCGGCGCATTGAGGAGCAGGTAGCGGCCTTGGCCGTCCTTGAGAAAGATGCCCAGCGGCGCATTGTCGAGCACGCCTTGCAACTCGGCGCTTTTCTTGGCCAGCTGGGCCTGGGCTTGCAGCCGATGCCGATACTGCCGGGCGATGATGAACGCCGCCACCGTCAACACGCCCAGGCCGACCGCGCTCGTGCCCAGCGCGGTGACGAGGCTGAACAGTGTCTGCCGGTCGTTGTCCTCGCGGCGCTGCACCTGCAAATCGTTTTCCGTGGCCAGCATCTGCGCGGCGAGGCTCCGGACGGCGTCGCCGGTGCCTTTGGGTTCGCCGGTCTCAAAGGCGGCGGCCGCCGCGGCATAGCCGCCTTGCCGGCGCCGGGCAATGATCTCCGCCACGATGTCCATCTTGTAAATCACCAGCGGCTTGAGCTGGGCGACGCGGCGGGATTGCAGCTCGTTGTCCGCCACCAGTTCCTCCAGCGTGTCCAAGCGGCCGTAGATTTGGTTCTTGGCGGCCTCGTAGGTGTCGAGGTATTCATCAGCGCCGGTGATGACGTAGCCGCGGTCGGCGGACTCCATGTCCTCCACGGTCGCCAGGATGGCGTGAATCTGGTTCTTGACCTCCTCGGAGTGCGTGACCCAGTTGGCCGTCTGCTCGTTTTGCTTGATGCTGTAAACCGACCCCGCCGCCATGGCCAAAAATATCCCACCCGCAAACACCATGCTGGCCGCAATAATTTTACCAAGGGTGATTTTCACAGCGATTGCGGCGTCGCCACAGCTGAGCCCGCAGTCAACGCGCGTTAAAAATTTAACATACTTTGCCCATTCCGCTAGTAACATATGGCGTTGTTTATTCCCTATTTCCGCGGCCCGATTCTCCCGGCTTCATCCGGGCCTGCGCAAGGGCATGATTAGGTTTTTGTCCCGAGGGGAAAAAAGCAAAATCCCGTTTCCTCCTATTCCATCCCAAAAATATGCCTGAGGCATAACCCCTAATTTTTATGTTGGTAATCAACAAAACGGCCTGGATTTTACTGTAGATAAAACCCCCCATGACCGCCCCCGCCTCATCCGCCGCCGCTCCCCGGGTTGGGAACCCTATTTCCCAACTCAAGGAGAAGCTGCGCCAGCTGCCGCACCGGCCCGGGGTGTACCTCATGAAAGACCGCTTTGGCTCCATTCTCTACATCGGGAAGGCCAAGGATCTCAAAAAACGCGTTTCCTCCTATTTCCAGCGCGGGCGGCGCACCCGGTTTGACCAGCCCAAGATCGCCGCCATGGTGTTGCTGGTCCGCGACTTGGAGACTGTCGAGGTCCGCTCGGAGACGGAAGCCATCCTGCTGGAGGGCAAGCTCATCAAGGAATGGCGGCCCAAGTACAATACCGACTTTGTGGACGACAAGCGCTTCCTGCTCGTGTGCCTGGATGAGCGGGAACGCTTCCCCCGTTTCCGGTTGACGCGGCTGCGCCGTGACGACGGGGCCCGCTACTTCGGCCCCTTTGCCAATGGCGGCCTGCTGCGCAAGACGCTGGCGGAAATGCGCCGCCAGTTTGGCATCCGCCTTGGCGACGCCCCCGAGCCCACGCCCATCCCGGGCACGGAATCCTTCAAACTCTACAACGATGTCCGGGCGGAAATCTACGGCCACCCCAATGAGGTCACCCCGGCGGAATATGCCGTGCGCCTGCAGGCGGCGGTGGATTTCCTGGAAGGCAAGGCCCGCGCCTGGCTGGCGGAGGTGCGCGCGCAGATGCTCGCCGCCGCGGAGAAACGGCAGTTCGAGCGGGCCGCGGAATTGCGCGATTTGATCCAAGCCATCGAGCTGACCTCCACCAATGCGGTGAAGGAGCGGCTGTTCATTCGCGCTCCCCGGTTAAAAAATCCCCAAGCCGCCGAGGGCGCACGGCTGTTGGGCGAGGCCCTGCAACTGCCCGCGCCACCCCAGGTGCTGGAATGTTTCGACATCTCGCATATCTCGGGCGAGTTCGTCGTCGCGGCGATGGCGCGGTTTGTCAACGGCGCGCCGGACAAATCGGGTTACCGGCTCTTCCGCATCCGGGGCGACATCCGCAACGACGACTTTCGCGCGATGGAGCAGGTGGTGGGGCGGCGTTATGGGCGGCTCGCGCGCGAGGAGAAGGCGTTTCCGGACCTGCTCGTCATCGATGGCGGCAAGGGGCAGGTGCACGCGGCGCTCAAGGCGTTTCTGGCGCTTAACCTCACGCCGCCGCCCTTCATCGGCCTCGCGAAGCGCGAAGAGGCCATGGTGTTCCCCGATGAACGCGCCGACTTGAAGCTGCCCGTGCACTCGCCCGCGCTTCAGCTGTTGCAGCGCCTACGCGATGAAGCCCACCGTTTTGCCAACACCTTCAATGCCAAGCTGCGCTCAAAGAAAATTCGGGAGAGTCTGCTGGATGATTTTTCCGGGCTGGGCCCCGCGCGCAAAAAGGCGCTGCTGGCGAAGTTCAAAAACCTGACGCGTCTGCGCGCCGCGACGGTGCAGGAATTGGCGGACGTGCCGGGCCTGGGCCCCAGCCTGGCGGCGCGCTTGAAGGCGTATTTGGAAGGGTTGGGTTAAGTATCTAAGATAGGGCGCTTTCAAATCCGTCTTATCTCACGACATCACACCCTTTCTGCCAGGCTGGACTCCAGCAGGTGGTACGGCCGCCGATTTCCTCGCGGCGCAGGGGTGTTTTGGTTTTGGGGCACCGGCCGCCGTTCTCCCACCGATGGTTGAAAAGCCAGGTGTCGGGGATGTGGACATTTAAATCCGGCGGCAGCCTGCGGCCCTGGCCGGCGATGACGCGCAGCGCATCACGGGTGACTTGCCGGATGGTCGTCCAGAGCTTGCGCGCGGTTTTGGCGTCGGCAGCCTGGCCCGCGGGCAGGGAAGGCCGGAGCCTCGCGCGCCAGAGGATTTCATCCGCCATCCAATTGCCGATGCCGGGGAAATGGCGCTGGTCAAGCAACACGGCCTTGAGCGGCGCCCGCGCATGGCGGCCAAGGACGTGGTGAACGAACGCCGCGGTAAACTTGGAGGAAAGAATTTCCGTGGGCAATTTTCTCAGCCAGGACGGCTGCTCCCCTGCCATGCCGCGCCAGGCGCGCACCCGGCCAAACTGACGCGGATCGTTAAAAACCAAGGTGTGTTTCGCGAGATGAAGAATCAGAGCGTCGTGCTTTTGCGCAGCATAGGCTGGCGGTTCGACACGCAGGGCCCCAGACATACCCAGATGGATGCCCAGCCAAAGGCGTTGGCGTGCGCCATGGGGAGGCTTCTCGACCGCAAACACAAACCACATCTGCTTGCCGTGCGTGGCGGAGTCGATGAGCTTGGCCGACGTCAAATTTTTTGCCAGCGCGGTGGCCCCGCCGGAAAACTCGCGCGGCAGGCTGCGGTAAACGCGCGAGTGGGGATGGGCCTCGGCGGTTTTTATAATCTGCCGCGCGGCGGCCTCCCACCAGCGGCGGCGGAAAAATTCGACTTCGGCGAGTTCAGGCATGAATAAAAGGCGGTGGGGCAGAATTAACAGAATCCGGAAGGGCGCGGGATAATCCTGTCAATTCTGTCAATTCTGTCTAACCTTCCCAGCATCAAAACCCCCACGCCATCCTATAGTGACTGGGGCCGCACGGACTACCGCGCGGCGCTCGCCCGGCAGGCTGAGCTGGTGGAGGCCCGCAAGGCCGGCACGGCGCAGGACACGCTTGTTTTCACCGAGCACAACCCCGTCTTCACCCTCGGCGCGCGGCCGGGCGCGGTGAAACATGTGTTGTGGAATGCCAAGGCGTTGAAAAAGCATGGCGTGGAAGTCACCGAAGCCAGCCGCGGCGGCGATGTGACCTACCACGGGCCGGGCCAGCTGGTCGGCTACCCGATTGTGAGCCTGGAGCCCCGGCGCGATTTGCACGAGTACCTGCGCGTGCTGGAGCAGACGATCATCAACGCCCTCGGCTGCCTGGGCTTGGCGACGGCGCGGCGCCCAGGGCAGACGGGGGTATGGGTGGGGCGGCGGAAGATAGCCGCCATCGGTGTCGCCGTGCGCTCCTGGGTGGCCTGGCATGGCTTTGCGCTCAATGTGGACGGCGACCTCACGCCCTTCACCGGCATCGTGCCCTGCGGGCTGGGGCCCGAGGTGGGCGAGGTGACTTCCCTGGAGAAGGAACTGGGGAAGGAAAAGCTCCCCCCTAAGGATGAAATCAAACAAGTGCTGGCGCGTGAGTTTTGGGCGCTTCACCAAGACTATCTTGCGGTTAAAGAACCCAAGAAAAACCGCAAGAAGACGGTTTAAAATTTTAGTGCCAAACCGCGTCAATTCGTGGATAATCGCCCTCCCATGGAAACCACCCGCAAGCCCGATTGGCTGCGCGCCAAGCTGCCGGCCGGCCCCAGCTACCGGCAGACGCGCGAGCTCGTGGACAACCACAAGCTGCACACCGTCTGCCAGTCCGCGCAATGCCCCAACATGGGCGAGTGCTGGTCGCGCGGCACGGCGACAATCATGATCCTGGGCAACATCTGCACGCGGGCCTGCACGTTTTGCGCCGTCCAAACGGGGCGGCCCACCGAGCTGGACTTTGGCGAGCCCGCGCGTGTGGCCGATGCCGTGGCCAAGATGGGCCTGCGCCATGCCGTCATCACCTCCGTTGCGCGCGATGACTTGAAAGACGGCGGCGCGAGCGTCTGGGCGGCGACCATCCGCGCTGTGCGCCACCGCAACCCGCAGACGGCCATCGAAGTTTTAATCCCCGACTTTCGCGGGCAGACAGAGCCGCTCGACATCGTGCTCGATGCCAAGCCCGACATCCTGAACCACAATCTCGAAACCGTGGAGCGCCTGCAGCGGCCCATCCGCAAGACGGCGCGCTACGACCGCACGCTCGACCTGCTGCGCCACGCCAAGGGCCGCGGGTTTGTGACGAAGTCGGGCATCATGCTCGGCCTCGGCGAGCGGGAGGAGGAAATTGCCCAGGCCCTGCGCGACCTGCGCGGCGCGGGCGTGGACATTGTGACCATCGGCCAGTATCTCCAGCCCTCGCCCCAGCACGCGCCCATCGCCCGCTGGGCCCCGCCGGAGGAGTTTGCCCGCTGGCGCGAATTTGGCGTGAATGAACTTGGCTTCGGCGTCGTGGAGTCCGGCCCGCTGGTGCGCTCATCGTACCACGCGGACGAGCAAAGCGCGCGTTATGGTGATTCCGCGGCGAGCGCGTGATTCTACTCCCTTGCCGATGAAATCCTTCGCGGCCATTTTTGCCTTTTGCGCGCTGGCGCTGCTCAATCCAGCCCGCGCCGGTCTGACGAAGGACATCGAATACGCCAAGCCCAATGGCGTGAGTGTGAAGCTCGATGCCTGCGTGCCGGAAGGCAAGGGGCCGTTCCCGGCGGCAATCCTGGTGCATGGCGGCGGCTGGTCGGGCGGCAACAAGGCCACAGAGATCGACCCGCTGTTTGCGCCGCTGACCAAGGCCGGCATCGCATGGTTCTCCATCGACTACCGCCTGGCGCCGCAGAACAAATATCCGGCGTGCATCGAGGACACCGAGGCCGCCGTGCGCTGGGTGAAGGCCCACGCCAAGGAATACAATATCGACCCGGCCAAGCTCGTGCTCATCGGCGAATCTGCCGGCGGCCATATTGTCGATACCGTGGCCGTGCGCGCCACCAAGGACAAGCCGGACACGCGCGTGGCGGCGGTCGTGGCCTTCTACGCGCCATGCGACAATCTCTCCGACACCAAGCGGCGCAATGGCCCGAGCGTCTCGATGCAGCAATTGCTCGGCCTGCCGGCGGAGAAACTCGACGCCGAGGGCAAACTCAGCGAGGCGACGACCAAGGCGCTCTATGCGGTGTCGCCCATTAATTTTGTGCACAAGGACCTGCCGCCGTATCTGCTCGTCCATGGCACCGCCGATCAAAGCGTGCCCTATGAGCAATCCGAACGCTGGCAGGCCAAGTTAAAAGAGCTCGGCGTGCCCTGCGACCTCATCACCATCAAGGGCGGGCCGCACGTCATGGGCCGCTGGGAGACGATTGATCCGACCTACAAGGAACAGACCATCGCCTGGTTGGTTAAGACACTCGGCATGGCCAAGGCCGATGCCCCCGCGCCGAAACCATCCCCGGTTCCTTAGCACTCTCGGCGGGCGTTGCTCACTTCTCTTTTAGAATTAATGCGGTTGCGGCAGCGTCGGGCGCTGCGGCTGCGGCAGGCTCGGGAGCTCTGGGCGTTCTATTTCCGGAAGTTGCGGCCGGTTGACACTCGGCAGCTGGGGGCGGTTGACCGTCGGGAGTTCCGGCCGGCGCAGCGTGGGCAGCTGTGGCCGTGTGAAGCCCGGGATGGTCGAACCGCTGGAAGAGTCGCCGCCATCAATGATGATAATTCCCGCAGTCCCGATTTGGCTGGGATAAATTGGCTGGGGATTGATGGGGGGAGACGGCGCCGGGGGAGTCTCCGTGGTAACAGGCTCGGCGACCGATGCGGATGAAGATGACGTCGGCGGGTTGTTGCGGAGCGATTGCTCATAGGCCGTGTAAGCCATCATCTCCTGGTATTTTTGCTGCGCGACGGCCTGCTCGGCCGCGTACATTTTGAGCGCAAAGGGCTTGAGCAGATCCCGGCAATCGCTGCTGGTGTACAACGCACCGCGCTGCACCGACTCCGGCACATACTGCTGGTTGGGAATATAAAGCAGGTTGGCGTCGGCTGATTTGAGCGAAATGGCCAGCATGGGGTTGCCGTTGGCGGTGACCCCATGAACGATGACCAGGCCCACTTCGTAAGTTCCGGTTTTCAACGTGGGCAGCGTGGCAACCTCCGCCAGCACCGCGGCGACTTTTTCCGGCGTGATGGTTATTTCCTGAAGATTGGGCGAGAGGGACTGGGCCACCATCTGGGTCTTGCCCGCCTTGTCCTTGCCCACGGTGGCAAACAGCCGGTATTTGCCGGCGTATTCAACCAGCGCCACCGACTCAGCCGGGTTGGGTGGCGTGGCGGGCAACCATTGGCCGGCGGCAATCTGGTCCACCGTGATGTCATAGCGCGGCATACCATACTCAATGCTCACCAAGGCCTCGGTGCCTTTGTCGAAAGTGCTTTTGGCCACCGGGCTCGCACTGGTCCACACTTGATGCGCCAACTCCGCCTGCGTGGCATCAAAGTGGGTGAAGCGAAGGCTCACCACCGCGGTGGTGTCCGCCGGCGCTTCCGCGGCGGGGGTGTCTGCGGCGCGAGCGGGCACCACTGCGGCCCAGGCACCAATCGCCGCAATAATCAGCCATCCGCACACACCACCTTTAGAACCGGCCCATCGGCCAAGGGTAGTTTTCATGGAAAAATCTATGGGGTGAACCTAATCAATGATACTATTGCACATAACGGGCGCGAGTGCAAGGTGCCGTTGGCGGCTGTATTTCGTTTTTAGTCATCATCTTCAGCATTTTGCGCATTGCACCGAGTCTTGCCAGCCTGGGCCGGGGCCGCTTTAGTGGCGGGCTTACGCCATGCTCTCGCGCTTGCGCTCCCTCTTTGGTTTTCAGGAAAGCGGCCTGCTTTTGGTCGTCGTTGTGTTTGCGCTGGTCCTGGCCCTGTGCGGCGGCACCATCACCCGCACGGTGATGACGCCCGATGGCCATGGCGGGCAGACTCCCGTCAAGGTGGACTACAACAAGTTTTTCAACGCCAAGAGCCTCGCGCAACTGGCGAAGGACACGAGCTTCATCGGCATCATGGCCGTGGGCATGGCGGTGGTGATCATTTCCGGCGGCATCGACTTGTCCGTGGGCGCCATCTACGCGCTCGCGGCGGTTTTGAGCGCCCTGGCCCTGCGCCACTTTGGGCCGGACGGCCCGGGCGCAGGCACTTCCCCATGGGTGACGGTGCCGCTGGCGGCGGGCATCTGTCTCGGCACGGGGTTGCTGTGCGGTCTCATCAATGGTGGGCTGATTGTCGGGCTGCGGATGCACCCTTTTATCATTACCTTGGGCACCATGGCGATTTTCCGCGGCCTGGCGCTGGTGGCCTCGGGCGGGCAATCCGTCGGCGATTTTCCACAAGAACTGCAGCATTTGGTTAAGTATGAAATCGGCGATGGGCTGACGTTTGTGCCCTCCGTGGTGATGGTGCTGGTGATGATTGCGGGCTGGCTGTTCCTTTCCCGCCTGGCGGCGGGGCGGCGCGTGTTTGCCGTCGGTGGCAACGAGCTCGCCGCGCAGTACAGCGGCATCCGCGTGCAGCGCGTAAAACTGGGCGTGTACCTCTGGAGCGGCGGCTTGGCCGGGTTGGCGGCGCTGCTGGCGATGGGCTACTACGGCTCCGCCTCGTCCGGCGATGGCAACGGCTACGAACTCAATGTCGTGGCGGCGGCGGTGGTCGGCGGTGCGAGCCTGAGCGGCGGCCGCGGCTCCGCGTTTGGCGCGATGCTCGGCGCGCTCATCATCCAGATGATCACCACGGGCATCATCATTTTGGGCATCGACCAGAACTACAGCCAGATCATCACCGGCACGGTGGTCGTCGCCGCCGTGGCGTTGGACAAGCTGAATTCCTGGCTCGCCGCCCGCCGCCTGGCCGCCGCGCAGCCCAAGGCGTGATTGCCTTCGCCCCGCCCTCAGCCCAAACTTTTCCCGCATCTTCTTTAACCCTCCGCTCATTACTCCCATGACTACCCGCTCCCTCCTCATCGCCCCGCTCGCGGCGTTCGCGCTGCTGTTCGCCGGCTGCGGCAAATCCACCCCGGCCGACACGGCCGCCGCACCGTCCTCCTCCACCCCGGCCGCCGCCGGAAAGAAACTGGTCATTGGCGTTGTCGCCAAGTCCAACAGCAACGCCGTGTTCCAAGTCGCGCGCGTGGGCGCGGAAGACGCCGCCAAGCGCCTGAGCAAGGAGCTGAACATGGATATTTCCATCGACTGGCGCACCCCGAACGACGAAGACGCTCAAAAACAAGCCGACAATATCGAAACCCTCGCCACCCAGGGCGTGGCGGGCATCGCCGTCAGCTGCTCGGACGCGAATAAGCTGACCGACGCCATCAACGACGCCGTGAAACACGGCATTCCCGTCGTGACCTTTGACTCCGACGCCCCGAAGAGCCAGCGCTTTGCGCTCTACGGCACCGATGATGACAAGTGCGGCCAGCAGGTGATGGCCGAGCTCGCCAAGATCATGGACGGCAAGGGCGTCGTCGCCGTGCTGGCCGGCAACCCGAATGCGCCGAACCTCCAAAAGCGCGTGGCCGCCGTGAAGGAAGAGGCGAAAAAATATCCCGGCATTTCCGTCCTCACCGTGGTGAACCACAAGGAAACCGCCGCGGATGCCGCCGCCGCCGTCGAGCAGGCCATGCAGGCCAACCCGCAAATCACCGGCTGGGCGATGGTCGGCGGCTGGCCACTCTTCACCGACAATGCGCTGAAGTGGACGCCCGGCACGGTCAAGGTCGTCTCCGTGGACGCCCTGCCGCAGCAGCTTTCCTATGTGCGCGACGGCCACGTGCAGGAGCTCCTTGCCCAGCAGTGCTACGAGTGGGGCAACACCTCCGTGCAGCTGATTGTCGATAAAGTGGTTAACAACAAGACGCCGTCGTCCTCTTTCGTGCCGAGCCCCCTCATCCCCGTGACCAAGGACAACCTGGACGCGTACGCGAAGAACTGGGACAAGTGGCTGCCGAAGAAGTAACGTGGCGTTCCTGGAGTACCACAACATCTGCAAGCGCTTTCCCGGCGTGCGCGCGCTGGACGGCGTAAGCCTGTCCATCGAGCGCGGGGCGTGCCATGCGCTCGTGGGCGAAAACGGCGCAGGCAAGAGCACGCTGGGCAAGATCCTCGCCGGCGTCTATCAGGCCGACAGTGGCGAACTGCGCCTGGACGGCCGCGCCATCCACCCAGCCAACCCGCACGTGGCGCGCGAACTCGGCGTCGCCATGGTGCACCAGGAGCTCGCCTTCTGCCCCAACCTGAGCGTGGAGGAAAACCTCTGCCTCGGCGACCAGCCGCACAATGCGCTGGGCTGGGTCAACCGCGAGGAGCTGCGCCGCCGCGCGCGCGCGATGCTCGCGGAAATCGGCGCGGACATCGACCCCGCCGCCATCATCGGCACGCTCACCACGGGGCAGGAACAGCTGGTGCAGATCGCCGCCGCCGTGGGCACGGGCGCGCGTGTCATCATCATGGACGAGCCCACGAGCTCGCTTTCCCTCGGCGAAACGCGCGACTTGTTCAAGCTCGTGCACGGGTTGAAAAAGCGCGGCATCACCCTCATCTATGTTTCTCACCGCCTTGAGGAAATCTTCGAGTTGTGCGACGCGGTGACGGTGCTGCGCGATGGCCGCCACGTCGTCACCGAGCCCATCGGCGCGACCAGCCCGCAGCGCATTGTGCAGCAGATGATCGGGCGTGAGTTGTTGGTCCGCGAACCGGCGCATTTGCAAAAAGCGGCGGGCGCGGTGCGGCTGCAGGTGGAAAACCTGTCCTCACCTGGAAAATTCAGTGACATTCATTTCCACGTGCGGGCCGGCGAGATTGTCGGCTTGGCCGGGCTCGTCGGCGCGGGGCGCAGCGAAGTGGCGCAGGCGGCCTTCGGGCTCGACCCGGCGGCCACCGGCTCTGTCATGCTGCATGGCCGCGCGCTGCCGCTGGGTTCCATTGAGGCGGCACTCGCGGCGAAATCGGGCTTGGTGCCGGAAGACCGCAAACGCCAGGGCCTCGTGCTTTCGATGAACTGCCGGGAAAATTCCTCGCTCGCGGCGCTGCCCATGCTGACGAGCCTGGGCTGGGTCAACCGCCGCGCGGAACGCGAACTCGCGCAAAAATACGCCCAACGCCTGCGCGTGAAGACGCCTTCGCTGGAGACTTCCATCGCCACGCTGAGCGGTGGCAACCAGCAGAAAATCGCCCTGGCCAAGTGGATCGCGCGCGAGTGCGATGTCCTGATGGTCGATGAGCCGACGCGCGGCATCGATGTCGGCGCCAAGGCGGAGATTTACCAGCTGCTCGATGAGCTGGCGGCCGAGGGTAAAGCCATTCTCATGATTTCCTCCGAACTGCCGGAGCTCATCGGCCTGTGCGGGCGGATCCTTGTCATGCGCGAAGGCCGGCTGGCGGGCGAGCTGCCGCGCGCGCAATTTTCCGAGGCGGCGCTGATGGGCCTGATGGCCGGTGTGTCGAAAACCGCGGCGTAAGTTTTATTTCGCCGCCGACTTGGCGGGCGGGGTGGCGGGGCGCGCCGGCTGCTTCGCATTATCGGCGGCGCCTTTGCCCAAATCCGCGAGGAGCTGCGCCAACCGGGCCTTGGCCGCGGCCAATTCCACATCGTCGAGTTTGCCGTCGTTGTTCTTGTCGAAATCCTTGAGCAGTTCCTGGCGCAAGGTATCACTGACGGCTTCTCCCTTCGTGGCCAAGGGCTTCGATTCCAAAAGAAAGGCGCGCAGTTGCGCCATCTCCGCCGGGCTGAGGGTCTCGTTGTTGCCTTTGCCAAAATTGCGCATGATTTGCGGGCGCAGGCCAAAGAGCGGCCCCGCCGGCACCGTCCCCTCCAGCCCCGCGCGGCGGCCCCGGCCATCACTAAGCAAGACCTGCGCCTCGGCCAACTCGGCGGTGTCGAGTGTGCCGTCTTTGTTTTTGTCGAACCGCTCCAGCAGCAGTTGATGCGTCTGCGCGATAAATTCCGCTGGAGACAATGGCTGGGTGCTCAGAACCGGCTGGCCGGAGGGGGCAGGCTTCTCCGGAGTTGAGGCTGGTTTGGGGCCAAAAGGATTGGCCGGTGGCTCGGCCGTCGGCGTGGCTGCCCAACCTACTGACCAAGCCAGGCACGCGGTCAGACACAGGCTTGCGAGGTGCAATGGGTTGGTTTTCATCGGGTTTGCGGTGAGAGGGGTGCTTCTGCGATGGCGGAGATAAACACTGACAATAATCCCTGGAAAAGTGTATAGTAGGGAAACCGCTGCCTGCGGGCAAAAGTTGCCGGGGGGTGTTCCTCATTTACCTTTTTACCTTCGCGTGTACCAACTCAATTTCAGCAATCAAGTCCTGGCCGAACTCAAGCGGCTACCCAAAATGGCCCAGTTGGAGCTGATGGAACAGATGAGCGCCATCCGGCCGGAGGAACTGGCCAAGGGAACGGACACGATGGGCCGCTTCCACCGCGAGGGCAAAGTCTTCCACCGCTTGCGCGCGGGCGAATTCCGCGTGTATTTCGAGGCCCAGGGCGATGCGCTCTTCATGCATTACCTGCTGCACCAGCATTCGCTGGCCGACTTCGTCTTCCGCTTCAAACTGCCCTTCACGGAAGAAACGCTGATTGAGCAGCACCAGTCGTTTTGGAAGTATCTCGAAGGGCTGAAGAAATAATCCCGCAACTCACTTCGGCAATATCTGCTGCTGCATGATGTAGTTGGCGAGGGCGGTTTTTTTCTCCTCGGGAATGTTGGCGGAGGTCAGTGCATTGAGCGCCGCGGCGGCGTCCGTCTTCGCCCAGCTGGTCATCACGTTCGCCACTTGTTCAAGGCGGGTGGTGTCCACGGTAAGCGTGTTGGCCCAGTTCAGCGCCGAGGCGGGGTCCTTGTTGAGGACCACGGGGATCAATTCGACCACGGCGGTGTTGCGCTGCGAGCCGGGTGGCAGTGCCTGCATCCAGAGCGAGGCCGCCTGCGGGTCCTGTATGACCCAGGCTTTCGCCAGCGCGCGCGTAGCGTTGTCGCGCTCGGCGAGAGTGGCCACTTGGTCGAGCAGGCCCACGGCCTGCGCCGGGTCGCGCCCGGCCTGCACCGAGACCAGAGTGACCATCGCCGCATCGCGGCTGGTGCCAGCGGGCAGGGCCGCGGCCAGACCCCACGCCGTGGAAAAATCCTCCGCGGAAACCGCCGTCAAAACATTGTTGAGCGCCCGATCCCGCGCCGCGCCCGGCGGCAGGCTTTGCACAAAGTTCATCGCGGCGTCCGGATTCGTCTGCGACACGGCCGCTGCCAAGTCCGGCGCCGCCGATTGAAAGGCGGCGGGGTTATTAATCGCCTCCACATACGCCAGCGCGGCGGCCGCGTCGTTCGCCGCCCAATTGGACAAAACCGTGTGCAGCGCCCCGTCGAGCGCCGGGCCATCGGTGGCGGGCAGGCTGGCCACCCATTTCATGGCCTGCGCCGGGTCGAGCCTGGACCACCCGTCGGCCATGACGCCAATGGCCGTCGCGCGCACTGCCGGGTCGTTAACCTTGGCCAGCAAGGCCACTGCCGCTTCCGGGTTCTGCTGGCCCTGGGCATCCGACCCGAAAGGAATGAGCGAGCCGTCGGGCATCCGGGTGGTTCGCACGGCGGGGCCTATCAAGGTCTTGAAAAGTGCGGCGGCGTCTTTCTGGTAGGCGTCCCCGGTGGCCACTTGGCCGAGCCAGGCCAGCGCCTGTGCCGGGTCTGTCTTGGCCAGGCCACTGGCCGCCAGGTTGATGGCTTCGTTACGCAACGCCGGGTCTTCGAGTTTGTCGATATACTGCGCGGCGATTTTGGGATCGGCAGTGTACGCAAACGGGGTGATATCCGCCGCGATGGGCGCGAGAATCGCACGGTAGAGGCCCGCTGCCTCCGCCGGATCCAGTGTGCCGACCCATTCGAGCGCCGCGCGCGTGTCCTGCCTGGTCCAGGCGCGCATCCACGTGGTGGCTCCGGGCTGCAGGAGCGCCATGCGCGCGCTCCCCTCCGGCAATTCATCCAAAAGTTTGGCGACATCCCCGGGGTTCATCTGATTCGCAATCCGCATGAGGGCCCGCTGCCCGCTGGGGATGCCTTCCGGCAAGTAACCCTGCAGCACGGCGCCCACCTGCTCTTCCGCGTCGGCCAGCGAAAGATAATTTCTCGGCCCGGCATTTCCCGGCACGGCAAAACCCCGCCCCACCCCCAACCGCCCGCCCCGCGTGGGGGCATGGACCGGCTTTTCCGCTGGAGCGAGCGCTTCCAACTCGGCCTCGCCCAACCGGCGCTCCAGCGACCAGCCGACATAAAAGGACGCGCCGACGGCCGCGGCCATGAAAACCGCGGGCAGGAGGACGTTGCGCAAAAAGCGTTTCATTTGCCGGAGGCTTGCGACAGGAGGAGCAAAAGGTTCTGGCGTTCGGCATCGGGCAAGTTGGCCGTATTCGCCGCCTGCGTGGCTGCGGGCAGATTGGTTTTGGCCAGTTGGAGGACGATCATCTTCACCTCCGCGGTTCTCGTGTTGTCCTGCGCCGTCGTGTTGGCCAGCGCCAGGGATGCGGTGGGGTCTTTGGCCGCCTGGATATTGACATACTGCCAGATCATGATGTCCCGGCCCACGCCGGGTGGCTGCTTGTTTATCCAACCCGTCAGGCCCGCGGGGTCTGATTGCGCCCAGTTGAAGGCGATGGTGTTGACGGCGTGGGTCAGCGCCGCATCGCTGTCCAGTTGCTCCAAGAGTCCGACGGCTCGCTTGGGGTCGCTGGTGCTGAGGGTGGAAATCAAGCCGCCCATGGCGCCTTCGCGGCCGGGCCCGGGCGCCATCGCGGCGGCGTAGCCCCAGGCACCGTCAAAATTGGTCTGCGCCATCGTGGCCAGCACACCGCTCACCGCCTGGGTTTTTGCGGGACCGTCCGCAAAACCATTCACCCAGTCCAACGCCGCCTGCGGATTATCCCTGGCGAGTGCGGGTGCGAGCGTGGGTGCCAGCTTTGCGTAAAGCGCCTGATCGGCGATGCCGGCGATATAATCCCGCGCCGCGGCGGGATCCTTTTTCGTCCAATAGGCAAATGCGGCTGCCAGCGCCTTGTCCCGCGCCACCGCGTCGGTCTCGGGCAAGGTTTGCAGCCAGTTCATGGAATCTGCCGGGTGGCCCACGGCCCAGTCGATGCTCAAGTGGTCGATGGCGGTGCTGCGGTCCTGCGGGTCGGTCAATTTGTCGAGCAACTGCGTGCCGGTGACAGGGTCGGTGTAGCCATAACTCCAGAAAATGCGTTCGACCGCCTTGTCGTAGGTGGCCCCGGTGGCGACTTCGTTGAGCCAGTCGAGCGCGGCCATGGTGTCGTCCTTTTGTTTGCGCGCCCAATCGCCGTTGCCCCATTTCTGCGCAATGGCGAGGATGAGGTCATTGCGCGTGTCCGCCAGGGGAAATTTGCCCACATATTCCGCGGCGAGCCTGGGATTCTCCAGCGTGACCGCCATCAGGGTGTCCTTGAATGCGCCCGCCTCGGCCCCGCCCAGACCCGCGGCCCATTCCAGCGCATCCTTGGGCGCGGTGCGCGCCCAGCTCTGCGCAAAGCCGCTGAGTGCGTTGGTCTTGTTGGGCCCGGCCGGCAAGGCCAAGGCCGCGGCGGCAATCGCCGCCGGGTCGTCCGGATGGGCCGCCAGCCATTGGCTGAAGAAAGTGCGGTAGGCATCGCCCGCCATCGCGCCATTGGGCAGTTTCGCCAGCAAAGCCAACCCCTGCTCCGGATCAATTCTGGCGAGGATGCTGAGGTCCACGCCGTCGATGTAGAAATTGCTCTGCTGGTCGACGCTCAAGGAGACCTTGCCCAATTTGAGATTGTTCAGGCGCATCGCCTTGCGCGTTTCGGGCGGCAGGTTTTTGAGCGACGCCTGCTCCAGCGACGTGCGGGCCTTTTTCGTCTGCAACCAGCGGGCGTGCTCCTCCTGGCCCACGAGGGCCTCCGCCTGCCCCATGCCCCGCTGCCGGCCCAGGAAATACCCCGTCACCATGGCCGCAATAAGCAACGCCAGGCGGAGAAACCGGTTGCGAAACACGGCTTGCATCAGGGGATATTATGGAGCCACAAAACTTGCCGTGTAAACTGCATTATTTATCATCGAGCCTACCATCGGGTCTGCTGCGCCGCAGGGGGTTTTGCCGCCCAGCCAGGGTTTGACAGGAACGGTGTTTGCTTGTTTCTTAATAGACAGTCAATTTTGCCGCCCACCCTCGGGCTTTGCCATGCGTATCGTGCCCAACCCGCCTCCCGAAGACGACGATTCGCCGTCGCTGCCGCCCGCCGTCAAATACAAGACGCCGGAGGAGGCCGCGCGGATCTATTTCCTGCCCAACCTTTTCACCGCGGGCAACCTGTTCTTCGGCTTTGTGGCGATCATCCGCTGCATCCAGGCCCGCTATGGCAACGCAGCGGACCCCACGGAGATGTATTCCGAGGCGGTCTGGTGCATCCTCTTCGCCGCGTTTTGTGACGCGCTGGACGGCCGGCTGGCCCGTTTGGGCGGGCGCGAATCGCTCTTCGGCAAGGAATTCGACTCCATTGCGGATACCGTCTCCTTCGGTGTGGCGCCTGCCTTGATGGTGTTTTTCCTGATTCTCGGCCCGGATTTTGTGAAGTATGGCGAACTCTTCCAGCAGGTCGGCTGGCTGGTGGGCTTTATTTACCTCTTGTGCGTGGCGGTGCGCCTGGCCCGCTTTAATGTCGTGACGAACCCGCTGGTGCCCGGTGTCTCCACTCGCGCCTCGACGAAGGATTTCATGGGTCTGCCTTCGCCGGCGGCGGCGGGTTTTGTGGCGTCGCTGGTGCTGGCGATGCTGCACTTGGAAATCACCAAGGACACCTTCCAGCAGTTTGCCATTCTTTTGCTGCCGCTGCTCCTCCTGGTGGCCTTGCTGATGGTCAGCAACATCGCCTACCCGAGTTTCAAGCACATCGACTGGCAGACGCAGACCAAGGCGCGCCCATTCATCCTCTTTATCATCGCGATTGCCATCGCCTACCGCCTGCGCTTCTTCTCCCCGGCGGTTTTCTTCCTGGGTTATATCTTCTACGGCCTTATCCGTGACTGGCGCCGCACCTGGGTCCGCAAACACCGGGCCGCCAATGCGCCACCCTTGCCCTTGGAACCGGATGAACCTGGCGAAGACGAAGCGTTCTAGCTTTTTGTGAAGAACTTTGCGCACAAGCCATCCATAACTCCAATATTCCCAAAGACCCCGGTTTGCGGGTGCGGTTCTTCGCCCGTAACAGCTTCGCAAAATATTGATGCTTGGCGGTTTTTGCAGTTGTCACGATACTGACAGGGCATAATAAGAGTAAGGTTAAATCTTCTTTTATTCTTCCTATCTCTGTATTGGCGATTCGTAATTGCCAGTAACCCCAACCTCCGACTTACTTTTGCCCATGAAGTTCAAGATCAACCGCGACCATTTTGCCACCGGACTCCAGCAAGTGCTCAACGTGGTGGGCTCCCGCGCCACCATGCCCATTTTGAGCAACGTGCTGTTGCAGGCTGAGAACGGCGGGGTCGCCCTTACCACCACGAACCTTGATCTGGGCATCCGCTGCCGCATCAAGGCGGAGGTTTCCCAACCCGGCGCATTGACGCTGCCGGTGCGCAAACTGGCGGAAATCGTCAAGGCCCTGCCCAATCTCGAAGTTTCCGTGGAAAGCACGCCCGGCCACCAGGCGAAGATTTCCTCCGGCGGGTCGATGTTCCGCATCATGGGCATCGGCAAGGAGGAATTCCCCGCCCTGCCCTCCTTTGCGGACAAGCACAAGTTCAAGCTGCCCCAGGCCGACATCGCGCGGATGCTCAAGAGCGTCTCCTACGCGCAGTCCACGGATGAAAACCGCTACATTCTCAACGGGGTCTATTTCAATTTCGCGGACGGCAAGATCAGCCTGGTGGCCACCGACGGCCGCCGCCTGGCGCTCGTCAGCCACGATGTGGAAGTGACGGAGGCCAATGCCGGCAGCCTCATCCTCCCGGCGAAGACCGTCTCCGAGCTCACGCGCCTGCTCGGCCAGGGCACGACCGCGCAAATCACCTTCAACGACCGCCAGGCGGCCTTTGAAATCGAAATCGGCGACGCCGCCTCGGGCAACGGCTTGGTGGACAGCATCTACCTCGTCTCGAAAATCGTCGAAGGCAATTACCCGAATTACCGCCAGGTCATTCCGAAGGAAACGGAACACCGCGTCAAGGTGGAGCGCGAATTGCTGGCCGAGTGCGTGCAGCGCGCGGCGCTCGTCACGAGCGACAAGAACAACTCCGTGCGCCTCAAGGCGACGAAGAACCTGCTCGAAATTTCCGCCCAAAGCCCGGAGTTTGGCGAATCACACGAAACCATGGCCATCGCCTACACCGGCGCGGAAGTGCAGATCGCCTTCAATCCGCAGTTCCTGCTCGATCCTTTGCGCGCCCTGTCGCACGACGAGGTTTTCTTTGAGTTCAAGGATGAGCTGAGCCCCGGCATTTTCAAGACTCTCGACAGCTTCCTCTGCGTCATCATGCCGCTGCGGTTGAACTAGCCCGTTCCGACGCGGGCTTCGCGCCTGCTTTTGCCGGAATGAGCTTGGAATCCGCAGGGGGTGCGGCCAGTCTGTTTTTCCTCCGGCCATGACTGCGTTTGCCATCATTTTTTGGGCTCTGCTGGCGCTGGCCATCGGCTTGGCCTACGCGCAGTACACCCTGGCCTCGCCGATCATCGCGATTGTCAACCACTGGGTGCGCTGGATTCTGTTCTCCTCGTCGTTCGTGTTTGCCGGCAATTATTTTGAAAGCGACCGGCCGGAATGGCTCTGGTTCGCCACGGGCCTGCTGGTCTGGCCCCTGCTGGAGACCATCCACTCCTGGCTCAACATCCGCGCCTTGAGCCATAGCACGCTGCCGCTGTTCCCCCGCTTTAAAATCAACCGCGATGGCGACGCCTGGCCGAACCAGCCCCGCTTCATCGCGCTGCGCGAATGGCTGCGCGAGGAGAAATTTGTCCTGGTCCAGTCCCTCAAGGCGGATTTGACGGAAGAGCTGGCCCTGCGGGTTTCGGTCTATAATGACGCCGATGCCCGCATCCGCCTGCAGATCATGTTCATCCCCCAGCCCACGGGCAACGTGGCGCTGTGCGCGGTTTTTTCCTCGGTGACGGAAAATGGCGTGCGCCTGATCACGGATAATATTTTCCTGCCTTTCGGCGGTTTTTACCCGGAAAATTGGGAGGTGGAACGCCATCCCTGGATCCGCTCGCCCGAAGCGCTGATGTGCCTGCACTTGCGCCGCCTGGCGGGCCGTCCGGAATTGCTGAAGCCATTTGCGGATGAGCCGGTGAACGACCTCAACCAACAGCAGCAGGTGCTCGAGCGCACCAATACCGATTTGGGCATCCTCTTCCCGCGCAGCTTGCATGAGGAGCACGGCATCCTCACCTGGGAAGGCCGCTACCGTGTGTGGAAGGAAGCCTGGCTGCTCAGCTACTTCGGCTGGCCGCGGCGGTATTGATGCCCAGGCACCATTTTGCGGCGCCTTTGCCCTTGCCAAAGTGCGCCCGCCCGTTACACGCTGGAAGCCATGAACGCCCGCGAATTGCTGCCCGTCCGCATGGACGATGAAGACGATGATGAACCGACCACGCCGCCGCCTGCCGCGCCGGCCGAAGACGCCAAGGGCTCGCCCATCGGCGCCATGCTCCAGCGCAAGTTCCTCGAGCAGCGCAAGGTCATGCTCTGGGGCGAGGTGAGCGACCGCTCCTGCCGCGAGATCACGGAAAAACTCCTGTACCTCGAGGCCGAGGCCCCGGGCAAGGAAATCATCTTCTACCTCAATTCCCCCGGCGGCTCCATCACCGCGGGCATGGCGCTGTTTGACACGATGAAGCTCATCAGCTCCCCCATCACCATCGTCGTCACCGGCATGGCCGCGAGCATGGGCTCCATTCTTTTGTGCGCCGCGCCCAAGGGCAAACGCTTCCTCTATCCGCACGCCCGCGTCCTCATCCACCAGCCGCTCATCATGGGCCGCATCGTCGCCCCGGCGGTGGACATCAACATCCAGGCGCAAGAGATGGAGAAGCTGCGCGAGGAGCTGAACAAGATCCTCGCCACGGCCTCCGGCCAGCCGCTGGATAAAATCCGCCGCGACTCGGACCGCGATTTCTACCTCAACGCCAAGGAGGCCATTGAATACGGCCTGGCCGACGCGATTGTGGAGAAAATCTAGCGCGGCATCTGCCCGGCGGCGGCGGTGACGGCGGCCATGATGACGCTGAAGAACAGCAGCACGCCCAGAATGGCGAGACCGAACACCACGATGCGGAAAATGCCGGCGAGCTTGAAATAAAAGCGCAGGTGGTCGAGGGCTTGAATCAAGTCGGCCTCATTGCCCGTGAATACGGCCTGTTGCGCCGCGCTGGCGGCGTTCCACAAAACGATGCCGAGCCAGATGGGCGCCCAGCACCACAAAATGCCCAGGCCCCAGGTGCCGAGGATGCCCAGGCCCGCGCTGATGAACGAGAGCACGGCCAGAAACTTCATCCACCCGGCGGCATCCGACAAAATCACCGCCACGCGTTTGACCAGCGCCGCCGAGTCGGACATCCCCAGCGACGAATTTTGCGCGAGCGACTGCGCCAGCGGCAAAGACATATTGCCCGGTATGCGCGGTTCGGAAAAACCCATGAGCTCCGGCACCATGCCCAAGGCGAGGTAAGGGCCGCCATTGCTGGCGCGCACCATGGTCTGCGCATTGGCGCGGCCTTCGCCCACCCACTGGCGCAATTGCTGCGCGCTCACCGGCCCGTATTCCCGTCCATCACCGCCCCGCATGAAGTACTGGGTCGCGCCTTGGCTGGCAAATTGGGAATAGTCGGGCGCCGGTGGCGGAGTCGCGGCTGCGGAGGCCGTGCTATTTAATTCCGGCACGGAGCCAAGCGCGGTGTAGGCGCCGCCTTCCGCCGGGCGCACCTGGGTTTGCGCATTGGCGCGGCCATCGGCGACCCATTGGCGCAATTGGGCGGCTTCCACCGGCCCGTATTCCTTGCCGTCGCCACCGATCATATAATAGTTCGCCATGGGTAAAGGGGGTGCGCGGCTATTCGACTCCGCCCCCCGGCGGCTGGCAAGGCCAAAGCGGACGCAGCCAAACAGCGCCCCTGCAACCGGCCTAGTTCACCGCGGCGGCAGCCTTGAGCACGCGTTTGGAGATCTCCGCGACCGGCAGTTTGGCCAATTCGCGCGGGGAGACGCGGTTCATGTGGATCCACGGCAGCGCGCGCAAAGGCTCGCTGAGCACAAGCGCGCGATTGGCGGCCACGTCATCAATGCGGTCCACCGGCGTGAAGTACGGCGCGCCCTTGAGCACCTCCGGGTGCTCGCGCACGAGGCGCAAAATTTCCAGCACGGCGTCGGCAAAGCGGTCGAGCTCGGCCTGGGTGTAGCTTTCCGTGGGCTCGACCATGAGGCCGAACGCCTCGGGCCACGCCACCGTGGGCGCATGGAACCCAAAATCCAAAAATAATTTCCCCACGCGCGGGATGACGGCGGCCTGCTGGATGCCCACCTTGACGACGCGGGCGAAATCCTCCTCCGACAGGGTGAGGATGAACTCGTGCATTCGCGGCTGGGCGGCCGCGCCCTCGGGCAAGCTGCCGTACTCCTTGCTCAGCTTCGCATACAAATAACGTGAGGCCAGCACCGCCACGGCGGACATCCGGCGCACGCCGTCGCGCCCGAGGCGCAGCAGGTACGTGTAGGCGCGCACCTTGTGGCCGAAGTTGCCCCAATGGCGGTGGAAGGAGCCGATGCTCTGGGGCGCCTTCACCGGCACGAAACGGCCGTTGCGCTTTTCAATCTGGTATCCGGGGAGGAAATCCTTGAGACGCTCGCTCACGGCCACGATGGCGTCGCCAGGCCCGCCGCCGCCATGCGGGATGGTCCAGGTTTTGTGCAAATTATTATGCAGCGCATCAACGCCCATGGCGGCGAGATTCACCCAGCCCGCGATGGCGTTCATATTGGCGCCGTCCATATAGACGAGGCCGCCGGCGGCGTGCACGTCGTCGGCCACGCGCTTGAAGTCCGTCTCAAACAAGCCGCAGGTGTTCGGGTTGGTGATCATCACGCCCGCGAGGCGCGGGCCAAAGCGCTCGATCTTCGCCTCGTAGTCGGCCAGATCGATGCGGCCGTCGGGCGCGCTGTCGAGCAGCACGATGCCCGCGGGTTCGCCGTTTTCCATGCGGGTGACAAAGCCGGCCATCGCGGCGGTGGCAAAATTGGTGCCATGCGCGCTTTTGGGGATGAGCAGCACATTGCGGTGGCCCTCGCCGCGCGAGCGGTGGTAGGCCTGCATCATTTTGAGGCCCACCAGCTCGCCTTGCGCGCCGGCCAGCGGCTGTGTGGTGACGGCGGCCAGACCGGTGATGCCCTTGAACCATTCCTGCGTCTCGTGCAAAACCTCCAGGCAGCCTTGCACATCCTCCACCGGCGCCTGCGGATGTGCATTGACGAAGCCGGGCAGGTTTGCGGCCCAGTCGTTGATGTACGGGTTGTACTTCATCGTGCACGAGCCGAGCGGATAGCAGCCGTCATCCGGGCTGACGTTCAGCTCTCCCAGCTTGGTGTAGTAGTCCACCAGGGTCTCGTGTGAAAATACGGGCAGGCCCGCGGGCTCCGCGCGGCGCGCGCCGGCGGGAATGGCCGGGGCTTTGGTCGCGGCGCCACTGCGCGCGCCAAATTCGGCGTCAAAGAATTTTTCCAGCTTGGCGAGGTCGGCGTCGTTCTGCGCGTCCGTGAAGGCGAGCTTGAGCAGGTTTTTCCCGCCCGGAATGCGCGAGGAGACATCCACGCCGACGTGAATGCCCGCGCGCCGCGCGCTTTCGATGACTTCGGCCACCGGTTTGTTCAGCGCCAAGGTGGGCTCGTTGAAGAACGGCGCGGTGAAGGCCAGCGCCACGCCGGGGCGGACGAGTTTTTCCACCATCGCCACCGCGCGATCGCGGCCCTTTTGCACAGAGTCGGCCAAGCCCTGGTCGCCGCGGGCCAGCAAGGCTGCGCCGACGAGCGTGGCGAGGAAAGCCTGGTTGGAGCAAATGTTCGACGTGGCCTTGTCCTTGCGGATGTGCTGTTCGCGGGTGGAGAGCACCATCACACAGCAATCGCGTCCGGCAAAGTCATGCGCCTTGCCCACAAAGCGGCCCGGCGTGGCGCGGATATCGTTCTTCACATCCTTGTTATGCCGCACGGCGAACACACCCAGGCCGGGCCCGCCAAAATTCGGCCCGATGGCGAGGTGCTGCCCTTCGCCGACGAGAATGTCCGCGCCGTGGCCCTTGGAGCCCCATTGGCCGGGAGGTTTGAGCCCATTCGTCGCAAATAAAATGGGATCGACCACCGCGATGGCGCGGGCCTCAAGCTCGAGCGCCAAATCCGTCAGTGCATCCACGTCTTCAATCAGGCCGAGGCTGTTCACCTGCGGATAGGCGATGGCAGCCAGGCGAGGGCCCAGGGCCTGCGCCCGCGCGCGCACGGCGGCGACATCCATCAACCCGGTGGCGGGGTTGAGCGGCACGACTTCCAGCTTCAGGCTTGTTTCCGCGGCATGGGTTTGCAGCACTTCGAGGTCGCTCGGGAAAAGGGAGGCGGCGAGTAGAACAGTGTCGGCCTCCGCCTTCTCCGCCAGGCGCAGGGCGCAGCAACAGGCCTCAAACAAGGCGCTGGCACGGTCATAGAGCGAGGAGTTCACGGCCTCAAAACCCGTGAGCTGCGCCATGAGGCACTGGTAAATCCAGTGGGTAAGCAGGGAGCCTTGGCTGCGCTCGGGTTGATAGGGCGTGTAGGCGGTGGTGAGATTGCGAATCTTGCACACTTCGCCCACCACCGGCATCACGCGGTACACGGGCAGGCCGTCGCCCAAAAACGCCGCGGGGCTGGCGTTGCGCGCGGCAATGGCCGTCATGGCATCCTGCAGGGCGTCGTAGGAGAGTTCCACCGGCAGGGGCAGCGGCGGTTTGGCGCGGATTTCCGGCGGCAGGTGGGCAAAAAGATCGTCCAACCGGGCGAGTCCCAGCGTGCGCAGCATGGCGGCGATATCGTCGTCACTGGCCGGGATGTAGTGCCGGACGCCCTCGCGCGGCAGGGCGGCGGGGTCGTAACCCAGATTCGAGCGCGGGGCCGGAGCGGTCATGGTCGGCATATCAGCCAAGATTTGTAGGAAATCCGCCCCGGTTGCAAGGTGCACGTTGCAGGTTGCAAATGAAATAAGGCGCAAAATAATCCCGCTTAAGCGGCGGCCCCCGTCCGCTGCCCCGACCCGCCCTCATGAACCGCTCCGAACGCGCCGCTTTTGTGGACCACCGCCTGGCGGAACTATACCCGCATCCGACGATTCCGCTGGAGCACAAGGACCCCTACACCCTGCTGGTGGCGGTCATCCTCTCCGCCCAATGCACGGATGTGCGGGTCAATCAGGTGACGCCCGGGCTGTTCGCCTTGGCCGACGCCCCGGCGGAAATGGCCGGACTTTCGGTGGCGCAAATCGACGCCCAGGTGCGGCCTTGCGGGTTGTCGCCCATGAAGGCCAAAAACATCCGCGAAATGTCGCGGCTGCTGCTGGAGCGCCACGAGGGCCAAGTACCGCGTACCTTTGAGGAGTTGGAGGCCCTGCCCGGCGTGGGCCACAAGACGGCTTCCGTCCTCATGGTGCAGGCGTTCGGCCACCCCGCCTTTCCGGTGGACACGCACATCCACCGCCTGGCGATGCGCTGGAAGCTTTCGCGCGGGCCTAGTGTTGTCCACATCGAGCGTGATTTGAAAAAGATTTTCCCTCCGGAGTCCTGGCACGACCTGCACCTGCGCATCATCTACTACGGCCGCGAGCATTGCACCGCCCGCGGCTGCGACGGCCACACCTGCGAAATCTGCCGGGCGCTGAATGGGCCGAAGTGAGCCGTGCGGAAAAATCGTAATCTTACTGTAATGAAGTTGCCATAATCTTCCGGTAATGTAGGGGTTGGATAATGCCCCTACCCCCCTTCCGGCAGCAAAGTTTGGTTTTTGCCGCATGTCTGACTGGTGCGGCGCTCTTCGCCAGTTGCGCCAGCATGGCCCCCGCCGCGAGCAACCCCTCGCCGTCGGACTGCCCGGTGAAGCACATTATTGTCATCTACCTGGAGAACCATAGTTTTGACAATCTGTACGGCCAGTTTCCGGGCGCCAACGGACTGGCCAATGCTGGCGCCACGGCCCGCCAGGTGATGCGCGATGGCACACCCTACGCCACCCTGCCCCAGCCCAACAACTCCAACCTTCGCGGCCGCCCGGCGGACCGCCGTTTTCCCGCCAATCTGCCCAACGCGCCGTTCCCGATTGATGACTACGTGCCGCAGAATGAAACCACCGGCGACCTCATCCATGCCTTTTACCGCCAGCAGTTGCAGATCAACGGCGGCAAGATGGATATGTTTGTGGCGTGGGGTGACTCCGCCGGCCTGACCATGGGTTATTACAACACCGGCAAGCTCGCGCTCTACCAACTCGCGCGCGAATTCACCCTGGCGGATAATTTTTTCACCTCCGCCTTTGGCGGCTCCTACCTCAACCATATCTGGCTGATTGGCGCGCAGACCCCGCGCTGGCCCAACCCGCCCGCGGATGCGGTGGCGCATCCGGACGCCAACGGCGTGTACAACGAGGCCATGGTCACACCCGACGGTTATGCGGTGAACACCGCCTATAGCGCCGGCGGCCCGCACCCCGCCAACATCGCGGCCTCGCATCTGCTGCCTGCCATCACCACCCCCAACATTGGCGACCGCCTTTCGGACAAAAATATCGCCTGGGCCTGGTATGCCGGCGGCTGGGACGATGCCTTGGCGGGCATCCCCAACGAGATGTACAAGGCCAACCACCAGCCCTTTCCCTACTACGCCAAATACGCCGTGGGCACGGACGGCGCGCGGGAACATCTTAAGGACGAGAAGGATTTCATCGCCGCCATCAAAAGTGGCACCCTGCCGCCGGTGACGTTCTTCAAACCCATTGGCGACGAGGACGAGCATCCGGGCTACGGCACAGTCAATGATGCGGAGAAACACGCCGCCGACCTCGTCGCGCTCATCCAGGCCAGTCCGGTGTGGAAAGACTGCGCCATCATCATCACCTACGATGAGAACGGCGGCTTCTGGGACCATGTGTCCCCGCCCACCATCGACCGCTGGGGGCCCGGGCCGCGCATTCCCACGCTGATCATCTCTCCCTTTGCAAAAAGAGGCTTTGTGGACCACTCGCTGATGGAGACCGTCTCCATCCTGACCTTCATCGAGTGGCGTTACGGCCTCGCCCCACTCACCGACCGCGACGCCAAGGCGGGCAATATGCTGAGCGCGTTTGATTTTTCGCGGAAGTAAGGGCGCTGGCCACCTCGCTTCGCCCTTGCGCGGCACGGCGGCGGTTTGTAGATTGGCGGCGGTGAAAATCTCGCTCAAGGTCGAATACGCCTGCCGCGTGCTGGCCCAGCTGGCCCGCAGCCACGGCAGCAAGCGTCTCGCGCACATCGAGACGCTCGCCAAGGCGGAAGCCGTGCCCGCCAACTACCTCGTGCAGATCCTCAACGAACTACGCAACGGTGGCCTGATCGTGAGCCGCCGCGGCAAACAGGGCGGTTATGCCCTGGCGCGCGGTGCGGCGGAGATTTCCCTTTACGACATCGTGCGTGTGGTGGACTCGGAAATGCTGGAAGCGCCGGCTTCCGCCGCCGGGCAATCGGGCGCGCGTGTGGCGGCCGTGTGGCGCGACATCGGCGCGGTCGCCGAAGGAGCGTTGCGGGCCCGCACGGTGGAAAACATGATATCGCGTGACGCCGCGGAGATGTGGCACATTTAATCCGCCGCTGGTCGCGGAAAAAATCGGTTAAAAAGTCCGAATTGGGGCGAAGCCCCCTTGCGCGAACCGGACAATGGGACTAGGTTGCCCCATGAGCAGCGCAGCCTCGCTCATCGGACAGTTCATGATCTGGTCCACCCTGGCCGGCGTGGTCGGTGCGGGGGCCATGTGTGTCGTGCTGTGGGCCTTCACGCGCAGCGGGCTGGCGAATGTGCGGCTAGTTATCGCGGTGGGCAGCTTGCTTACCCGGAGCTATGAAAAGGCGGCGCTCGTCGGGGGCTTCGTGCATCTGGCGGTCGGGGTATTCTTCGCGCAGATTTACACGCTCGGCATGGTCGCCATCGGCCATCCGGGCATCGCCACGAATATGCTCTGGGGCGGGGCCATCGGATTTCTCCACGGCCTGATCATGTCGCTGGTGCTGATTGCCGCGGTTGCCGACGCCCATCCGTTGGAGGAATTCCAGCAGCGCAGTTTTCCCATCGCGGTGTCGCACTGGGTGGCGCACGTCATTTATGGGATGGCTGTCGGCGTCGTGATCGGCGCCTCGGGCCTTGTCGTCGCCGGGGCGTGACTGCTTCAGGTCGGGTGCAGGAGCGTCAGCACACGCCGCGTTTCCGCCGGCGAGGAAAAATCGAGGTGCCAGGTGTTCGGCGGCAGGCGGTCGCCCATTTTTTCCGGCCATTCCACGGCGAGGCACCACGGCGTTTGCAAAAACTCCTCGAGCAGCAGCGAATCCGCATCCTCCGGGCGGGTGAGGCGGTAGGCATCAAGGTGCGCCAGTTGCCGCGCGCCCTGGTAGAGCAGGAAATAATTGAAGGTGGGGCTGACCACCGGGCCCGCCACTCCCCAGCCGCGCGCCAGGCCGCGCACAAAAGTCGTCTTGCCCGCGCCCAAGTCGCCATGCAGCGCCAGTGCCACGTTCTCGGGCAGAATCTCCGCCAGGGCGGCGCCGGCGGCTTCCGTCTCTTCCGGCGAGTGCGTCTCCCAGCCGGCGGCAAAGCGGGCCAGCGTCGCGGCGTGCGGGTTCATGGGCTACGCCTTGGCCGGGCGGGCGCTGGCCGTGTTGCCTTCGGGATCGTAAATATAGCCCACGCCGTGGATGGTGCGGAAGGCGGCCAGCTCGCGCCCATGGCGGCCAAAGGCCTCGCGGATGCGGACGATGTACTGGTCGAGCGAGCGGCTGCGTACGTCGGCGTGCACGCCCCAGACGGAGTGGATCAGGCTCTGGCGGGTGAGCACGGCCTTCGGGTTTGAGGCCACGAAGACGAGGATGCCAAGTTCCTTGCGGCCAATCTTTTCCATCTGGCCATCGGGAAAGAGAATCTCCATGCGCGCGGGGTGCACCTCGGCGCCGCAAAAGGAAAAAGGCTCCTGCTCCAGCCGCGCATTCTTGGTGATGAGGGTGTCTTTGCTCGTCTCGCTGCGGCGCAGCACGGCATTGATGCGGGCGACCAGCTCCGGAAAGCTGAACGGCTTGGTGATGAAGTCATCGCCGCCGATTTCCAACCCCTTGACCTTGATGGCCTCCGCGCTGTTGGCCGTGAGAAAGATGGTGGGCACGCTGACATTGGCCTTCTGCAACTCGCCCAGCAGGTCGAACCCGGTGCCATCGGGCAGGTTGAGGTCGAGCAGGAGCAGGTTGGCAAAATTCTTGGTCAGGAACCGGGCGGCATGCTGGATGCGGTGGAACATCTGCGTTTGCATGCCGGATGCGTCCAAATGCTCCGCCACGAGCGTGGCCAGCTCTTTTTCATCCTCCACGATGACGATGAGCGGTTTGGTCTTTGCCATGGTTGGGTTGGGCGTCGGAAGCCTTTGCCGATGGGTCTATTGAAACAAAAGGTGGGGGAATGACAATGCACAAGTTAGGTATGTAACAACCAGTCGCACGGTCCCGGCGGCGCCCCCTATTTTCCAGTTGCGCCGGGGGCGGCGGGCTGGCTTCATGGGCCGTTCGACCCGCACCATGTCCGCCAAACCCACCGCTCCTCTGCTGATGCTCGGGCTGCCCAAAGGCAGCCTGGAGCAGGCCACGCTTGCCCTGTTTGCCAAAGCGGGCTGGAAAATCGCCCAAAACTCGCGTTCCTACAAGCCGTCCATCGACGACCCGGAGCTCGACGGCCGGTTTGTCCGCGCCCAGGAAATCAGCCGCTATGTGGAGCATGGCTATTTTGACTGCGGCCTGACGGGCCATGACTGGGTGGTGGAAAACAATTCGGATGTCACCGTGGTGTGCGAGCTGATCTACAGCCGCGCCTCCAACGCCAAGAGCCGCTGGGTGCTGGCCGTGCCCGAGGACTCCGCCATCCGCACCGCCAAGGACCTTCAGGGCAAGCGCATCGCCACCGAGCTGGTGAACACCACCAAGCAGTTCCTGGCCAAGCAGGGCGTCACCGCCGAGGTGGAGTTCTCCTGGGGAGCCACCGAAGTCAAGGTGCCCGATTTGGTGGACGCCATCGTGGACCTGACCGAGACGGGTTCCTCCCTGCGCGCCAACAAACTGCGCATCGTGGACACGATTTTGGAAACCACCACGCAGCTCGTGGCCAACAAGCAGAGCTGGGCCAACCCGGCCAAGCGCGCCAAGATTGAAACGCTCGCGCTGCTGCTCCAGGGCGCGCTCAATGCGGAGAGCAAGGTCGGCCTGAAATTCAATCTGCCCAAGGCCAAGGTGCAGGAGGTCGTCACCACCCTGCCCTCCCTGCGCAATCCTACGGTGTCGCCCTTGTCCGACCAGGCCTGGGTCGCGCTGGAGACGATCATCGACGAATCGGTCGTGCGCGGCATCATTCCGACGCTCAAAAGTCACGGCGCGGAAGGCATCATCGAATACCCGCTCAATAAAGTGGTGTATTAAGCTCCTGGTGGCGGTGCCTGGCGGGGTGGCTGGGCTGCGGATGCCTGCGCATCCTGCTCTCCGAATGCCGCAGTGCTGGCTTTACTTCCGCCGCGCAGCTTTTAGCGTCATGGGCTGATGAAGATTGCCTTGCTCCAGCTCCGCGACTACGGCTCGGCGAAAAAGAACGTCGAGCAGACCCTCCGCAAAATCGCCGAGGCGGCCAAGGGCGGCGCCCAGGTCGTCTGCACGCAGGAGTTGTTCACCACGCCCTATTTTTGCGTGAAGCAGGATCCGGCGCAGTTTGACCTCGCGGAGAAAATCCCCGGCGCCACCACCACCGCGCTGTGTGCCGCGGCCAGGAAGAACAAAGTCGTCATCATCGCCTCGCTTTTTGAAAACCGCGGCAGCGAGGTTTACCACAACACCGCCGTCATCATCGATGCGGATGGCACGCTCTTGGGCAAATATCGCAAGAACCACATCCCGCAGGACCCGGCTTTCGAGGAGAAATTTTATTTCACCCCTGGCGACCTCGGCTACCGCGCGTGGGACACCAAGGCCGGCAAGCTCGGCGTGCTTATCTGCTGGGACCAATGGTACCCGGAGGCGGCGCGGCTGACGGCCCTCAAGGGCGCGAACATTCTTTTCTACCCCACGGCCATCGGCTGGCTACCGGAGGAAAAGGCGGCGTTGGGCCAGGCCCAGCACACGGCTTGGGAGACGGTGCAGCGCGGCCACGCCGTGGCCAACGGCTGCTATGTCGCCGCCGTGAACCGCGTGGGCCGCGAGGGCAACACCGAGTTCTGGGGTCAGTCCTTTGTGGCTAATCCCTACGGCGAGGTGATTGCCCGCGCCTCGGTGAATCGCGAAGAGATCCTCTACGCCGAGACGGATCCCAAGGCCCAGGCTGAATTCCGCCGCATTTGGCCGTTTTTCCGCGACCGCCGCATCGACACCTACGAAGGCCTGACAGAGCGCTTGTCGGATGACACTCCGGCGCCACGCGCAGCCAAAAGCCGCCGCAAGTAATCAGGACTCCACTACCGGCCGGCGGCGAAATAACTTGGGAAGGACAAAACCCGTCGTTCGCATATACTCGCGGTATTCGGGGCTGAACTCCGCCAGGCGCGCCTCCTCCAGCCGTGCGCGGTAGATGAACAGCGAGTAATGCACGGCCAGCAGCACAAACGCGGCGGGACAGAAAAAGGTCAGCGCCAGACCCGCAAAGCTGAAGAAATAGCCGCAATAAATCGGATGGCGCACAAAGCGGTACGGCCCGCGCATCACCACCTTGCGCACGGCGACAAATATTCCAAACGAGCGGCCGAGATACATCACGCCCCACAGCGAAATCGCCGTGCCAAAGGTGTCGATGGCCAGTCCCGCCAGGGAAACGGGGGTCTGCCAGTCTTCATGCAGCAAGCTGTCCTGCGCCCACGCGGGCATCCAGTCGATGGCGCCATAGGCCATGTAAAAGAAGCTCGTCGCCAAGGGCACCAGCACTTCCTCCAAATTGCGCGGCGTGGAAACGGGGCGGCGCCCAATCAGCAGAGTCAGCCCTTCAAAGAGCAGGAGTTGCAACATTGCCGCGCACTTGGCGAAGTCGATGAAGTCCGCGGCATGGCCTTGCGGGAGATCGGGCCAGATGTTGCGCACCGCCAGCCAGTAGGCCCAGGCGTACACGAGATAGAAAAAGGACAGCACGTAGCGCTCCGTAAACGAAGTGAGCCACGCCGCCTGGCGATAGAGGTCGGTGGACATGGGGCTGGACTGCTGAATTGGGCAGGGGGTTGCGCCCAACGGGGTCAAACATCGTCGCGGCCCATGGTGGGGGTTGTCAAGGCCTCGCCTGCCAAAGCGCCCAGCTTAATCAAGCGTCATGCAGGATGGTATCACTGTTACCGTCGCGGTGTCTAAAGATATATTATATTATTACGTATCTATCGCGCAATATCGGCATCGCTGCGCGCCCGGAGGGCGACCAGCAACAGGGAGATGTCCGCCGGGCCCACGCCGCTGATGCGCTGGGCCTGGGCCAGTGTCACCGGCCGGACCCGCGCCAGTTTCTGCCTGCTTTCCGCCCGCAGGCCTTGCACGCGGTCGAAATCAAAATCCGCCGGCACGAGGATATTTTCCAAGTGGCGCATTTTTTCCACCTGGCGCAGCTCGCGTTCCAGGTAGCCTTGGTAACGCACGCGATAGATGACCTCTTCGCGCACCGAGACGGGCAGCGCGAGGAATTCCGCCGGGGTTTCGTCGGGCAAAATCTTTCGAGGAGAAGAAGCAGGAGCGGCCTCAACTTCGCAGCCTTCGCCCACACCTTCTTTAGTAGATGCTGGATCTGGGAGTTCAGTAAACGAACGGCGCACTTTCTCCGCCAAGGTAGTTCCTTTAACTCTTTCTGATTCAAAGAGTTGAATCCATTTTTCTGTTGCGCTTTTCTTTTCCCGCATCCGCGCCAAACGTTTCGGAGGCACTAGGCCATGCTTGGCCGTATGTTCGAACATACGAAGCTCGGCGCTGCCATGGTTGAAAAGCAGCCGATACTCAGCCCGGCTTGTAAACATTCGATAGGGCTCAGTGGTGCCTTTGGTAACCAGGTCATCTACCAAGACGCCGATATAGCCTTCATGCCGACCTAAAATAAAGGGAGACTCGCCGCGGACCTTTAAGGCGGCGTTGATGCCCGCAACCAGGCCCTGGCTGGCTGCCTCTTCATAACCTGAGGTTCCGTTGATTTGACCAGCGAAAAAGAGGTTCTCAATTTTCTTCGATTCAAGATTCGGGAAAAGCTGTGTGGGCGGTGCAAAATCATATTCCACGGCATAGGCTGGGCGCAGCATGACTGCTTGCTCCAAGCCGGGGATGCTCTGAAGCACTTTGATCTGAACTTCGAAGGGCAGGGAGGTGGACAGGCCGTTGATGTACCATTCGTCGGTGTGGCGCCCTTCAGGCTCGAGGAAGAGCCGATGGGAGGATTTATCGGCAAAGCGAACGAACTTATCTTCAATCGAGGGACAATACCGGGGCCCCACCCCCTCTATCTCCCCTGCATACATGGCCGAAAGGTGCAGATTCTCCCGCACTATCCGTGCGGTATCTTCACTCGTATCTGTCATCCAACAGGATACTTGGCTTTCACCTGGCACCCAGCCTAGCTTATGTTGACCAGCCGGATGTTCCACGTGGAACAAAGGATGCGGATATGCCATCGTTTCCGCCGTACTTTGTTCTACGTGGAACATTTTGGCCCAATTCGCGCCATAGCGGGTGTCGTAAAACGCAAAGAACGTGGGTTCGGGGTCGCCGGGCTGCTCACGGCATTGGGAGAAATCAATGCTGGACCCCAGAATGCGGGGTGGGGTGCCGGTCTTGAGGCGTTGGAGTTCAATGCCCACCTCAAGGAAGCTGCTGGAAAGGCTTTTGGCCGAAAAGTCCCCCAACCTTCCCCCTTCATTCTTATTACGGCCGATGTGCATCAAGCCGCGGAGGAATGTCCCGGTCGTCACCACGACCGACTTGCCGTAAAACTCCAGATCCAGATTGGTCTTCACGCCGACTACCCTACCCGCCTCAAAAATGAGGCCAGTGACGAGGGCTTGAAACAGGGTCAGATTCGGCTGTAGCTCCAGTACGTGCTTCATTCGGAACTGATAAGCCTTTTTATCGCACTGAGCCCGCGGTCCATGCACGGCCGGCCCCTTTGAAGCATTGAGCAACCTGAATTGTATCGCCGTGACATCGGTATTCAAGGCCATCTCCCCGCCTAAAGCATCGATCTCCCGCACCATATGCCCCTTGGCCTGGCCACCGATGGCGGGATTGCAGCTCATTTGTGCAATCGTATCAATATTGCCCGATAGCATCAGTACATCAGCGCCCATCCGTGCCGCTGCCAACGCCGCCTCACAGCCAGCATGACCCGCCCCACAGACAATCACGTCGTAGGGTTGGGTTTTACCTAAGCGAAGCTGTTTTGAAGAAGGCATTAATAGAGACAGAATGGTCTGTTTTTATTAACACTCTATAGATAATGTATGCATCGGCGTCGTCCAATATAAATCAGGCAAGACTAACCCAAATGAAAAATCAAAGGAGAAAGCAAATATAGGAAATAACGACCAACAAGGCAAGCTCACCGCAATCCTTGAAAATCCCAGGTAAAGCAAGTGCTTTTGAATTCAAAAAAATATCTGCGAACTGGCGGCAAAAAGAAACACTACTTCCCAATGCAGAAGCTGGCAAAAAGTCGGTCGAGCATGGCCTCGTTATCCACGCGGCCAATGATCTCTCCCAGCGCCTCCAGTGCCTGGCGCAAATCGCTGGCGAGGAGTTCCGCTGGCAGTTTGGCGGCGATTTTCTTTTGTGCCGCGACCAGCGCCAGTTTGGTCCGGTTCAGCGCTTCAGCGTGGCGGGCCGAGGTCAAAACCAGATCCTCATTGGGAATGGCGAAAGATTTTTCCAACATACCGACCAAAAGTAAATGAAGGTCAGCCATCCCGGAACCTGTCTTGGTTGATATCCTAATATGTTTGTATTCAGGTAAATAAGACGCTTTTGATTTGGAATAAGACAAGTCTGTCTTGTTCTCAATAACTAATGTAGTCAATGGTTGCAAGGCCTCTGAGACAGGTTTGGGCAGGGCAGGGGGCTCAACCGTGCTGTCGATGACAAGGAGTAAAAAATCCGCGGTGGCGATTTTTTCCATCGATCGAGCAACACCTTCGCGCTCCACCGAGTCGAGCGGTTCCGTGCGTAAACCGGCCGTATCGGTAATCTGGATGGAGTAGGGACCGGCCAGGAAGCGTTCTTCCAAGAAATCGCGCGTGGTGCCCGGCTCGGGACTGACGATGGCGCGGGGGCGGCCGAGCAGGGCGTTGAGGAGGCTGGACTTACCGGCGTTGGGCGCACCGGCAATGACGGCACTCGCGCCTTCGCGCAGCAGGGTCCCATAGCGGGCGGTGGCCAGCAACTTCTCCACGGCGTGCTCCAGGGTTGCGAGCTTGGCCTGGGGGCCGGCCGGGTCCTCCGCGGGCAAATCTTCCTCGGGAAAATCGATATACGCCTCAATCTCCGCCTGGATTTGCAAAAGCGTCTCGGAAAATTCCTGCACCCGCCGGCTGAGTTCACCATCGAGCTGCCGCTGGGCGGCGCGCAAAGCGCCATCCGACCGCGCACGAATCAGGTCAGACACCGCCTCGGCTTGGGAAAGGTCGAGTTTGCCATTCACGAACGCCGTCCGGGTGAATTCCCCCGGTTGGGCCGGCCGGCAGCCGCGGGCCAGCAAGTCGTCCAGAATGCGGCGCACAATCAGCGGATTGCCGTGGCAGGCGATTTCCACCAAGTCCTCGCCGGTGGAAGAGGCCGGGGCGAGGTAAAGGGTGAGCACGATTTGGTCGAGTGTTTCCCCGGCCAGTGCATGATAGCGGCCAAAAGTTGCCTGGCGGGGTGGGGGAGCCGCCGGCAACGCCAGCACGGTGGTCGCCAGGGCGGGGGCCAACGGCCCGCTGGCGCGCACAATGGCCAGCGCGGATTCCCCGGCAGGCGTGGCGGCGGCGGCGATGGTCTCTCCCAGAGGCATGGCTGGCAAACGTAGGACACCCACGGTCGAAGGTCGAGCGCGTTGATGCCCAGTTTCAGCCTGACTTTTTTGCCACCATCGGTTAGATTGCTTGTCTAAGAAACATGGCCACCTACGTGTACGAGACCATTCCGCAAAAGCCCGGAGACGCCGTGCGGCGCTTCGAGGTCAGCCAGTCCATGCGCGATGATCCCCTGACGCACGACCCGGAATCGGGCCTGCCGGTCAAGCGCGTCATCCTGGGCGGTTTTGGGGTCATGACGAAGGGGGCGGCGCCGGCGGGTTGCGGTGGCGGGGAATGCGGGATGCCCACGCCCGGCGGCCATACGTGCTCCAGCCCCTATTGCTGCCAGAATTAATCAAGTGTCCTGGCGGTCGGCGTTGAAAAAAACATCAAATTATTTCGGAAAGCCGATTTAAGTTTACAGCGGGGGCCATCTCGGTGTTGGCTGAACATTCCGTGGCAAAAAAAGGGCACAAACCATCCGCACCCGAGGCCATTCGCCTCCGTGGTGTGCGCCAGAACAACTTGCGCGCACTGGACCTCGACCTGCCGTTGGGCCAATTCATCGTCGTCACCGGGTTGAGCGGCGCGGGCAAGTCTTCCCTCGTGTTTGAGACACTGCACGCCGAAGGCCAGCGGCGCTATGTGGAGACGTTCAGCGCCTACACCCGCCAGTTCCTGGAGCGGCTCGACCGCCCGCGGGTGGACAGCATCGAGAACATCCGTCCCTCCATCGCCATCGAGCAGACGAACACCGTCAAGACCTCGCGCTCCAGCGTGGGCACGATGACGGAACTGTGCGATTACTTCAAAGCCTGGTGGCCGCACGTGGCGCAACTGCATGATCCGGACACGGGCGCCGTCATCGCCAATGACAACCCGCGCACGATTTGGAAGCACGCACGCGAGCAATGGCCGGCAGGCACGGTGGCGCTTCTCGCCTTTGCCGTGCGCAAACCGCCGCAGTTGCAGTGGCCGGAGATTTTCGGCCCGCTCAAGGCGCAGGGCTACACACGCGCGGTGGCCGACACCGGTGCAAAACAAAAATCCGCGCCGGCGGTGGCACGCCTGGATGAATTGGAAAAGCAGGCGGCCAAATTTTCCAAAGAAACGGTTTTGCTCGTCATTCAGGACCGCGTGGAGCTGGCCCCGGCCAATGAAACCCGGTTTCTCGAAGCCGCGCGCGCCGCGCTGCATTTTGGCCAGGGCGCGCTGCGCCTCCTGGATGAGACGGGCCGGGAGCTCGGCCGCTTTTCCGAAGGGCTGCATTCGCCGCACACGGGCCGGAAGTTCCGTCCGCCGACGCCCGCGCTGTTTTCCTTCAACTCACCGATCGGCGCCTGCCCCAAGTGCCGCGGCTTTGGGCGGGTGATTGAGTTGAATGAGCGCCTGGTCATTCCCAATCCGAAGCTGAGCATTGCGGGCGGCGTGATCCGGCCGTTTCAAGGCGAGGTCTATGGCGAAAGCCAGCGCGATATGCTCCGGGCGTGCGCGAAAAATAAAATCCCCACCGATGTGCCCTGGCGCGAACTGACCCATGCGCAGCGTGAATTTGTGCTCGCGGGCGAGCCGGACTATAAAGAGGGCACCTGGCAAAAGCATTGGTACGGCGTGCGCCGGTTTTTCAGCTGGCTTGAAACGCAAACGTACAAGATGCACGTGCGCGTATTCCTGTCGAAATACCGCGCTTATTCCACCTGTCCGGATTGCCATGGTGCGCGGCTGCAACCCGAGGCCTTGTGGTGGAAATGGCGCGGGCGCACGCTGCCGGACCTTTATCAACTGCCGGTGTCGGAGCTCGTTGAATTGCTGGAAAAGGAAGGCGGGGGAGGGGAGGCCGCGCCCAAAAAGGAACGCCACCAGCGCGATCTGGCCTACGAAGGCATGCTCACGCGCCTGCGCTACTTGTGCGAAGTGGGTCTGGGCTACCTGACGCTCGACCGGCCCACCCGCACGCTTTCCGGTGGCGAGACCGAGCGCGTGAATCTCACCACCTGCCTGGGCTCCTCGCTGGTGGAAACACTTTTTGTCCTCGATGAACCCAGTGTCGGCCTGCATGCGCGCGACATCCACCGTCTCATCAGCATTCTGCGCCGCCTGGCGGACCGTGGGAACACCGTGGTCGTCGTCGAGCATGATGAGGCCATGATGCGCGCGGCCGATCACCTTGTCGAAATCGGCCCCCTCCCGGGCAAACGGGGCGGGCGCTTGGTGTTCAATGGCCCACTGAACCGGATGCTGGCGAGCAAGGAGAGTTTGACAGGCCAGTATTTGAGCGGACGCAAGACCTTGACCCCACCCGCGCAGCGCCGACCGGTGATCATGCTCAAACCCTCGGCCAAGGCGCCCGCATTTCTCGAGTTGCAGGGCATCACGCTGAACAACCTGCGCGGGCTCGATGTGAAGTTGCCGCTGGCCCGGCTGGTCGGGTTGTGCGGGGTGTCCGGCTCCGGCAAGAGCACGTTGTTGGAACACGCGCTTTATCAAGGCCTGCGCGCGCGCCGCGGCGAACCGGTGGAGGAACCGGCGCCGATGACGGCCGTGAAGATGCCGAAGTTTGACGAGTTGATGCTGGTGGACCAATCGCCCGTCAGCCGCACGCCGCGGAGCAACGCCGCGCTTTATTGCGGCGCGTGGGAGGGCATCCGCGAATTATTTGCCGAGGGGGAGGCGGCCCGCTCCGCCGGGTTTACCGCGCGTGAATTTTCCTTCAACGCGGGCGAGGGCCGCTGCCCGCATTGCCAGGGCCTCGGCAGCGAGCGCGTGGAAATGCAGTTCATGAGCGACCTCTACGTGCCCTGCCCGGAGTGCGGCGGCAAGCGCTTCAAGCCCGAGGTGCTCGCCATCACGTGGAGCAACCGCAGCGTGGACGAGGTGTTGGCCATGGAGGTAAACGAGGCGGTGGAATTTTTCGCCGAACATAAGAATATTGCGCCGCGGTTGCGGGCGCTGGTGGAGGTGGGGCTTGGCTATCTCCCGCTGGGGCAGCCGCTCAACACGCTTTCCGGCGGCGAGTCGCAGCGCCTCAAGCTCGTGCGCTATCTCGGCGGCCTGGCGGAAACCGCCGGCCCCTCCCTGCTGTTGCTTGATGAACCCACCACGGGTTTGCATCGCGACGATGTGGGCCGTCTGCTGTTGGTCTTGCAGCGGCTGGCCGACCGCGGCCACAGCGTAATCGTGGTCGAGCACCAGCCGGATGTATTGGCGGCTTGTGATTGGCTCATTGAGCTGGGGCCCGAAGCCGGGGCGCGCGGCGGCAAAATTGTCGCGGAAGGCACGCCAGAGGAATTGGCCGGGGGCGGCACCGCCACAGCGCCATTTCTTAAGCAGATATTGTCGGGCGCGCGGCAGGGCCAGGCCTTTAGCCGGAAAGCGAATGTTCTTCCGGAATCTCCCAAGCCGAAAACGGCGGTGGATGTTTTGCGCATCACCGGCGCGCGCGAGCACAATTTAAAAAACATCTCCGTCGAGATTCCCCGGCGCGAATTCGTCGCCATCACCGGTGTGTCCGGCTCGGGCAAGTCCTCCCTGGCCTTCGACATCATTTTTGCCGAGGGACAGCGGCGGTTTATGGAAAGTATGTCCGCCTACGCGCGCCAGTTTGTCGAGCAGATGCCCCGGCCCGATGTGGACGAGGTGGCGGGCCTGCCGCCGACCGTGGCCATCGAGCAGCGTGTCACCCGCGGCGGGCGCAAGAGCACGGTGGCCACGGTGACGGAAGTGGCGCCCTACTTGCGCCTGCTTTATGCGCGCTTGGGTGTGCAGCACAGCCTGGCCACGGGCAAGCCGCTGGTGGCGCTCGGCCGCAACGAAATCGCGCGGCTCCTGCGTGCGGAAATCGCGCGGCATCGCGGCGTGCCGCACCTTTATCTTTTTGCGCCGCTCGTGCGTGGGCGCAAGGGCCACCACCAGCCGCTGGCGGACTGGGCGCTGCGCCTCGGCCATAAATACCTGCGGTGCGACGGCGAAATCATCCCGGTGGAGAAATTCCAAAAACTCGACCGCTATCGCGAGCACGATGTGGAAGTGGCGTTGGCCGATTTCGGCAAAAAGGCGGAGAAAAAAATTGCCGACCAGGAACTCCCGCGACTGCTCGATCAGGCGCTGAAGCTTGGCTCGGGCGCGTGCTTCCTGCTCGATCCGGCGCGCGGCGGCCCCGTGTGGTTTTCCATGACGCGCACCGACCCCGCCACCGGCGAGGCGTACCCGGAGCTCGACCCCAAGCATTTTTCGTGGAATTCCATCCGGGGCTGGTGCCCCCGTTGCCGGGGCCATGGCCGCCTGTATGCCGAGGTGGATGCAAACGAAGACCCTTATGCGGAAGCGCCGAGCTATGCGGAACCGTTGGAGGAAGTTTGCCCGGAGTGCCAAGGCGCGCGCCTCAACCCCATTTCCCGGGCGGTGAAGCTGTTTTTCCTCGACGGCGCGGCGCGTTCGCTGCCGGATTTGCTGTCCCTCACGCCGGATGATTTGCTGCGCACGCTCGCGCGCCTGAAGCTCGACGCCCGGGGCAAGCTGATTGCGGGCGAAGTCATCCCGCAGATGGCCGAGCGCCTGAAGTTTCTCGACCGGGTGGGGCTCGACTACCTTACGCTCGACCGCTCGGCCGACACACTTTCGGGCGGCGAGGCCCAGCGCATCCGGCTTGCGGCCCAACTGGGCTCAAATCTCGCGGGCGTGCTCTACGTGCTCGATGAGCCCTCCATCGGCCTGCACGCGCGTGACAACCAGCGCCTGCTTGATTCGCTGCGCGTGCTGCAACAAAAAGGCAATTCACTGCTGGTTGTCGAGCATGATGAGGACACCTTGCGGCAGGCGGACCAAGTGGTTGATCTCGGTCCCGGCGCTGGCACGCATGGCGGCCGGCTCGTCGCCCAAGGCGCCGTGCGGGAGATTATGCGCCATCCGGAGTCGCTCACCGCGAAATTTTTGCGCGAAGGGCTGAGCCATCCTCGCCGTGGTGAATGGAGAAAGCCGCCCGCCGCCGAGGCGAAGAAAAGCTGGCTTGAGCTGCACGGAGCAACCTGGAGGAATTTAAAAGGCGACGACGCGCGCTTCCCCTTGGGCCGCCTGATTGTCGTCTGCGGGCCTTCGGGCGCGGGCAAGAGCACGCTCGTGCGTGATGTGCTGGAGCCGGCGGCGGCCTATGCGGTGAAGCACCGCCTCGCGCGGCTGGACTGGAAGACGGCCGCGAAGTCCGGGCGCTTCCCCGCCGTGGCCAACGGGCCGGCCCCTTGGCGCGAAGTGCTTGGCGCGAATGCCTTTCGCCAGGTCATCGAAGTCGGCCAGGACCCGATTGGGCAGACGCCGCGCTCGACCCCTGCGACGTATATCGGCGCGTTCGAACATATCCGCGACCTCTTTGCCCAGTTGCCCGAAGCCCGCCTGCGCGGCCACACCGCCGGCTGGTTCTCCTTCAATACCAAAGGCGGCCGGTGTGAGACTTGCGCCGGCGCGGGACGCGTGCGCCTGGAGATGAGTTTCCTGCCCGAAGCTTGGCTACCCTGCGATGATTGCGGCGGCGACCGCTACGGGCCGGAACTGCGCGAACTGCGGTGGAATGGCAAAAACCTGGCCGAGGTGCTACGGATGTCCTTTGAGGAAGCGGCAACATTCTTTGCCGCGCACCGCAAACTCAAGGTGCTGCTCGACCTGATGGTGGAGACGGGCTTGGGCTACCTCACTCTCGGCCAAAGTAGCCCCACACTTTCAGGGGGCGAGGCCCAGCGGCTCAAGCTTGTCAGCGAGCTGGCCCGCGGCGTGCCCAACCCGCGGGATATGGGGGCCGCCGCGCACCATCTCTATATCTTGGAAGAACCGACCATCGGCCTGCATCAAAGCGATGTCGCCCGCCTGATTGATTTGCTGCACCGTTTGGTGGACCAAGGCCACACGGTTGTGGTCATTGAACATCACCTCGACCTTATTGCCGAGGCTGACTGGGCGCTCGAGTTGGGCCCGGCGGGAGGCGCCGCCGGCGGCCACATTCTTTACCAGGGCCCGGTGGCCGGGCTCGCAAAGCATAAGGAGTGCCCGACCGCCCCCTTCCTCCGCGAGAAATTGGCCGCGCAATCCCCCTGATTAGGGAGCCTGCTAGGGTGTTTATTGTGTGAAATAATCGGGCCGGGGCCGTTGACGAAAAACGCATTCAGGCGTACGGTGGCTTTACGGGTTCGAAGAAAGGTGAGTGAAGTTCGAGCCCGCCATCCGGCCACAGAAGTCCGCAGCAGAAACCGCAACGGAAGCAAGCAAGAGTCAACCACACCGCAAGCCAAACCGAAGCAACACGCAGCAAATAAGCGATAACACCGCAGCAGCAGACCGCAGAGGCCGGATGCAGGTTGAGCAGCCCCGCCGGAGGTGAAATTCCTCCGACGGGGTCTCTGCTTTTTTAGGGCGCAAAAAAGCGCAAGGCCCCGGGCGGGCTCCTTGCGCTTCTGGCGGCTCGGGTGAGCCGGTATATGGGAATCGGCTAGTCGCCAATCGCATAGCGGACAAAGCGGCGGACGACGATATTCTCGCCGGTGCGCGCGATGGCTTCCGCAATGTAGTCCTTGACGATTTTGTTCTGGTCGCGGACGAAGGGTTGCTCCAGCAGGCACACGGTGCCGTACCACTTGTCAATCTTGCCCTGGACGATCTTTTCAATCGCGGCCGCGGGTTTGCCGGCGACTTGCGCCGCGGCAATTTCCTTTTCCTTCTCCAGGAGCTCGGCGGGGGCCTGCTCGCGGGAGACAAACAGCGGGCTGGCCGCGGCGATCTGCATGCACAAGTCGCGGGCGAGGCCCTGGAATTCGTCGGTCTTGGCGACAAAGTCCGTCTCGCAATTGACTTCGATGAGCACGCCGACCTTGCCACCCATGTGGATGTACGAGGTGATGATGCCTTCGGAGGCGGCGCGGTCGGCCTTTTTCACGGCGGAGGCGATGCCCTTTTTGCGCAGCAGTTCGGCGGCGGCGTTCTGGTCGCCCGCGGATTCGACGAGGGCGCGTTTGCAGTCCATCAAGCCGGCGCCGGTTTTGGCGCGCAGCTCGTTGACCATGGTGGCGGAAATGTCGGCCATGAGAGTGGGTCGGTAAGGGGTGGATTACTCGGGTTTGGCGTCGGCCGCGGGCTTTTTCTTGCGGCGGGTGGCGCCGGTTTTGGCGGCACCTTCGGGCGCTTCCTCCTCGACGACGTTGATGTCGGCGGCGATGGTCACCTCCGGCTGCACTTCCTGGAACTCGGGGCGCACGATGGGCGCGACACCGCGTTGGGCGGGCTTGGTGCTGCGGCGGGCGAGGCCGTTCTGGATGGCTTCGAGAATCACGTCGCAGACGATGCGGATGGACTTCACGGCGTCGTCATTGCCCGGGATCGGGTATTGGGCGAGCGTCGGGTCGGCATTCGTATCGACGAGGGCGGCAATGGGCACGCCGATGCGGTTGCCCTCGCACATGGCGATGTATTCCGTCTTCGCGTCGATGATGAAGATGGCGGCCGGGAGGGACGTCATCGTCAGCATACCTTCAAAATTGCGGTGCATCCGGGCCATTTCGCGGCGGATGGCGGAGGCTTCCTTCTTGGGCAGTTTGTCGAGCTGGCCGTCCGTCTCCATGCGCAGCCAGCGGCGGTATTTCTCCAGGCTGTTCTTGGCGGTGGCGTAGTTGGTCAGCGTGCCGCCCATCCAGCGGTTGGAGCAGAAGGGCATATTGGTCGTCGTCGCCATTTCGCGGACGATTTCCTGGGCCTGCTTCTTGGTGCCGATGAGCAGGATGTCGCCGCCGCCGGCGACGAGCTCTTCCACAAACTTGGCGGCCTTCTCGAGGCACTTGTGGGTCTTTTCCAGGTCGATGATCGACACGCCTTGGCGGTGGTCGAACACATAGGGCTTGGACTTGGGGTTCCAGCGGCGTTTTTGGTGGCCGAAGTGGACTCCGGCGTCGAGCAGGTCTTTGACAGTGATGTTCATAGGATTGACTGGCTCCGTATCCCGGCCTTGGGGCGGTGCGCCCGGCGGTCAGGACCTTGGATCGAGGGATGCTGAGGGTTGGTTTTGCCTCTGGAGGTGGATGGACCCCGTATGCCGCCAGCGGCTCCGGCACAGGGGGAAAAGGGCGGACAATACTCCCCCTGCCGCCCAAGGCAAGCCTGAAGAAGGCGGGGGATGGGCTGGTGGGGGTAACTCTTTGGAGGGCACAGCAAGCCCGCGCCCCTCCGTTCATACCAAGGTATTATATATAAGCAGCGTTCCTGGGGCCTTAGTCTTTCTGGGAGGCCGAATCGAACCCGAATACTAGGCTTCAGGTTGCTTCCTTCCGTAGGGGCGCAGTCTTGCTGCGCCCGTTTCCCAGACAAGGCGAACAGTCGGCAGTCCGCTACCTCTTGGGTGGTGTGGGGGTCGGGGTGTTCTTCAGCCGTTGCTCGCGCTGGCGGCGGGCATCCTCCCAGTCGATCTCCGGGTACTGGCTGCGGGCGCATTCGGGGCAGAGCCCATGGCTGAATTCCACATGGGAATGCTGGCGGACGTAGGTTTCAATCTGCTCCCAGTCGCCCAAGTCGTTGGAGATGCGCTTGCAGTGCATGCAGATGGGGACGATGCCGCGCAGGGTCTTGATCTCCCCCATGGCGCGCTCCAAGCTGGCGCGCAATTCATGTTGTTCGCAGAGGGCGAGGAATTGCCGCCGTCGCCAGACTTGCTGTTCCCGCGCCATTTCCCCGCCAATGACATTGGCCATGACGAGCGCCAGCGTCACCGTGATGGCGGTGGAGGCATCCGGCCAGGGGTTGATCCAAAAACCAATGATGAGGAGGCCCGCCGTCATGAACAGCGCCGTGAGTGTCCGCCAGATGAACGGCACGGGCACGATCCAGTACGTGAGCACGATGCTCAACACCGTGACAATGGAGTAGGCGGTGAAGCCGGCCGGGCGCGTGGTCACCATGTAGAGGACGACTATTTTGGCCAGCATGGTCCAGACGATGATAAAGAGGTCGAACCGGGCCGGGGCCATGCCAGGGCGCACGATGAAAAACACCGCAATGGACATCGCGATAATCACGCCGCGCAGCGCCACCATCACCGCCAACATGGGTGAGGGGCCGAAAAAGCGGTAGTCGTTCACCAGAAACGCGAAGAAGAGCGCCAGGACAATCCCCACAAACACCCGGACGAGTTTGATGCCCTCGGGCAGTTCATAGACGCGGTACTGCTGCTCCCATGTCGGGCAGCGAAACGTGCCGAACCAGTTGATGCGGCGGTCCGTATCTTCGGCAGGAGGGCGGATGATGACAGGTTCGGTGTCGGCCACGCAGGTGTGTGACCGCCATCCTTACGGTTTATCGCTCAGGCCGCAAGGCGCTTCCTTGGTTTTTCACCCGTTTGACGCCGCCGACTGCGCGGAGTGTTACGACCGCGGCGCGGCCAGGCGCGTGCCATCGGGCTTGTAATATTCGTTCAGTTCGAGTCGCAGGTAGTCATAGACCACCCCGGTCGTCACCTCGCCGGCGGGAACGGTCAGCGTCAGTGTATTTTCGCCCGGTTTAAGCAGCGAGGCATCGAAAGTCAAATCGCGCTCCTGCCACTGGCCGCGGTCGGTATTATAGCGCAGGGCGTTGGTTGCCGTGGGGCGGATGGTCCCCGCCTCGTGGCCGTTGACGCCGATGGCCAGGCCGCCGGTACCGTCCGCGCCCGAGAGCGCCAGGCGGAACACTGCGGAGCCTTGGACGGCCTTGTCCAAATTAAATTTGATGGTCCACGTCGTCGCGCGGCCACGGCCATAAACGCGCCACGGGCCGGTTTGGTCTGTCTGCGGGTATTGCGTGAGCGACTCGGCCTTGACCCAGCCGAACTTCTGGTTGGCGGGATCCTTGGCGGCGGGGTTCACAAAGGAGAGGTTTTCCGCGTGCGGCACTTCCTCGAAGAACCAGTCCTTCCGCGGATCGCTCTTGCCGACGGTATAGGTCAAGTCGCTCGGGAACAGCAGCGCATAGCGCAGCGGCCAGCCCCAGAGCCAGTAGTTCGCGCCGTCGCCCTTGAAAAACTCGCTCGCATTGCGGTTGGGGTAGCCGATGTCCCACAGCTGCCGCCCATAGCGCATGGGCTTCCAGTCGATCTTGCCCAGGTCGAGATTTTTGCCCGCTTCGACGGTGATGTTGGCCTGCGCCAGCTCGCCGAGCACGCCGTCCGCAAACGCATGGAGCGTGTAGCTGCCGGGGCGCACATTTTCGAGGGAGAACTTGCCGTCTTCCGCGCCGGTGGCCCAGAACTCGTAGTATTTCGAGTCATGGTTCCAGGTGACGAGTGCGCCATTGCCCGAGCGTTGGGCGTACGCGCTGTTTTGTCCGGCATAGTCTGCATGCGCGAGGCCGACCCACAGGTGTGGCAGCGCCTTGACGGGCGCCGGGGCGAGCGGATCATTCACCATCAGCTGGCCGCTCACGGTGGCGCGCCCTTCCTTGTGCGGATAATCCACGCCTTCCACCCACGCAAAGGGCCACTGGCCCTGAGTGACCTTGGCCTGTGCCAGCGCGTCGTTGAACAAAGCATTCGCATTGTTCGTCCACGAGGCCGGGATGGTCGGGTTGCCGGCAGTGGCGGCCAGCGTGTCGAGCTCGGCCTGGGTCGGGGTCTGGAAAGTTGCCAGCGAATTGCAGTAAACGAAAATCGGCCCGACGACCTTGTTCCAGTCCTCACCCTGGTTGATGTAGCACTGCACGCCGCCGGCGTAGTGGCCCGATGTCCAGTAATCGAGCATCGTCGCGCCCATGTGGCAGACGAGGTCGAGGCGCGTCGGCCCGCCGCCGATGTATTCGTTGGACGGGTTGATGAACCAGACGCCCACGTGGTCCTTGATGCTCGACCAGCCATAGGCGGGCAGTTTGTACATCTCCGCGCAGTAGCTGTACTTGTGCTCCACGGAGTTTTGGTAGATGCCCGTGCTGATGATGCGCTGCTCCTTGGCGTGGACAACCACGCCGGTGCGCGTGTCCGCGTTGCTGACCATCGGCATATTGCGGTCGGCATCGACGGAGAGCCAGTCAAAGCCGCCCGCCAGCTGGTTGATGTAGCGGCTTTCCCCGCCGGTGGTGCCCGCGCGGTACGCCGCCGGGTGCGTGTAAATCTGGTAGGTGTAGAAGCCGCTCTCGCCCCGGCCCAGGGTGTAGCGCGTTTCAAGGTCGCAGTACGTGCCGCCGCCCGGCGCGCCGGGGCTGAGCATCACTTGCCCGCCCGTCACGCCTTTGACGGCGACTTCCGCGCGCGCCCCGCCGTTTTTCGCCGGGTCGATGGTCACGGCGTCCGTCAAGCCGCCCACGGTGGCAGCCTCGGCGGCGTATTGCTCCCAGCCTTCGGAGCTGCGGCTCAACGTTTCCGTGCCATGATAAATGAGCGACGACAACCGGCCGGAGTTTTTCAGCACGGTGATTTTCACGATGCCGTTGTCCAGCGTCCAGCTGGCGCCATTGTCGGTGAGGGTCACCGGCGAATCCACAGAGGGCTTGGCGACGGTGGCAGTCGCCGCGGGGGCCGCAGGCAGCGTGGCCGTGGAAACGGCCAACGCGAGGAGCAGGAGGGACAACCGGCGCAGGCCGGCAGCAGGGCGGGAGTTCATAGGGGGTGGATGAAACGGAAAGAACCAGGCTAACATTTGCCTTGCCAATCCCAGGGGGGGTGGGGCGGCGCGGCAAAACCACGGCTTGGGGTGCAGGATACCCAAGCCCTGGATTACTTTAAACCCCGGCCCGGCAAGGCGGGTTGCAGGGGGTGGGCCCACATCCGGAAGGTGAAAAGGCGCAAAACCAATCCTACTCTCTATATATACAATAGGTGCCGGGGGTAGGGCCCAGCGTCTCGCTGGGCCTAGCTAAGCCCACCCGGAGGTCGGGCCCTACCTCGGTCAAAGTCCTCCAAGGCCCTCCCCCCGGAGGCTTGCCATAAGGCGGAAAACATGATTGGTTAACCTTTCTGCATATCGTGCCGTTGGGGCCGCAATGCCCCGCATCCATAACCAACTCGGCACTAAGCACTAGAACACAAAACACCCAAGCCAAGCACTCCCATGAAATCCGCGACCAAGGCCAAGCCCATCGTGTCCTTCCCGCCTCAAGATGAGACGGGACCCGAAATGCGCGGGGCCGATGTCCTTGTTCGTTGCCTGGAGCGCGAGGGGGTGGACACCGTGTTTGCCTATCCGGGTGGTGCGTCGATGGAGCTGCACCAGGCGCTGACGCGCCCGACCAAGATCCGCACCATCCTGCCGCGTTTTGAGCAGGGCGGCGGCTTCATGGCGCACGGCTATGCCCGCGCCACGGGCAAAGTGGGTGTGTGCATGGCCACGAGCGGCCCGGGCGCCACGAACCTCGTCACCTGCATCGCCGATGCGTACATGGATTCGATTCCCCTGGTGGCCATCACCGGCCAGGTGTACCAGCAGTTCATCGGCAAGAGCGCCTTCCAGGAGACCGACTTTTACGGGATGACCCTCCCGATCACGAAGCACAGCTACCTTGTGCTCAAGGCCGAGGATTTGCCGCGCATCATCAAGGAGGCTTTCCACATCGCCTCGACCGGCCGCCCCGGCCCCGTGGTGGTGGACATCCCGAAGGATGTGCAGCAAAAGATTTTCAAGCCTGTCTATCCGGCCACGATCAGCATCCCCGGCTACCAGGAACCGCCCAAGGCCTCCGACAGCGAGTTGAGCCTCGTGCTCGACCTGATTTCGAAGGCCAAGCAGCCGGTGCTCTACATCGGTGGCGGCATCCTCAGCGCCCACGCTTCCGACGAGCTTCGCAAGTTCGCGGAGTTGACGGGCATCCCCGTGGCTTCGACGCTCATGGGCCTCGGCGCGTTCCCGGCCGAGCACCCTCAGAGTCTCTATTGGTTCGGCATGCACGGCACCTACGCCGGCAACCTCGCCGTGTGCGATAGCGACCTGCTCATCACCGCCGGCGCGCGCTTTGACGACCGCATCACCGGTGTGGTGTCCAAGTTCGCCCCCAACGCCAAGATTGTCCACTTCGACATCGACCGCTCGGAGCACAACAAGAACAAGTTTGCGCAGTACCCGATTGCCTCGGAAATCAAGCACGCCTTGACGCGCCTCAACGCGCTCATCAAGGAGACGCACTGGAAGAAACCCGAGATCTCCGGCTGGCTCAAGCAGATCGCCGCGTGGAAGAAGGAAAAGCCCTTCCCGTTCGGCTATGCGAAGAGCGAAAAATACATCCTGCCGCAGGAGGCCATTGAGACGCTCTATCAGGAGACCAAGGGCGAGGCCATCATCACCACCGGTGTGGGCCAGCACCAGATGTGGACGCCGCAGTATTATTTGTTCAAGGAGCCCCGCGCGTTTGTGAGCTCGCTGGGCCTGGGCACGATGGGCTTCGGCTATCCCGCGGCCATCGGCGCCAAGGTGGCCTGCCCCGACAAGCAGGTGGTGGACGTGGACGGCGACGGCTCGTTCCTCATGAACATCCAGGAACTCGCCACCGCGAAGATCGAGAAGATCAACGCCAAGTGCCTGCTCCTGAATAACCAGCACCTCGGCATGGTGGTGCAATGGGAGGACAACTTCTACAACAGCACCCGCGGCCACACCATTCTCGGCGACCCCAAGAATATCGGCGGCCCGGACAACCTCGGCGGCATCTACCCGGACTTCGTGAAGATTGCCGAGGGCTTTGGCGTGAAGGCCCGCCGCGTGTACAAGCGCGAGGACCTGCGCGCCGCCATCCGCGAAATGCTCGCGCACGACGGCCCCTATGTGCTCGACGTCATTGTGCCCTACACCGAGCACGTGCTGCCGTTCATCCCGCAGGGCAAGTCCGCCAAAGAGATCATCACCGAGCGGGTGAAGTAGTACTGGCGTGATTGCCTGGGTAGGGCCCGGCGTCTTGCCGGGCCTGGGCTATTTTTTCGTAACTGTTCGTTGATAATACGACGAACGACGGAGCATGGATTGCTATTTGAAAGCCTTCCAATGCCGCATTGCACTGAGGACAGCCAAGGCCCGTACGATCGTCAAAATCCAAAAGACGACTGTCGTTCCAGCAGCGCCAACCAAGTTGTTGAAATAAATTTGCAGACCGATGCCAATGATGGTGAAAACCACCAAACCATAAACTGCAGAACGTTGTCCTTTGCGCAAACCATAGCCCAAACGGCTCCAGATGACAGCCCCAACTAACTCGGCGAGCTGCGGGTAGGGCATATAGCCAAACATACTCCATGACCAAGCCTGCGATGTGACAAGCACGACCAGAAAATTTGCAAAGAGCATTGAGGCCCAAAGGCCGTTCGCCAACATGACAAACAATCCATAGCCGCGTACAAAAGGGGGGACTTTGGACAAGCCAGGATTAATCAAGGAAGCATCAGCGGCTATTTCTGGTGAGGACATGGATAAAGCAGTCGAATAGATTTCACTTCGATGAAGCCAGTCGCCTTTGCCAGAATTCGAGCATTCGGGAAAAGACGAAGGCCTTCTCCGATGGATTGCGACATTTTTGAATGCAGATCCGGGCGGTTGCAATGTCGCCCTCAAAATATGACTTGGCGGCCGCATAAAGATAGTAATCCGGATAGTCTTCCGCATCCGCCATCTTTGAAAAATCGCGCAAAGAAATTTTTCCGACAATCAACTGGGCCAAGATGATTTGATCAGACGAAACAGCGCTGGCATGGTCGTGCATATATTCGGTAAATTCCTGGACGGCTTGTGGACGCCGGGCGGGGTCTTCACTATCAAACAGCCAGAGATCAAGGTGAGGGTAGAATTTTTCCGGTGCTAATTTCGCGGCAGAGTGTAAATCGGTGACAGCAGCGGCAGCATCTCCATTGAGATACTCAACATCGGCTCGGCCTTCGTAAGCCTCGGCAGTGGGAAAATTACTGATGGAGGCAGTGAAATCTTGAATCGCCAGCTCGGGTTTATTGAGCGCTTGATGCGCCATGCCCCGCCAGCATAAATCATCGGGTCCGCTTCCAATGGTGTCTTTCGCATTCAGATCAAGATCTTCAATGGCTCCATTATAATCACCTTTCGACACCCTGAATTTGGCGCGCTGAGAGCGCATAAAGTTTGCTATGCCTCCTCGTGACACCTCCACGGCCCTGTCATAATCGGCACTGCCGCTGGCAAGATCATTGGTCGGAAACTTAAGCCTTTCCTCGCCTCGATGAAAATAAGCATCGGCATTACTGGGATCTAGCAAGATGGCCCATGAATAATAGGCAATGGCGTCCACACTTTGCGCATGGATCGACCGATCCACCCCGCGCTCATCAAGATAATTGGATACATCCTTGCCGTAGAAATAATAAAAAATGCCCAATGCCGCCATCCCCGCTGGTAAGAGAACTCCCCAGATAAACGGACGACGCAGCTTCATAAAGTGTGCTTATGAACCATCGAGTCTTATAGCAAGTGGATTTTGTCGTATGGTTTGAAGCTGGCGGCGGAACTTGGTTGTCAGCAAAATGGCAGCTGCATGGCAGATCACCCTTCTTTGCGCATTCCTTCAAATCTCGACGACAATGCGCTGGCGCGGGCGGTGGCGGCGCGGCGGAAAGCACGGAAGCCGATTTACGACCTGACACTGGCGAACCCCACGCAGGCGGGCTTGGTTTATCCAACAAAAGAAATCGCCGCCGCCTTGGCCGAGGGTGCGAAGGCAAAATACGCGCCCGAGCCGCGGGGGTTGCTTGCCGCACGCCAGGCGATTGCCGCCTCCTATCGCGGGCGGGGGCCGGACGCCACGGAGGCGGAAAACCTCCACCTCACCGCCAGCACGAGCGAGGCCTATGGATTTTTGTTCAAGCTTTTGGGTGAGCCGGGAGCGGAGGTGCTCGTGCCCACGCCGTCGTACCCGCTCATCGAGCATCTGGCCGCGCTCGAAGGGTGGAAGACGAAGCAGTATCCCTTGGCCTATAAGGACAATCGCTGGCATCGCCGTACTCCCGCGGCTGGAGCATCCGGA
>JBEHYY010000023.1:0-63436 GCA_048497935.1 Verrucomicrobiota bacterium
TCCGGTTCGATATTGATGGTGAAAATATCATGGATGTCCTCGCGGCTGGCACGGTCGCGGGGCCGCACTTGAGGCGGGAAGGCGGCGGCCTCGTGCGCCACTGGCTCCGGAAACTCCGGCTGCAGGTGGTATTTGTAAAGGATGGCCTTGAACTCCGCGCCCGGGGTATGCGTCACCCCCAGATTTTCGATAATGACACCGGTCGGATTCAGATGCGGTTGCGTCCACTCCGCCAGACGGACGAGCACCTTGTCGCCCGGCTTGGGCGGGGGGAAGACGGAGCCCTGCGCCGGGTCGGCGACAAGGATCGTGCGCACGATGCGCGGGTCGTCCGGCGTCACGTTCCAAAACTGGTGGTCGCGGCGCAGGGTGCCGGCCAGGGTCTCATTCGCGCGCTCCAGCACGCCCATCACGCGGCCGAGTTTCTCCGCCTTGCCGCCGTGGGGCGGGCCGCGGAAGTGCCGCGGGCGCTTGTTTTCGCGGACGAGCACGCGGTCGCCATGCAGCGCCACACCCGTTTCCTCCGCCGGGATGTGCCAGGGGGCGTCGATTTCGCTGCCACTGGCGTCTTCAGGGATGAAGACGCCCACGCCGCTCTGGCGGAACTTAATGCGCCCGCATTGCAGGTCGGCATCGCGCGGGATGACAAAACGGTCCTGCTTGACCTTGGCAATGAAGCCTTTGTTCAGCAGGTGGTGGAGCAGGGGGCCGAGTTTCTTTTCTTCTCGGCGGTCGAGTTTCAGTGATTGGGCGAGCTCGTCGCGGCGTAGCGGCGTATAGTCTTTGCGCCGCAGCAGTTCCAGCAGGCGGTCTTCAATCGTGGCCGCTGTCGTGCCGGAGTTATTTTGGGGATTCATTAATGATTACGGGAATTGGGGCGGCGTGCGGCCCTCGTCCACTTCAATAAAATCGAAAAAGGTGAGGATCTCGCTTTTGCGCTGCTCCAGCTTGGCTTCTTTGAGCCGCAGGTGCAGGCGCGCGGTGCCGTTGTCACGCCAGCCGCGTTTTTGGATGTTTTCGTTGAACTCAGTGATGTCGTCGTCCGACTTTTTCCCGCCCTTGGCGAAGCACCATTGGAGGGCGGCTTCGTCGGAGGCTCCGGCGAGCACCTGGGCCTTCAGCTCGTCGTATTTCACGCCGAGAAAATTAGAGGTGCGCTCGTCAAAACCCTTGCCCAGGTTGGCATGATAATCCGGGCCGAGCTGGCCCTTGGCGTGGAGGCGGATTTTTTCCACCATTCGGGGAAAATAAACAACACCGCCAAGTTTGTCGTAACAACTGCGAGGGAAACGGGTGCTCATGACAATAGGATGGTTAGGGAAAATGGCAAGCTAACAGTTTTTACGCACAGGGGGAAGCACGTTATCCATTTGCCAATTTACATTCGCACAACATCCTTGGCCCATGGTTCCCACGCTGCTGCGCTTTGCGCCGATTTATCAGGAGCGCGTCTGGGGCGGGCGGGCCCTCGCCACCGCGCTGGGGCGATCGTTGCCTGCCGGCGGCCCGATTGGTGAGAGCTGGGAGATGGTGGACCGGCCGGAGGCCCAGTCCCTTGTCACGGGGGGCCCCTGGCACGGGCGCACACTGCGCGAGTTGATTGAGCGGGAAGCGGCCGCTTTGCTCGGCCCACGCGGGAAGCCGGGCAAGCCTTTCCCGATTTTGGTCAAATGGCTGGATGCCCGTGAGCGGCTCTCGCTCCAGGTGCACCCGCCGGAAAGCGTCGCCAAGCAATTGAAAGGCGAGCCCAAGACGGAAAACTGGTATGTGGCCGAAGCTGCACCAGACGGCGCCTTGATGGCCGGGCTTCAGCTTGGCGTCACGCGCGAAAAATTTGAGACGGCTTTGCGCGCGCAAAAGCTGGAGCCGTTGGTCCATCGTTTTCCAGTCGGGCGCGGCGCGAGCCTGTTTGTTCCCAGCGGCCGCCTGCACGCCATCGACGCCGGGCTGCTTATCCTCGAGATCCAGCAGAATTCCGACACGACGTACCGCGTTTATGATTGGGGCAGGGTGGGGCTGGACGGCAAACCGCGCCAATTGCACATCACCGAGTCACTCAAGTGCATTGATTTTGCCGATGTCACGCCAGTGGCCATTGCGGCGGCGCCGACGGAGGCCGTGCTGGCCGATTGCAAGCACTTCAGGCTTCGCCGCGTGCCACTGGGCCAGGGAGTGGAATTAAAATTCGCGGCCAATGAACAGCCGCGCATCCTCTCCATCGCCGAAGGCCGCGTGACTGCCGATGACCCCGCGCATTCGGTCCTGGAGCGCGGTGCCAATGTGCTCATTCCTTATGCCAGCGCGGTGCGCTTCACCGCTTCGGAGGCAAGCGTGGTACTGGTCACCGAAAATTTTGCCTAAAAACGTCTCCGTTACAAAGTGGCGGAAACCGCATTATTGCCATTCCGCTTCCGCAGCACCAGCACCGCGCCCAAGCCCACGGCACCGGCCATCAAGGCATACGTCGTCGGTTCTGGCACAAAGGCGACCGAGATGTTGTATTGAGTTGGGCCGTCGGTATGGAGGAGGCCCCAAGTGGGGACATTCACCACATTGGTGGAAACATAGTAGTTGCCCGTAATGGTCCAACCATGGCCGGTAAAGGGCGTATTGGTGGTGACATACATCGGCTGGTAAAGGTTGGTGCTGCTCGTAGAGCCTTCCACCAGCCAGTAGGAGGTGCTGGCATCAAGGGTGATCGGGCTGGAGGGGGTATAGGTGAAATTACCGGTGGTGTTCGGGTTGGTCGAGCCAGTCAAGGTGGCCAGCGCGGAGCCAGGAGCACCCAAGACATCGTTATAGATGCTCACAAAATAGCCGCCGGTGCCGGTGCTGGAGTGAAACTGGATGGTGACGTTCGTAAGCGTGAGGAAACTGGCATTGCTGCCGGTGGTAAATTTGTCGGCGACCCAGGCGCTTTTGCTTACGGGGGTTCCATCGGTGGTGGGGGCGCCAATGGAGGATACGGCAATAATATCGGCCCGGACGGCCGCGAAGCTCGCCAAGAAGGCGAAGGCAAGAAAGAGACGAAAATAACGCATGAAATATGAATAGGATATAAACCCTAGTTTTTAGATGATTCATAATTCATAACCTAGAGTCAATTCGATAGGCTGTTTTACCCAGTATTTATCTAATAACGTTCAATAAATTAGGAGAAGCGTTTTTGGGGCAAAAATTATGGATGCCATGCGCATGACACTTGTCATGGGGGTGGTCTTGGCCTTTACTCCTTGGATGCAGGCTTTCTTTGACCCCAGCCACTTTGCTCTTTGGCTGCTCGTGGGCGGGCTCTTTTTTCCACGGCTGATCCTCTTTTTTGCTTGGTCGGGCGATGGCCATTATTATCCGGCGAACGACATACCCGGTCCGCTCAATTTTCTGGCTTGGGCCTTTTTTCCACGATTCTTGATGGCCTATTACATCTATTTTAATCAGGGGGCGGCTAATTTTTGGTTTTGGGCCTATTTGGCCACCGGGCTTTGGGGAGTGATCATTGAGTCCCAGATGGTGAAGAAATGGCGGCGGGCACGGCGCAGATATGTGTTACAGTCAAAGCACACGAATGCCCAAGGCCAGCATCCCTAACCGGGGACGGGTGGCGGGGCGGGGGAAAATGCCAGACCGAATGGTCTGAAATTAACGTATCTTGCTATTGATTTTTGGAATCATTCCAATTAAGTTAATCGGTTCAGGGACGCTCGGGCCTGGCTTGTGGTCTCCCTGGTAACTTTTGCCATGAAACTCTCCCCTCCTGCCAAACGCGCCTTGGGCGTGGCGCTTGGCCAGGCCAAACAACGCTCCACCCGCCAGCGGGAGCACGTCTTTGCCGTGCTGCTGGACAAGCGCGACCACCCCACCGCGGATGAAGTTTACGCCCGGGCCCGCACCACCATGCCCGCCATCTCGCTGGCCACGGTATACAATTGTCTCGAAACCCTCGTGACCTGCGGTCTGGTGCGCCAGGTTAACATCGAGCGCGAGCCTTCCCGCTATTGCCCCAATTTGCGCGAGCACGCCCACTTTCACGACCAGCGCAATGGCCGCGTCTATGACATCGACCTGCCACCGCGCATCCTGGCGGAGATCAAGCGCGTGCTGCCCACCGGTTACGAGGCCGAGCACATTGAACTAAGCTTCCACGGCAAATCGCCCGCCGCCAAAACCAAAGACTAAACTATCTCCCTTTTCCCATGGCCAACTCCCTCGACATCCGCAACCTCTGCGTCAGCATTGGCGACAAGCCCATCCTGAAGAATTTCACGCTCTCCATCCCCCAGGGTGAAGTGCACGCCATCATGGGCCCGAACGGCACCGGCAAGAGCACCCTCGCCAAGGCCCTTGCCGGCCACGAGGACTACACCATCACCGGCGGCGAGGTCTTCCTTAACGGCGAACCCGTCCTTGGCCTCGAGCCCGACGCCCGCGCGCGCCTGGGCCTCTTCCTGGCGTTCCAATACCCGTGCGAAATCCCCGGCGTCTCCATCGCCAACTTTCTGCGCGCGGCGCTCCAGGCGCGCCTGCCCGAGGGCGAGGAAATCGTCGCCACCCAATTCTACAAGCGCCTCCATGAAAAGATGGACCAGTTGAAGATGGACCGCAAGTTCACCGCCCGCGGCCTCAACGAAGGCTTCTCCGGCGGCGAGCGCAAACGTTGCGAGATTTTGCAGATGATGATGCTGGAGCCCAAATACGCCATCATGGACGAGACAGACTCCGGCCTCGACATTGACGCGCTGAAAATCGTCGCCCAAGGCGTGAACCTAATGCGCGGCGCCAACCTCGGTATGCTCGTCATCACCCACTACCAGCGCCTGCTCGAGTACATTGTGCCCGACATCGTGCACGTCATGTGGGATGGCCGCATCGTCAAGTCCGGCGGCAAGGAACTGGCCCTCGAGCTCGAAGCCAAGGGCTATGACTGGGTGAGCAAGGAATTTGCCGCCAAGTAACCAGGAACCCCGCGTCCCCAACGAGAAATTCAAAAACTTCGATGAGCACCGAAACCGACACCGCCACCGCCGCGCAGATCGAAATCGATCGCGAGAAGGGCAATTTCCGCTACGACACGGATTACGCGTTTGACGCCGGCGTGGGCCTGCGCCCCGACACGGTGGACTACATCGCGAAGGTCAAGGGCGAGGCCGAATGGGTGCGCGAGTTCCGCCAGAAGGCGCTCAAGGTATTTGAGTCCAAGCCCCTGCCCACGCACTGGGCCACCAAGGACCTCGAGGCGATTGATTTCTCTAAAATCCGCTACTACCTCGCCAAGGGCCAGAAGCCCAGCCGCACCTGGGAGGAAGTGCCCGATGACGTGAAGAAGACCTTTGAGCGCCTCGGCATCCCCGAGCAGGAGCGCAAATTCCTCGCGGGCGTGGAGGCCCAGTTTGACAGCGAGGCCGCCTATTCGCGCATGAAGGAGGGCTTGGAAAAGCTCGGGGTCATCTTCGTCGGCCCGACGGAGGGCCTGAAGGAGCATGAGGAGATTTTCCGCCCCTGGTTCGGCAAGGTCATCCCGACCGGCGACAACAAATTCTCGGCCCTCAACAGCGCCGTGTTCTCCGGTGGTTCGTTCATCTACGTGCCCAAGGGCGTCAAGGTGAAGCAGCCGCTCCAGGCCTATTTCCGCATCAACGCCGAGAATTTCGGCCAGTTCGAGCGCACGCTTATCATCGCCGATGAGGGCGCGGAGGTCACCTACATGGAAGGCTGCACCGCGCCGAAGTTTGAGACCGCCACGCTGCATTCGGCTGTGGTCGAGCTCGTGGCGCTCAAGGGCGCGAAAATCCAGTATATCACCGTCCAGAACTGGTCGAACAATGTATTCAATCTCGTCACCAAGCGCGGCCTCGCGCATGAGGATGCGGAAATCCGCTGGATTGACTGCAACATCGGCTCGCGCCTGACGATGAAGTATCCGGGTGTCATCCTCAAGGGCCGCCGCGCGCGTGGCGAAGTGCTCTCCATTGCCCTGGCCAATGACGGCCAGCACCAGGACACCGGCGCGAAGATGATCCACGCTGCCGACGAGACGACTTCGAACATCATCGCCAAGTCCATCTCCGTCGGCCAGGGCCGCTCGACATATCGCGGCCTTGTGCAGATCCCGAAGCACCTCAAGGGCTGCAAGAACAACACCGAGTGCGACGCCCTGCTCATCAACGCCAATTCGCGCACGGACACATATCCCGCGATTACCGTGCGCGGCGAGGGCAACTCCGTCCAGCATGAAGCCAGTGTCTCCAAGGTCAGCGCCGAGCAGATTTTCTATATGCGCAGCCGCGGACTCAGCGAAGCCGCGGCCATGAGTCTTTCCGTCAACGGTTTCATCAACGACCTCGTGCGCGAATTCCCGATGGAATACAGCGTCGAGCTTAAGCGCCTCATCGAACTCGAAATGGAAGGCAGCGTGGGCTGAGGTGCCCTGCCATTTGCGTCATTCCTTTATCACTCGAAACCTTTCCCATGCCGTCCGCCTTTTCCGAGCTCATGCCTGCGTCTTCCGCCGCTTCCTCCCATCCGGCCAGCGAATCAACTTTCCTCGCGGAGCTTGCCGCCGCAGGTGAGCCCACGTGGCTGCAAAACCTGCGCCGCGAAGCCTGGGCCCGCCTCAGCGAGGGTGGGGCACTGGCCACTGATGGCATCGCGGTCGATAAAAAAGACGAGCGCTGGCGCTTCTCCGCCTACAAGGGTTGGACGCTGGAGGGCGCGGTGCGCATCAAAAACAAATCCACCGGCCCGCTCCCGGATAATTTTACCGGCGGCAACCCGCTGGCGCCGGCCGGGCAGCTCACGTTTGCGAATGATGTCCTGGCCGCCCAGTCGGCCCTCTCGCCCGAATTGGCACGCCAAGGCGTGATTTTCCTGCCCTTGGCCGAGGCCATTGCCAAGCACCCGGATTTGGTGCGCGCGCATCTCTTCAAGCATGACCGCCCGCTCGGTGGTGCGAAATTCCTGGCTTTCCACCAGGCCTATGCCCGCTCTGGCACCTTCCTGTATGTGCCGGACAATGTGGAGATCGCGGCGCCATTCTTCACCGCCCATTGGGCCGGCGCCGCGGGTGCGGCCTTGTTCCCCCACACGCTCATCGTCACTGGAGCGAACGCCCGCGTGCATTTGCTCGATTTCTACGGTTCGCTTAACGACACGGATGCCGCTTGGGTGGCCGGGGCCGCCACCGTGGTCGCCGGGGCGGGTTCGCACGTTTTCCGCAAGAGCGTGCAAAACCTCAACACGACTTCGTTTTCCTACCAGTGCGATACGACGGACTGCGGCCGCGATGCGGAGGTGAAGAACATCTCCGTCCACCTCGGCGCCCAGCGCGCCCGCTTTGAGAGCTACTCGAAGCTCAGTGGCCCGGGCGCGAACCTCGAACTTTGCGCGCTGACCATCGCCAATGGCCGCCAGGAATTTGACCAGCGCACCTTCCAGGACCACGCCGCCCCGCGCGCGACCTCCAACCTGCTTTATAAAAACGCCCTGCTTGATGAAGCCCGCACAATTTTCGCCGGCATGATCCGCGTGGAACCCGGCGCGGAGGAGACCGACGCCTACCAGCAGAACCGCAACCTCCTGCTCGACCCCGCCGCGGAAGCCGATTCGCTGCCAGGTCTGGAAATCCAGAATCAAAATGTCCGCTGCACGCACGGCGCGACGACCAGCCGCCTCGACCCCGAGGAGCTGTTTTATCTGCGCTCCCGCGGCCTGCCGCGGAACACCGCCTACCAGCTGCTCGTGTTTGGTTTCTTTGAGGAAATCATCCAAAAAGTTGGCTACGAGGCCCTCGCCGACCTCCTGCGCAAACTTACCCATGAGAAATTTGAGAAATAAGATAGCGAAGCACTCTTCAGTTTAAATGTTCAACTACCGCAAACCCATGTCTCCCAGCGAACGCAGCCTCAGCCGCGATGTCACCGCGACGCTGGTGCCGGCGGGTGATTCCGTGAATCTCCCGGCGGGCACCCGGGTGACCATCACCCACCGCCTGGGTGGCAACTTCACCGTGGTGTGCGATTACGGTATGTTCCGCATCAACGGGGTGGATGCCGATGCCTTGGGCGAGGAGAAGCCCGGCCTGGCTCCCGCTGCTGAAGGCGCTGCGCAGACTGCTGATGGCCCGCCGTCCGAACCCCAGTTGTGGGACGCCCTCAAGACGGTTTTCGACCCGGAAATCCCGGTCAACATCGTGGACTTGGGTCTTATTTATACACTCGAAGTCAAAGATCTCGGTGAAAAGCGCTATGGCGTGGAAGCCAAGATGACGCTCACGGCTCCCGGCTGCGGCATGGGCCCGGCCATTGCGGAAGATGCCCGTGCGCGCCTTGCGGCTGTGCCCGGGGTCAGCGAAGCCAAGGTCGAAATCGTCTGGGACCCGCCCTGGTCGCAGGACCGTATGTCTGAAGAAGGCAAGATGCAGCTGGGATTGATTTAAAGTCACGCGCTGTTTTCTAATGGCCGCGTGGTAGTTTTTGGGCTTCAGCCTGGAATGGATATGGCTCAAACTGGGGTACCCTTATGCGCCACCATACCCCCGCATCGCCTCTTGCCACTTGCCCATGTTGCGGGCGCCGTGACTTTCTAGTCACCAGTTTTTCAGCTGCTGCGGCGCTCATGCTCACGCGTACGCTGGGCCGCGCGGCCGATGTTTTGCCGGCAATAGGCGCCATTTCCCCCATTGCGAATGCTGTGCCCTTTGCGGCGGTGCCATTGCCCTTGTCCGCCGTGCGCCTCACGGGGGGGCCGCTCAAGCGTGCGCAGGATTTGAACGCACAGCACATGAAGAACCTGGACATGGATCGCTTCATGTACCGCCTCCGCGAGCGCGCCGGCCTCAAACCCAAGGCCGCCACCGGCTATGGCAGTTGGGAAGGCCCGGGTCGCCAGCTCACGGGCGCGATGGTTGGCCATTATCTTTCCGCGGTCAGTTATATGTATGCGGCTTCTGGCGATCCCGAGTTCAAGCGCCGGGTCGATTATCTCGTCAATGAATTCAAAGAAGTGCAGGATGCCCAGGGCGATGGCTACATCGGCGGTCTGATGGCCAACCTGCCACCCGGCGCGCAGCCGGTCAATGGCGTCATCCAGATCAACGGCAAGGACTACCCGGTTTCCGGGCCGCCCAGCGCCGCCGCCCAGGGTAACAACGCCGCGGCGCCGTCCAATGGCGTGCGCGTGCAATCCGCCGTGGACGGCAAACCCATGTTTGAGGCCATTCCCTTGGGCACGATTCGTTCCGGTGGTTTCGACCTCAATGGCATGTGGTCGCCTTGGTACGTGCAGCACAAGCTTTTTGCCGGCTTGCGCGATGCCTACCGCCAGGCGGGCAACCGGGAGGCGCTGGATGTCTCCATCAAGTTCGCGGGCTGGGTCGAAAAAATTGTCGGCAGCCTGGACGCCGCGCAAACCCAGCGTATGCTGGCCACCGAGTTTGGCGGCATGAATGAGTCGCTCGCCGACCTCTATGCCGACACCGGCGACAAGCGCTGGCTCGCCCTTTCGGAAAAGTTTCACCACGACGCCATCGTCAACCCCCTGGCCAAGGGGCAGGACATTCTCGGCGGCAAGCACGGCAACACGCAGGTGCCCAAACTTATTGGCGAACTCGCCCGCTATATCTACGCCGGCGATCAGGCTGAGGGCGATGCCGCCAAATTCTTCTGGGCAGCCGTGGTGGACCACCACAGCTTTGCCACTGGCGGCCATGGCTACGATGAAGGCTTTGGCGCACCCGACAAATTGAGCGGCCAGGTGGATGGCACCGGCCAGCGCAGCACCGATTTGCGCACGTGCGAGTCCTGCAATGTCTATAACATGGTGAAGATGACGCGCCTGCTCTTCGCGCTCAACCCGCAAAACAAGTATGCGGAGTTCCAGGAGCGCGCCTTGTTCAACCACATCCTCGCGTCCATCAGCTTCACCGATGGCCAGGTGTGCTACATGGTGCCGGTCAGCGCGGGGATGACCCACGAGTACCAGGGGCTTGATGGCATGACCTGCTGCGCCGGCTCCGGGCTCGAAAGCCACGCCCTCCATGGCTTGGGTCTTTATTATGCCAAAGACGACAAGCTGTGGGTGAATGTGTACGCACCGTCCACCGCGCAGTGGAAAGAGCAGGGCATTGCCTTCACCGTGGACACCGATATGCCGGTGGGGGAGACTGCCACGCTTAAGTTTACCGAAACACCGGGACGAGAGATTTCCTTGCTGATGCGCTATCCGTCCTGGGCGGGCACACCGGCCGTTGCCATTAACGGTGAAGCCCATACTTGGAAGGACACCCCCGCGCCTGGTTCGCACCTTGAGTTCCGCCGTGCCTGGAAAGCCGGTGACACGCTCAAGATCACCTTGCCCAAAGGGCTGTATAAGGAAGCTTTGCCAGACAATGCCAAGCGCGTCGCCCTCAAATGGGGCCCGCTTGTGCTGGCGGCTGATTTGGGTCCGGGTGGTGGCCGTGGCCGCCAGCAGGCCAATTATCCTGTTTTCCTGGCCGACGCCAAAACTCCGGTCTCCCAGTGGCTGAAACCGGTTTCTCCCGCGGGCGGTATTCCGGCCCAGACGGACATGGTGTTTCACGCCCGCGGCGTAGGGGGAGACAACAACGAGGTGGATTTCAAACCGTTCTACCAACTTTCGAACCGTCGTTACGGTGTGTATTGGGATGTGTACACGCCGGAGGAATGGGCGCAGAGCGGCGGAACTCTCGACCCCGAAACGCAAAAGCGCCGGCGGTTGGAGGCGGCCACGGTTGCGTACGTCCAGCCCGGCCAGATGCAGCCCGAACGCGATTACAACTTCCAGGGTGAGGATGCCACCGTCATCAATGGCGACACCCCCGGCCGCTGGGGCACGAAATGGATCTCCTTCGATGTGCCGGTGGAGCCCGCGCACCCCATGCTCCTGCTCGTCACTTATAACTCCGGCGATCCCACCTCACGCACTTTCGACATTCTGGTGGATGGCGCCCGGGTGAAGTCCGAAACCACGAGTCTGGCCCAGCCCGCGCAGTTGCACGATGTCGAATACGCGATTCCCGCCGAACTTGTGCGCGGCAAGGACAAGGTGACCATCCGCTTTGAGGCGACCGGCGCCAACGGACTGGCCGCTGTTTATGGCCTGCGCATGATCCGCGGCGACGCACAGCGCTGAGGCGCTGCTTTGCCTGCTTAGGTACGCGAGATGGTGAAGTAGAAGCGCGAGCCTTTACCGGGCTTGCTCTCCACACCGATGTCGCCGCCTTGCCGTTTGGCAAACTCCTTGCAAAGTTGCAGCCCCAACCCGGAGCCCTTTTCACCATGGGTGCCGGGAGTGCTGGAGCGGGACAAGGGATCGAAAAGCTTCTCCAGCTGCACGGCGTCCATGCCGATGCCATTGTCGCTGACCCAGACCCGGGTCTGGTTGCCTTTGTTTTCCGCGGCAATTTCAATAAGGCCCTTTTCGGTGAATTTATTGGCGTTGAGCAGCAGGTTGCGCGTCATGCAATCCAAAGAACGACGGTCGGCCATAATGCGCAGGCCCGGGGGCACATTGTTGGCCACCGAGTTGCCTTTGCGGTCCAGCGCGGCGCGGTTTTCCTCGATGACATGGGCGGCCAGCGCGCGGAAATCCATCTCCTCGCGGTGCATCTCGCGGCCCATGAACTGGTCTTCGGCCCATTCCAGCAGGTCGGACAGCATATCCATGGCTGAATAAGCTTTTGCCTTGATGAGGCTCATGTGGGAGTTGAATTCCTCCGGCGTCATCTCCTTCATCCCGCACACCTCCATCAGCGTGACGACGCTGGCCAGTGGGCTGCGCAGGTCGTGGCCGATGACGGAAAGCAACTGGGTGCCCGCGTCATTGAGCTTTTGCAGCGCGGCCTTTTGCTGCTCCACGATGCCCAGCGCATGGTCGAGCTCCTTGATTTTCAGACGCAGTTCGAGCTGGTGCACCACCTGTTGGCCCAGAATACGCAGGCAGTTTTTCTGCACCTCATTCAATTCCCGCGGCTTGCGGTCGATGACACAAAGAGTGCCCAGACGCGAACCATCAGGCATGGTCAGCGGCATTCCGGCGTAGAAACGAATATCAGGCCGACCGGTGACGAGCGGGTTGTCGTTAAAGCGTACGTCGCGTGTGGCATCGGGTACGACCAGCATCGCATCATCCAGAATGGCATGGGCGCAGAAGGCCTGTTCGCGCGGGGTTTCAGTGGACTCCACACCCAAGCGCGCCTTGAACCATTGCCGCCGTTTGTCAATCAGCGTGATGGTGGATATCGGCGTCTGGCACACACTGGCCGCCAGGTTTACGACATCGTCAAAGTCCTTCTCGGCCTCGGTGTCGAGGATGTCATATTTGTACAGGCTGGCCAGGCGGCTTGTTTCGTCAGGAGGATCGGGGGGAACGATCATAGTGCGGTTTTAAGGCGGTGAAAGTTCTTCTATCTCAAGAATATATTGATGACGTCCTCGATGGCAAACCCTACCTCGTTAAGGAATTTTCCCTAGATACCTAGGCTTGTCATCAGCCACGTTGGCGTTTCCAAGGCAGCCAGACGACGACAAAGCCCGCCGCGGCAATCAGCATCATCCAGACCACGCGAAGGGGATAGTCACCCAATGCATCAATGAGGGTGGGAGTCGAGGGCTTGAACGGCCCGACATAGCCGTAGTTCCACCCGGTCAAATTATCGAGCACCAGTAATGCCGTAACGTAGAGAAACGAAATCACATAACTGCGAACACCATCCTCCAGCGTGGGCCGGAAATTGCCCGCCACCAAATCATAGACGGCGGCGTTGGCAATGGCGGTGTGTGCTATCCAGAACAGCCAGAAATCCGGCGTGGCGGGCCCTTTTTGCAGCACGGGGGTGATGAAGGCCTGCAGGGTGAAGACGAACATCCAAAAATAAAGCAACCCGCGCACCCAACGCGCGCGTGTCAGTAATGCGGCCGCAGCGGCCAGCAAACCCATATCGCAAAACTCCAGTGGCAGGCTCTCGGGCCAACTGAAGTTTTGCGGCAGCCACAGCCATGCTTGATAGACCAGATAAATGGCGATGCACAACCAGCCTTGGACTTTTCGCCAGCGCGCTTCGAGTCCGGGGTTGCAACGCTGCCATTTTTTACCCAAACCCGCGGCCAGGGCAATAACCCCGGCGCAGACCGCCACGGTCACAAAGTGCGCGGTGGTAAAGGCATGAAATCCGGTTTCGGGCATTGGGCGCCATCCAATGCGGAAGGCGTATCTTCTTCAATGCTTAACGCGCGGCCAGGGAAGCCCGCGCTTGCCAGACACTGATTCCCGCCCATGATAATGCTTGATGAAAAAATCGCCGAAATTGGTGATTGAGCCCCGTCTGCGGGTGAATTTTGGCCCGCGTTTTGCATTTGGCCCCGGCAAGGCGGGTTTGCTGGAGCAGATTCATAAAACCGGCTCCATCGCGGAAGCTGCGAAAGCCATGGGGATGTCTTATATGCGCGCATGGATGTTGGTCAAAAGTCTTAACCGCGCCGGCTCGGTGCCTTTGGTGGAGACGGCCCGGGGTGGACGCCGGCGGGGTGGGGCCAGTTTGACTCCGCCTGGCCGTCTGTTACTGAAGTTATACCGTGAATTGGAGTCCCGCAGTGCCGCCTCCACGCGGACGGTGCGCCAAAAGCTGCTCACGCTGCTCGGCGCCTTGTGACGATTGGGTAAAAAATAGTCGTTGACCTTCGATATATATATTTAAATATATCGAATGAATAGGTGCTTTTCTGCCGGCGAATAAACACGACATTTCTCCCTATGCGACTCCCCGCCTCCGTCCCCGTCTTTGGTCTGGCTCTTGCAACCTGGGTGGCGTGCTGCACGCCGGCTTTTGCCCAAGACAAGGCGACGCTGGATCTGCTGGTGCGGAAAGGCATTATCACGCAGGCCGATGCCGATGGGGTGGCCAAGTCATCCGCCGTCCCGGGCGTTGTCGTCACTCCCAAGGACTCTGCCGTCAAGGGCCTCAAACTGGAGGGCTTGATCCAAAGCCAGTTTGACTGGCTGACGACCAAGGACACGGCCTCCGGTGCCTCGAATCCGCCGTCCACGGCCCAATTTTTCATCCGCCGCGCCTATCTTGGTGCGCTGGCTGACCTTGGAAATGGTTGGACGGGCGAGATGGTGTTCGACTTTGCCACGGGCTCCAAAGTGGCCGGTGGCTACCAGGCGGGCATCACCCCGCAGCCGAATTTTGAGAAAATCATCGTCACCAAGAAAATTGACGATCTTTCGGGCAACCTCACCGCGGGCTATCGTAAAGTGAACTTCACGCTCGAAGAATACACGTCAACGATGATTCTCAAACCGATCGAGCGGTCCATCCTCAGCAATTATTTCGACAGCGGCTTCAAGGGCAATTCGGCGACCACCTCCACCGGCAGCCGTTTGGGCTTTGCCGCACGCCATGCCGGCTTGTTTTGGGATGGCACGCTGCCGGACACCGGTTTCTTTTATGGAGCGGCCGTCACAAACGGCGTGCAAAGCTCCACGAGCTATACGACCGGCGGCGGCTTGAACCGTTTGGGTGTCTGGGCCAATGCCGGTTATGGCGGCACGCTGGGTGAGAGCCTGGCCTACAAGACCGGCCTCAATTTTGGCTATACGCCGAGCGGCAACAGCCTCGCCACCCAGTCGAACTCGGTCTGGGGCTACAATCCCTACGTCAGCATGATTTATGACAAGAATTTCCAACTCGATGCTGAATTCATCCAGGCATTTGTCACCAATGGCCGGGGTGCCAATGCCGCCGGGACCATCACGCAGCGCGCCGCGCCGTATGGTTTTAACCTGACGCCCTCCTACAAAATCACCAAGGAGTGGGAACTGACGGCCCGTTACACCTACCTCTTTACCGATGGCCGCGGGGTCGGCATCTCCGATGTTATGACGAATGCCGCCGACACAGCGGTGGCCGGCACGGCCAACCGCTACAATGACGCCCAGTCGTTCTATGCCGGTGTCAACTGGAACATCATGGGCGACAGTCTCAAGGTGCTATTTGGTTATGAGTGGGCCGAGTTCAACCACCGCAATGTTGCCGGCAACCAGTCGGCGGCCAGCCTCACCGGCCCCCGTGCGGAAGTCAGCGGCGTGCGCGCCCGCCTCCAGCTGCAGTTCTAAGGCGGCTGAAATTGAGGCCGGGGGAGGACAAGTTTTTCTCGTGTCATGAAAATCAAAATCAAATTATTGCTCCTGCTCTGCTTCGTGTTCGTCACTTTCCCCGTGCGAGGAGACGAAGTGTTGGTGGCCGCGGCGGCCAGCCTGAAGGACGCCCTCGCCGAACTTGCGCCGATCTGCCTCAAGCAAACCGGGGTCACCCTGACCACCAACCTGGCTGCCTCGGGAGTGCTGGCGCAGCAAATCAAGGCCGGTGCCCCGGCGGATGTTTTCATTTCCGCGGACGATGCCACGATGGACGATCTGGACAAGGCCGGCCTGCTCCAAGCCGGCAGCCGGGTCAAACTGCTGGGCAATGCCCTCGTTTTCATCGTTCCCGCCACGGATGGGAACAAATATGAGAAGCCGGACTTGGTGACGGCGCCAGCAATCAAGCATCTGGCGATTGGTGATCCCAAGACTGTGCCGGCAGGCCGCTATGCAATGGCGTACCTGGACAAGTTGAAACTCACGGATCAGGTGAAAGACCGGCTGGTGCCGCTGGATAATGTGCGTGCCGTGCTGACCGCGGTGGCGGCAGGCAATGCCGAGGCCGGCATCGTTTATTCCACGGACGCGCTGATTGAGAAGAAGGTGCGCGTGGCCTGGATGGTTCCGGCAGCGGATGGTCCGGCCATCAACTACCCGCTGGCCATTGTCAAAAATTCCAAGGCCCCCGCAGCGGCGGCCAAAGTGCGCGAGTTCCTGATGAGTGACGCCGCCCGCGCAGTCTTTGCCCGCTATGGTTTCACCTTGCCGGAAAAGCCGGCGGCGCCCAAGCTTGCCCCCGCGGCGGCTGCGGCTTCCGCCAAATGAATTGGGAAGTAGTCTTATTCACTTTGGCCATGGCGGCGCTGGCAGTGGCGATATCCCTGCCCGCGGCGTTGGGTCTGGCGTGGTTGCTGGCGCGCAAGCGCTGGCCGGGCAAAGTATTCATTGAGACGCTGATCACTATTCCCTTGGTGCTGCCGCCGGTGGCCACGGGTTTTGCGCTGCTTTTACTGTTCGGCCATCATGGCCTGGGCTCTTGGTTGGAGGCTTGGTTTGGGTTGGAGATTGTTTTCACTTGGAAGGCGGTGGTGCTGGCCATGGCGGTCATGTCTTTCCCTTTGGTGGTACGGACGGCCCGGGTGGGGTTCGAGTCAGTCGATCCGCATTTGGAGGACGCTGCACGGTCGCTGGGGGCCGGACCGTGGAAGGTCTTTTGCCAAATTACCTTGCCCCTGGCGCGACGTGGAGTGTTGGCGGGCGGTGTCTTGGGCTTTGCGCGCGCACTGGGCGAGTTTGGGGCGACAGTTGTTTTTGCCGGCAACATTGCCGGGCGCACCACGACGATTCCTTTGGCCATTTATACCGATGTGATTACCGGTGACGATGCCTCCGCATTGCGCTTTATCCTTGTTTCGTTGCTCTTGGCCTTTGGAGCGGTGGCCCTCGGCGAGTACTTGGCGCGGCCGGTGCCGGGCGGGCGTTCCGCCTAAGCCAACCTCCATTTAATGGGTATAACTAGCTTTCTAATTTGAGGGAACGCCGATGAGGATTTTCATGAACGGCCGCCATATTTTTATGAGCATTACCTCTTTGTTTATCATCAAGTTACACATCATTAGGGTGAAATTGAGGGTAACTTGCCGGCCGAATATGCTCCAATAGGTCTGTTCAATCTAGGCAATGAAGGCATAAGTCTATACAGTGTTTACCTGATGGGCGTTCACCCCATTGTATAATAGGATGGGCGGCAAGCTCCCCTCCATGCACTCGCCCTTGTTTGGCATTTACGCGTCCACGCAGAAAGGCAATACCTCCACGGTTGCATTAGGCGCCAGCTTGGCCGCGCGCGAGATCGGGGCGCGGCTCATTGTGTTCAATGATTTTCGTCTGGTGGAAAATTTGCAACTCGCGGGTATCCTGGCCGACCGCCCGGAGGACAAGCAGGCGGTGGCGGAACTGGCCCTCTGGTCGCAGCGTGGTGTGCCCGTCATCGTCACGGCGCATGATCCCAGCCCCGATTATGCGCAGATCACCGTGGATAACCTGACCGCCATCGAAGGCATGGTCGACTACCTGGTGAAGATGGGGCACCGCAATATCGTCTTTGTCTCCGGCCCGGTGACCAATCCGGAAAATGAATTGCGCCGCCAGGGGTTTGTGCGCGGGCTGAAAAAACATGGCCTGGCCTGCACCCCGGCCAATATTGTGCTGGCCAACAATTGGCAGACCGCCGATGGCGACCGGGCGGCGGACGATTTCATCCGCGGGGGCGGACGCTGCACGGCCATGGTGTGCGCCAATGACCTGCTGGCCCACGGTGCCTGTGTTGCGCTGCAACGCCATGGTTTGGCGGTGCCCAGCGATGTTTCGGTCACCGGCTTCGACAATTTTTCCTTTTGGGCGCACTGCGACCCCGCGTTGCTGGACCCGCCGCTGACCACCGTTGTGCAGCCTTTTTATGAATACGGCTACCAGGCGGTGCGCATGCTGGCCGAAGCCGGCGGCCAGCCCTTCGCCCCGGGCACGCGCAAGACCATCACGCCGCATTACTCCTTCCGCCACTCGGTTAGCGCGGTTGACGTCACCGCGGATATTTTTGCCGCGACGGAGTGTATGCCCAAGGCCCCGCTGATCCAGCAGCAGGTGGCGCAGAATCTCGACAGCATCGGGCCGTATACCCGCCAGCGTACCAGCGAAGTCCTGCACGCTGTCGGCATGGTGGCCGCCGCCAGCCCGGACCCGGTCGCCGCCTTGCATGACGGTATGCGCGAACTGATCTACCGCGGGAAAAACGACCTGTACTTCCATTTCCTGATGACCCGGTTGGAGTGTTTCCTGCTCGAAGGGCAGGCCAGCCTGGCCAACCCGGCCCAGCATGATGAGTTCATCTCCCGCTGCCTGTCGGAGCTGCGCGCTGAAAGCTATGTGGATAACTACCGCGACTACCGGGATGCCCTCTCCAGCCAGGCCCAGCAGGTGTTCACGTTCTTCCAGCCGGCCATCACCAGCGTCACCGACCTTAAAGGCGCGGCCGGCGTGCTGGATCAGATTCGCCGCAAGCTGGGCATCAATCTCTTTCGGCTGGAGGCGCGTGAAGGCCCCCGCCGTGTCTGGCTGGCCCGCAATGGGCTAAAGGCCCGCGAGGTGACGGAGGATCGCACCGACCAAGCCTGGCTCGATGAGTTGCTCGCCCCCGGCCAAAGCATCCAACGTCTGAGCGTTTCCTTCCAAGGCAAACAAGTGGGCGTGCTGGATGTGGAGTTCGACCAGCGCCGGGCGCTTGACGCCGTGCGGCTGACGAATGCCGCCAGCAACCTGCTTTACGGCGCCAGCCTCAGCACCCGGCTGCACGAGCGCACCAAGGAGCTGGAAGACCGCACACGCGAAATTGAGCAGGAGAAAGCCCGCGCGGAGGAGGCCTGGCACGAGGCGGAACGCGCCGCCAAGGTCAAAAGTGAATTTCTCGCCAACATGAGCCATGAGATCCGCACCCCGATGAACGGGGTTATCGGCATGGTGGAGCTGGCGCTCGACACCGAATTGACCCAGCAGCAGCGCGAATACCTGGGCATGGCGCAAAGCTCTGCGCATTCGTTGCTCACCATCGTCAACGACATCCTTGATTTTTCAAAGCTCGAATCGGGCAAATTCATCCTCGATGAAGCGCCCTTTTCCCTGCGCGACTGTGTGGAGGACACCGTCAAATCCCTCTCCTTGCGCGCTTCCGAGAAAAACCTGGAGCTGGCCACGCTGGTGGGGGCCGACGTGCCGGACGGCCTCATCGGCGATGCCGGCCGCGTTCGCCAGATAGTTTCCAATCTTGTGTCCAATGCCATCAAGTTCACCGCCGCGGGTGAGGTTGTGGTCACCGTTGAAAACGAAAACATGGTCAACGGTCTTTTGCAGTTGCATTTCCGCGTGTGGGACACCGGTATCGGCATCCCGAAGGACAAGCAGGAACTCATCTTCGAGGCATTCCGCCAGGCGGATGGCTCCACCTCGCGCTTGTATGGCGGCACGGGCTTGGGCCTGAGCATCTGCCAGCACTTGGTGGAGCAGATGGGTGGCCGCATCTGGGTGGAAAGCACCGAAGGGCAGGGGAGCACCTTCCACTTTACCATCCACGTGGCGGAGTCGGATGTGCCCGTGGCCCGGGATGGCGACTTTCTTACCCAATCCCTCCGCGGCCGTCGTGTGCTGGTGGTGGATGACAATGAGACCAACCGCAAAATTTTGGAGGTTACCCTCAAGGGCTGGGAGGCGGAGGTCACCTTGGTGGCCTCGGGTGCGGAGGCGGTCGCCACGGTGGCACGCTCAGTTGAGCATAACCAGCCGTTTGAGCTCATTCTGCTTGATGCCCTGATGCCCGAGATGGACGGTTTTGAAGTGGCGGGGGCGCTCAAGCAGCGTGCGGAGTTCCGCGGTCCGGCCATCATGATGCTGTCCTCCGCCTACCGCTCCAGCGATTTGCAGCGGTGCGATTCCATCGGCATCCAGGCGGTGTTGACGAAGCCCATCGGCCGGCGCGATTTGCTGAAGGCCATCGGCGCGGCGCTGGTGCAGACCAAGAAAGTGCCTGCCCCGGTGCCGGTGGTGGCCGCGGCAGCGCACAGCCTGCGGTTGCTCGTCGTCGAGGACAACCCCATCAACCGTGAAGTTGCCCGCAATCATTTGGAAAAGCGCGGCCATACCGTCGTCCTCGCCCACGATGGGGAACAAGGCCTCGCCGAGTGGCGCAAAGGCGGCTTTGACCTCGTCCTGATGGATATTCAGATGCCGGTCATGGACGGGCCCACCGCCACCCAGCGCATTCGGATTGAGGAAAAGGTCAATGGCACCCATGTCCCCATCATCGCCATGACGGCCCACGCCCTCAAAGGCGTGGAGGAGGAATGCCTCTCTTATGGCATGGATGGCTATGTTTCCAAGCCGCTGAATCGCGACAAATTCATCGCCATTGTGGAAAAGCACCTTCCGCTGGAAAAGGCGAAACCGCGCCAGTCAAACCTTGGCGAGCAAGGCCAGCCCGGGGAAGATTCCCAACCGCTGATTCGTTTGGAGAGTCTGGTGGAGCACATCGGCGACAACCCCGCGACCCGGCAGGAACTTGTCACCCTCTGTTTGGCGGCCTTGCAAGAGAGTCTGCCGCGCTTGCAGCAGGCCATGAATAAAAATGACCGCGCCGCCATCCAGGGCATGGCGCACTATTTGCGGGGTTCACTGGGCCTATTGGGGGTGCCAACTTTCATCAAAATCGCGGAGGATGTGGAGTGCCGGCACGATTCCTTGGGCTTTGAGGCCTGGCGCCAGCGGTGCGAGGAGCTTTGCCGGCTGCTCAAACGCATCGAACAGGAACTACAGCAGTTACAGGCGGCGTGAAGCCCGCTGCTTCTTGCGTGAGGGCGAAGGAGGCCAATGGGTAGCCACACGGATTTGCGTTGTACAACCGCCCTCATTCCATTCTATATAGGGTGCTTCTCCCCATGAAACTCCCCTTGCGCTCCCTCTCCCGTCTCGCCCTCGCCTTGGTGGCCGGCGGTCTTTTCTTTACCGGCTGCTCCAAGTCTGACAATTCGGCGGCGGCACCCGCCTCGGCGGCCAAGCCTGCGGGCAAGGCCATTGTCGTGGGCTTTGCCCAAACGGGCGCCGAAAGCCAGTGGCGTACGGCCAACACCAAGTCCTTGCAGGACGAGGCCAAGGCCCGCGGCATCACCCTCAAGTTTGTGGATTGCCAGAGCAAGCCCGAGAACCAAATCAAGGCCGTGCGTGATTTCATCACCCAAAAGGTGGACGCCATTGTCATCGCCCCGCTGAAATCCACCGGCTGGGAGGAAGTCCTGAAGGACGCCAAGGACGCCGGCATTCCCGTCATCATCGAGGACCGCAATGTGGATGCGGACAAGTCTCTCTTTAAATGCTTCATCGGCTCGGACTTCAACAAGGAGGGCCAGATGGTCGCGCAATGGCTCATCGAAAAGACCGGTGGCAAGGGTAACATCATTGAGCTTTACGGAGAACCCGGTTCCGCCGCTGCGGAAAACCGCCACAAGGCCTTTGCGGATGCCATTGCCAAGACCAATCTCAAGATCATCGACTCGCAGACCGGCCAGTTCCAGCGCGACAAGGGCAAACAGGTCATGGAAGCCCTGCTGAAGGCCCACCCCAAGGGCAGCTTTGACATCGTCTATGCCCACAATGACGACATGGCCCTCGGCGCCATCCAGGCCATTGAGGCCGCCGGTCTCAAGCCGGGCAAAGACGTCATGGTAGTGTCCATCGACGGCGAGAAGGAAGCGGTCCAGGCCGTGGCCGATGGCAAGATCAACTGCGTGGTCGAGTGCAATCCCATGGTCGGACCGATTGTGTTCGACGCCGTGCAAAATGTCTTGGCCGGCAAGGACGTTGCCCCGGTGACGTACAATACGGACCACACCTTCGACAGCTCGAACGCCGCTGCGGAAGCGCCCAAGCGTCCGTATTAATCGCGTTTTTGACCCGCAATGGCCGCCGCTGAGTCGTCACCACCACCGTTGCTCGCCATGCGCGGCATCGGGAAGCGATTCCCGGGCGTCATCGCCTTGTCGGGTGCCGATTTCACGGTGCGCGCGGGCGAAATCCACGCTTTGCTGGGCGAAAACGGCGCGGGCAAGTCCACGCTCATCAAGGTGCTGACCGGCGTTTACACGCCAGACGCAGGCGAGGTGCGTTTGGCTGGCCAGCCCATCCGGCCGGCCTCGCCCAAGGAAGCGGAGTCCCTGGGCATCAGCACCGTGTATCAGGAGGTGAACCTGATTCCCTCGCTCTCGGTGGCGGAGAATATCGGCCTTGGCCGCCAACCGGGCAAATTTGGCTTGCTCAACTGGCGGGCCTTGCGCCGCCATGCCCGTGAGGCCTTGGCCCGGCTGGAAATCGATCTCGATGTCGATGCCGAGCTGGGCTCGCTGCCCCTTGCCATCCAGCAAATGGTCGCCATCGCGCGCGCCTTGGATTTGCGGGCGCAGTTACTGGTGCTCGACGAGCCCACGGCCAGCCTGGACGAAAAGGAGGTCGGCGAGCTTTTCAAGGTCATGCGCCAGTTGCGCGCCGCGGGCCTCGGGATTGTGTTTGTCACCCATTTTCTCGACCAGGTGTACGCCGTTACCGACCGCATCACCGTGCTGCGCAATGGCGAGTTGGTGGGTGAATATGCCACAGCGGAGCTGGGCCGCCTGCAGCTCGTCAGCAAAATGCTCGGCCGTGAAGTCACCGATGAGGAGGGCCACAGTGCGGAGGGTGGGGCGGCTGCGGCAGTGCCCGCCACGGGATCCACACCGTTGCTCGAGGCCGTGCAACTGGGCCGTCGCGGCGCCGTGCACCCCCTTGATTTGCAATTGTGTGCCGGCGAGGTCACCGGGCTGGCCGGCCTGCTGGGCTCCGGGCGTACCGAAACCGCCCGTTTGCTCTTTGGCATCGACCATCCTGACACCGGGCAGATCAAACTGCGCGGCCAGCCGGTGAAAATTTCCTCGCCCCGCGCCGCAGTGCGATTGGGGCTGGCCTTCTGCTCGGAAGACCGCAAGACGGAGGGCATCCTGCCCAACCTTTCGGTGCGCGAAAACATCATCTTTGCACTCCAGGCCAAACGCGGCGCCTGGCGCACCTTGGCCCGCGCCGAACAGGACAAGCTTAGCGCCCACTACATCCAGGCCCTGCGCATCAAGACGAGCAGCGCGGAAACACCCATCAAAAACCTTTCCGGCGGCAACCAGCAAAAGGCGCTCTTGGCCCGCTGGCTCGCCACCCAGCCCGAACTTATCATCGTTGACGAGCCCACCCGTGGCATCGACATCGGCGCCAAGGCGGAGATTGAGCAGCTCATCGCCAAACTGCGCGCGGAAGGTGTTGCGGTGCTTTTTATTTCCTCAGAAATCGAAGAGGTGGTGCGCAATAGCTCGCGCATCGCTGTCCTGCGCGAGCGCCACAAGGTGGCCGAGTTGTCGGGCGGAGAAATTGACCTCCACCGCTTATTGCATGAAATGGCCGGGGTGGCCCCCAAGCCATGAGCGCCTCCCGCCAATCTTCATGGAAAAGTTCGCCGGCCATCTGGCCTCTGGCGGGCCTGGCCTTGCTGCTGGCCGCCAATGCCATTTTCAACCGCGAGTTTTTCTCCCTTAAAATTCTCGATGGGCATTTCTACGGCGCGCTGGTGGATATTTTCAACAATGGCTCCTATTGCCTGATCCTCGGCCTGGGCATGACGCTGGTCATTGCCACGGGCGGCATTGATTTGTCGGTGGGCTCGGTCATGGCCATAGCGGCGGCCGCGGCGGCCACGCTGATGCAGCGGGGTTTTTCCCCGGTGGTGGCCGTGGCAGTGGCCCTGGGGCTTGGGCTGGCGTGCGGCTTGGTCAACGGCCTGCTGGTTACCTGCGCGCGGGTGCAGCCGATTGTCGCCACGCTGGTCCTGATGGTGGCCGGCCGCGGCATTGCGCAGTTGATCACCGGCGGCAACCAGGTGCGTATCGACAGCGAGGCTTACAAATATCTGGGCGGTGGTTTTCTCCTAAAGATGCCATTTGCGCCAATTTTGGTGACGGTCGTTTATCTGGCGGTCTGGCTTTGGTTGCGGCGCAGCGCCACCGGCCTCTTTATTGAGGCTGCGGGCGATAATGAAACCGCGAGCCGCTTTGCCGGCCTGGCCACCGGCCGCATCAAATGTCTCGCCTACACTATGTGCGGCCTTTGCGCGGGCATCGCCGGCGTGCTGTCCACCTCGAATATTGGCAATGCCAACCCGCTGCATGACGGCCTCGACATGGAGCTCGATGCCATTTTTGCCGTCGTGCTCGGCGGGACGGCGCTGAGCGGCGGCCGCTTCAACCTGCTGGGCACCTACCTCGGCGCCCTCATGCTGCAGACGCTCACGCAGACCATGTATTACGACGGCGTGCGCTCGGAGGTCGCCTCGGTGCCCAAGGCGATGCTCATCATCCTGGTCTGCCTGATGCAGTCGGAGACCACCCGCCGCTGGTTAAGCGGCCTGCGTCGAAAGGCGGCGGCATGAACACAGTATTCCGCCAACGGCTGCCGCAACTAGTCACTGCAGTCATTTTCCTCCTGCTCTTTGGCGCGGCGGGCTGGCGCTATCACGACGCCAATTTCGCCTCCACCTCGAACATTGCCAATCTGTTTATTGGGAATGCCTGCACGGGCATCGTCGCCGTGGGCATGACCTTGGTGATTTTCGCGGGCGGCATCGACCTCTCGGTCGGCGCAGTGGCGGCGTTCACCAACATTTTTGCGGCGGTGCTTATCGAACAGCACGGCGTGAACCCCATCGTGGTGGCCGGGGTGGCGCTGGTGGTCGGCACATTGTTTGGCGCGGCCATGGGCGCCATCATTCATTATTTCAAACAGCCGGCGTTTCTCGTCACCCTGGCGGGGATGTTTTTCGCCCGGGGCTGCGCGCATTGGATCAGCACGGAAAGCATCGACATCAAGAACGAGTTTTTCCTGCCCTATGCCCGCTATTCCGCCAAGGTCGGAGGCATCACGCTCCACCCGCTGCCGGCCTATGTGTTTTTGGCGGTGCTCGTGCTGGGTTATTTGCTGGCCCAGCACACGCGCTTTGGGCGCAATCTGCTGGCCATTGGCGGCAGCGAGCAATCCGCCCTGTTGATGGGCCTCCCGGTGGGAAAAACCAAGATTACCGTCTATGCGATTTGCGGCGGCTGCGCGGCACTGGCCGGACTCGTGAGCACGCTGGTTTCCGGAGGTGACTCCACCTACGGCATCGGCATGGAGCTGGATGCCATTGCGGTCGTGGTCATCGGCGGCACCTTGCTCACCGGTGGGCGGGGGCATATGTTTGGCACGCTTTTCGGTTTCCTCATCATTGGGACCATCCAGGCGGCCATCACCTTTGATGGTTCCCTGAGTTCCTGGTGGACGCGCATCATCACCGGCGCGTTGCTGCTCGGCTTCATCCTTTTCCAGCGCCTGCTGCTGCGCGCCACCCAAAAGCGGCTGACCTGAACCTACCGCAGTTTTTTCTGCAAATCGTCAAAGGCGGCGGTGAGGCGGATTTTTTCGCCATTGGCCATGAATAGCACATGGCCGCTCTGGCCCTCGCTGAGAATTTCCTTCAAATGCGCGAGGTTGATGAAGGCTGAGCGGCTGGCGCGGAAAAAGTGTGCCGGGTCAAGCCGGGTTTCGAGCTTGGTCATTGTGTCGCGCAGCAAAAGCTTTTTGCCATCCTTGAGGCAGACTTCGATGTAATTGCCCTCCGCCAGCAGGCACACCACCTGGTCGAGCGGGACAATCGTCACGCGGGGGCCGTCTTTTACGGCAAGCCTTTGCGGGTAGCTTGCCGGCGCGGGCAGCGAGCGCAGTAATTGCTCCAGCGGCGCGTTTTGCACGCCCGTTTGCCGCTCTTTGATGGCTTTGCGCGCGCGCTCCACGCTCTGGAGCAGGCGCTCCTTGCGAAAGGGCTTCAGCAGGTAGTCAAGCGCGTGCAATTCAAAGGCCTTCACGGCGTGTTCGTCGTAGGCGGTCACAAAGATGACTAAGGGCCGGGCGCCGGCTGGCAAATCGCGCAGCAGCTCAATGCCGGTGCGCCCGGGCATCTGGATGTCGAGAAACATCAGATCGGGCGCGTGGGCCGCAATGGCGTCCAGCGCCTCGTCACCATTGCCGCATTCGGCCTGAAGGGTGATGTCCGCCTCCGTCTTGAGCATTTCGCGCAGGCGCTGGCGGGCCGGAGCCTCGTCATCGACGATAATGACTTTCATGACCGCCCTCCGTCCTCATTCTCGCCGGCAACGGGCAATTGCAGGCGCGCAGTTATGCCGCCGAACTGGTTGGGCAGCAGGTCAAAGCTTACTTCCCTTCCGGGAAAGGCGGCTGCCAGCCGCGCCCGCACATTGGCCACGCCGATTCCATGGCTCTCCCGCGCCTCGGCGTTGCGGCCGGCGCCGCTGTCTTCAACTTCGAGAATGAGTTTTTCACCCAGGCGCTCGGCCCGCAGGGCGATGCTCCCGCCCTCGGCATTGCGGTCGATGGCATACTTGATGGCGTTTTCCAGAATGGGTTGCAGGATGAGCGGTGGCACAGTGCAGGCCAGCGTTTCCGGCGGGAGGCTTTCACTGGTTCGCAGCCGGTCGCCATAGCGCAGTGACTGGATGGAGAGGTAGTCATGGGCGAGCTGCAGTTCATCGCGCAGGGGGATGCGGGGCTTGTCTTTGGCCTCCAAGGTGGCGCGCAGCAGGCTGCTCAGGCACAGAATCATTTCCTCGGCCTTGGCCTGGTCGGTGTGCACAAGGTTCATTAACGCGTTCAGGGTATTGAAGAGAAAGTGCGGGTGCAGCTGCGAGCGCAGGGTTTCCAGCCGGGCATCAGCCAATTGTTTTTCCAGTTCCCCGGCCCGCCGTTCCTTGTCCAGTGAGATGCGGTGGAGGTTTAGGCTGCCGACCAGAAGGAGGGAGGTCAGATATAGCGGCAGGCCGACGGGCATCGAGCGCAGCAGGTTCAGCATTGCATCGTTAAACCGGTTGGGTTCATCCGCCGGGCCGGGCTGGGCGGTGGGCGGATTGGGCCCGCCTCCGCGCAGTCCGGCGCCGCGTAATCCTCCGCGAAATCCACCCGGCGGCCCGGGCAAAGGCTGCCCATTGGGCCCCATGAGTTCTCCGTTTGGGCCCATTCGGGGCGGGGGTTCGCCATTGGGCCCCATGGGCGGACCGCCATAGGCAGGGTCGCCTGGGTAAATTACAGTGCCATCAGGTGCCAGGCGTGGAGGAGCGCCAAACCCACCAGGCTGGGACGCAGGATTAACCATCGGCATGATGGGCTGGGAATGGTCGGGCATGGGCAGCACGTTGCGGCTCAACCAGCCAGCCATGAAGACCAAGATGATTGAAATAGCCAGATGTCCGGGGACAAGGCGCACAAGCGGCGTGCCTCCCACGGGCAACAGGTAGGCCGCCGCCAGCATCAAAGGGCTGACCGCGATCCAGGGCACCCAGAGGATAAGCGAGCCGCGCAGGGCCTGCGCCCAAGTCTGGTTGGAGGCCAGCATCACCTGTGCGGCAAAGAGCACCACCAGGCACAGCCAAAAGGCGACGAAACCGATAATGATGACCAAAACCGGTGAAAAATTCTTTTTAACCGTCGGCATGGAGCGGGAGTAGGTTAGGGGGAGGCGGGAAAATACTAAAGTGTAAACTCCTGGGGCAGGCCCTCGGTTGCCAATTTCGTCCCAGGAAAAGGCCGTTTCGTCACTAATCCACCCCGTTTTGCCCCCCATCGCTCGCGGAAGCGTCTGGCTGATGGCATATTGGCCTCAGTCAAACCGAACCTCTTCCACCGCCAACTTATCTCCCGCCATGACCTCCACCCTCCAACTCCTCCCGACCGCCAGCTTCAATGCCCTGACCCTGGGCAATGCGAATGCCAGCATGCAGTCCTTCTCTCCTTCGCAAACTTTCTCGACGGCCGATATGCTTCTGCGCGTGGCCGCCCGCCGCCGTTTTGTCCGCGCTGTGCAAGCCATGCGCCGCCGCTAATTGCAAAAGCCATGGACCAATAGGAAACTTCAACCCCGCTTGCTCTCATGAATGCGCAACCCATCCTGGAATTGGTCGTCAATGACAACGGATTTGGTTTTCGCTCCGACACGGGCGAAATCTTCCGCCTGAACACCACCGCCCGCCAGATTATCGGCTGGTTGCGTGATTGCCAGGACGAAGAAAGCATTGTCCATCACTTGGCGGAAGAGTATGGCGTGCCCGCGCCCCGCGCCCGCAGCGATATTTCAACATTCCTCGAACACCTGCAAACCCTCCACCTGCTTGAAACTCATGCCACCCGCTGAACCTTCCGCCAACCCTGTGCGCCCGGCTCGGGCGCTGTCTCGCGGCCTGTTGGCCATCCTGGCCTGCGCCTCGGCTGCCATGCTTTGTGCAGCTGTGGATTTGACCAAAGCCGGCGATCTCTGGACCCAGTCCGTCGCCCTCGAGCAAAAAGCCGATTACAAAGGCGCACTCGCCAAAATGGCCGAACTGAAACGCAGTGGAGGTGACCTTTACCTCGCTTCTTTGCGCACAGGTTGGCTCTCTTATGCGAATAAGGACTACGACACGGCGGTGACCAACTACCAGGCAGCGGCAGGCCGTGAGCCCGCGGCGGTTTCCCCTGTTTTGGGTCTCGCCAGTGCCTATCGTGCCAAAGGTGACAACGACAACGCGGAACACGCGTGCCGCAATGTGCTCAGCAAAGACCCCGCGAACGCCACTGCCTTGCAAATGCTGGGCGCCCTTTATTTCGACAAGAAGGACTACCAGAACGCAGTCACCATCTACGATACGCTGCGAAAGCTCTACCCTGAGGATCCCGCGGCGCTCAGTGGCTATGGCTGGGCGAAGATTTATCTCAATCGCAAGGCCGATGCGCTGCCCGCTTTCCAGCGCCTGCTTATTGTGTCGCCGGATTTCGCATATGCCAAAGAAGGTTATGCGGCGGCGACGGCGCCTTAAGGCCTTTTCCCTTTATTTATGAATACCGGCGAACTTCCGCTGCTGGCCATCACTGGCCTGGGTCGGGGCGAAAACCCCCAGCCCGGAGCCGCGGTTTTTGCCAGCCTCCGCCGCCGCTGGCCTCAGATGCGGGTGGTCGGCCTGGTCTATGACGCACTGGAAAGCGGAGTCTATGCGCCTGATAGCCCGGAGGCCGCATTTACGCTTCCTTATCCCTCCTGTGGAGCCGCGGCGTTCCTGGCCCGACTCGATGAAATTAGGACGGAATTTCCGTTTGAGGTCCTGATTCCCATGCTGGATGCCGAAATCCAGCCGCTTCTTTCCCTGCGTGGTGAGCTGGCCCGGCGCGGAGTGCTGGCTTTGCTGCCGGAAGCGGAGATGTTCAAGGCCCGCCATAAACAGCATTTGCCGGAATTGGCGGCCAAGTCTGGTGCCCGGACGCCAAAGACGCATTGCGTCCATTCCGCCGAGGAAGCCGCTGCGCTGGTCACGACGCTCGGGCCGGTGATGATCAAGGGGCCTTATTATGAGGCCGCGAGGGTGATGAACCCCGCGCAGGCCCGCGCCCAGGCGGCACATATGCTGGCCGAGTGGGGTGGGCCGGTGCTGGTGCAGGAAATCATCGAAGGCCATGAGTTTAACTTCCTCGCCGTGGGCGATGGCCAAGGCGGTATGTTGGGCTCCTGTGCCGTGCGCAAGTTGGTCGTTTCGACCTTGGGCAAAGGCTATGCGGGCATCACGGTGGAGGATGCCTCCCTGCGCGAGTCGGCGGCAGCCCTCTTGCATACCCTCCAGTGGCGTGGCCCACTCGAATGTGAATATATCCGCGATCGCGAGGGAGACTTCTATCTCATCGAGATCAACCCGCGTTTCCCGGCTTGGGCGGATTTTCCGGCGGCGTTGGGCTGCAATCTGGCGGCGGCGGCACTCGAGCAATTGCTCGAATGGTCCGTGCCCGCGCTGCCGGCCATCCCCGCAGGCAAGATGTTCATCCGCCACAGCCAGGACATTGTCTGCGATAGCGCGGACTTCGCCCAGCTCGCCGCCGTGGGCCGCATCGTCCGCACCGCGCCGCTTTCTTTCAAGCCATGAATGCCCACCGTCCAGCTTATGAACCGCCGCGGATTGAGCCACTGTCCGCCGGGCGCATCAATTGCAGCGCCTTTGGCACCCGTGCCGCATTTTGCGGGGCGATTGACGGCGTGCCGGTCGAGGAATTGCTGGCGGCCCATGGTTCGCCGCTCTTTGTTTATTCCGAGCGCACGCTGCGCCAGACTTTCCGCCGCGCGCAGAATGCCTTTGCCCGCCGCTATCCCGACGTGCAGTTTGCCTGGTCGTACAAGACGAATTACCTCAAGGCCATCTGCGCCGTCTTCCATCGCGAGGGCGCCTGGGCGGAGGTGGTCTCCGACTTTGAATATGAAAAGGCCCGCGCCATGGGCATCCCGGGGAAGCACATCATCTTTAATGGGCCGCACAAATCCCGCGCCATCCTCCGCCGCGCGCTGTGCGAAGGCGCGCATATCCAGGCCGATAATCTGGACGAATTGTTGGTTATTGAGGAGATTGCCGGCGAGGACGGTTTGACGCCGGAGATTTCCCTGCGGGTTTATCTCGATGCGGGGATCCGCCCCATCTGGTCCAAATTTGGCTTTAATCTGGAGGATGGCGAAGCCTGGCGCGCGGCACGGCGGCTGCGCCATGGCGGCCTCGTCCGGCTCACGGGTCTGCACACGCATCTTGGCACGTTCATCCTCGATCCCAACGCCTATAAAATTGCGGCGGAAAAGCTGATGCGTTTCGCCCGGCGTTTGCACGATGAGTTGGGCTTCGACATTGCCTCACTCAATCTCGGCGGCGGTTTTGCCTCGCGCAATGCCCTGCACGGCCAGTTGCGCCCGGCAGAGGAAGTGACGCCGTCTTTCGATGAATATGCGGAGGCCATCTCCAAGGGCATTTTGGAAAACACCGCCCCCGGTGCCCGCCCACCGCGCCTCTTTTTGGAGACCGGGCGCGCTTTGGTGGATGAGGCCGGCTATTTGCTCACCACTGTGGTGGCCAACAAGCGCAACCGCCGCTTTTCTGAGCTGCCCACTCCGGCTTTGAAGGCCAAGGCACCCCTGGCCGCTGCGTTATCAGCGCCAGGAGGCCCGGCGGTGGTCGTGGATGCCGGGGTCCACCTGCTCTATACGGCCAACTGGTATCGTCAGAAAATCCAGCCCGCGCGCCCGCACGCCGGCGCGCCTGAGCCGACCACGGTCTATGGCTGCTTGTGTATGAATATTGACGTGCTCCAGGAGGCCACGCCGCTGCCGCCCTTGAGCGCGGGGGATGCCCTCGTCATTCATCCGGCCGGGGCCTACAACCTTACGCAATCCATGCAGTTCATAACGTACCGTCCGCGTGTGGTGATGGTGATGGAGAATGGCACCGTTGAAGTGATCCGTGAACGGGAAACACTCGCGCATATCGAGGCGCTGGATCACGTGCCGGCGCAGCTTGCCCCCGCCGCACCACGTGCAGAACAGCCGCTAACCCTGCCGCCTTTTGCGATGACGGGCAATGGCGGCAAACACCCGTGATGAAATTTTTTCCCCAACAATTGAAGGAGGGTTTTCTCGCAGTGGCCCGGGCCTACGCGGTGGTCATTTTCAGTGGCAGTATTACGGTGGGATGCCTGCTGGGAGCAGCCTCGTTGCTGGCACCGTGGATTGGATTGGTCGGTCTGGCGGGGGTGGTCATTGCGTTAATTGCCGCCCGGATGGCTGGTTTTGAGCGCGCGGCGATCGACGATGGCCGCTTGCTGTTTAATTCGCTGCTGTGCTCCCTGGCGCTCGGCTATTGGGCGCCTCCGGGGGCGCTGTCGCCACTGATGATGGGGATTTTAATTGTCGCCGTGCCGCTGACGGCACTGGGTTGCACATTGGTGTTGAACCAGGCCACCTTTGCCCTCGTCAGCACGGCTTCGCGCAGTTTGCCTTATTGTATGGTCGGCACGGGACTGAGCTGGCTGCTCTCACGGCTGATTGCCAGCGACTCGGTACCGGAGTCGTTGACCGTGGAGCAAATCCAACTCCCGGCTCTGCTGACTTGGTGGGCACATTCACTGGGGACACTCTTTTTTGCGCCGACCATTATCGGCGGCCTGCTGGCCACGGCGGCGCTGGTCTGGGCCTCGCGACTAAATTTAATTTTTGCGTTGGTTGGTTATAGTATCTCGGCATTGGTGCTGGCCGCGCTGGGATTTTCACTCGAACAATCCTCCTGGCTGCAGTTGGACGCTATTTTATGTGCGATGGCCCTGGGTGGGGTGTTTTTTGTGCCTTCGCGGGCCTCGCTGGCATTGGCTGCGCTGGGTGCGGGGCTCTGCGTGTTGGCGGGCGTGGGGCTTACGCAGGGCTTGCGCTGGATAGACGCGCCCTTGCTGACACTGCCATTCAACTTCGTAGTGCTGGGTGTTTCCGCGGCGATGCGCTGGCGGGCGCCCGGACGGGAGCCTCACGCGGTTTTGCTCCCCAGTCGCAATCCCGAAGCCACGTTTCAGGCTGACCGCTTGTGGAAAGCCCGCCATCCGGAGGCGGAACTGCCGGCCATTGTCGCGCCTTTTGAGGGGTCGTGGGTTGTGACCCAGGGTTTTGATGACCAGCTGACCCACCGCTCCGCATGGAAGCATGCGTTGGACTTCGAGGTGGCCGATGCGTCCGGCGAGCCCTCCCGCCCTTCCAGTGCTGAGGTGCGCGATTTTCCCTCCTTCAACGCACCGGTACTCTCGCCGGCAGAAGGGCGCGTGGTGCGCCTCGTGGACGACATTGCGGACAATGCCATTGGCGACAATAACCTGGCGGACAATTGGGGTAACTCCCTCGTCATCGAAATCGCGCCGAACCTCCATGTGCAGCTGTCACACTTCCGCCAGCGTGGCTTCAAAGTGCGCGAGGGCGACCGCGTACGCCAGGGCCAGCTCCTCGGCTACCTCGGCAATTCCGGCCGCTCGCCGGTGCCGCACCTGCATATGCAGATGCAAACACTGCCCGACATCGGCGCGTCCACGATCCCCTTTCGAATGCGCGGTTACCGTACCCCCGCCAGTGCCGGTGGGACTGAGTTCCACTTTCGCGGGTTGCCGCGCCGGGGCGAAGTTGTGCTCGGTGCCCGTACGCCGCGCTGGATGGAGGAATGCCTGATGCGCGGCGAGGAAAAGACAACGGCCTACCGTGTCTTCACTGCCCAAGGTGAGCACCGCGAGACCATCCACGAGGAATGGACGGGCAGGGGGGCGCTCATTTTACATTCGGTGGAGACACGTGCGCGCGTGCACCTTGTTTTCAGCGAAGGAGTATGGATGCCGGTGGAGTTTCATGGTGCGCGCCAAAGCCTGCTGGCTGCTTTCCAAGGCGTGGGCCGCCTGCCTTGGGTGACTGGCGAAGGTGTGCGCTGGGTGGACTACGCCATTCAGCCGCTCCGCGCGGGGTGGGGGGCCGGTTTCGTTGAGGGAATTCTGGCGCCATTCCTCGGTACGACTTTGCGCGCCGGTCGCGCGGAGGTTTTTCAGTTCGACCTCCAGGAACAGCGCTTTGCCGTGCGCTGGACTTCGCCAGACCATTTTATTGCCGAGCTGAATTTCACCGTGGGCTTGGGCCTCACCGCCGGGCGCATGGAAACGCGCGATTATTGGCTGCGCTTCCTCGCGGAAGAAGGCTCAGTGGCTGCGGAGAATGCCATTCCCGTCACCACCGTGACTCAGACCCGCGAGTACGCGCTGATTTGAAGCCGGGTCGGGAGCCTAGACATCGCGCGCACAGCGGAAGCCCGTGTTGCCGGTTGAGCTATCCGGCGTATTGCCGATGCGCGCAGCCACACGGTAGCGGTTGCAGTAGGAATGGTGGCACAAGTAGCTGCCCCCGCGCACGACTTTACGGTCGCCTGCGGGTGGTCCCGCTGGATCCACGCGCGGGCTGGTCACATGGAAATCACGGCTGAACCAGTCGTGGCACCATTCCCATACGTTGCCCGCCACGTTGTAGAGTCCGTAGCCGTTGGCCAGAAAACTCTGGGCCGGGGCCGTGCCGCGGAAGCCATCCTCGCCGGTGTCGTTCATCGGGAAAGTGCCCTGCCAGATATTGCACATATGCTTGCCGTCCGGGGTCAGCTCGTCCCCCCAGGCAAAACGCTTTTGCACCAAGCCCCCGCGCGCCGCGCATTCCCACTCGGCCTCGGTGGGCAAGCGTTTGCCCGCCCAGGCACAGTAAGCCTGGGCGTCGTTCCACGACACATGGACGACAGGGTGGCTCCAGCGCTTGCGGATGGTCGAGCCCCGGCCTTCCGGATTGCGCCAGTACGCGCCCTCGACCTTGCACCACCATTCGCTGCCAGCCACGCGCTCCGTCACCCGGCCCAGCACATCGCGCGCAAGGTAGAGGTGGAACACGAACGACCAGCCAAAGCGCTGCGCATCCGTCTTGTAGCCGGTGGCGTTGACAAAATTGTTGAACTGCTCGTTCGTCACGCAGCAGGCGTCGATATGGTACGGCGCGAGTGTAACCGCACGTACCGGGCCCTCACCGTCGTTGGCCCAGCCGTCGGGGTCGTTGGCCCCCATCAGGAATTCTCCGCCCGGGATGGGCCGCATATCCTTGAGCGAACCCCCGCGTATGCGTTGGATGCTGGAGTTTTGCCCGCCCGCCACTGGTTCGCCCGGAGGTCGCGAAGGCGTACAGCAGGAATCGCCATTCATAGGGTGGTGGAGCCGGAAGAGGAAGGTGGTTGCGCAGGCAGTGGACTAGAAACCGGATCAATACCATTTTGAAAAAGGGCGATACGCTCACACTCAAAATCCGTAAATCAATGATTAACTTGATTTTACAAAATGGCTGCCCGGGCAGGGATCGAACCTGCGACCAAGTGATTAACAGTCACCTGCTCTACCGCTGAGCTACCGGGCAATCTGAGAACCGTCAAAAGGAAGATAATCTAGGTTTCCTCCCAGCTGGGCAAGCAAAAATGGCGAATCAGAGGCTGGTGCCCCCGAGACTTGCCATGACGGAGGCTATGCTTAAGGATGCCCCCATGCGCCGCCTTACCCCGCTGCTGCTGTTGTTGGTTTCCTTCGTTGCGCCTGGACAGTTGAGCGCGCACACCCCCGCCCAAGACATGGCCGACACGGCCCAAAACCTCCTCGCCATGCTGACGCCCGAGCAGAAGGCGAAGCTGACTTTCGAGTTCGACCATGCCGAGCGGGCCAACTGGTTCTTCACCCCGGTGACGCGCAAGGGGCTGACGCTGAAGGAAATGACCACGCCGCAGCGCGACCTTGCCTATGCGCTGCTGAGCTCGGCGCTCAGCCAGCGCGGCTTCATGAAGGCGGCGACCATCATGTCTCTCGAGCAAACCTTGGGCGAACTCGAAGGCCCCGGCCGCGCCAACCCGCGCGATCCAGAGGACTACCACTTGACGTTCTTTGGCCAGCCGTCGAATAAAGACCCTTGGGGCTGGCGGTGGGAGGGACACCATCTGTCACTGAGCTTCACCATCGTGGCCGGCGAGATTGTGACCAACTCGCCCACGTTCATGGGTTCCAACCCAGCCGAAGTGAAGGATGGCCCGCGCGCCCAGCTCTTTATCCTTAATGACGAAGATACCCTGGGCTTTAAACTCATCAATGCGCTGACGCCCGAACAGCAGAAGACGGCCATTTTCTCCACCACCGCGCCCAATGAAATCATTACCTCCAACAACCACGAAGCCAAGCGGCTGGATCCCCCGGGGCTTGCGATGGCGCAGATGACCCCCGCGCAGCAGGCGATGTTGATGGAGCTGCTCAATGTTTACCTCAACCGCTTCCGGCCCGAGCTGGCGGCGGAAGACTTGAAGCAAATCGAAGCCGCCACGCCGGCCAAAATCTATTTCGCCTGGGCGGGTGGACTGAAGGCCGGCCAGGGCCACTACTACCGCATCCAAGGCCCCGCATTCCTCGTCGAGTTCGACAACACGCAGAACCAGGCGAACCACATTCATTCTGTCTGGCGCGATTTGAACAAGGACTTCGGCGCCGACCCCTTGCGCGATCATTACGAAAAATACCACAATGCAACGCTGCCCGGCACTGGGATCCAACCCGCGGCAACGACCACCCCGGCCCCCACGGTCTCACAAGCGCGCTAGCAGCAGTTCGCGCTCGAAAATCATTTCCTTGGGCAGGTGGTCGAAGAGGGAGATGAACAGCTCCTCGTGGGCGAGGGTTTGCAGGGCGGTGCGCTGGCGGTCGAAGCCCATCAGCTCGTCCCACTTGGCTTTCGGGTAGTCGAGCCCACGCCAGTCGATGTCCTGGTGGCGGGGCAGCCAGCCGAGCGGGCTTTCCTTGGCGAAGGCGCGTCCATTGGCGCGCTCCACAATCCAGCGCAGCACACGCATATTCTGCCCGAATCCGCCCCAGAGGAATTTGCCCGCGGCATCCTTGCGGAACCAGTTGACGTGGAAAATTCGCGGCGTTTCCTCGAGGTGCTTGCCTACCTTGAGCCAATGGCGGAAATAGTCCGCCATGTGATAACCGCAAAAGGGGAGCATCGCCATCGGGTCGCGCCGCAGGGTGCCGATGCTGCCTTCCGCCGCCGCTGTCTGCTCGGAGCCCATCGTGGCGCCAAGGTAAACGCCATGGCTCCAGGTGAAGGCTTGGTACACCAGGGGCACGTCACTCATGCGCCGGCCACCGAACACAAAGGCCTTGATGGGCACGCCTTGCAAATTGTTGACCTCCGCGTCGAGGCATGAGCAGTTGGCCAGAGGGGCGGTGAAGCGCGAATTGGGGTGTGAGGACGGCCGTCCGCAGCCGGGAGTCCAGTCCTTGCCCGTCCAGTCAATCAAATGTGCCGGGGATTCCTTGGTCAGGCCTTCCCACCAGATATCGCCGTCGTCCGTCAGTGCCACATTGGTGAAAATGGTGTCCTTCGCGCAGGAGGCAAGGGCGTTGGGATTGGTGTCTGCAGAAGTGCCCGGCGCGACGCCGAAAAACCCATTCTCCGGGTTGATGCCGTAGAGCCGGCCATCCTCGCCGGGCTTTATCCAGGCGATGTCGTCGCCCACGGTGGTGACTTTCCAGCCCTTCATTTCCTTGGGCGGGATGATCATCGCAAAGTTTGTTTTACCGCAGGCACTCGGGAAGGCCGCGGCGACATACGTCTTTTCGCCCTCCGGGTTTTCCACGCCGAGGATGAGCATATGCTCCGCCAGCCAGCCGTGGTCGCGCGCCATCACCGAGGCGATGCGCAGGGCAAGGCACTTCTTGCCCAAGAGCGCATTGCCGCCGTAGCCCGAACCGTAGGAGACAATGCTGCGCTCCTCGGGGAAATGCGCGATGTAGGTGTTGTCCGGGTTGCACGGCCAGGCCACGTCTTTTTGCCCCGGAGCCAAGGGTGCGCCGACGGAGTGCAGGCAGGGAACGAAAAATCCGTTCTCGCCCAAGACGTCGAGCACGGCCTGACCCACGCGCGCCATGATGCGCATATTCACGACGACGTAGGGCGAGTCTGTCACCTGCACGCCAATTTGCGCCAATGGCGAACCCACCGGGCCCATGGAGAAGGGGATGACGTACATCGTGCGGCCCGCCATGGCGCCCGTGCATAGGTCGGTCAGCTTATGCCGCATGGCGCGGGGCTCCTCCCAATTATTGGTGGGGCCGGCGTCGTCCTTGCTGGTGGAGCAGATGAAGGTGCGCTTTTCGACGCGGGCGACATCGCGCGGGTCGGAGCGGAAGAGATAACTGTTGGGGCGCTTGGCGGGGTTCAGCTTGATCGCCATGCCCTTTTGCACCATCAGGGCAAAGAGGGCGTCCGCTTCCGCTGTCGAGCCGTCGCACCATTGCACGGCGTCGGGGCGGAACATTTCGGTCATCTTACCGACCCATTTTAAGAGAGCAGAGTGGCTGGTCTTAGGCTGGTAGGCGCTCATTTGGGATGATAGGTTATCGGTCAAAAGGCGCGAAAATGAAGGGTTGGCTAGTGACGATGGCGTGACGATGACGAGGATTCCGACGACCGCGACGAGCTGGAGCTTGACGAGCGGGAGCCGGAGCCGGAGGACCGCGAACTGGAACCAGAAGAGCGTGAGCTGGAACGGCGGTGGGAGGAGTCGAAGTGCCGATGGCGGCGGCGGCGGCGCTCATATTCCTCCAGTTGTTCCTTGGGCGGAGGGCAGAACACCATGAAGCCCAGCAACACGATAATGTCCCCAGCGGCACCCAGGCCCACGGCGGGCAGTGCGAGCCGGCTCCAGGGGTAGGCATCCGTCTTGTCCGGGGCCTCGGCTTTGGCGAGAATGCCATAATTGGGGTCGGTGAGGTTGAACTGGGTTTCCGCATCCGCCAGTGCCACCTGCATTTTGGCCTGCACCTGGTTTTCCGTTTCCAGCTGCTTGCGCAGGGCGGCGTAGGTGCCCCGGGCGACGGTCAGGTCCTGGTTCTTGTGCTGCAGCTCCTCCAGGCGTTTGCTCACCTGGTTGTAATTGTTTTCCGCGGCTTGCAGCTCGGCGATCAATTGCTGGACAGCCGCGTTGATGGCGGTGTTCAATTCCCGCATGGCGCCATCCAGGCGGCCTTGCGCCTCGGTCATGGCCTGGGCTTCCGGCTGATAACCTTCCGCTTTCAGCTCCTGCACATGGTTGGACTGCGACTGGGCCACGTCATACAGTTGGGAAATGTTGGGTTTGCTGTGGATGAAGTCGAGGTCCCAGAGTGGCTTGTTGTCCTTGTTTTGATCGAGAATCTGTTGGCGCCGCAGGTCGAGCGTGTCCATCGTGGCTTTGAACTGGATGATTTGCCGGTTAAGGTCCTGGATGGCGCTCTGCACCACATTGTCGGCCCCGGCCTCGAGGTTGGTGGCGTCGTATTGCGTGGCGAGGTCCTGCATCTTTTTTTGCAGGCCGGTGATTTTTGCGCGCTGGGCATCGAGCTTGGATTGCATGTCGCCCATGCTCAACTTTTCGCGGTCACCCTTGGCGCCGGCACATTCCTTCACGAATTCATCGGCCAGCAGATTGGCGATTTTTGCGGCCACCGCCGGGTCGGGGTGGGTGAAGCCGATGTCGATCAGCCGGTTCGTGGCGACAATTTGACGGCCGCCGAGGACAATTTCCATCGGCCCCGCGCCGGCACCCCATTTGAACCAGTGGTTGGAGGGGGCGAGGAGGTTTTGCCGGTCGGTCTCATTCAAGCCCGCCACCACTTTGCGCACGACCGCATCCGACTTCAGCGGGGCGAGGTAAAACGTCAGCGCATCGGCCGGGGTCGCGGCGGCATTGCGTGAATTATAGTCCGACACCTGGGCATAGGCGGTGTAGGAACGCGTGAATAGCAGGGCGTAGCCCAGATAAGCCAGCGCGAGACCCAGAAACACCGCCAACAGCACCCCGCGGCGTTGACGGATGACATACAGGATATTCATGGAGCGGAGAGGGGCGTTCGGCGGTAAGGGGCCATCTTGCATGAGAATGTTCCCTGAGGCAAGACTGCGTAAGGTCCGGGAGCATGGGTGTGACCCGGCGGTGTTTTAGCGCATCTTTTTTTTGCTTCAGCCCGGGCGGAGACTGGTGCATCCTTTTCCTTTTTCCCATGAAATACCGCGAACTTGGACGCACCGGTTGGAAGGTTTCCACTGTCAGCTTTGGCGCCTGGGCCATTGGCAGCATGTGGGGCGACGTGCGCGACGAGGATTCCCTCGCCGCCTTGCACAAGGCGCTCGACCTCGGGGTCAACTTTTTCGACACCGCCGACGTCTATGGCGACGGCCATAGCGAGCGCCTCATCGCCCGGTTGCGCCGCGAGCGCAAGGAGCCATTCTACGTCGCCACCAAGGCGGGCCGCCGGCTCGACCCCCACGTCGCCGCGGGTTATAACAAGGCGAACCTCACTGCATTTGTTGAGCGCAGCCTGAAGAATCTCGAAGTGGACGCCATCGATTTGCTGCAACTGCACTGCCCGCCCACGGAGGTCTATTACCGCCCAGAGACGTTTGCGGCACTTGACGATTTGGTGAAGGCCGGCAAGCTGCGCCACTACGGCGTCAGCGTCGAGCGCGTGGAGGAGGCGTTGAAGGCCATCGATTACCCCGGCGTGCAGTCTGTGCAGATTATTTTCAACATCTTCCGGCAGCGCCCGGCGGATTTGTTTTTCGCCCAGGCCAAAAAGAAAAAGGTCGGCATCCTCGCGCGCCTGCCGCTCTCCTCCGGGATGCTTTCGGGCAAGATGAAGAAAAGCAGCCAGTTTTCAAAAAGCGACCATCGTTCCTTCAACCGCCACGGCGAGATGTTTGACAAGGGTGAGACCTTCTCCGGCGTGGACTATAATCTCGGCCTCTCCGTGGTCGAGCAGCTCCGCCCCCTGGTGCCCAAGGGCATGACGATGGCGCAGTTTGCCCTGCGCTGGATCCAGATGCACCCGGCCGTGACGTGCTCCATCCCCGGCGCCAAACGCCCGGACCAGGTTGAGCAAAACGCGCTGGCGGCGGATCTGCCGGCCATCGCCAAGGCCAAGATGGCCGCCATCGAAAAAATCTACACCGCCCGCATTAAACCCGTCGTGCAGCCGTATTGGTGATGCGTGTAAATTACCCCAGCAAACGTGCCACTTGCGCGCGCACGTAGGCGGAAAGCTCCAGCAAGCGCGCCGTTGCGGGCAGGCCGTCCCACTGGGCGAGGGCGTTTTCGCCCGCCAGCAATTCCGCGTCAAAGCGCTCGCGCACGGATTTCAGCACGCCGTATTCGTTCATGCGCCGGGCGAGGTCCTTCACATTCGCCAAGCCAGCCACCACGTCGCGCCGCATCTCGGCGGCTTCGGTGGCGGGCAGGCGCTCGATGAGGTAGAGCAGGGGCAGGGTGAACTTGCCGCTGGCCAGGTCGGTGCCGAGGGTCTTGCCAATCTGGTCCTCGTCCCCGCAGAAATCCGCCATGTCATCAAACAACTGATAGGCGATGCCCAGCTGCAGGCCGAAGCGGCTGGCGGCGTCCGCATATTCAGCGGGGTGCTTGGCCGCCTGCGCGCCCAGCAGGCACGACACGGCGAACAGCTCGCCCGTCTTCATGGCGATGACTTCAAAGTATTCGTTGACCGAGAAGCGCGGGTTGCCGCGTTCCAGCGTCTGGTGGATTTCGCCGGCGCACACACGCTGCGTCGCCTTGGCCATGGCACGGCAGACTTCGATGCTCATGCTTTCCGAGGCGATCTTCAATGCCTGGGCCAGCAGGGCATCGCCGAGCAGCACCGCCACGGGCGCACCGTATTTGCGGCCCACGGTGGGCAGCTGATGGCGCAGGGCCGCGCCGTCGAGCACGTCGTCATGCACCAGCGTGGCCAGGTGGATGAGTTCGACAACCGCCGCGGCGTGCGTCAGCTCCGGGACAACGCTGCCGTCCTTCCAGCCGCTGCAAAAGACCAGGGTGGGGCGGATGCGCTTGCCATGGTTGGCAAGAATGTACCGCGCCAGTTCCCGCAAGTGGGGCTCAAAGGTCTCAATCTCCGCATTGAAGAACCGCTCCAATTCCGCCAGATGCGGCTGCACTTCCACGGGCAGGCGTGGTGTGGGGGCCGGAGTGGCCGGGCGGCGGGCGGTGGGAGCCAGCATGGATGGACGGATTGAGGTGGTCGACAAGACCCAAGGTGGCGGGTAAACCGCCGAAAGGACTCGTCAACCCGGCTTGGGCCGGGCATAGCAACCAAACCCACGATTGCCAATGAGTCAAGCGAGTCCAGACAACCCGTTGGTGGAGTTAGCCCTGTTGGGGCTGACGGGGTACGTCTTTTCCCTCTGGGTCAGCGACTTGCGACGTTCCCGCGCCGGGGTGCCAGATGCCCGGGCATTCCCTGGTGCTGTAACTTGTTCGCTGGCAGCAGTCTGGGTGGCCGTCGGGGGGGCGCTCGCATTGCTGGGATTGGAAACCGGAGGGGAATACGCCTTGGGCATCTCCGGCCAGCAGAGCAATATCACCGCCCTTTTCCTGCTTATTATGGTTGCTGCTGCTTTTGGCGAGGAGCTGGTCTTCCGCGGTTTCCTGGTGGTGACGGGCCGGGGGCGGGCCGCGTTAATTGCCAGTGTCATTGGTTTTTCCCTGCTTTTTGCCTTCGGCCATCCATTCCTCTGGGATTGGAAAAGCCCGGCCGAAGGGCAGGCCTCCCAACTGGTGTTTGATTTCTCGCTAAAGGCTTGGTGGAGCACCGGCTTGGTGCTGGCCTTTTCGCTTTGGCTGTATGCGATGCGCTTCAACCGTCTGAATCCGAAAAGCTCGCTCATTCCCTGCATCGCCGCGCATTTGACGAAAAACCTCGGCGTCTTCGCCATCAAGCTTGCCCAGGGCCACGTCAGCGGCTGGTGGTGATCAGCCCAGGCAACGCACGGCCAGTTCGCGCATCACAGTGTCTTCCTCCTGGGCGCCGCGCTTCAGCAATTCCTCAAATGCGCCGACGAATGCCGTCTGGAAATCGATGAGCTTTTTTAAGGGCAGGCCTTTGGCCTTTTCCCCGATTTTGCCGAGGTACCAGACGTTCTGGGTGAAGATGTTGAAGGTGGACTTTTCCTCAAGCCCGCCAAAATGCCGCGCATAGGCCTTGCGTGCCGCCTCGAAGGAAGCCTTGTCAATCCCGCCATAGCCGAGGCGCAGTTCGCCACTGTCGAGCAACACGCGCAGCTGGATCATCAGCCGGTTGCGTCCTTGGAGGCTAGACAAGAGAGGCCGCGCCGAGTGCCCGGCGAAAAAGTAGCGTTTCAGCGCATCGACCGTCCACGGCAGGTCGAGGGAAAAGAACGCCTCCGCCGGCTCGAAGAAATCGCCTTCACCAAAGTCCGGCACGAGGTCGCGAATCAGGGCCTCGTTGATGAACTCGCCCTGGCTGCCGAGGTAGGTGGCCAGCTTGCGGGTCTCCTCCAGCGCCAGCCGCGTGTGGCCGTTCACCTTGGCGGTGAGAAACTCGAGCGCTCCGGGCGCAAACGACACGCCGAGGGTCTTGGCCTCCTGGAGCACCAGCCCGGCCAGCGCCTCGCCGCCGCCTTCACCGCCATGAAATTCGAATTCCCCCGCTTTTTGCAGCGACTTGAACTCCGTGCGCCGGCGGTCCACCGGGCAGGCGGTGATGAGCACGGCCACGCCCGCGGGGTCCACCGTCTCCAGCAGCCCCAGCAAGTCCGCCACATGGGCTTTGGCGCCTTCGCTGCGGCCCGTCACCGTGTCCGCCAGGAAGTTCACATCCTTGAGCCAGACTGACTTGCGGTCGCCAAAGAGCGACAATGTCTGCACGGCCGCGCGAAAACGGCCGACGACGGTCTCCAGCTCTTCGAGATTTTGCACGGAGCCTTCGATGATCTCCCGGGAAAATTCATCCGTCAGTCCCGTGGACATTTCCGCAAACAGCTCGCGCCCCCGGCGTGAGACGAGGAAGTCGTCATCGCCGCAAATAAAGGTGAAAGGCTTGGTGGTGGACGCAGGCACGGGAAGAAATCGAAAACGGACAGATTCTGTAGCCGTTTTTCATCAACTTGCAACCGCAACCTGTCACGGCCGGTGCTGCACCCCGCGCTTGCCCGCCTCGGCGAGGGTCAGCAGCAAGTCATTACGGGAGACGGCGCCGGCCAGCTTCCCCGTGCCGGACTCCACCACGGGCAGTATTTGCTCATGCTCGTGGGTGAACTTCACCAAGGCCTCGGCCAGGGGGGTGCGGGAATCCAGCGTGGGCGGGTTTTCGTGGACAATGTCGCCGGCGATGAAAGTCGCGGCCAGCGCGCGGCTGTGCAGGTGTTCGGCGAGGTCTTCCATGCGGATCACGCCGATAAACCGGCCTTTTTTGTCCACGACATACTGCCGGTCCAGCCCGCCGGCCACAAACTGCTGCGCCACCTCGCCAAAGCTTGCCTCCGGGCCGACGGTGCGCGGCTGGGTCTGCATGATGTCAGCCACCGTCAGGGTTTCGAGCGGGCGGTTGAAGACATCATAGGCATCGGGTGCGCCGTGGTGGTACAGCGAGTGCATCTTCAGCCCGCGGAAGGTGTAGTACCCGATGACGCTGGCGAGCATGAGCGGAATCATGATCTCGTAGCTGAGTGTCATCTCAAAAATCATCAGAATGGACATGAACGGCGCCTGGGTGGCTGCGGCGAGCACCGCGCCCATGCCAATGGTGGCGAACCCGGCCTGGTCGAGCTGTAGATCGGGAAACAGCGCGGCAAAACCCTGCCAGCAAAGAAACCCCGTGCAACTGCCCACGACGAGCGTCGGCGTGAACACACCGCCCACCGCGCCGGAGCCGAAGGACGCCGAAGTCGCCACCATCTTGGCCACCAGCGTCAGCACCACCACCTCAAACACCCACTTTTCCTGCACGATGGATTTCACCACCTCGTAGCCATTGCCCGTAATGTCCGGCCGGCCCGTGGCAATCAACCCCACCAGCAGCCCACCCAGCGCCATCGTCACGGGCAGCGGAGTCTTCACCCGGTGGAACCACTTCTTGAGGGTGTCCAGCATGGTGAGAAAGAGCGTGGCCATCAACCCGCACACCAGGCCGAGCAGGCCAAAGCACAGCAGCTCGCTGATGTGCGGCATCGCAAAATGGCTGACATGGTACAATGGGCCCACATCGGAAAAGACGTGGATGGTCACAATGCTTGCCACGGAGGCAAAGAGCAGCGGGCCGAGGCTTTCCATTGCCAACGTGCCAACGGTGATTTCAGACACAAACAAGGCCGCGGCGATCGGCGCATTATAGGCGGCGGCGATGCCCGCAGCCGCGCCGCTGGCCACCAGCAGGCGCCGCCGCGCGGGCGGAAATTTGCGGAACTCACCCAGGAGCGATGCCCCCAGCGCCGAGAGCTGCACCATCGGGCCTTCCCGTCCAATGGAGGCGCCCGTCGCGATGGAAAACAGCGCCGCCAGCGAGCGGTAGAGGCTCGATTTCGCGGGCACGCGTCCATCGCCCAGCGTGATGGCTTCCATGTAGTCGGTGGGCTTTTGCTTGAAAAACCGCTGGCCGAGCAGCAACACCAGCCCCGCGATCAGTCCGCCCAGCGCCGGCACCAGCGGGCGCGCCCACAGCGGCAAGACCTTGAAAGCCGGCACGCCCGAGCCGCCAATGCCCATGAACCAGCTCTGCACCACCTCGGTGCTGCCCCGGAAAAGCAGGCCGAGCACCGCGCCCACCACGCCCACGCCCGCCGCCATCACCAGGTTCCACTGCGCTTCCGTTGGCTGCACCTTGCGGAGCAGCCACAGCCATCCGCGCAGAAGCACCAATAGGTTTTTGTCTTTCATGCGGTGGCAGGTCGGGCCGCGGCCAGGGCTTCCCGCAGCTCGAGCAGCTTCAGAAAGCTATCCGAGTCCTTGCAGGCAATCAACTCCGCGCGCACCTGCGGCTCGCGCAGCCGGCGCAGCAGCAGTTTGCTGAATTGCAAATATTCGCTGATCTCCGCGCGCGGGCAGCCGACCATGACGATGAGGTGCGCCAGGTCGCGCTTCTGGCCGAAAGGCACCCCCGCAAAACTGCGGCCCACGGCCACCACGCGGGATTTCACCGCATCCGTCCGCGCATGGGGCAGGGCCACGCCTTCGCCGACATAGGTGGTCAGCACGTTCTCTCGCGCCTGGATGTCGGCTGTCAACTGCGCGCAATCCAGCACCCCGGCCTCCGCCGTTAAGCCCTTGGCGAGGAGTTGGATGGCCTCCGCAGCATCCAGTGCGGACAAGTCGAGATTCACAAAAACCCCCATGCTTCAGGGATAAACCAATTCCGCTCCGGGAAAAGAAAAAAGCGTTAGGGCATTATCGAAAACATCGGGTTCTCGCAAAATCAGTTTGGTTTTCACGCCGCCTTGGTTGCCGCGGGGATGGGCGCGGCGAGGGCAGGGCGGGGGAATTCCTTGGCGCGGTAGTGCTTCAGGAGTTCGGCCATTTTCGTGGTGACGTCCGCGTACTTCGGGTCATGGGCGAGGTTTTTGAGCTGGTGCGGGTCGTTGACCATGTCGAGCAGCATCGCGCCGCCAAGGTCATATTCCGCATAGCGCCAGTTTTCCACGCGCACGCCGATGCCGGTGAGGTTCTGGCCCGTTTCGCGCCACACGGTGTAGGCGGGGTAGTTCCAATCGGCCTTAGGGTCGTTGAGCAGTTTGGTCATGCTATGGCCTTCCTGTCCCGTCGGGGTGGGCAGGTTGCACAACTCAGTCACCGTCGGATAAATATTCAGCGCCTCGACCGGGCGCGTGCAGACCTGGCCGTTGCCTTTCACGCCGGGCGCGGCGATGAACAGCGGCACCCGCGCACCTTCCTCCCATAGCGAGCCCGCCTTGGACCACTTGCCCTTTTCGCCGAGCTGGTAGCCGTGGTCCGCAGTGAAGACGATGATGGTCTTTTCGCGCAGGCCCAGCCGGTCGAGCTCGCCCACCACGCGGCCGATGTTCCAGTCCGTCCACGCCACGGAGGCGTAGTAGGCCTGGATCACTTCTTTCGCCGTCTGCGGGTTGGAATCGCGGCCAATGAACAAATCCGCGTTGTTGCGGCGCAGGCAGCCTTCGGGAAAACCTTCGGGAAGGGTGCGGCGGGTGGCGTAGTCCACCGGGAGCTGGATTTTGTCCAGCGGCATCATGTCGAAATATTTTTGCGGCGCCGTGGGCGGGCTGTGGGGTTTGACGAAGCCGCAACCGATGAAGAACGGCTGGTCTTTATATTGGCGGAGATATTCGATGGCGGTGTCGGCGGTGTGATAGTCGCCTGCGCCCTGGCCGTCGCCTTCGAGGCGGATGATCTGGTCGGAATACGCGGCCTTGGAGCCGCGATTGGCGTTGCCGGCTTGCTGATTAAAGCGGCGGATCTCCTCGACAGTTGGCTCCGCTTTGCCGGAACCGCTGGCCGCCGCCCGAGCGGCCTGGCCGAAGGCGCTGGCGCGGGGATTGAGAATCGGGATGTCGTAGGCCGCCTCGCTGGGGTCCGTCGCGCCGCGGGCGCCGCCGCCCACAACCCAGGCCGGGCCATCATCAAAATGAAAAATCTTGCCGGTGCGCGCCGTCGTGTAGCCGTTTTCGCGGAAATACCGGGGCAGGCTCAGCCAATCGGGATGCTCATTCCAGAAAAAGGCGGTGGCTTCATTGCCCATGATGCCGGTGTTGATGACCTGGCGGCCCGTCAGCATCGAAGTACGCGCAGGATTGCAGAGGGGATACTGGCAATACCCGCGCTGGAATAGGACGCCCGCCTTGGCCAGTGCATTAAGATTCGGCGTGGGCACGAGTGGATTGCCAAAGCAGCCCAGCTCCGGCCGCATATCGTCGGACATGATGAACAGCACATTGTATTTCGTGGTGTCCTTGGTTTTGGAATCGGTTTTGATGGCCGGCGCGTCAGCCGCGGACAACTTGGCCCAGCGGGGCAGGGCAGCGGCGAGGCCAAGGGCGGCGGCGCCCTTGAGGATTTCACGACGGTGGGTATGTTGGGGACGGGAGGGCATGGGGTGGGCTTGGAGCGAAGGGTTGCTTTACGCAGTGGTTTTGGCCGGGGCGGCTGTGGTGGTTTCCGGCAGTGCGGGGGCACCGGGGTGGAATTGCGTGGAAAGAACGGGGGCCACGGCTTGGGCCGCTTTGCCATCCCGGTATTGTTTGACGAGCCCGGCCATTTTGTCGGCAACCTCGGCATAGCGCGCGTCGTGCGCGAGGTTCTTCATTTGGTGTGGATCGTTCTCCATGTCGAGGAGCATGGCGCCGCCCAGCATATATTCCGCATAGCGCCAGCGTTCCACGCGCACGCCAATGCCGGTGAGGGTGGGGTTGGGGATGGGGGTGTTGCTCGCGCCATCTTCGCTCCACACCGTGTAGGCCGGGTGGTTCCATTCCATTTTGGGATCGTCGAGCAGCTTCGTCATGCTCTGGCCTTCCTGGCCCGCGGGCATGGGCAGGCCGCAGAGTTCAACGAGTGTGGGGTAGAAATTCATGCTTTGCACAATGCGCCGGCAAACCTGGCCGTTGCCCTTCGCCTTGGGAGCGGAAAGGATCATGGGAATGCGCGCGCCTTCCTCCCAGAGCGAACCAGCCTTGGACCACTTGCCCTTTTCGCCGAGCTGGTAGCCGTGGTCGGCGCTGAAGCAGATGATGGTCTTTTCGCGTAGTCCCAGATTATCAAGTTCCGCTAGCACGCGGCCGATGTTCCAATCCGTCCAGGACGTGGATGCGTAGTAGGCCTGGATCATTTCGCGGGCTTCCTCGGGCGAGGCCGGGCGGTTGATGAACAAGTCGGCATTGCGCGGGCGCAGGCAGCCTTCCGGGAAGCCGGCGGGCAATTTGCGGCTGGGGGCAAAATCCACCGGCAGGGGGATTTTGGAACGGTCGATTTGGTCAAACCACTTTTGCGGCGCGGTGGGCGGGCTGTGGGGTTTCACGAGGCCGTAGCCGAGGAAGAAGGGCTGGTCGCCGTATTTGCCTTTGTAATCGCGGAGATATTGGATGGCGCGGTCGGTGGCATGGTAGTCGCCGTGGGATTCGCCATTGCCGCGGAGGATCTGGATGCTGTCGGTGCCGCTGCGTGTCGTGGCGGAGGTAAAGGCTGCGCCACCTTGCGCGGCGGCGGTTTGCCCAAAGACGCCCGCATGGCCCGCCGGGGGCAGCGGAATGTCCATCTCCACCGTCTCAATGCCGCCGAGGACGCGCGCCTGCCCGCCTTCGGTCCACGCCTCAGTGTCGTCGATGCCACCGTGGAAAATCTTCCCCGAGTGCATGGTGATGTAGCCGTTCTGCTTGAAATACTTGGGCAGGCTGATGTATTCCGGATGCAAGTCGCCAAACCACGTGCGGTTGCTGTAAACACCGGTGGTGATGACGTGGCGGCCATTGAGGGTCGCCGAGCGCGACGGGCAGCATAGGGGAAAGGGGCAGTAGCCGCGGTCGAACATCACACCCGTCTTGGCAAGCGCCGTCAGGTTGGGCGCCAGCACCAGGGGGTTGCCGTAGAGGTCCAGCTCCGGCCGCATATCGTCGGACATGATGAAGAGCACGTTGTATTTCGTGCTGTCCGCGGTTTTGGAGTCGGTTTTGACGGCGGGAGCGTCGGCCGCGGACAACTTGGCCCAGCGGGGCAGCGCGGCGGCGAGACCGAGGGCGGCCGCACCTTTCAAAATTTCTCGACGGTGGGTAGGTTTGGGGCGGGAGGGCACGGAGGGTAGTTTCTATTTGGGGGTTGGGGGTGGAAAGATTATTTGCCTGCGCGGTTAGGCGGTCAACCGATTATTGGTCGCCTTGCATTTTAAGCTTTTGACGCGGCGTGCGCTCGCCTAGGCTGGGGGTCTTTCCCTTTATTCCATGCCTACTGCTACATCCGATATCGGGCTCGTCGGCCTTGCCGTCATGGGCCAGAACCTCGCGCTTAACATTGCCGACCACGGCTTCCGCATCTCCGTGTACAATCGCACGGCGGCGAAGACCAACCAGTTCGTGGCCGAGAATCCCAACACGCCCGGCGGCCTCGTCGGCTTTGAAAAACTGGCGGACTTTGTGCAGTCGCTCAAAAAGCCGCGCAAGGTTGTCATCCTGGTCAAGGCCGGGGCGCCCACGGAAGCCGTGATTGACGAGCTCGCCGCGTTGTTTGAGCCGGGCGACATCATCATCGACGGCGGCAATGCGAATTGGAATGACACCATCGCCCGCGAAAAGCGCCTCAAGGCCAAGGGCCTGCGCTTCATCGGCAGCGGTGTCTCGGGTGGTGAGGAAGGCGCGCGCTTCGGCCCGTCGCTCATGCCGGGCGGCGAAATCGGCGCGTGGAAGGAACTGGAGCCCATTTGGAAGGCCGTGGCCGCCAAGGTGGACCCCAAGACGGGCCGTCCGCTGACGGGTGCCGCCCCGGGCAAGCCCATCCAAGGCGGATTTTCCTGTGCAGCCTACATCGGCGCGGATGGCGCGGGCCACTACGTCAAGATGGTGCACAACGGCATCGAATACGGTGATATGCAGATGATTTGCGAGGCGTATGACCTCCTGCAGCGCCTGCTCGGCCTGCCAGCTGGCACGATTGGCGAGACCTTCGGCCAGTGGAACACCGGTGTGCTTGACTCGTTCCTGATGGAAATTTCCGCCGACGTGCTGAAGCAGAAGGACCCCGCCACCGGCAAACCGTTCGTGGATATCGTCCTCGACACCGCTGGCCAGAAAGGCACTGGCAAATGGACCTCGACGAGCGCGCTCGACATGGGCGTGCCCGCGCCGACGGTGGCCGAGGCCGTGTTCGCCCGCTGCGTCAGCGCCATCAAGGATGAGCGCGTCGCCGCATCGAAGATCCTCAAGGGCCCCACCAAGAAATTCACGGGCAACGCCGCGGAATTCACCAAGGCCGTGCACGACGCCCTGTATTGCTCGAAGATTTGCTCCTACGCGCAGGGCTTCCAGCTCATGCGCGAGGCGCAGAAGGAATACAAGTGGACGCTGAACTTTGGCGAAATCGCGCAAATCTGGCGCGGTGGCTGCATCATCCGCGCCGCGTTCCTGCAAAAGATCACCGAGGCCTATGCCCGCGACCCGCAGCTGGCCAACCTGCTGCTCGACCCGTATTTCAACTCGCAAATCCAGGCCGCGCAGGAAAACTGGCGCCGCGTCGTCGCCCTTGGCGCTGAGTACGGTGTCTCCATGCCGTGCTTCTCCAGCGCCCTGGCATATTACGACGGCTACCGCGCCGACCGCCTGCCGCAGAACCTCCTCCAGGGCCAGCGCGACTTCTTTGGCGCGCACACCTATGAGCGCGTGGACCAGCCCCGCGGCAAGTTCTTCCATATCGACTGGCCCGACCCCAAGCGCCCGCAGATCGCGTCGTAAAGGCGCGCGCATCCTCCTCTCATACTCCAGCACCCCATGGAAACGCGACTCCTCGGCAAATCCGGCCTCAAGGTGCCGGTCTTGAGCTTTGGCACCGCCACCTTTGCCGGTGGCAAGGGCTTTGCCGAGTGGGGGCAAATTGAGGTCAAGGAGGCCACCCGGCTCGTGGACATCTGTCTTGAGGCGGGCGCCAACCTCTTTGACTCGGCGGACATTTATTCCGCGGGGGCGGCGGAGGAAGTGCTGGGTGGCGCGATTGCCGGACGGCGCGACAAGGTGCTCATCTCGACAAAGGCCACTTTCCGTTTCGGCAGCGGCCCGAACGATGTCGGCTCTTCGCGCGCGCATCTGATAAAATCTGTTGAAGGCAGCCTGCGCCGCCTGGGCACGGACTATATCGACCTGTTCCAGTTGCACGGATTCGACGCCTTCACGCCCGTCGAGGAAATGCTGCACACGCTTGATGATCTCGTGCGCGCGGGTAAAATCCGTTACATCGGTTGCTCGAACTTTTCCGGCTGGCACATCATGAAGTCGCTGGCCGTGTCGGAAAAATACGGCCTTGCGCGGTACGTGGCGCATCAGGCGTACTATTCCCTGCTGGGCCGCGAATACGAATGGGAGTTGATGCCGCTGGCGCTTGACCAAGGAGTGGGCGCCGTGGTGTGGAGTCCGCTCGGGTTTGGCCGGCTGGGCGGGAAGGTGCGCCGCGGCCAGCCGCTGCCTAAAGTCAGCCGCCTGCAGGATGCCTGGACTGCGAAGATCGCGCCACCTGCGCCGGATGAGGATGTTTACCGCATTGTCGATGTGCTGGATGAAATTGCGAAGGAAACCGGCTACGGCATCACGCAGATTGCCATCAACTGGGTGCTGCGCCGGCCCAGCGTGTCCACCGTCATCATCGGCGCGCGCGACGAGGCCCAGTTGCGGCAAAATTTGGCCGCTGCTGAGGTCAAGCTGACGCCTGCGCACATGGATAAGCTGGACGCCGCGAGCGCCAAGACGCGCATCTATCCCTACTGGCACCAGGCTCAATTCGCGGAACGCAATCCCTTCCCCACGAGTTAGACCTCAATACAAAAAGGGACGATTCTCCCTCGACTGGATTGATTGAAAGAGGCATCGTTACGGAGATGAATTCTTCAGACCCGGCCTTGAGCCGCCGCTGTGTCTGGCGTTTGGCTTTGGGCGGCTTTGGCGCCATCGTTGCCTTGGTGTTTTTGCTGCCGGGGGATTTGTATCTTTCCGCGCCGGGCACGGACCTCACCGGCCAATTCATCGCCTGGCGCGCCTTTGCGGCCGACAGCATCCGGGCCGGCCATTTTCCGCTCTGGAATCCCTACACCTATGGCGGGCAGCCCTTTCTCGGCGATTTTCAATCGGCGGAGTTTTATCCGCTCAACGTGATTTTTCTGTTTCTGCCGATGGCGCGGGCGGTGAATTTGTCGTTTCTGCTGCATTTGTATATTTTGGCCTGGGGAGTGGCGTATTGGGGGCGGCAGCGCGGCTGGCATCCGTTGGCGTGCGCCTTGGCCGGATTCACCGCGGCCTTGAGCGGGCCGGTTTTTCCCCATTTGTACGGCGGGCATCTGTCGAACATCAGTTCATTGGCCTGGGCGCCGTGGATTCTGGCCTTCCTTGAGCGCGCCTGGCAGGGCCCGGCGCGGCGGCCTTTGCTCCTGGCGGCGGCGTGCATTGGCCTGCAAATTCTCGGCGGCCATGTGCAGTACTGTTTTTATACCGGTATTGCCGCCGGCTTGTATGCGCTGCGGCAAATGGTGTGTGAGCGCGAACAGCGCTGGCGGGCGCTGCCCCTGGTGGCGGCGGCCTATGCCATGGGCGCGGTGCTGGTGGCGGCGCAATTGCTGCCCGGCTTTTCCGCCGTGGGGGAAAGCGTCCGGCAGGGAAAGCTCGATTTTAATTTTGTCAGCATGTTTTCCTTTCCGCCGGAGAATTTGCTCACGCTCTTCTCCTCCTCATTTTTCGGTGGAATGACGGTGGAGAGCTACTGGGGGCGCGCCTACTTGTGGGAGGTTTCAGTATTCATCGGCGCTTCGGGCGTTATTTTGGCGGCACTGGCTTTGTTCGACCACGAACGCCGCCGCCTTGCCCGGTGGGATTTGGCTGTGGCGGCCATATTGTTCCTGCTCGCCTTGGGGTCTCACACGCCGCTCCTGCGTTTCCTTTACGATTACGTCCCGGGCTTCGGACTTTTCCGCAGCCAGGCAAAATTCACCTTTCCGGCGACGCTCTTCATCCTGCTGGTGGTGGGTGCTGGTGCGGATGCCCTGGTGCGTGGCCGGAGCGCTACCCGGGTATTCGCCTATAGTGTGCTGAGTGCCGGCGTTTGCCTTTTAGGCGTAGGGCTTTTGTTATTTTTTCAACCAGAATCCATCGCCGGTTTGCGCGCATTCATCAGCAATTCGGGTGAGGGTTATCTGGGCCAGCCGGGTTTTCCGCCAGCGCCGTCCCTCGCGGTTTTGGGGCGGGGCTCCGCGTATGCTCTGTTACTGACCGGAGTGGTGGTGACAGCAGGGGGCGCGAGTTTGCGCTGGATGGTCCGCTGGCCTCAACTTCGCTGGGTGCTGTTGATTTTATTGTCGGCAGAAATGATGGGTTTTGCCTGGAGCAGCCTCGGCCTGGCCCACGACGTCGATGTGGTGCCCCAGGTGGTGAGCGACTATATTGCCAAAAACCCCGGCGATTACCGGGTACTCGACACCGAGCGCACCAATGAAGGCTACCTGTTGGGTGCGCCCGATATTTGGGGCAATGACCCGACGGTGCTCCGGCGCTATGCGGAATTCATCACCTTTGCCCAGGACAAGGATCCCAGCCATGCGACGCAGTATATTGGATTCAAATTTCTTCCGCCCATTTTTTCCATCATCCGTTTTCGCATGGCCATCATGCATACGGGCGGGGCGAATTACAGTGTCACCGATAACCCCGGTGCCCTCCCGCGGGCAGTGCTGGTGCCCGATTACCGGGTGCTCCCCGGACGCGATGCCATTTTCGCCGAACTTTTCCGAAAAGGCTTCGATCCCCGGCAGCAAGTCTTGCTCGAAACAGCGCCGCCTTTTCCTCCGCAATCTTCGGCGGAAGTCGCCGCCTCACCCGTCACCGTGACTGAGTTGAACAGCGATGCGCTGGAAATCGAGGCAGACACCCCTGTTCCGGCCATTTTGCTGATTACGGATTTGTACAGCCATGATTGGCATGCCCATCCCTTGCTAGGCAGTTCGCAAGCAAACTATGAAGTCCAGCCGGGAGATTATATTTTGCGGGCCATACCTGTCGCGGCCGGCCACCATCATTTGATGGTGGAATACCAGCCAGCCAGGCTGCGCAGCGGCTTGATTATTTCGGCAATCGCCTGGTTGGTATGGGTAATGCTAATGGTTTTAAGATTAGGAATACGAGAAAAGCAGCATTCGTGATTTTTACCTCGCGCGGTTGCAACCGTTGAAATAGTGATGGCGGTCATCTGGAATGTCCGTCTCCCCTTCATATCGCAACCGCCTATGGCTGGGCGCTCTCGCGAGTGTGGTGGCGGTGGTGGCATTCGTCTGGCTCCTGCCGCCGGATCTTTATTTGTCCTCACACCGTTGGGACTTGGGGGAGTTTGTGGCGCTGCGCAGCCAGGTGGCGGATAGCATCAAGGCCGGCCATTTTCCGCTCTGGAATCCCTATATTTACAGTGGGGAACCGCTGCTGGGTGATTTCCAATCGGGTGAATTATACCCCTTGAATGTCATTTTCCTGTTCATGCCCCTGGTGCGGGCCATCAACTTGTCATTCTTGCTGCATCTGTTGATTACTGGCTGGGGGGTGGGTGTGTGGGCGGGTCGGCGTGGCTACCACCCCACGGCGGCGGCACTGGCGGGATTCGCAGCGGCGTTGAGCGGCCCGGTGGTCTTGCGCTTGGCCAATGGGCAATTGGCCTATCTTATCGGCGCAGCGTGGGCGCCGTGGATTTTGTGCGGATTGGAAGCAGCCTGGCGGGGACCGGCCCGCAAGCCGTTGCTGCTGACGATGGCCGCCATCAGCCTCCAGATAACGGGCGGCCATCCCCAGTATGTTTTCTATGTGGCGATTGCGGCTGGGCTTCACGCGGTGGTGCAGACAGTGGCTGATCCGGCCGTGCGCCGACGAGCATTGCCGTTGCTTATGCTCGCTTATGTTGGAGGCGGGGTGCTCGCTGCGGCTCAACTGTTGCCGGGGCTGGCGGCATTGGCGGAGGGACTGCGCCAAGGGCGGTTGGATTACGAATTTGTGCGTCTGTCAGCATTTCCGCCTGAAAATCTCATTACACTCATCGCGCCGGCTTTTTTTGGCAATTTCACGACTCTGGAATATTGGGGCCGTTATTTTTATTGGGAGATGTGCCTTTTCTTCAGTGTGGCCGGATTGGTGCTGGCCCTGCTGGCACTGGGCGATCGGGAATACCGCCGCACCGTCCGCATGGATTGGCTCTTGGCGGGAATCTTTTTTCTCCTCGCCTTGGGCGATCATACACCGTTGCTCAGGGTCTTATACGACCATGCCCCGTATTTTGACAAATTTCGCAGCCTTTCCAAATTCACCTTCCCGGCGATGCTTTTCGGCGTCATGGCTCTCGCGGCGGGCGCAGATGCGGTAATCCGTGGTCGGTTGGGAAGCAAGTTTTTTGCCATAAGTGTGGCCATTGCGGGCTTGGTGGCAGGTGGTCTTGGAGGCTATTTTTGGGGGCATCCCGAGTGCCTGGGCGGAATTTTGGAATTCGAACGCACCACCGGGGAAAACTCGGTGCTGCCTCTGTTGTTTGCAGATCAGAATTTCTCCCACACGGTCGGCGTGCAGGCGGGAAAATCGCTGGCCATGGGTGGTCTTCTGTTAACCGTCATTGGGGGTGCCCTCTTGCTGGCCCGGCGTTATGACAAATGGCGGTGGGTGCCCTTGGCGCTTTTGCCAATCGAGATGGTGTGCTTTGCGCGGACTAATATTTTGACCACGAAGCCGGACGCCCTCGTGTACCCGGACATCAGGAATTTTATCGCAGCGCATCCGGGTGATTATCGCATCATCAATGCCAGTGGGCCGAATAACAGCTATCTGCTGGGCGCCGCGGACCTCTGGGGGGACAATCCCTCGGCGCTGAAGCGCTATGCGGAATTCATGGCTTTGCTCAAAGGGGATGATCCGGACCATGCCACCCAATTGGAATACAGCTTTGAATTGAAGCCCTTGCATGCGTTATTGCGTTTACGTTACCTGTTCAGGGTGCAGGACAATCAGGATCTTGTGGCGATGGAGTGCCAAAATGCGCTGCCGCAGGCCTTGCTAGACACCGACTATCAAGTATGGCCGGGACGGGACGCCATTTTTGCCGCCATGTCCAAGCCGGATTTCGATCCGCGCAAGACGGTCCTTCTTGAGTCGGAGCCTGCCATCCGTCCGCAGCCAGCCGCCCAGCCCGGCACCGTCAAGGTCACCACGGTCAACAGCGACGCCTTGATCATTGAGGCGGATACGCCCACTCCGGCCATTTTGCTTATCACCGATGTGTATAGCCGTGATTGGTATGCCCGTGCGCTGGAAGGCAGCTCGCAAACGCATTACGAAATCCAGCCGGGAGATTATATTTTGCGGGCGATACCCTTGGCGGCGGGCCATCACCATCTGGCGGTGGAGTTTGTCCCGCCGTCCTTTCGCCTGGGGTTGGGGCTCTCCGGCCTGTCGCTGGTGGGTTGGGTGGGATGCTGGTTTTGGCCGCGGCGGCGCCGCCCCGCTGCTTAAAAGTAATTGCGCACACCCACCCACGCAAACGCCCGGAAGGACTCCGGCCATTCTGGATTTTCCACCACCCGGCGGATGGCCGCCCGCGCTTGGTCCCGCACCTTGCGGTGGTGCCAGCCCATGGGCCAAAGATGCCAGGCCGGGCCCAGGAGACGGCGAATCCGGCGCAAAGCCGCCTGATGATGCTCAATGATGGTGGTCTGCGCGGATAATCCGACCAGTTGGGGATAAACCGCATCGACGGACAAGCCCACGCCATCCGCGGCAGCACGCACGATCGATTTGCGCAACACGGAGGAAACGGTTCCTTCCTCGTTGTGGAATACAAATTCGGCGCAAACCTGCGGGGTGAAGGCGACTTTGGCCTTGGCCACATAGCGCAACCCCCACGCCACGTCGCCGCAGCGGCCGGCATCCGTCGGGAAGGGATGGGCCTGAAGCAGGCGCGTCCGGTAAAGGTTGCTGGCGGAGGAGCCCAGAATGCCGGAAAAATTGCCGCCAGCGACAAACGTCCACCGCATCATGTCTTTTGCGTCGGGGAGGAATGGTTCCGTCGCGCCCACCTCGCGCAGCACATCATGAACGGGCCACGAGATTTTCGGCACCTCGCGCCCCGCCTTGTCGATGAATTTGGGGGGCGACACCACAATGTCGGCGTCAAAGCGTTCCGCCACCGCGAGCAGGTGTTCCGCGCCGGCGCGGGGCATCGCATCACCCGCCGTGGCGATAAAGACGTATTCGGTTGAGAGCAGGGCAATCCCGGCATTCCAAGACTGGTACAGCCCGCGGGGGTGTTGCACAATGCGTAGCCGGGGATGCCGCAAGTTGGCTTGGAGGTATTCCACTGTGCCGTCTGTGGAATGGCTGTCCACCACCACGATTTCCTCCACCAAATCCAACCAGGACGATAAAGCCTCGATTTGCCGGGGCAGGAGATGCCGGCAATTCCAAGTCGGGATCAATATTCCGGGACGTAGGGTGGATTTCATTGCGTGGGAATGGCGGCCCGGCGCGAAGAGGGCGGCCAAGTCAGGAGACGAGCTTCTCGAGTTTTTGGCGCAGCTGGTCATTTAGACCGCCCCACGACCAATTTTGGATCAAGGGCCGCGGGTAGGCATCGCCGTGGCCATAATCTACCACGGAATAGGCGTCCGGGTGGAATTTTAAAATATAATTACCAATGGTGACGAACTCGATAAAGCGGTCGCAGTTCTTGATATAGTCCTCAAGTTTCATGCCGTGGTGGTCCTCGATGTACTGGCGGACATTGGCGACATCCTGCCGACGGTAGATGAAGGGATGGCAGGCCATCGTATCGTAATGGGTGACAAACCCCAGGGCTTCGTCGGCGGGCTGCTTCCAGATGACGCCATCACCGGCATCCTTCCACGGCCGGCGCAACAGCATGGGCTTGCCGTCCTTGAACATTTCGGAAAGGTCGAACGGGCGGTTGAACACGCAATCGCTGTCGATGATGAAAATATAGTCCGCGTCCGGGCAGTACAGGTCGGACGTGAGCTTGATGAACATCTGATGGTAGTAGCCTGGCGAGGGCGCACCGGGCAGCTGGGCGCACACCCATTCGTCCACAAAGACAATGCGTTCCTTCGTCAACGGCAGCCCGTGCCCCGTGGGCAGCACGACCACAATCTCATGGTAGCCGGTGACAAATTTCTGGATCGAGCGCAGGCAATAACCCAGCCACGCATAGTCCCCGGGATAGCTTTTAATGAAAATGGAGACTTTCATTGATCGCGGAGGGGTGGGGAGGGGTGGGTGGCGCCGAATTCCGGGAGATGTTAAGGGGGAAATACGGAAAAAACATTCTTCCTGTCCCTCTCGTTAGTCGCAAGCCAATTCCATGAAAACAGCGGCCTGCCTTTGGTTCTTGGCGTCGCGCGGAAGCTCGTTCTTACTGGTGCCGCAGGCATGAGCGAAAAGAAACCCACTGTCAAAGGCGCGGCCGCGTTGCGCGGTCCCCTCAATCAACCGCCCGCGGAAGCTCCCACCGCCACCGCCGAGTCCGTGCTGCGTCCGCCCTCCTTTGGGGATTTTACCGGCCAGGCCAAGACAGTCGAGCGCCTGCGGGTGATGGTCGGCGCCGCCAAATCGCGGGGTGAGGCGCTCAACCATGTGCTGCTGTCCGGGCCGCCCGGCTTGGGCAAGACGACTCTCGCCTTCATCCTCGGCCACGAAATGGGCCGCAAGGTGCGCATCACCTCCGGTCCGGTCATCGAAAAAGCCGGCGACCTCGCCGGGCTGCTCACCAATTTGCAGGAGGGCGACATCCTGTTTATCGACGAGATCCACCGTCTGTCCAAAACGGTCGAGGAATATCTTTATTCGGCAATGGAGGACTATCGGATCGATATCCTCATCGACCAAGGCCCCAACGCCCGCAGCGTGCGCCTGTCCATCCCGCGCTTCACGTTGGTCGGCGCGACGACCCGCACCGGCCTGCTCACCGCGCCGCTGCGCAGCCGTTTTACCCTGCAATCCCGGCTTGATTACTACACCCGCGAGGAGTTGGTGAAGATTGTGCGCCGCAGTTGCCGCCTGTTGAAGCTTGATTTGGCGGACGATGGCGCGCACGTCCTGGCCTCCCGCGCCCGGGGCACCCCGCGCGTCGTGAATAACCTGCTCCACTTTGTGCGCGACTACGCGCAGCAGCGTTCTTCCGGCAAAGTCACCGCCGCGGTGGCGGAGGCGGCGCTCGAATTGCTGGAAATCGATCGGGCGGGCTTGGACGAGATGGACAAGCGCATCCTGCGGGTCATGGCACACAATTACAAAGGCGGCCCGGTCGGCGTGAACACCATTGCCGTAGCCGTGGGCGAGGAGGAGCACACGCTTGAGGAAGTGCACGAGCCGTTTTTAATCCAGGAGGGCTACCTGCAGCGCACCCCGCAGGGCCGTGTCCTTACGGAAAAGGGCTGGCAGGTGACGGGCCTCACGCCCCCGCCTGGCGCAGCCACCGGCCAGCCAGAGCTGTTGTAAATTCGCCCCCCAACGGCCTTTCCCGTTGCGTGGCGGAGAATGCCTTGATAAGGTGGGCCGTTTATGTCCCTCGTCAGCCTCCTCGACATTGCCCATTCCTTCGGCGGCCCCTACGTGCTCGACCACGTCAACCTGCAGATTGACCCGGGCGAACGCGTATGTCTCGTCGGGCGCAACGGCGCGGGCAAGTCCACGTTGATGAAGGTCATCGCGGGCGACATGAAGCCCGATTCCGGAGATGTGTATTACCCCGAAGGTCCGGCGGTGGCGCGGCTGAACCAGGAAGTACCGGACGACGTTCAGGGCACCATCCACGATGTTGTTTACTCCGGCTTGCGCGACCCAGGCGGCCATATGGAGGACTGGGAGAAGGACGTGCTTGTGGAAGACGTGCTGGAAAGCCTGCAACTCAAGCCCACGGCGGAATTTGCCCAGCTCTCGGGCGGCCTTAAGCGCCGTGCGCTACTGGGGCGGGCCTTGGCGGCACGGCCCAATCTGCTCTTGCTCGACGAGCCGACCAACCACCTCGACATCCAATCCATCCTCTGGCTCGAGGACTTTCTGCTCAAGTCGAAGCTGAGCCTTTTCTTTGTCACCCACGACCGCGCGTTCCTCAAGCGGCTCGCCACACGTATTCTGGAGCTCGACCGCGGCCGGCTGTCGAGTTGGGCGTGCGACTACGACACCTATCTGACCCGCAAGGAGGAGGTGCTCGAGGCCGAGGAGCGGCAGCAGGCGCAGTTCGACAAAAAGCTGGCGCAGGAGGAGTCCTGGGTGCGCCGCAGCGTCCGCGCCCAGCGCAAACGCGCGCAAAGCCGCATCAATCAGCTCATGCAAATGCGTGCGGAGCGCAGCGCCCGGCGCGAGCGGGTGGGGCAGGTCAACCTCCGCCTGGCTGAGGCCGAGCGCTCGGGGATGAAGGTCATCGAGGCGGAAAAGCTTTCCTTCGCCTGGCCGGGGCAGCCGCCAGTCGTGCGTGACTTCACCACCTCCATCATGCGCGGGGACAAGATTGGCCTCATCGGCCCCAATGGCGCGGGCAAGACGACTTTGATAAAATTGCTTCTCGGCCAGCTCGCGCCGACGGCGGGCACCCTCAAGCACGGCACCAAGCTGGAGATTGTCTATTACGACCAGCTGCGCGAGCAGATTGACGACAACAAGACCGTGGCCGACAACATTGCGGGTGGCAATGACACCGTGACCATCGACGGCCAGACACGCAATGTGCTCAGTTATTTGCAGGACTTCCTGTTCCACCCCACGCGCTCGCGCACCGTCGCGCGGGTGCTTTCCGGCGGCGAGCGCAACCGCCTGCTCTTGGCGCGTCTGTTCACCAAACCGGCCAACGTGCTCGTCATGGACGAGCCCACCAACGACCTCGACGCCGAAACCCTTGAACTCCTTGAAGACTTGTTGGTGGAATTCAAAGGCACACTGCTTGTCATCAGCCACGACCGTGAATTTCTGGACAGCGTGGTTTCCAGCACCATGGTTTTTGAAGGCGACGGCGTTATTGGCGAATACGTCGGCGGCTATGCCGACTGGCTGCGCCAGCGCCCGGCCGCGGCCCCGGCCGTGAACAAAACGCAATCGCCCCGCGCGGCCCCCGCTGCGGCCTCGCCTGCGCCCAAGAAAGGCAAAGGCGCCGCGCAGGCGCAGAAAGAGTTGGCCGCCCTGCTCGCGCAGATTGAGGCCATCGAAAAGGAGCAGGCCGAGCTTGGCGCCCGCTTTGCCGACGCTGGTTTTTTAAAAGGCGACCCTGCCGCCGTCCAGGCCGCCAAGCACCGCCTCAACGCCCTCGAGAGCGAGCACACCGCCGCGCTGGAAAAATGGGAGCGTCTCGAGGCAAAGGGGTAAATTATCCCGACTAGGGCACCGGGGGCGGAGGAGTCACCGCCGAAGTAGGCATTGCATGAGCGTAGGTGTGATGGAAAAAATCAACATCCACATAACCACTCTCACCTTTATTGTTAAAGCTGAAGATGCCCAGGCGGTCGCCGCGGTAATTGCCCCAGGTTAATTGATAGTTGTCGCCACAGGGGGTGAATGTTTCGCCGTCTTCGCTGTAGGCATACTGGCTTTTGCCGTCCGCTCCCCAGGTGGATTTCACCCAGAGCAGTTTGCCCGTGACCTCCGGTCCACGGGTGATGTGGCCGTTGTCGTTAAATTCAATATGGCGCGTTGCGCCATCCTGCGCTGCTCCAAGAAACGAATATGTGCGCGCATAATGGCAGAGGCCCGCTTTTTGGCCGTCGGCCATGCCGCTCAGGTCGAATTTGACGACCACTTCATTCGCTGTGGTTTGCAGGCAGCGTTGGGTCAGGGTGTTGCCGGCTTTGAGCAGGGCATCCTTCTGGAGTGGCGCAAAGGCATGAAGCCGCAGCCACCCGGGGCGTTCCGTCAGCGACCATTTTTCTGCGCGCGGTTGATAATTCCATTCCCATTGCGGGGCTAGGGTAGTGGACACGAATTCGTCGTTGGTCTGGGGCGTGGCGATCGGCGTGCCGTCCACGGGTTTGCGGCCCGACCAGGCCATGGTGCCGATGCCGTCGGGGCCGACGGTTCCCAGGATGGGCCAGCCGTCCACCCAAGTCACGGGCAGCAAGCTCGCAATGCGGCCGGCCCAATCGCCCGTGCCATGATGCGTGAACCAGTACCAGTCGCCCTTCTCCGTCTGAACCAGACCGCCTTGGTTGGGCTCTTTAAATTGTTTTTCCGCGTGGTTGAGCTGCCGGGGATCCGAATAGGGTCCGTTAATGTTAGAGGCCCGCTGCATCATCACGGCCCGGCCCTCCGGCTTCACCTCGCTGAAGAGGTGGTAGTAAATGCCGTTCACCTTGTACAGCTTGTTGGCCTCGCTGCCGCGGCTTTGGTAAATCACCTTGCCGGAGTCCGGCACAATCTCGCGGCCATCGGCGGTGAGCTTCCACAGGTAAATTTTATACCCATCGCGGAAATTGGTGCCCACGAGATAGCCCTGGCCATCGTCGTCCCAAAACGGGCAGCAGTCATCCCAGCCCGGCCCGGCCAGCACCGGGTGCAGCGGCTCCCAGGGACCGGCGGGATTCGCCGCCGTGGTCATGAAGTAGCCTTCATCCGCTGTGCCAAAATAAATCCAAAACCGCTGGTCATGGTAGCGGATCGCGCCGGCCCAAATACCTTTGCCATAGCGGTTCATGCGGTCCCAATTAAGCTCCGGCCCAATTTGCGTCAGATCGGCGACCGCATGGCTGAGAATGGTCCAGTTGACCAAATCTTTGGAATGCAGGATCACCATTCCTGGCGAATATTGGAAGGTCGAGGAAATCGCGTAATAGTCCGAACCCACGCGAATGCAGTCCAAATCACTGTAATCCGACGGCAGCACCGGATTGCGATAGGTGCCATTGCCCTGGTCACCCCAAAACTGCCAATCACCCCACACGAAGGTTTTTTCCGCCGCGTGAGCGGTAGGGAGAAAAAACGCTGTGAAAAAAATCAGCAGCTTTGCAAAAGAGCGAAGTCTCATGGGGGATGGGCAGGGGTAGCGATTTGGGTCCTAAGTCGTTTTCTCCGCCACGGGGCAACTGAGGCTTTTGGAGTACATCCCCGAGCGATCGAAACAGCAGGGGCGGCGTTTGCCCTTGGCTAGCATATCGCAGCCTTGGGTGACGCGTTTTAGGCGGGTTTCTACCAGCTTGGCGGACTCCATCCACTGGATCCAGTCCCGGCGCGCCTTGGGGGTGATGTCCGCCCAGGTGGCGCGCGCCTTGGGCGAAGCGTCTGCCAGGGCTTTTTTAAGACCCGCGGGCATCGCGGGTTCCGGCTCCTCGTCTACGGACGCGATTTCCAGCGCAACGACATCGCCAACCTCGGCATTCGCCGCTTGGCGCAATTTCCGCTCCACCTTGAGCCAATGGCCGCCTTGGCCATCGGGTGCCAGGGTGGCGTGAAAAGTAGTTCCGTTGAAGGTGCCTTTCACCGACTCCAGCCCCCGCGAGGGCAGCTTGGCGCTGGCAACCTTGGGCAGAATCAGAAAAGTCCAGTCGGCCGCCTTGGTCGTGGCCACGGGCCGCAGGAGCTTGGCGCTAAACTGAATCTTGGAATCGCCGGACTTCAAGACAGCCCTTTTCAGAAGAAAAATGGCGGGATGGACGGGACTCGAACCCGCGACCTCCTGCGTGACAGGCAGGCGTTCTAACC
>JBEHYY010000024.1:0-62491 GCA_048497935.1 Verrucomicrobiota bacterium
CGACGGCCACCAGTTGCTTGCGGTGCGTTTGCGCGGCGTTTTCCAAAACCGTGTGCTCGATGTCCAGCCGCGCCACCGTCCATGGATACGCCGCCCAGTCGGGAAAGCCTTGGTTCAATTGCCGCACGGTGCTGCTTATCGGCCAGAGCGCAAACAACACCACCGCCACGCAGCCCACACAACAGCCCCACGCCGGTCCCCACGCCCGCCAGCGCCGCCCGCCGCGCACCGCGAGCACCAGCGTCGGCGCGGTCCACGCCGCCAGGTAGTGCGAGAAGCCATAGAAGCGGAGGACGAGAAAGGGGATCGCGAGGAAGAGCAGCGATAGCAGCGCCAGCCGCGCCGGGGTGTCACGCGCGACGAATGCGCCCGCGACTCCCGCCGCCAGCACGGGCCAGAGCCACCACGGCAGCAGGAAGCGCGATTGCCAGTGGAGAAATTTGCCGAGGTTTTGAAAATACAGTTTCCCGCTGTAATCCGCCGCGCCGAGGTCGTTGCCAAAGGCGTTTTCATACTGCACGAGGAATTTTGGCAACCCTGGTGGGTCGGGTTGCGGTTTTTCCCAGACGAATAATACCAACCGCGGCATATAAGTATGGTCATACAGCCGGTGCCCAAACTGCCCGGCCTGGCCGGTGGTCGCCTGGTTGTAGCCCAGCAATAAACCCACGCCCGCGAGCGCCGGCACCGCGAATGCCGCCAGCTTCTTCCAGCCTTCCCGGCCATCGCGCGCCAGTTTCCCGATAATCAATGCCGTGGGCAGCAGGGCGAAGATGAAGCCATCCAGCGGCCTTGCCAAAGCCATGATTGCGCAGCCCGTCCCGGCCCACAGCGCCGCCGGCAATGCCGCGCCGCGCCCGCGCCAAATGCGGAGTGCCCCGCCCAGCGCCAGCGTGCCGCCGAGCGCGAGAATGCTCCCGCCCCAGAACGACTGGCCCCAGTAGCTCATCGCCCCATAGCCCACCATGCCGGCCAGCGCCCCACCGCAGGCCCAGCCCGGCCCGGCCACCCCCCGCAACATCCAGTAAAGCGCCATCGCCCACAGGCCATTGACCAGCCAGATGCCGATGATGGGATTGCCCAGCCAGTAACCCACCGCCAGCGCCGCGCCCTGCGCGGGCGGGAATTTTGCATAATAGCGCGGCGTGATGAATTCGTGGAACGTCTCGTACAACTCCGGCGGCCCCGGCGGCGGCTCATTCGTCAGCCGGCCGTGGGCAAAGGTTTCGCCTTCGAGCAAATAGGCAAACTCATCATGGATGGCCGGCTGCGGCGGGCCGTAGAGCAGCGTGGGCAGCCCCGTCAGCGTCACGCCGGCGAGAAACAGCACCACCAGGGCCAACCCCCGGCGACGGAGGAGGTTCGCAATTGCCGAGCGCAGCATCGGCGGATTTTTCCGCGTGCCGGATGTTTTGGCAACCTTGGAGTGGCAGGTGTTGGCTTCAGAAAAGCGTGGCAATTACGGGTAGGCCGCGCGCGGAGGTAGGGCCCGGCGTCTCGCTGGGCCTAGCCTCCTTTCTGAGCAACCAGGCTTAGGCCTTCACCGGCAGCGCGCGCGTCGCAATCTCCGCCTTCAGCAGCTCGCGCCACTGGGCGAAGGCAAACGTGCCTTCCATCGCCTTGTTCACGCGCGAGCGGGCCGCCACCTGTCCGCTTTCCTTCTCCTTTGCGCCGAGCACGAGCATATGCGGCACCTTGTCCGTCTCGCCGCGGCGGATTTTCGCGCCGAGCTTGTCGGAATGGGCGTCCACCGTCGCGCGCACATTATCAGCGCGCAGTTGGGCGCAGAGTTCCTGGGCAAAGGGGACGAGCTCGTCGTTGAGCGGCAGCAGGCGCAACTGCTCCGGCGCGAGCCACGTGGGGAAGTTGCCTGCAAAGTGCTCGATGAGGAAGCCGATGAAGCGCTCATGCGTGCCGAGGGGCGCGCGGTGGATGCACAGCGGCGTTTTCGCGCCGTTGTCGCGGTCCGCGTATGTCAGGCCAAAGCGCTTGGGCACGGCGAAATCCACTTGGTTCGTGGCGAGCGTGAATTCCTTGCCGATGACGCTCCACACCTGCACGTCGATCTTCGGCCCATAGAAGGCGGCCTCGTTGGGCACTTCGATGTAGTTGATGCCGCTCTTGACGAGCACGTCGCGCACCATGTCCTCCGTCTGTTTCCACAGTTCGGGTTCGTTGACGAATTTCTGCCCCAGCTTCGCCGGGTCGTGGGTGGAAAAGCGCATCACGTATTTCTCGATGCCGAAGATCTTGAAATACTTCAGGTACATCTCATTCACGGCGTTGAATTCCGCGGCGAACTGCTCCGCCGTGCAATAGATGTGCGCGTCGTTCATGTTCAGCGAGCGCACGCGCATCAGGCCCAGCAATTCGCCGGACTGCTCATACCGGTAGCAGCACCCGTATTCCGCCAGGCGCAGCGGCAGGTCGCGGTAGCTGCGCGGCTGTGCCGCATAAATGCGGTGATGGTGCGGGCAGTTCATCGCCTTGAGGTAGTATTTCTCCGCCTCGGCGTCCTTGGCGTCTTTCTCAGACAGCTCCATCGCCGGGAACATGCTCTCGGCATAATAGGGCAGGTGGCCCGAGGTCTTGTACATCACCTCTTTGGCGATGTGTGGTGTGCGCACGCGGACGTAGCCGGCCTGGAACTCCGTCTCCTTGGCCAGTTCTTCCAGCGCCTCGATGATGGCCGTGCCCTTGGGCAGCCACAGCGGCAGGCCGGGGCCGACGAACTCCGCATCCATCGCAAACAGCCCCATCTCGTGGCCGAGCTTGCGGTGGTCGCGCTTCTTCGCCTCCTCCTGCATCTTCAGCCACTCATCGAGCTCCTTCTGGTTCGGGAACGTCGTCCCATAAATGCGTTGCAGCTGCGCATTGCGCTCGTCGCCACGATGGTAGGCGCCCGCGATGGAAAGCAGCTTGAAGGCCTGCACCTTGGCCGTGGTGGGCACGTGCGTGCCGGCGCACAGGTCCAAAAACTCGCCGTTCTTGTAAAAGGAGATCGCTTCGCCTTCCGGGATGTCCGCCAGGCGGCCGGGTTTGTATTTCGTCTGCCCGGTTTTTTCGATCATCTTCACGGCTTCCTCGCGCGGCACCTCGACGCGCTCGAACTTCTGGTTCTCGCCCGCGATGCGGCGCATCTCCTTCTCGATTTTCTCCAGATCCTCGGCCGTGAATTTGTGGTCGAGGTCGAAGTCGTAGTAGAACCCCGTGTCCGTCGGCGGCCCGATGTCGAGCTGGGCCTGCGGAAACAGGCGCAGCACGGCCGCGCCCAGCATATGGGCCGACGAATGGCGGAGCTCCTCCAACGGGGTCATCTTTCTCATGGGAAACGGGCAAAATACCGGAAGCCCTCGGCGTGGGAAAGGATATTTTGCCTTGGGGTTGCTTCAGGCCGGGGCTTGTTTGGGGTAGGGCGGGGCCTCCGGACCCGCCTAGCATTTGCTTACACAAGCTTGCCCGCCGCCCAAAAACCGGGCACGCTGGCCCATTCTCCATGCCCGCCGCTGCTCCCGCCCAACGTTCTCAAAGATCCCGCTCCGCCTCCGCCAAGGCTGCGAAGGGCCGGCCTGCGTCTGCGAAATCCAAAATCGACCGCGAATCCCTGCCCGATGCCCGCGGGCACTTTGGCGTTTACGGCGGCATCTACGTGCCCGAGACGTTGATGACCCCGCTGCTCGACCTCGAGAAAGCCTACCGTGCCGCACGTGCCGACGCCAAGTTCCAGGCCGAATTTGCCGGGCTCCTTAAAAACTACGCTGGCCGCCCCACGAATCTTTACTATGCCGAACGCCTGACCAAGCACCTCGGCGGCGCGAAAATTTATCTCAAGCGCGAAGACACGCTCCACACCGGCGCCCACAAGATCAACAACGTCCTCGGCCAGGCGCTCCTGGCGCGCAAGATGGGCAAGAAGCGCGTCATCGCCGAGACCGGCGCGGGCCAGCATGGCACTGCCACGGCTGCCGTCGCCGCCAAGTTCGGCCTCGAATGCGTCATTTACATGGGCGCGGAGGATATGCGCCGTCAGGCGCTCAATGTCTATCGTATGCGCCTCATGGGTGCCGAGGTCCGTGGGGTCGAGGCCGGGCAGAAGACGCTCAAGGAAGCCGTCAACGAAGCCATGCGCGACTGGGTGACGAATGTGCGTTCCACGCATTATATTTTGGGCACCGCCTATGGCGCGCACCCCTATCCCATGATGGTGCGCGACTTCCACCGCTGCATTGGCCGCGAGGCCCGCGCGCAAATCCTCGCTGCCGAGGGCCGTCTGCCGCACGAGGTCGTCGCCTGCGTGGGCGGAGGCAGCAACGCCATCGGGTTGTTTTTCGAATTTTTGGAGGAACCCAAGGTCAAGCTCACGGGCATCGAGGCCGGCGGCCGTGGCATCAAGCCAGGCGAGCACGCCGCGCGTTTCGCGGGCGGGCGCCTCGGTGTGCTGCAGGGTTGCATGACATATCTCCTCCAGAACGCCGATGGCCAGATTCTGGGCACGCACTCCGTCTCTGCCGGGCTGGATTATGCCGCTGTCGGCCCCGAGCACGCCTATTACCGCGATGCCGGCCGCATCGGCTACGGCTACGCCACCGACGCGCAGACGCTCGAGACTTTCCAGCTCCTTTCCCGCCTCGAGGGCATCATCCCCGCGCTCGAGAGCACCCACGCCGTGGCCTACGCCGTCCAGCGCGCCCCGCAAATGCGCAAGGACGAGATCCTGCTCGTCAACCTCTCCGGTCGCGGCGACAAGGACGTGCAGGAAGTCGCCCGCCTCCTAGGAACTAAGAACTAAGAACGAGAGCACCTTTATTCTATGTTAAGCATGACCGGATATGGTTCGGGCGTTGCGCCGCTGCCGGGTGCGGCCGGGCGCGAGATTTTTGTCGAAATCTCCTCCGTCAACCGCAAGGGGCTGGAGGTCGCCGTGGCATTACCACGCGAATGGAACGCGCTGGAAAATCCCGCCACCGACCTCGCCAAGGCCCGCTTGCAGCGCGGTGCTGTGCGCCTGGGCATTATCGCGCGGATGCCCGGCTCCGCGCCCGTACCCATGGCCAGGTGGGACGAGGCTGCCGTGCAAAAGGAGCTTACCCAGCTCCGCACGTTGGCCGAGCGTTTTGAGATTCCTTTCAATCCCGACGTTTCCCTGCTCCTGCGCATGGCCCAGGCCACCCACGGCGAGGCTCCGCTGCCGCCCACCGACCAGGCCTGGCCCGCAGTCGAGAAGGCCATGAACGCCGCGCTTGAGCAATTGGTCTCCTCCCGCCGCCGCGAGGGTGCCGCCCTCCAGCGCGATTTGTCCACGCGCCTCGATCTTCTGAAAACACTCACGGCGGAGATTGCGCCTCTCGCGCCGACTTCCGTCACCCGCTACCGCGAGACGCTCCACGCCCGCCTCAAGCAAATCGGCCTCACCGTGGACTTGAACGACGAGCGCATCCTCCGCGAAATCGCCCTCTTTGCCGACCGTTGCGACATCACCGAGGAGCTCACCCGCCTCGCCAGCCACTTTGCCCAGTTCGAGAAAATCCTCGCCGACGACGCTCCCGCCGGGCGCAAGCTCGACTTCCTCTGCCAGGAAATCCACCGCGAGCTCAACACCGTCGGCAGCAAGGCCCAGCACCTCGACATCACCCGCCGCATCCTCGACGCCAAGAACGAGCTCGAGCGCATCCGCGAGCAGGTCCAGAACGTCGAATAAATTCAGGCGTTTATCCTACGGCCGCCCGTACGCCCGGCTGGTTGCCGATTGGTTGACAAAGATTACGTCACCCGGCTGCAGCGGAATGTCCTGCGCGGCGTCGTGGATCGCGCTTTTGACATCCACGTCCTGATTTGTGACCCCGCCTTCGGGGTCAATGCGCTGGAGACTGGCCGTGCGGTCCGCCGTGGTGGTCAGGCCGCCGGCTTGCGCAACCGCGCCGGCCAAGGTCAACCCGCCCGAGGGTATCGCCACGATGCCGGGCCGGTAAACCTGCCCGCGAATGATCACATCCTTTGGGATGGCCCGTTGAGGCCGGGCCACCACGACCGGCGCGGGGGGCGCACTCTCACCCTCGGCCTCGGGCACGCCAAAGTCCGGCGTGCCGTCCGCATGATAGCGCAGAATTTGCGCGCGGGTGGAGCGGTTCGGGTCGTTTAGCGGGTCGCCCTTGATGTCGCGGTACGAACGCGCGTGATAGACGAGAATGTCCATCTTGCCGTCGGGTGTGGTGGTAAAGCTGTTGTGCCCGGGGCCATAGACGCCGTTGACTGTCCACGTGGCAAACACGGGCCGCTGGGATTTCGTCCACGACTTCGGGTCGAGCAAGTCGGCGTCATCCTTGGCCGTCAGCATACCGAGGCAGTAGTTGAAATCCGTCGCGCTTGCGGAGTAGGTGAGGAACACGCGCCCGTTGCGGATGAGCACCGCCGGGCCTTCGTTCACCTGGTAGCCGATTTGCTCCCACGGCAGATCCGGCTTGGAGAGCATCACTTGCTCGCCGGTGATGGACCACGGCGTGTCCATTTTTGCGATATAGAGGTTCGAGTTCACACGCGGGAACGCCGGGTCCTTCTGCGCCCAGACGAGGTAGCGCACGCCCTTCCACTCAAACGTCGTGGCATCGAGCGCAAAGGAATCCCACTTGGTCTTGATCTCGCCTTTTTCCACCCACTCGCCCTGAAAGGGATCGGCGGAGGCGTTTTCCAAAACGTAGATGCGGATGTCCCACACTTTTTCCGCTCCACCCGCGGCAAAATAGACATACCACTTGCCGTTGATGTGGTGCAGCTCCGGCGCCCAGATGTGCGAGCCCATGATGCCCATGTCGTGCTTGCGCCAGATGACCTTCGTCGGGGCGTTGCGCAGGCCGTCCAGTGTCGGCGCGCGGCGCAACTCGAGCCGGTCATACTCCGGCACCGTGGCCGTAAAGTAGTAATTGCCGTCCGGCTGGTAGGCAACTTGTGCGTCCGCGCGCTGTTCGACAATCGGGTTCGTCCAATGCAGGGCATCGGACTTCGGTTCCGCCGCCAGGGCGGGCAAACTCAGCAGCAGGGCGATTCCACAGAGAGGCAGGATGCGCATGGCCACCAGCGTAAGTGCACGCTCGGCCAAAATCGAAATAAATTTTAGCCTCCGGCGCCCCCGCGTCCGCCGCCAAAGCCACCCCGGCCTTGCTGGAAGATGCCGCCGCGCGGCGCGGTGCCTCCGGCTGGCGCGGCGCCGGGGGCTGGCGGGTTGGGATTCCAGGGCGCGGCCCGGCCCGGGTTGGTGGCAAAGTTGGTCCCCAGTCGCCGGCTCATACGGGTGAGTGCCTGCGGGTTGTCGGTCGGCAGGCCTTGCAGCCATTGGGCTTGCTCGGGGGTGATGGTGTGGTTCGCAATCATCTGGTTCACTGCGGTGACGTTGCCATTCGCCAGCAGGCTTAGCGCAATCGCGCCGGTGGTTTTGTCGCGCGTGGCATTGTCGGTAATCTGGTTGGCCCAGACCATCGCGGTGGAGGGATCCACATTGCGCGCTTGCATGGTGAAGGTGACGACCGCCGGGTCCGTGCCGGCCGAGGGTGTCAGTGTGTTCAGGAATTGCGCCGGGCCATCGAGATCGTAGCGCGACCACGAACGCATTGCATAGGCCAGGGCCGCGCCCGCCGGTTGGCCGGTGGCGTCGGTGCCGCTGGCGTCAAATTTCGCGGCCCAGGCCGCCGCTGCCTGCGGGTCATTGCGCGCCCACGTGGCTACGACTTGGCTGGCCAGTTGTCCGCGCTGGGCCGGGTCGGTCATGCCGTTGAGATAAGCCGTCGCATCCGCCGGGTTGGACTGCGCCCACTTGACCATCAATTCATTGGTGGCGATGTCGCGCTGGGTTTCATCCGTCAGGCCGGCAAACATTTTGGCGGCGTCGGTGAATTTGCCGTCCGCCGCCAGCGCATCGGCCACGGCGTTGAGTCCCTGGCGTTGGATCTGCGCATTGGCGGTGCTCCCGGTGTCGAGACCCTTGACGTACTCCAGCGCCACTTGCGGGTCGTTGGCTGCGATGCCCTGGATGGCTAACCGATAACGCTGCGCCAGCATCCCGTTCGGCAGGGCTTCTTTCGAGTCCGTCAGCCACGCCACTGCCGCCTTGGGGTCTTTTGTCGCCATGGCTTTCAGGGCGTCGCCCACGCCGGTTTCCCGCGAGCGCGGGTTCGTAATTTTGGCATAGCCCGTCAAATAAGTTTCCGGGTCGCGCGCCGCCCACGAGGCGATCATCGCATCCAGCATCGCGTCGCGCGGGTCGCCGCCGGGCAGTTTTTGCAGATCATCAAGCATCGCGGCGCACTGCGCGGGGTCGAGGCTGTCAGCCCAGGCTTTCAGGTCCTCGGGCGTGGGTTTTGTTTTGCTGTGGAGCAGATCATTGGTCGTCGGCGCGGCCTTGGCCTGGGCGGGGTTGATGATGATGGCCGGAGCGCGGTCGGTAAGGGCTTTGCCTTTGACGGCGACCATGTTGGCCTTGCTGTCCGGGGTGGCGCTGTGGCGTCCATACCAGAAGGCGGCGCCGGCGGTGGCGCACCACGTGGCAGTCATCAGCAATAATTTGATTTTTGGGGATTTCATGGGGCAGGTTGGCGGGCAACGCGGACACGCCCAAGCCAGGTGTGGTCCGCTGCTCAGAGGGTAAGGGGTGCCGGGGGTAAGTCGGCGGGGTAGTCCGCAGCCTGCGACAAAGCAGAGAAGCCGTCAAACGCAAGTTTTGCAAAGGCTTGGCATAAAAAAGCCACCCGACCGCAAATGTCTGGTGGCTTTTGCGCGACTGGCTTCGCCGCTGGAGAATATTCGCCTACCGTGGGGCCCGGTTAAAAGGTGCCATGCCCACTTGGGTGACGTCGTTTTTCCCATCGGCGCTTTTGACAACTCTGATCGTTTCCCCGGAGGGCCCCTTATAGGTGTCGGTGGTGCTGCCGTCGCCATTGACCACGCTCGACAGGGGAGTCTGCCGGACAAAATTACTCGTCTTCATGATCTCATCCATCGGGTGGGTCCGCATTTCCTGTTGGGGGAAGTTCAATTTGCCCAGAAACACAATCCCCCCTTTGAAGGTGAGCCACACGTCCTGGCTGTTAATGATGGGGTTCATATTATAAGTCGGGCCTGGCTTTCCTGGTTTTGGGGCCAGGAGGTCGAGCAGCTCGGGATCGATGACGGGGGGATTCGCTGTGGCGCTCGCCGTGGTCCCGACGGATGCCGCTGCGGCCGTGGGTGCAATCATTTTTGCCCTATTGGCTTTCTCCGGTGCCGCTTGCGCGGATGCGGGCGTCGGGGTCACCGTTGAGGATACGGTGGATTGGCAGCCACTTTGCGAGAACACATGCAGCGTGGCGATGAGGGCGATGACGGCGGTCAGGCCGAGGGCGGGTTTGGAGGTCATGGCATTATAGAGGAGTGCGAGAAGGGAAGTGAAAACTGTCCCGCCGGTGGCTTTGCTCAAAGCTGCCGCCGATACGGTGGCCGCCAAACCGTGGGACATGGGCGCATTGGCCGCGCCGGCGTCCAGCGCCGTGGCCAGCAGGGCTGTGGAAACGGTGACACCCCGGCGCGTCAGCATCCCGCGCAGTTTCTCCAACGCCCGCCCCAGGCGTTTCTGCGCGGCGGTTTCGGTGGTCCCCAGGGACACGCCCACGCTGCGCACATCCCGCTGCTCCAGGTAGCGCAGCACGATGGCCACGCGGTCCTCCTCGCCCAGTTGGTCGAGCGCTTCATCCAGCACCGGCGCCAATCGCGCCCATTGCTCATCGCGGGCCGAGTCTTCGTTGAGCAGGTTGGTTTCCATGGCGGTCCTTTCCCGCGCGCGGCGGCGGTTTTCACTGCGAAGGGTTTTGAGCGCAGTGTAGCAAGTATGCCGGTGCAGCCACCCGCTTAGGAGCATGCCTTCCGGCAGCGTGGCCGCCTTGCGAGCCAGATCGGTGAAGACGACCTGCGTCACATCGTCCGCCAGGTGCGTATTGCCGCCGGCCAGGCGTCGTGCGGTGGCGTTGACGAGGGGAATATGCCGCTCCACCAACTCCCGAAAGGCTGTTTCGGAGCCTTCCTGCGCATAGCGCCGCAGCAGGTGTGTGTCGTCGTTGCTCACCCCGTTCATATAAGTAAAAACCCGCCCCCGGTGCAAATCTCCCATAAAAAAACCGCCCGGCGCGCACGAGGGCGGCCGGGCGGTTGGCACAGGCGGGATGGCCCGTGGTAAATTACGGATTCGCGGGGGCCGGGCTGACGATGAGCGTGGAGCTCTGCGTGCCCGCGGTGTTAAAGTGCGCGGTGTTGGAGGTGGACATCACCCGTAGGCTCTTCGACTTGCCGTCCGCCCCTTGCGTCATCGTGATTGTTTCGCCATGGGGGCCGTTATACGTGTTCGTCGTGCTGCCATCCGCATTGACCACCGTGGACACCGGGTCGCCGAGGCTATTCGGATCCATCATGCCGGTGGTGAAGGTCATCGTATTGGGCCCGCTTCCGGTCGTCAGGGCTTGCAACTGGCCGGTGACCACGCCGCCAGTGCCGGTGACTACGCCGCCCGTCCCGGTGATCATCACTGTCTTGCCTCCCCCCGAGACAACGGTGGCATCGTCCTGCGACAGCGTATAAGAGACGCCGGCCGTTTCGGGCGCCGGGGCCGTATCCACGGCGACAGAGGCTCCGCCCGCCGGGGCCGGCGCGACTTTCGGGGCTTCCACCTTGGCCGGGCTGGCTGCCACGATTTGCGGCTTGGCCGCAGGCGCGGCGGCAGCCGCCTTGGCGGCCGGGACGGGAGCTTCTCCCGTGCTGGAATTGTTTTGCGTGAGGGCGTAGGTGGCGGCGCCGGCAGTCAGGATGACGGCCGCCGCGCCGAGGGCGAGTTTCGTGTTGATCATGGTTTTGAGTGAGGTGAGGGTGAAAGTGGTGGTGGTTGCCGCCGCCGCGCTGCTCAAGGCTTGGGCGGAGACGCTCATCGCCAGGCCGTGGGACATCGGCGCGCTCGCCGCCCCGGCATCCAGCGTCGTGGCCAGCAGGGCGGAGGACACCGTGATGCCCCGGCGCGTCAGCAGCTCGCGCAGCTTGTCCAGCGCGCGCCCCAGGCGTTTTTGCGCGGCATTTTCGCTGGTGCCCAGCGTCTCGCCGATGCTCCGCATATCCCGCTGTTGCAGGTAGCGCAGCACGATGGCGTTGCGGTCTTCGGCGCCGAGTTGGTCGAGCGCCTCGTCGAGCACGGGCGCCAGCTTCGCCCACTGCTCGTCGCGGGCGGAGTCTTCGTTGAGCAGGTTGGTTTCCATGGCGGTTCTTTCCCGCACGCGGCGGCGGCTTTCGCCCCGCACGGCCTTCATCGCGGTGTAGCAGGTGTGCCGGTGCAGCCAGCCGCCCAGGAGCACGTCGCCGGGCAGTGTGGCCGCCTTCCGGGCCAGGTCGGTGAAGACAAGCTGCGTCACATCATCGGCCAGATGCGCGTCGCCTCCCGCCAAGCGCCGGGCGGTGGCGTTCACAAGGGCGATGTGCCGCTCGACCAGCTCGCGGAAGGCCCCGTCGGAGCCTTCTTGGGCATACTGGCGTAGCAGTGTGGCGTCGTCGTTCATCGGTGGGTTCTTGTATACAATAGAACCCGCCCGGACGCAAACCTGCCGGAAAATATCCGACTTTCAGCCATCAACTAATGTGCAGCCCTGGGCCGCCCCTGGAAATTCGTCCCAACCGCCGCAGCTAAAGAAGGAGCGGATTTATGGCTGGGTTCCGCTTTGCGATTGGACGAGTTTCTGTTCCATCGCATCGATCTCCTTTTGCTGCTGTTGAATGTAAGCGTCGTATTGCTTTCGTGCGGTATCGGCTTTGGTCAGTTCGGCGGCGTCGCCATTCGCGCGTGCCAGAGCTTGGTCGAGCACTCCCTGGGAGCTTTTCTTGAACGCTTCCAGATTCCGCTTCTTGGTTTCAAGCTGGGTGGCTAGCGAATCAGCCTGCGCGGGGGAGGCGGGGGTGCTGGATTGTAGGGATGTGAAATTTGCGTTCCACTTCTGCAATCTCGTATTGTTGAAAGACTGGGTGCCGTTGAAAGACAGCGTACCGCTCGGAGGGGTTATGGCCGGATCCGCCGGCATGCTGACGGTGCCCGATCCGCTGGCGGGCACAGCGGCCACTTTTGGGGCTTCCACTTTGGCGGCAATGGCAGATTGCGCCGTGGGGGTGGAAGCCGTGGGGGTCGCTTGGGCCACTGCCGTCGGCGCGGGTGCCAGGGGAGCGTCCGTTTTCCGGATGGCGAGGGTGGTGGTGATGCCGGCGGCAATCACGACGGTGGCGGCAGCGAGGACGATTTTAGTGGAGGTCATGGCGAGGAGAGAGTGGAGGGTGAAAGCGGTGGTGGCGCCCGCGGAGGCCCCGCCCAGCACTGCTGAGGAAAGCGCGCCCATTTGGGCGAGGGTCAGCGGAGTCGTGACGGCTTGCGCCTCCAAGGCTACTGCGAGTGAGGCGGATGACACCGGCAGGCCGTGTTGCATGAAATATCCCCGCAGTTTGTCCAAGGCGCGCTCCACGCGCATCCGCGCTGTGTTCTCATTTAACCCCAATGCGTCGCCGACTTCGCGGTGGCTCTTGTTCTCAAAATAGCGCAGCAGCACGGCATCACGGTCGGCGGGCGCCAGTTGGTTGACAGCCTCGTCGAGCATCGGGCCCAGTTGCTCCCAGGTTGGCTCGGGCGGTGTGGTTTGGTCGCTCATGGCAAAGGCCTCCTGTTCGCGGAAGCGGCGGCGGCGCTCCGTGCGCACGGCCTTCATGGCGTGGTGCCGCGCGCAGGTGTGTAGCCAACCAGCCAGTGTCGAAAGGTCGCCCATCTCTCCGGCTTGCGCTGCCAGCCCGGCAAAGGTGGCTTGCGCCGCATCCTGCGCCAGATGCGCATCGCCATTGAGCACGCGTAGGGCCGTGGTGTATGCGAGGTTCGCATGACGGCGGACGATTTCCGCAAAGGCGGCTTCGTCATGTTCTGCGGCATAGCGCCGCAACAATTCGCGGTCAGTCTGCATAGGGGACTGGTTTTGATGATACAGTACCCGCACCCGCCGGAAACGCACAAAAAGACCTCCCTGACTGTAGATAGATAAGACTTTTGTCGGTCCAAAAATGGGCTAGGGTGGACGGATGTGCAAAAGCAATCATCCCACCGCCATTGTCACCGGCGCGGCGCGCGGCATCGGCCTGGGCATCGCGCAACGGCTGCTGGCCGCGGGTTGGAATGTCCTGTTGGTGGATGTGCTGGCGGCCGAGGGAAAGAAGGCTGCCGCGGCTTTGAATCGCAATGGACCAAGGGGCGGCCCGCGTGCGGAATTCGTTCGCTGCGATGTTGCTTCCGAGGCGCCGGTGGCGGCGGTCGTGCGCCGGGCCATAAAACTTTTTGGCCGGCTCGACGGCCTCGTCAACAACGCGGGCATCGCCAACGCCTACAATACGCCTTTGGAAAAACTGCCGCTGGCGGAGTGGAACCGCAAACTCGCCGTGAACCTCACCGGCCCGCTTTTAGTTGCCAAGCACGCCGCGCCGCATTTGCGCAAGGCATCGGGCGGCGGCGTCATCGTCAACATCGCCTCCACCCGCGCCTTGCAGGCCGAGCCGGACAGTGAGGCCTACAATGCTTCCAAGGCGGGCTTGCTCGGCCTCACGCGCTCGCTGGCAATCAGCCTCGGCCCGCAAGTCCGGGCCAATGCCATTTGCCCTGGCTGGATCGATACGCGTCCCGCGAAGGCCAGCGCCGCCGCCGCGAAAAAGGAAAAGCACGCCCAGCATCCCGCCGGCCGTGTGGGCCGCCCGGAGGACATCGCCGAACTGACCCTCTTTTTGCTCGAAGCCCGCCGCAGCGGCTTCATCACCGGCCAGACGTTCGTCTGCGACGGCGGCATGACCGTGAAAATGATTTATGAGGAATGACCTCTGCGGTCTTTTGTAGGGGCGTGGTCTTGCCGCGCCCGATTTCCAGCAACCCATCTGCTCTGCCCACTTCACGCTGGTGCCGCCGCGCCGATAACTTGCAACGGGATGCTGGCGACCACCGTCTCATCCATGTGCACGACAAAGGAATACAAGGACGGCTTTTCCAGCGGCAGCCCCTGGATGTTGATCACAAAATTGCGCGAGATAAACGCCGCCTTTTCCGGAATTTCCGAGATTTTCACTTCAAAGCGCGGCTCGCCTTCCTTGGGTAGGACGTTGCGGCCATCAGGATCGATGAATGCCACGCGGAAATGATGGTCGCCCAGGTCCGCCGTGCGGAACACGAGACGCAGCGCCAAGGCGCAATGCGGATGCACGGCCGGGAAACGGTGCGCGTAGATCGTGTCAAACGTGCCCAGAATGCACAGTTTGCCGTTATAGTCGGCGGCGCTATCGCAAATGACGGCGGTCAGGATTTCCATGGGACAAAAAGGGCCGGGAGCATTTACGGGGGAAACGTAAGGCGGGACAACCTAAATTCGCCGTGCTAAGTGTTATTCTCCGGCGGCGGTGCGGCCGTGCCGGGCGGCGTGGTCAGCAGCGAGATGCGCAGGCCGGGCAGATAATCGGAAAATTCCTGGCTCACCGGGGTGTTGCGCAGGGCTTGTTGCACCATGCCCATCTTGGCGTCGAAATTGTCGCACTGCGCCACGAACAAGGCTTCCGGCGTGCAGGCCAGGGCCGCCGCGCCCCATTCCAGCTCACCTTGATGCGAAAGGATGATGTGCTCCAGCCGTTCCAGCACCTCGGGTTCCAGCGTGGGCTTGGCCTTCATCGCCGCCTGGCGCACCAGCCGGTAGCCCAGCACCACGTGCCCTTGCAGGATGCCCGTCCGCGACTTTGTCGCCGCGAGCTCGCCTTGGTATTCGATGGTTTTGCCCACGTCGTGCAACAGCGCGCCCGCCAGCACGAGGCTTGGATCCACCTCGGGGTAAAGCGGCAGCAGCGCGCGCGCCACGCGGGCGACGTGCACCGTGTGCTCCAGCAGCCCATGCCGGTACGCGTGGTGCATGGCCGTGGCCGCCGGGGAAATGCGGAAACGCTCGCCGATGTTTTCAAACACCTGCCGCGTCACCGCGCGCAGGCCTTCGTGCGCGATGGCATCCACCATGGCCTGCAATTCCGCCCACAACGCGCCGGCATCCTCTTGCGCGGAGACGACGAGCTTCGTCAACCACTGGCCTTGCTCAATCTCCTCGGGACCCAGCACGCCCACGGCTGTGAGGCGCGGGCTGAACTTGCCTTGGTAGCGGTCCGTCTGCCCTTCGATGCGCACGACACTGCCTTCCGCCTGTTCGGAGAAAAACGCGAACGAGGCAGTGTCGCCAAAGCAGGTGGCGCTGAACGAGCCGGTCTTGTCCCCCAGCTCGACGACCAGGAAATCGCTTCCGTTGCGCGCCTTGCGGGCCGCCGCACGCAGAAAGAGCAGCACCGCCGCAAAGGGCCGGGGCTGGTCCTCGGGCAGGGCCTTGAGCTCGGCCACCGTGTAAAAGGCTTCAGGCATATTTTTTGACGAGCGCGGTAAAATCGCGGAAGCGCGGGTGCGTGGTGTCGCGCAGAATGCTGTAGAAGACTGTCTCCGAAGGCAAGAGGCGTGCGCCCGCGTTTTCCATCAGACGGTGGACCGGTGGAAAGTCCTCCGGTCGCCGCCCCCCGGTGGCATCCGTCAGCACGGTCACTTCATAGTCCGCGGCCAGGGCCTCCAGCACCGTCAGGTACACGCAAATGGGTGTCTCCAGTCCGGCGATGAGCAAGTGGGTGGCCCCCGTCTTGCGCAGCCATGCGCCCAGGCCCTCAGCCCCCAGCGCGGAGAAGGTGTTTTTGCCAAAGACGGGCGCTTTTTTCCCGGCGGCGGCCAACACTCCGGCGTTCGTGCTGCCCAGTTTGTCCGGCACCTGTTCCGTCAGGGCCACGGGTATCTTCAGCAACGCCGCCCCTGCGGCGGCAAAGGTGCACCGGCGCGTCAACCGCGCGCCCGCTGCTGGCAGGCTGCGCAGAAAGACATCCTGTGCATCAATCATCAGCAGGGCCAGGCCGGGAGGCGGGGCGGGATCTTTCATGGGCAAAGGGTTCTTTATATGTATTTCTGGTGCGCGGCAACCTGGACGATTTCCCGCTCGGGCAAAATGCATGCGGAGAGCGCGCCGCCATACACGCAGCCCGTGTCCAACCCTAGTGACCAGGGGCGGCGGTACACATCCGGCCGCGGGGTATGGCCATACACCACAAACGGCGGGCCTTCCCAAATATCCGCCCAGCTGCGCGCCAACGGCGCTTCCGTGCGCTTGCGCGGCTTGCCTTCCTCATCGATGACCTGGATTCGCGTCACAATCTCCGCGCTCTGCTTGTCCCACGGCTGGTTCGGGATGAAGCCCCCATGGACACACACCGTCTGCAGCTCTGGCAGGTGGCAGGTCAGTTTCATGCCTTGGAGGTACTTCCAGTCCTGCTCATCCAGCTGGCGGACCGTCTCCCAGTCATATTCCTTCAAAATCTTCGGTTCGCGCTCTTTGCGGTATTGCAGCAGGCGCAGTTCATGGTTACCCATGAGGCTCAGGGTGTTGGGCAGCCCGCGCACCAGGCTGACGACGCCATGGCTGTCCGGCCCGCGATTGACCAAATCACCGAGGAAAATCAGCTGATCCTCTTTTGCAGGCTTGAGTTTGGCCAGCAAGTCGGTCAATTCCGCCAGGCAGCCGTGCACGTCGCCAATGACTATATTGCGTCCCATCACCGAAATTCATTGCGCTAAGCCGAACACTTCGTAAATCAAAAAACGTGGATTGGGTCATAAAATCTTTATCGCGGGCGTCTTTCCTCTCCGGGAAGTCGTTCGTCCCCGGTGAGAAAGTCACCTGCGTCATCTTCCGCGCCCCGGAAGGGCTTCAGCGCGCCGACCTCAGTGAGGCCGAGGCCGCCACCTGGCAGCCCCCCGGCGATGTGCTGGGCCGCTGGTCCCGCAAGGCCGAGGACGAGTCCGACGCCGCCCGGCGCAAGCAGGCCCTGGCCTCGGCGGAGGAGGTCTTTCTCGCCCTCATGCAGGAATCCGGCGGGGCGGGGGAGGATAAGAACCTCCTGCTTCAGCTCCTTGCGCTGCTGCTCGAACGCAAGCGCATCCTGCGCCCCCAAGGCCGCCCAGCTGACGGCCATCAGCGCTACCTGCACACGCGCCTCCAGCAGGAGTTTTCCGTCCCCTTCCAGGAAATCACGCCGGAGCGCCTCCCGGCCTTGCGGGAACAGTTGCATCATCTCGCGTGTTAGTTCACGCTATTCCCTCAAGTCATGTCCATGCTTACCCTCTCTTTCCGCCGTCTCTGGCGCGTGCCCGTTCTGGCGGCGCTGGCCTTGTTTGCCTTGGCCGGCTCCAGCTGCAACACCAAGGGCGAGCCGCCCAAGTACTTCATCCAGTTTTATATGGAGACGCCGACGCAGTCCGGCCTCGCCTTCAGCCTGCCGGAAAGCGGCCTTCAATACTACCGCCAGCCCCAGCCCTTCCTCACTGCCCGCGATGTCCTCTGGATCCAGCCGGGGTCGGTCGATGTCGCCGGCACGCGCACCATCTGCGTCTTTTTCCAGTTCAATGTTCAGGGCACACACCAGCTGGATATCGTGACCTCCGAAAACGTGGGCCGTAAAATCTTCCTCTTCGCCAACGACAAGCCCATCGGTGTGCGCTATGTTGACCAGTCCATCCACAACGGCCAGCTGTTCGTGATTGTCGAGGCGGCCGATGCCAAGAAGTTCGAGGAACTCGTGAAGGATCTTCAGGACTCCCAGCAGCAGGTGCTGGCGCTGAAGAAAAAACTGTAGCCTTCCATGAAGTTTGCCCGTTTACCGGCCCCGCTCCTCGCCTTGATTGCCCTGGCCGGAGTGGTGTCGGCGGCGCTCGCGGCCGCCCCGGGTTCTATGGCATTGACGCTCGGCGGCTCTTCCCCTGCCGCCCCCGCCGCTGCTCCGACGCCACCTCCGCCCGCTTCCAAGGGCGTGTTCCATTTCGCCTGGCCCGCGCCCGTGGCTGGCCTGCGTGAGGGCGGCAACATTTCCACCTGGATTCAGGACACCGGCACCGGCGACCCCCATTCCGGCCTCTTTGGTTGCGTGCGCGATGACCAGCACCGCTTCCACGAGGGCCTCGACATCAAGTGCGCCGAGCGCGACCGCAAGAACATCCCGCTCGACGATGTCTCCGCCGCCATGGACGGCCGTGTCGCCTACATCAATAGCAAACCGGGCAACAGCAGCTACGGCGACTACGTGGTTATTGACCACCTGGATGCCGATATCCCCGTTTACACCCTCTACGCGCACCTCGCCTCCATCGCCCCGGGCCTCAAGGTGGGGCAGACGGTCACCGCCGGCACCGTCCTCGGCCGCCTCGGCCATTCCGGCACCGAGAATGTGCCGCTCGAGCGCTCGCATCTGCACTTCGAGATCGGCCTGCGCATGACCAATAATTTTCAGCCCTGGTACGACAGCAAGAAATTCGGCAGCCCCAATGAGCACGGCGCTTACAACGGCATGAACCTCATCGGCCTGGACCCGCAGCCGTTCTTCGATCTCGTGCGCGCGAAGAAATTCAAAAACTTCGCCGACTATTTTCACTCCCTGCCTACGGCCTTCACCCTGCGCATCGCCACCCCCCGCATCCCCGATTTTGTCACCCGCTATCCCGCGCTGCTCACCAAACCGGTGCCCTTGACTGGCGTCGCCGGCTGGGATGTCGCCTTTACCTGGTACGCCCTGCCCAAGCAGGTCACCCCACTGCCCGCCGGCACTCCGGGTCTCGACAAGCCGGGCCTCATCAGCCTCCTCAATTACGACCGCAGCGTGTTCGTTCCCGGCTGCACCTGCCGCGAGACTTTGATTTTCACCACCGGCAAAGACACCCCGCCCCGCCTCGGCACTTATCTCAACGACACCGTGAAGTTGATGTTTGGGTTCAAGTGATTCACGCCCCCTTATCCGCGCGGGGGTCGAGGGCGTCGCGCAGGCCGTCGCCCACGAAGTTCAGCGCAAAAAGCGTGAGCGAGAAAAACACGCTTGGGAAAATCAGCAGCCAGGGGTAGAGCTCCATATTCGACGCCCCTTGGTTGATGAGGTCGCCCCACGAAGTCAGCGGGGGCTGCACTCCAAGGCCGAGGTAGCTGATGAAGGACTCCAGCAGGATGACCGCCGGCACACTTAAGGTCGCATAGATGGCGATGAGGCCTGCGAGGTTCGGCAACAGGTGCCGCCACAAGATCTGCCACGGGCTGCGCCCCAGCGCCTTGGCGGCCTCAATAAACGCCAGCGACTTCAGCTCCAGCGTGCGCGCCCGCACCACGCGCGCCATGTTCAGCCATTCAAATGCGCCGATGGCGAGGAACAGCAGGCACAGTTGCAGGAACGGCGCCCAGGAGTCATGCCCGAGGCTTTGCATCCATTGCTGGATGGGTTTGCCCAGCAGCACCACGAGCAGGATGATGAAAATCGTGAAGGGCAGCGCGTACAGGATGTCCACAATGCGCATCATGAAGCGGTCCACGCGCCCGCCCGCATAGCCCGCCACCATTCCGTAGGCCACGCCGATGAACACCACCATCCCGGTGCCCAGCAGGCCCACCGACAGCGACACGCAGCCGCCCACCAGCAGCCGCGCCAGCAAATCGCGGCCGAGTAGGTCGGTCCCAAACCAATGCGCTCCGGAGGGCTTGGTGGGGCCCAGGTCGAGATGCTGTAGCGCATAAACATCCCGCGCAAACAGCGCGCCACCCACGCACGCCAGCGCCATCACCGCGAGGAACACGAGGCTCGCCAGGGCGAGGCGGTGCCGGCAAAAGCGCCGCCACGCGTCGCCCCAGAGACTCGAGGCGGCGGATGCGGCGGCCATGGCGGTTTTTTCAGTCAAGCGTGGCCTTGGGGTTGAGGGCCGTGATGAGCAGGTCGCTCACCCAGTTGCACAGCAGCAGGATGGCGGAAAAGAGCACCGTCACGCCGGAGAGGAGATTGTAGTCCTTGGCCAGCGCCGCCTCGACAAACAACTGGCCGATGCCGGGGATTTGGAAGATGGACTCGACCACGAACGAGCCGGTGACCAGCCCCGCAATCGTGGGCGCCAGGTACGCCACCACCGGCGCCAGCGCATTGCGCAGCATATGCACAAACAGCACCCGCGTCGGTGCGTTGCCCTTGGCGCGCGCCGTGCGCACATAATCCTGCGAGCGCACTTCCAGCATGCTGCCACGCGTGAGCCGTGCGATGTACGCCGCATAATAAAGCCCGAGCACCAGTGCCGGCAGGATGCGGTCTTCCGCCGCAAACCAGCCGCCGACGTTGACCCATTGCAGGTGCAGGCCAAAAAACAAAAGCAGGATGGGCCCCAGCACGAATGAGGGCAGGCATACCCCCACCATCGCGAGCGACATCGGCCCGTAATCGCTCCAGGTGCGCGGGCGCGCCGCCGCCACAACACCCACGACCAGCCCAATCACCACCGTGACCAGCGAGGCCCAGATCCCCAGCTCCAGGGAAATGGGCGCCTTTTGCTCCAGCAGGTCGTTCACCGTCCACCCGGGGTGCTGGGTGGACTTGCCGAGGTCTCCATGCAGAAAATTCCAGAAATATTTGCAGTATTGCACGTCCAACGGCTGGTCCAGCCCGTAGTATTCATTCTGGTAGGCCGCCGCCTGCGGCGTCAGTTGCCGCTCGCGGTCAAATGGTCCGCCCGGCACCGCGTGCTCAAGAAAAAACGTAATGGTCACCACCGCCCAGAGCACGGGGATGATTTCCAGCAGGCGCACGATGGCGCGGCGCAGCAAGGGCGGCATCATGGGGGCTGGTTTTTGGGTGGTTCGGCGGCGGGGTCGAGGTAAACCGCCGTGTAGGGGTGCACGTCCAGCAGGTTGGGGTAGTAGCCCTTCACTTCCGGGCGGATCATCATGATCGTGGAGTAAAAGTAGAGCGGAATCAGCGGCGATTCCTCCACCAGCACCGCTTCCGCCTGTTGAAAGTCCTCCATCCGCTTGGCTTTGTCTTGCTCCCCGCGGGCCGCGAGGATGAAGCGGTCGTAGGTGTCGCTTTTCCACCCGGTCTGCTCCATTTCGTTGTCACTTTTGAACAGCTCGAGAAAGGTGGAGGGATCCAGGTAGTCGGCATACCAGCTGGCGCGGATGATTTGGAAGTCCGCGTTCTTGCGCCGGTTCAGGTAGTCCGGCCACGCCGACTGGGCCAGGTTCACGTTGATGCCGAGGTTTTGCTTCCACATTTGCTGCAAAGCCTCGGCAATCGCGCGGTGCGCGTCCGAATTATTGTACAGCACCTCCATGGCAGGCAGGCCTTTGCCGTCCGGGTAGCCCGCCTCGGCCAGGAGCCGCTTGGCCGCCGCCACATCTTCCTGCACCACCGCCCGGGGCTTATAGTCTGCCGACGGGGGCGTGAGGCTGTACGCGGGCTGCCGGCCGCCACGCACCACTTTTTCCGCCAGCAATTTCCGGTCGAGGGCCATGCTCAGCGCCCGGCGCACCCGGGGGTCGTTGAGGGGGGGCTTGCGCGTGTTGATGGAGTAAAAGTAGCTCCCATAGACGGGCGAGATGTTCAGGTACGGGTTGTGCTCCGCCAGGTAGCCATCCACTTTGGTCGGGGGCACTTGCTGGGTCACGTGCAGCAGGCCGTTGCGGAACGCGCGGTCTTCTGTGTTGATGTTCGAGATGGGGTAAAAGCGGATGCCATTCAGGCGCACATTCGCGGCGTTCCAGTACAGCGGATTTTTTTTCACCTCGATGACTTCGCCGAGCACATATTTCGTCAGCACAAACGGCCCATTGCCCACCAGCTTGCCCGGCTTGTCCCAGCCCGAGTCCGGATGGTCAAAGGCATCGTACTTGGTGATCGTCGGCGGGTGCACGGGCAGGTACGTCTGGTGGTAGCAAAGCGCGAGAAAGTAGCTCGTCGGGTTCTCGAGCGTGATTTTCAGGGTGTGAGCGTCCGCCGCATGCACGCCCACCTGGCTGAAGTCCTTCAGCTTTTCCTTGTTGTAGGCTTCGGCGTTCTTGATCGGGTACAGCATGTTGGCGTACTCGGAGCCCAGCGCCGGCGTCAGCATCCGGTGGTAGGAAAACACAAAATCGCTTGCCGTTACCGGATCGCCGTTGGACCATTTCGCCTCGGGCCGCAGGTGGAAGGTCCAGGTCAGTGTTTTGTCGTCGTATTCCCAGCTTTGGGCCATGCCGGGCCGCGGTTCGAGGGTCTGCGGGTCAGGCGTGGTCAGCCCTTCAAATAGTGCGGAGACTGGGTGCGAGTCCGTCAGGCCCGTGATCAATTGCGGATCCAGCGTGGCGGGGTCGGCGCCATTGCCCACGAGCAGGATTTGCTCGCGATCGGCTTCTTCCACGGGTGTTTCGTGCCGCCCGCAGCCGCCCGCCATTGCCGTCAGCGCAACAGCAGCAAGGATGGTCAGCCATTGGGGACAGAAAAATTTCATGAGGCGAGGGCCGCAGGCGTCGGTCGTTGGCGTTCCAGCGACACAATGACCTGGAGTTTCTGGTCGAGCATCCCTTTATAGGTGCCGCGCATCGGGGCGACATCATGGTAATCGCGCCCCACGGCTGTCACCACGTGTCGCTCGCCCGCAGGCTGGTTGTTGGTGGGGTCCAGCCCGTACCATTCGCCACCCGGCAGGTGAACTTCAACCCACGCATGGCTCGCCGCGGCACCCACGAGTTTGGCATCGGTCTTTTCCGGATCGAAGTGCTCGATGTACCCGCTGACGTACCGGGCCGGCAAACCGGCGCTGCGCACAAGGGAAAGCATCAGGTGTGCGAAATCCTGGCACACCCCGCGCCGCTGTTTGATGACTTTGCTCAGGGGCGTGCTGATGTCCGTCACTCCGGGCTGGTAGGCGAATTCCTTGTAAATCCAGCCGTTCAATTCCGTCAGAGCTTCGCCCAAGGGCGCACCGGGCTTGAAAAAACGTTGCTTCAGCGGCTCCAGCACTTCGCCCAACGGCACTGTGTCGCTCGCTTGGAGGAAATCAAACAGCTGGCACATCTGGCTGTGGGCGATCTGGCGGGCCTCGGCCACCGTGACTTCCAGCGGCTCGCTCAAGTCCGCCACCGGCCGCGTTTCCACCTCGGCCATCGCCTCCACGGCCAGCCGCTGGTGGCGGAAGGGAATGGAGAAGAACTCCACATGGTTTCCGAAGTAATCCACGTAATTGTCCACCGGCACGCGCGGCTCCAGCGTCAACTGGCGCTGCAGCACTTTTTGCGTCTTGGTGTCACGCGGCCACACCCGCAGCTCGGCAAACGAATCCGACGCCGGTGTCTGGTAGGCGTATTCGGTGCGGTGCGTGACGCGGAAGCGCATGGTGCGGTTCGAGTGTGGAGGCTTTTTAGCGGAATTCCAACGCCGTTTGTTCGTTTTGCGCGTAAAGGTGCTGGTGGCTGAAATAGGTGTCCTCAAGCCGCTGGTGCAGGCCTTCCACTTTTTGGCGCAACTCGCCGAGCACATCCTCCGCCGCCGGTGCCAGCACATGGGCCGGGTTCAGGTTCAGGCAGTCCCGCTCCAGCCGTGCCAGCTCCTCGGTCAGCGGGTTCTCGATGCCCAGGTCGCGGTGGGCCTGAAGGTTGGCCAGCGCCAGCCGCAGGTGTTCCAGGCAGTGGGTCACTGCGCTGGGATTGGCCACATGGCCGAGCATCAGCGCCACCACGCGGTCCAGGTACGCGCGCGAGCGGTAGGTGCGCCGGTAGGCATCCAGCGAGCACAGCAACCGCAGCAGGGCGGTCAGGTCCGCTTCTTCCTCGATGCGCCCGAGCAGCGGCCGGCCCACGGGGCCCAGCAAGGCCTCCAGAATCGCCAGGGTGTCCACCGCCCGTTCCAGCCATGCGCCAATGCGGAAAAATTGCCATGCCTCGTCGTGCAGCATGGTGCGTTCGGCCGCGCCGCTGACGCGCTGCGTCTCATCCACCACCAGCGCGCAGATTTCACGCAGCTGTGTGCGGGAGATCTGCTTCGGCTGCTCTCCCAGCTCCATGAGTTTCAGGCCCAGTTGGTTGAGCGCCTGCCACAATTCCGGCGTGATGATGTCGCGGATGCCCGCCGCATTGTTGATGGCCGACCGCACACACGCATGGACGGAAGCCGGTTGGGCGCGGTCAAGCACGAGCCCGCGGGTCAGGTCCGGCAGGTTGGCCGGCGGGGTTTTGCGCGAACGCATCCCCTGGTCGGCCGAAATAGCCACGGCGCGCCACAGCGGCCAGTACAGGCGTTGCCCCTCGCGGCCCAGCGCGTCCCACCGCAGCGCCTCCAGGGTGTTGAGCTGGCGGGCCGTGTTTTCCGCGCGTTCCAAATACCGTCCCATCCAGTACATCGTTTCAGCGACGCGGCTGCCGATGGAAAATTCTTCGCCCGCGGCTTCGGGTGCCGCCGAGGCCGAGGCAAAGGCCACCGCTCCCGCCGCTGGTGCCCAGGTGTCCTTGATGCCACCGGACATGATGGTCAGCCGGGGGCCTTCATTTTTCTCGAGGGCTTGGCGCGTCAACCCGCCGGGCAGCACGCTGGGTTGCTCGCCCAACAGCACAAAGGCGCGCAGGAACACGCTGCGTGAGACAAACTCGCCCTCCTGGAAGCGTGGTGCGCGGCTGGGAGCGAGCATCGGCTGCGCCACCAGCAGGTCGGCGTGGCGCTCCAGCGCCGGCCGCAGGTCGCGCACGCCGGAGAGGTCCAGCCGCTTGCCATAATACTTCTGCATCGTGTTCAAGTCATGGATGGGCTTGAGCACCATTTTCGAAAGATTCTGCATCACGTGCGCCGCCTGGTCGGCATCCCGGCAGGTGAAGGTGGGCACCGTCCGCAGCAGCGGCTTTTCGCGCAGGTAGAAATTGATGATGTGGTCCGAGTAGCGCAGGATGGCGCGGTTGTCCGCCACCCCGCTGCCAATGGCGTTGATGACGGCCACGCTGCCCTTGCGCACGCAATTCACCAGTCCTGGCACACCTTGGAAGCGCGACTGTCCGAACGCAATCGGGTCAATCGACGAGCTTTCAATGCGCCGGTAAATCACATCCACCTGCTCCAGTCCACGGATGGTTTTGAGGAACACCCGGCTTTCGCGCACCAGCAGGTCGCCCGGCTGCACCATGGCGATGCCCAGGCTTCGTGCCAGGTAGCTTTCCTCGAAATACGACTGGTTGTCCTCCCCTCGACACAGCAGCACCGTGTGCGGGTTGGCGCGGGGCGACCGCGCGCGCAGCACTTCTGCCAGCTGCGCCACAAATGGCGCGACGGGCGCGACATCGAAGGTCGCAAACAATTCCGGAAAAGCCTGCGCCAGCATGCGCCGCGATTGCAGGGCATACGCGATGCCAAAGGGCGTGGAGAAATGGTTCTCCAGCACCTGCCATTGGCCGTTCTCATCGCGCACCAGGTCCACCGCCACCAGTGGCGCATACGGCCCGTTCGGCGCGGGCAGCCCGATGAGCTGCCGGTGGAAGGCCGGGTCGCTCAGCACAATGTCATAGGGCACCCCGCGCTCGTGCAGGATGCGTTGTGGTCCGTAAATATCCGCGATATAGGCGTTAAACGCCTTGGCGCGCTGAATGAGCCCCCGCTCCAGCAATGTCCATTCCTCGGCCGCCAGCACACGGGGCAGAATGTCCAGCTGCCATTCGCGGTCGTCGCCCGCCTGGTCGTCCACCACGGCAAAGTGCACACCCAGCTCTCGCGCTGCCCGCGTCAACCGCGCGCTGCGCAGTTTCAGCTCCGCGGGGTTGAAGCGGTTTAGCGCTGCAAACAAGCCGGCGGTGTCCGGGCGCGGTTTGCCGGAGGTTGTCCACATCTCATCGCGGACCGGCTGGTAGCCGCGAAAATGCTCGCGGGCGTTGGCGTTGCGGCGTGGCACGGGTCAAAGGGTCGGGACGGCTTCAATCAGCTTGCGGGTGTATTCGTGCTGCGGATGGGCGTAGATTTCCGCCGCTGCCGCCGCTTCCACGATTTTGCCCCCGGTCATCACCAGCACCTCGTCGCTGATGTGCTCCACCACCGCCAGATCGTGCGCGATGAACAGGTACGTGAGGCCGAGTTTTTCCTGCAAGTCCTGGAGCAGGTTCACAATCTGCGCTTGCACGGAGACATCGAGCGCGCTCACCGGCTCGTCGCACACGATGAACTCCGGCTCCACGGCCAGTGCCCGGGCGATGCCGATGCGTTGCCGCTGGCCGCCCGAGAATTCGTGCGGATAGCGGAAGACGTGCCCGGGTTGCAGGCCCACCATCTGTAGCAGCTCTTGCACCCGCGCCAGCCGTTCGCTGCGCAGCAATTTGGGAAAGTGGATCTCCAGCGGTTCGGAAAGAATCTGAAAGATCGTCAGCCGCGGGTTCAGTGAATTGAACGGGTCCTGGAAAATCATCTGGATCCGCTTGCGATAGGGGAAGAAGGCATGGTCGGACAACTTGGTCAGCTCCACGCCATCGTATTTCACTGTCCCGTGGGTGATGGGCGCAAGGCGCGTGAGCGCGCGGCCCGTCGTGGTCTTGCCGCTGCCGCTTTCGCCCACGAGCCCCACCGTCTTGCCTTTCGGCACGCTGAAGGAGATGCCGTCCACCGCGCGCACCTCCCCGCCATGGCCAAACAGCCCGCCGCGCAGCGGATAGTGGACATACAGGTCGGTTACTTCAAGCAAAGTAGGCATGATGGAAGTAATTTAAGCGCCCGCGCCGGCGGGTTCGATTTTCGAATAATTAATGGTGGTGAGGCGGCGTTGGCGCTGGCCCAAGCGCGGGATGCAGGCAATCAACGCCTGCGTGTACGGATGCTGCGGGTTGCCCAGCACTTGCGGCACCGGCCCCGCTTCGACAATTTGCCCGCGGAACATTACAATCACGTCGTCCGCAAAGCCGGACACCACGCCGAAGTTGTGCGTGATCAGGATGATCGACATCCGGTGGCGCTGCCGCACCTCCCGCAAGAGATCCAAAATCTGTTTCTGAATGGTCACGTCGAGCGCCGTCGTCGGCTCGTCCGCCACCAGCACATGCGGCTCGCAGGCCAGCGCCATCGCAATCATCACGCGCTGCTGCATGCCTCCGCTCAATTCATGCGGGTAGGCGTCGTAGCGTTTTTCCGGGTCACGGATGCCCACGCTGCGCAGTGCCTCCACCACGCGCCCGCGCACATCCTTGACCTGAGGGAGATGCAGCTTCACCGCCTCGGCAATCTGCCAGCCGACGGAAAACACCGGGTTGAGCGAGCTGCCCGGCTCCTGAAAGATGTAGGCGATTTCCTTGCCCCGGATTTTTTGCAGCTCCGGCCGCGCGGCGCTCATCAAATCCTTTCCGCGATACAGCACGCGCCCGCTGCACTGGCAGGCCGGGGGCGGGGGCAGCAGCCGCGTCAACGACAGCGCCGTGACGGACTTGCCGCTGCCGCTTTCCCCCACCACGGCCAGGGTGCGGCCTTCGCCCAGTTGGAAGGAGACGCCTTTCACCGCTTCCACCGGCTGTTCGCCGCCGTGAAAGCTGATGCGCAGGTTCTCAACCTGCAGAAGGGGTGGGGGAGAGTCGTGCACGTTGGGTCAGCGGGTTTTCATTTTGGGATCCACAATGTCGCGCAGGGCGTCACCCACCAGGTTGAATGAAACCACTGTGACAAAGATGGCCGCGCCGGGCAAGAGCATCCACCAAAAATTAAGCATCATGACCTTCATGTCCTGTTGGGATTGCCGCAGCATCAAGCCCCACGAGGCGGACGGCTCCTGGATGCCGACGCCGAGGAAGGACAGCGCCGCCTCGCCCAGAATGTAGCCGGGAATGGACAACGTGGCTGCCACCAGCAAATACCCCGCCAGATTGGGCAGGAAGTGCTTTATAAGAATCTTTCCCGTGCTCTGCCCCATGGATTCCGCTGCGGTCACAAACGCGCGCTCGCGCAGGGACAGGCTCATCCCGCGCAGCACGCGCGCCGCTCCCGCCCAGCCGATGAAGGACAGGATGACAATGATGACGAGATACATTTCCGCCGGCTCAAAGTACCCGGCCAGGGCCGCGCGCAGCGCAAGCAGCAGGTAAAGCGTGGGCACCGCCATCAGGAATTCAACCGACCGCATCGCCACGAAATCAAACGACCCGCCAAAATAGCCCGCCAGGCCCCCCACCAGAAACCCCATCGTCAGGGTGATGGCGATGCCCACCAGGCCGATGGTCAGTGAAATGCGCGATCCATAAAGCAGGCGGGAGTACACGTCCCGGCCGGTGGTGTCGCTGCCCAGGAGGTAGAACGGATAATCGGCGGGATTCACCGGATGCCCCAGCTGCGCCGCCAGCGCCTCATAGTCGGGCGCCAGCAAATGGCGCGTCGTTTTGAACAGTCCCAGAAAACTATATTCAAACCCGCGGCCGAAAATTTTGAGCGGCAGCGTCACGCCCGGCTTGGCGGTGTATTGCGCCGAGGATAAATCCTCCAGGGTATAGACCTGCGCGCATAGGCCGCCTTTTTCCCAGTGCAGCCCCATCGGCGGGTGCAAGGTGTGCTTCAGGTTGATTTCGTCGATCGCTCGTGTGGCCAGGAATGGCGCGAACACCATGCTTGCGTAAAGCCCCAGCAGCGCCAACAGCGCCAGTGCGGTAAGGGGTCGCCGATGGAGCCGATGGAATAGCTGCCGGAATATCGGCCAGCCCAGCCAGCACGCCACCCCCCCGGCCAGCAACAGCAGGGCGCCGCCGGCGATTTTTAGCCGCCCCACCCACGCAGCCATGGCGGTCGGCTCATTCCAGGGAAGCAGGTAGGCGCCAAGGATGAATATGCCCAAAACAGCCAGCCCGAGAAACAGCGCCCACCCGGCGCCGCGTTGATGCGTGGCCACGCTGGTCGCCGATTTTTCCAGCCGGATGCGCGGGTCGGATGCCGCCAGCAGCAGGTCTGCCAGCAGATTGCCCAGCATGAGCATGATGCAGCCCATCAGCACCGCCGCCATCACCAGGTATTCGTCATGGCGCGAGAAAGCCTCGAAAATCAGCCGCCCCAGCCCCGGGTAGTTCATCACGTTCTCCACCAGCACTGCACCGGACAGCAGCCCCGCAAACGAAAAGCCCAGGTAGGTGATGAGCGGGTTGATGGCATTGCGCAACACATGCAGAAACAGGATGCGCCCTTCGGGTACACCTTTGGCCCGGGCGGTGGTCACAAATTCCGCGCGCAGGTAATCCAGCATGCTCGCGCGCACGATGCGCATCGTGTACGCCAGCCCGCCCAGCCCCAGCACCACCGTCGGCAGCGCCAAGTGGGTGGCATAGTCCCAAAACCGCGTGGCCGGTTCTTGGAAGTCGCTGTTGAACGCCGCGATGCCCCCGGTGGGAAACCAGCCCGTCTCCGCCGCGAAATACACCGCGAGCACGCCGAGGAAAAATTCCGGCACGGACACCGCCCCGTACGCAAACACCGCGATTAAACGGTCGGCCCAGCCGTCTTTTTTCACCGCCGCCAGCACCGCCAGCGGCACCGAGAGCAGAAATTGGAACAGCAGCGCGCTGGCTGCCAGCAACAATGTCACCGGTATGCGTTGCGCAATCAGGTCAGTGACGGGAATCTGGTACGCGATGGAGCGGCCAAAGGTGGGCGCACCCCAGTGGTCGGGCCAGGTGAACTCATGTTTTTCATTGATGAATTTCAGCGGCGACACCGTGTTCAGCCAGAATGTATAGCGCACATACCAGGGGTTGGGCTGGCCTGCGGCATTGATATAGCCGTAGTCGTGTTCAAGCTGCTGCACCATTTCCGCCGGCACGTCCGGCCGGTTGCGCAGTTCCGTCAGCGCATCGCCGGGGGCCAGATTCATCAGCAGGAACACCAGCAGGCTGATGCCGAAAAGCAGGGGCACCATGGCGAGCAGGCGGCGCAGGATGAAGGTCGTCATGGCGGCAGGGTGGGGTTAGCGTTCGCCGGCGGTGGGTTCGGTCCAAAGCTCATCTGGATTCCACAGGAGGGTACCGGAGGGCGGGATGCGCAAATTGCGCCATTTGTTTTTGACGCCTTGGTACTGGTATTGGTCCACGATGTAAAAGAGCGGGATTTGCTCCGCGAGGATCGCCTGGATTTCGCCAAAAATCTTTTTGCGCTCGGCTTCGTCAAAGATGACTTCCTGCGCATCCATCAGCTCGTCGATGCGCTTTTCCCAGTCGGTCGCCGGCGTGGCCTGCTTGGGGTTCCATTCATGGTAGCTGCCGTCGCTGCGCAAGAGCGCCTTGTTGCCCGAGGGATCCACTTCCCCGGCGGAGGAACCCCAGCCCAGTCCCGTCATTTCATAATCAAAGGTGTTGGTGATTTTTTCCATGACCACGCCGGGATCCACGAACAGCAGTTTCACGTCCATGCCCAGGTCTTGCATATTCTTTTTGAAAACAGTGACGATTTCCGCCCGCAGGGGCTTGCCTTCATACATCATTAATTCGAACGAGACGCGGTGGTTGTCCGCGTCAAACAGGCGACCCTGCTCATCCCAGCGGAATCCCGCTTCTTTCAGCAATTCCCGCGATTTTGCGGGATTGTAGGTGTAATGGAGCACGTTGGGATTCGTCCACTTGGGATTGCCTTGGTTGATGATCGAGGTCTCGGGCTCGCCCCGCCCCAGGAACACGCCCTTGGCGATGCCTTCACGGTCGATGCCATACATCACCGCCTGGCGGAAGAGCTTGTTGTTGAACCATGCCAGCTTGTAGGGCGTGACATAGGGTTTGCCGTCCTTGTTTGCGCCGCCTTTCAGGTTGAACCACAAAAACCACGACCCGGAGGCGGGCCCGCGGTTGTACACCGTGAAATCGTACAGCTTTTCCCCCTTGGTCACCCACGCCATGTCCGCCGGGGGAATGCCGGCGTAGCTCATCATCGCGTCCGTCTGCCCCGTGGCAAAGAGCACGACTTCCGTCTCGATATTCGTGACAAACTGCATGATCAGGAAATCAAGATACGGCAGGCGCTGGCCAGCCGTGTCTGCCCGCCAGTAATAGGGGTTGGGTGCAAAGACGATGCGCTGGCCCGGTGTATAGCTGCTCACGATATAGGGCCCGGTGCCGACGATTTGCTCCGGATGGTCAATGCCGGTTTGCGAAGTCCATTGCTGCAGGAGCGTGCCGTCCTGGAATGATTTTTCCAGGCAGTGCTTGGGCAGGATGTTGATGGGGCCGGCCATTTCCAGCAGGAAGGTGGAGTAGATTTTGGGCGTGTAGAACTCCACCGTCAGGTCGTCAATTTTCCGGTAGCGCAGCTGCTCGCCGTCGAAGGTCAGTTCCTGCGCGTAGCGGTTCGGGTAGCGCAGCTTGGTTTTGCCGGTGGCCGGGTCCTTCTGCCCGGCGAAGATGCAGTCGAAGGTGAAGATCACGTCATCGGCGTTGAAGGGCTGCCCGTCGCTCCAGCGGATGCCCTTGCGCAGATGAAAGGTGTAGGTCTTCTTGTCCTCCGCGATGTCCCAGGACTTGGCCAGGGCCGGTATCGGTTCCTGGCTCATGGGGTCATAGACCACCAGGCCGCAAAAAATCAGCGCCCCCACATCCTGGGTGACTTGGTCTCCCGCTTCCACCATGGTGTTGAAGGCTTTGGGCTCGCTTGATTGGGTCAGCACCATCGTGCCGCCGAATTTGCCGGGGGCGCACGTGGCGACATCCACGTCCTCGTCCGGCCCCGGCCGGGTGCCGTGGTGGGCCACCGGCGGCGGCTTGCATCCGCCCAGCAGCACCGCCATCCACACTATTCCCCAATACAGCCAGAGGCTGCCAAGGGAACGGTGGCGGGTGCGGGGTGTGTGGCGCATGGCGCGGGGGCAGGCGGCCTGGGTTCAGCCGGTCGCGATTTATTACACGCATCGCCCCCGGCCAATCAATATAAACAGCGTTAGGTCGGCAGGTGGGGCAGGGGGATGGGGCGGCACTTATCAAGGCGTGGAAACACGCAGGCGCAGAAACAGCCGGCTGTTTTCCCCTTGGGGCACGGCCGCCTGCAGGATGGAATAGCTGCCTTGGTCGCTGCTTATTTCTGGCGTGATGCCGGTGTCGGTCCAATCGTGCAAATCGGTGGATTGCTGGAGGGTGTAGCTTGCCCCGGTGAGATTTTTGGAAAGGCGGAACACAAACAACAGGTGCCCATTGCCGTCGCCCGCGCAATTCAGCGCACTATCCGGTGCGTCGCGGACATTCGGGTCCGTGCCCAGAAGATACTCCAGCAAATTGGGCAGGCCATCGCCATCCGGGTCGGCGGCAGGCCCGGTAATGCCGGGGTTTGACACGCCGGGGAAATGCGCACTCGTCCATTGCACAAAGGTCTGCGCCGGTGTGGCGCTCGTTGCGGTTGAGTTTCCACCGTTGCCGTCAAAGTTGGCCGCGGAAACCACGTAGTAGTAGGTTGCCCCGTTGGTCAGGCCGCTGTCGGTGTAGTTGGCCGTGGTGAGGTTGCTGCCGAGGGTTGTGTAATTGCCGCCGCTGGTGGTCGCCCGTGCGAGGGTGTAGCTCGTCGCCCCATTCACGCTGCCCCACGCCAGCGTCACCGTGCCATTGCCGCTGGTGGCCGTCAGGTTGGCCGGTGTGGCCACCGGCGGATTTTCAAAGCAGCCCAAATCCGGCGCTGTCCCGCTGAAGGGCAGTCCCACATCCATCCCCACGTCGCGCAAATCGCTGTTGTTTGCCAGATGCATGAAGGACAGGCGGGGCAGGCTGCCATCCGCTTGTCGTGCCTGGGTCATCTGTGTCACGCCGGTGCTTAGGAAATCCGCCGCGCTTACGCTGACGCTCAATGTCCAATAATTGTTGCTCACGTTGCCGCCGCTTTCATTCAGGTCCTTCACTTCCGAGCCGCGCGCGCTCAGGCCGACATTGTTGTGCAGGATCTCCGCCGTCCCGGCCATGTCCGTGGCATTGTCGCTCGTGCGCTCCAGCATGTCAAAGTTGTCGCCGTTGTTGTAGGCCGTGTTGTTGTACCAGTACGCCGCGCCGCCCGGCTGGTGGTTGGCGTAGAACCCATGGGCCTTGTTGCCGGCCGACAGGCAGAATTGCACGGTGTGCCGCGGCATCGGGTTCGGCAGGGCATCGGCGGCCGTGCTGCCCCAGCCGCCGACTTTGAAGCCGTTGCCGTCGCCGCCCTGCCAGCCGTTGTTGTACGACCAGCACCGGTCGAAGAACACCGGCTCGGCGCAGTTGATGCAGTCAAAGCCGTCGTCGCTGTTTGTCCACGCCCGGCAGTAGCGGAAAATGTTGCGGGTCGCCCCCGCGAGCACATGGCAGCCGAATCCGTCGATGTTGCCGATTGAGCCGCTGTCCAGCCCGGTGTTGTTGTAGGCGTCGCAGTTTTCCACCAGATTATTGCCGGCGTGCCGTACGATGTAGATGCCGATGCCCATGCCATCATGCATTTTGAGCAGCCGGAACGTGTTGTTGCTCCCTTCCACCCGGATGCACTCCGACTGGGTGTGCACTGTCGCAATGGTGATCTGCACGCCCGTGATTTCAAACCCCTGGAAATTCAGGTTCGAGCCTTTCACATAAAAGGCGCACACGCGCAGCGCCGTGGGCTGCACTCGCGAAAAATCAAACACCGGCGTTTCGCCGGGATAGGCCGCATAGGTGATGGGCGCGGCCACGGTGCCGCTCTTGTCCAGAAAGTTCACATACGCATAGTTGGTGTCTGTTTGCGTGATTTGGGTGTTCGTCAGCGCATACGTCCCGCCCCGCAGGTAAACCGTGTCGCCGGCGGCCGCTGCCGTTTGCGCGCGGGTGATCGTCGCAAAGGGTGCGGTTATCGTCCCCGCATTGGCATCGCTGCCTGCCGGGGCCACATAATAAGTGGCTGCCCCCGCGCCCATGGGCACCAGCCATGACCCCGCCAGCACGGCAATACACCGCCACCACGCGGAAAAACAACTGGAACGCCAAAAATGCATCTAAAAAAAGAAAGAAGCGGGGCTAACCGATTGGCAGGAATGGTACGAATGCTACTTCTGGGAAATTGGCTAATTCTACCCCTTGCCTCCTTGCCCCGCAATCTTAACCCCTATCTTTACTCCCTTGAAGCGCCTTCGATTTTATTTAAGTTATTAAAAATCAACAGATTGCAAAATTAATAAAGCAATTGAAACCCCTGAGTAGAGAGATAACCCGGCAGCTCCCAAGCCTGGGGACAGGGTAGGGTAAGTAATTTATGCCTGTGAGACTAAATAGTTCACCTGATGGCCGGGGAGTACGGCTTACGCTATCATCCATGAATCAGAGACCTCATACCGCACACCAAGCAATCCCTAACCGGAGATTACCTTATGCATGCCACCTCATGCTTCCCCCTGTTTTTTCCCCACCCCATGGCCGGAGTCGCCGCCCCGGGGCAACGTAGCAAGATTGCCGAGCCTTTGATCCACCTCGACAAGCTGACCGAATACGTCGGGGACGACCCGGACACCCATAAACAGGTGTTCGATTTGTGCCTCAACCTTGTCACCACCAGCATTCCTGAGCTGCGCCGCGCCATTGATGTCGTCGATGCCCCCACCGTGCGTCGCATCGCGCACCATGCCCGCGGCTCCCTCGGGATGCTTGGCCTTCCCCGGCTCATCGATGTCGGCGAGGACATCGAATACCGCTACGACGACCTCGGGGCCGAAACCTGGCGCCTGCGTTGCGAGGAGCTCTACGGAATTTTTCAGCACTTGCGCGTTGAGCTTATCGACCGTCTCGCCGCTTGACGTCCGACATGACGGTTCGCCATGTCCGGTGCATTTCACCACGCTTGCTTTTTTACCTTTCATTCGTCACGTTATGAATACGCCCTCCACTTCCGCCGCCACTTCCCTCATGAGCCACCCCTTCGCCAGCAGGGTTTTGATTGTCGATGACGAGCCCCATGTGCGCGCCTACCTGCGCCTGATTCTCTCCGGCATGGGTGCCGCCGAAATCAAGGAGGCCGCCGACAGCCCCAACGCCCTGCTGATGTACAGCCACCTCAAGCCGGAATTGGTGCTCCTCGATGTGAATCTCCCCGGCGAGGACGGCCTCGCCATCCTCGAAAAAATCATCGCCCGCGACCCCGAGGCTCGCGTCGTGATGATGACGGCCGTCGCCTCCCGCGAAATTGTGGAAAAGTGCGCCGCCCTCGGCGCCCTCAATTACGTCCGCAAAGACACCCCGCGCGACCAGATCGAGAAAACTCTTTTGGATACCTGGGTCGCCGCCCAGTAGGATTGACAAAACCAGCCCTTGGTTTTTTCATTTTTCCCGATGCCCGACCAACCCCAACCCGGCTTCTCCCCCGCGCCCCAGCTTTTGCGGGAGGCCCGCTATTCGCTCAAGGAGATGCTGGCCGAGGTGGAGTACGAACGCCAGCACTCCGTGCTCGGCCTCGAATTGGTGGATCAGGGCGAGATCGGCGCCATCTTCCGCGCCCGTGCTCCGCGCAAATCGCCCAAGACGCCCCAGGCCTGATTCCCCATTCCTCTTCCCGCCATGCTCAAGCAATTCGCCGAACTGCTCCGGGAAAAGTGCCCCATGTTGGGCGAAAAGGATTTCAACCGCCTGATCAAGAAACACGGCACTAATAATATCGATCTGGTGGAGGCCGTCATCATTGCGGGCCTGCTTGACCACACCACCGCCTGCCGCCTTTGGAGCCAGTGCATCGACGTCGCCTATAATGACCCGTTCAACACCGTCATCATGCCCGAGGCCGTGGCCCTCGTCCCCGCGGAAATCGCCCGCAAGGCCCAGGTGCTCCCCCTCTATGTGCTGGAAGGCGTGCTCACGGTCGCCATGGCCGACCCGAAGGACGCCGCCTTGCGCAAGCGCCTCGAAGGCATTTCAGGGCTGAAGATCAGCCCGATGTTTTCGCTCCCCGCGGAAATTCACGACGCCATCGAGGTCCACTATTCTTCCGACAAGGACATCGAGGCCATCGTCAAGGAGCTTGAGAACGACGGCGAGGTCATCGCCCTGAATCTCACCCAGTCGGAGCTCGAGCGCCTCAGCGAGTCCAAGTCCCTCATCCGCATTGTCGATTCGCTGATTTTCTTTGCGCTGCGCGAGCGCGCGAGCGACGTCCACGTCGAACCCCAGGAGGGCGACACCCGCGTGCGCTACCGCATCGACGGCCAGTTGCGCGAGATGTTCCGCTTCCCCAAGGTGCTGCACCGGCCCATCACCTGCCGCCTCAAGATCATGTGCGAGCTCAACATCGCCGAGAGCCGCTTCCCCCAGGACGGCCGTTTCTCCCTGCAGCTCGGCACCCGCAAAAACGATTTCCGCGTCAGCTTCATCCCCTCTATCGAGGGGGAAAAATGCGTCGTCCGCGTCCTCGCCTCCACGTCCAAAAAGGAATTCCTCACGCTGGACAAGATGCTCATTTCGCAAAGTATGCTGGCGCCCTTCAAGCGCGTCATCCAGGCCTCCAACGGCATTATTTTTGTGACGGGTCCCACCGGCTCCGGCAAGACCACCACGCTCTACGCCGCCTTGTCCGAGATCAATTCGCCCGATGTCAATGTCACCACCATTGAGGACCCGGTCGAAATCAAGCTCTCAGGCCTGACCCAGTCGCAGGTCAATTCGCACATCGACCTCCGCTTCGGCCTCCTCTTGCGCGCCATCCTCCGCCAGGACCCGGATGTCATCCTCGTCGGCGAAATCCGCGACGTCGAAACCGCCAAGATCGCCTGCGAGGCCGCGCTCACCGGCCACCTCGTCCTCGCCTCCATGCACACCAACAACGCCCCCCAGGCCATGGTGCGCCTCATGGAGATCGGCGTCGAGCCGCACGTCGTCGCCCCTTCCGTGCTCGCCGTGCTCGCCCAGCGCCTGGCCGCCCGCATCTGCGAGCGTTGCAAGGAAAGCTACATTCCCGCGCCCGAGGTGCTTGAGCGCTATTTCACCGACACCGCTGGCCTCAACGCTTCCTTCTACGCCGGCCGCGGGTGCGACCTTTGCCGCCGCAGCGGTTACAAGGGCCGCATCGCTTTCCACGAGCTGGTCGTCGCCACCGAGGAAATCCGCGACATCATCGCCCGCGGCGGCAATATCGAGGCCCTCACCGCCGCCGCCAAGCGCGCGGGTTACAAACCTCTGCGCCACGATGGCTTGAAAAAAGCCCTCCTTGGCCTCACCACCCTCGACGAAGTGGAAAGCAACACCCCCTTCGAGTGGGCGCTTTAATATCGGGGGGCGTGTATGGCAGCCTTTCGTAGGGGCGCAGTCTTGCTGCGCCCACTTACCGAATTATTGTATATATAGACTCTGGCTACGCCTTTTTGGGGTGGACTCCCATACCCCCGCCCGGCAGCATCGGCCACTGGAAATTCCCCTTTCCATCCCCGAATCCAACCACCGCTCCGTGGGTTGCCCAACCGGTCCCTGATTTTTTCCAGGGGCAGGCCATGCTCCCCAGCCGTGATACCTGCATGCGGCCTAATGCTTCCATTGCTCTTTACCTACTATGAAAACTAAAACCCGTTTTCTGCTCCTGCTCGCCGGTGCGCTCACCTTGCCGGCGGCCACGCTCTTCATTGCCAAGGCCACTGGCGCCGGCGCCACGGGGGCGCTCTCCCGGCCCGAAGGCCCCTGCGATATTTACGCCGCCGGTGGCGCGCCTTGCGCCGCGGCCCACAGCACCACGCGCGCGCTCTACGCCGCCTACAACGGCCCGCTCTACCAAATCATCCGCCAGTCGGACGGCAAGATGCTCGACATCGGCGTCGTCCAGGCTTCCGCGGCGGATGCCGGTGGCTATGCCGATGCCGCCGCGCAGGACGCCTTCTGCGCCAACACATATTGCTGGATCACCACGCTCTACGACCAGTCGGGCAAGGGCAATCACCTCACGCAGGCCCCCCGTGGCGGCTTCAGCGGCCCGGCCCTGGGCGGGTTTAATAATCTCCCCGTCGCCGACTGGGCGCCGGTGACGCTCAATGGCCACAAGGTTTACGGTATCTTCATCGCGCCGGGCATGGGCCTGCGCTGGAACAACGCCAAGGGCACCGCGGTGGACGACCAGGCCCAGGGCCAATACTGGGTCATCAACGGCCACCACTTTAATGCCGGCTGCTGCTTTGACTACGGCAATGCCGAGACCGATAGCCGCGACGATGGCGATGGCACCATGGAAACCACGTACTTCGGCACTTCCACCGGCTGGTATCATGGCCCCGCCCCGGGCCCCTGGGTGATGACCGACCAGGAAAATAATCTCGTCGGTTGCGCAAACCCGGATCCCGCCGACCGGAACTGCCCCACGCTCCCCAGCATCACCTGGCGCTTTGTCACCGCGATGGCCAAGGGCGAGCCGCATCACTGGACTTCCCTCGGCGGCGATTCCCAAAAGGGCGAATTGCAAGTCATGTTCGACGGCGCTCGCATCAAAAACCGAAACGGCGGCGACACTTACGACCCGATGCGCAAGCAAGGCGCCATCCTCCTCGGCAACGGTGGCGACAACAGCAATGGCTCCCAGGGCACGTTCTATGAAGGCGCCATGACCACCGCCGGCACTTTCCCGTCCGACGCCACCGACCAGAAGATCCAGGCCAACGTCGTGGCCGCGCACTACGATGTCCCGCGCCTGACCTTGGCGTCCGCCGCTGCCGCCCTGCCCAATGGCATTCAGACGTTCACGCCCGGCACATCGCAGGACACCGTTGTGACCTTCACCAACACCGCCTCCACACCCGCCGAAGGCGTGGTGCTCAGTGTTGCCGTGCCCGCGGGCTGGACTTCCGCCGTCTCCGGCGCCAGCGATGCTACCAAGACCTTCGCCGGCCCCGTCGCGCCAGGCGCGAGCGTGAATGCCACCTTTAAGGTCACTTCTGGCCCTGCGGCCTTCAATGGCGACCTCGTGGCCAAAGCCGCGTGGACGGCCGGCGGCCGCGCGCAATCCGCGACCATGGCGGAAAAGGCGCGCAACGGCAGCCCCGTTCGCATCAATGAATTCGCCGTCGGCGCGAAGGACTCCTTCGTCGAGCTTTACAACGCCGGCTCCACGGAAGTCGATCTCTCCAATTGGACGCTGACCAGCCACCCGACCCAGCAGGCCATCTTTGCCTCGGCGAAAATCCCGGCCGGCACCAAGCTCGCGCCGCATGGCTTCTTCCTGCTCGCTTTGGCCGACTCCGGCCTCGCTATTCCCGCGCACAAGGGTGACACCGTCATCCACGTCCGCAGCACGGAGGGCATGACCGTCGGCGACACCATTGAAATCGACACTGGCTCCGGCGTCGAAACCCGCAAGATTGCCAGTCTCGGCACCGCCGCCGGCGCCAGCACCACCCTTTGGCAGCCTCTGCCGGACGGCCCGATGCTCACCGTCGCCGTCGGCGCGACCAATGTCCCCGTCACCAGCACCGCGGGTTTCGAGGTCGGCCAAAAAATCGCCCTCGGCTATGGCACTTCCGGTCCCGCCGTCCAGCGCACGGTGGAGCAGTATGAAGTCGCCACGGTCACCGCCGTCGGCAAGCCGGGCACGCAATCTTACCTCGCCGCCGATGCCAAAGCCGGCGACACCACGATCCGCGCCCGCAACGGCGCCAATATTTCCGTGGGCGACCAGATCAGCTTGGACATCGACAGCATGGGCCATGGCATTGAGGTCGTCTCAGTCACGGGTGTTACGGCCGTGGCTGGCGGCGGTGCGGGTGGTCGCGGTGGCCGTGGCGGTGCCGGCGGTGGCGCTACCCTCCAGTTGGCCGCTCCGTTGAAGTTCAACCACGCCTCCAATATGCCTTTCAGCGTCAAGGGCACCGGCCTCAGCTTCCAGCCCGCCGCCGCCCATGCCCACGTGAGCAACGAGCCCGTCCAGCCCCTGGGTACGGGCATCACGCTCGACAGCCCCCTGGCCAATGACCACGCCATCTTCGCAGTGGTGCGCGATGCCGCGGTGACTACGGAAGGTTATCAAGGCACGCCGACGCCCAATCAGTGGATCGGCGGCCCGGCCTTCACCAACGCGGGCAATATGGTCTTGCGCGATGCCGGCGGCCTCGTGGCCGACAGTCTTAATTATGGCGGCATCATTGATCCTTGGGCGGCCAAGGGCTATCAGGCCTCCTCGCCGCGTGGTGGTTGCAGTGTGCCCTCGCCGGCCGCGCCTGCCCCGCGTGGTGGTCGTGGTGGTGCCGCCGCTGCTGCTCCGGCCACGCCTCCGCCTGCCCGCAGCGCGGGTCGCACCGTCGATGGTGTGGATACCGACAGCAATTGCGGCGATTTCCAGTTGCAGGCTCCCACCCCTGGCGCGTCCAACCAGAAATCTTAACCACGGGTTCGGGCCTTGGCCTTCACCCGCCTCCTGGCGCACAGTTCGGTAAAGGGCGGTGTTGCCGATGCCTGTTCCTTGGTCCCGCCTCAGCCACACTTATAAGGATCGCACTTTGGCCTCTGCTGCCGCAGCCGTCCGCCCGCAACCGTCCTGGCCTTGGTGGCGCTGGCTCTTGGTGGGTTTGATCACGCTGGGGCTGGCGTTAAGCAGCTACTTGAGCTGGCATTACCTCGTTGGCCGGTCGGTCATCGGCTGCGCCCCGGGTAGCTCCTGTGATCAAGTGCTCGGCAGTCGCTGGTCAACCATCGGCGGGGTGGTGCCCGTCAGTGGCTTGGCCGAGGGCGTTTACCTCGCCTTGTTGGTGGCCAGTTTTTTCATCGGCCCCGGCACGGAGGCGCCCGTGCGTCGGCTCGCCTGGCGTGCCTTGTTGGTGTTGACGGCCGCCGCCGCCGGCAGCGCGGTGTGGTTCACCATCGTGCAGAAATGGCTCATCGGCGCCTTCTGCCCGTATTGCATGACCACGCATCTCATCGGTTTGATGCTGGTGATCTTGGTGGTGTGGTTGACACCCCGCCAGGGTGAGGATGGCTCCGTAGCCGGTCCATCCGTCGCCGCTCCTTCGCGGTTGGTTGCTCCCCGTCCCGCGACAGGCCTGGTATTAATCGGCCTGAGTTTGGCCGGCATCCTCGCGGCTGCCCAGATTGTCTATACTCCCGCGGCGGCTTTTCGTGATGGCAATACCGAGGCGGAGCCTCTGGCCGCCATCAACCCTCATGCCGTGCCGCTGATTGGCTCGCCAGACGCCCCGGTCATTGTCGCGTTTCTTTTTGACTACAAATGCCCGCATTGCCAGCCCGTCCACGCCATCCTCGACGAAGCTGTCCGCCGCTCCGGCGGCCGGCTGGCCTTTGTGCTCTGTCCGGTGCCGTTGAATACCCAGTGCAATCCTTATGTTCCCCGCGATGTGGACGCCTTCAAGGACTCTTGTGAATTGGCTAAAATCGCCCTCGCCGTTTGGGTGGCGAAGCACGAGGCCTTTCCCGCCTTCGACCATTGGATGAATTCACCGGAGCCCGGCCAGCCCTGGCATCCCCGCACGCTCGAGGAGGCTCGCGCCCAAGCTGTGGCCTTGGTGGGCGAGGCTGCCTTCACCGCCGCGCGCGCCAACCCATGGATCGACCGCTATCTGCAAACATCCATTCGCATTTTTGGCGACACCGGCGCCAGTGCGGTCCCCAAGCTGGTCTTTGGCCGCCGCTGGGTCACGCCCGAGCCGAATAACGTGGATGATCTGCTTTTGATTCTGCATTCCAGCCTGGCTGTGCCGCAGTCTTGACCACTATGCAAGGGGGGCCGGCCCCGGCCCATCGCCCCGCGGCTATCGTAATCAAAAACAAAGTAGGGTGGTACACCCCAGGCTTTTAGCCGGCGGCGCGCCCCAAAGTGTTTCACTGCCGGATTGGCTGAATTGTTCCGCCCATGGCTCGGAGAATTATCCCGGAGCCGTGTCAATGGACATTGCGATAATGTCGCAAAAATATTTTATATTTAACAAATTAAAGTTCGTTTTTGCGAAGCCGCCACCCCATTAAAATCGGCTGTTATGAATGACCAAATTTTACTCCAGGACTACGTCGAAAATAACTCCGAAAAAGCCTTTGCGGAGCTCACGCGGCGCCATCTCCCGTTGGTGTACGCCACCGCCTTGCGCCTCGCACGCGACCCGCATACCGCCGACGAGGTGACCCAGTCGGTTTTCATCCAATTGGCGCGCAAGGCCTGTACGGTGCGCGAGGGCCAGGCACTGTCAGGCTGGCTGTACCGCGCCACGCAGCGGGCTTATTTCATGCAATACCGCCGGGAATACCGCCGCCGCCTGCGCGAAACCGAAGCCCTTAACCTTGCCGACCTCGACGGCTCGGTTACACCGGGCAGTGAGCAGCTGACGCCCTTGCTTGACCAGGCTCTGGGCCGGCTTAGCCGGCTTGAGCAGCACGCCATTGTGCTGCGCTTTATCCAGGGCCGCGCATATCGTGAGGTCGGCTCCATCCTCGGCTTGAGCGAGCGAGCTGCCCATCAGCGCGTGGCGCGCTCCGTGGAGAAAATGCGGCGTCATTTTTCCCGCCGTGGCGTGACGACCACCGCAGCTTTGCTGGCCACGGCGCTGAATGCGCATGCCGTTTCCTCCGTGCCGCCGGATTTGGCGTCGCGGGTCCTCGCGGCTTCTTTATCGAGTGCCACAGCTGGCGGCGGCCTTTTCCATGTTTTAGGGCGGGCCATCCGGGCGTTGGCGGCGCAACGTGGGCTGGCCACCGGTGCGGCCGCGATGGCGGTGGCCGCCACGCTCCCTCTAGCTTTGCAATATCGGGAAATTAATCACCTGCGCCAGCAGATGAACACCGTGGCAGTGGCTGCTTCTTCCGCTGTGCAGCCCTCTGCCGCTCCGGACGATGGGTCCGCCTTGGCTAGACTGGCGGCCGCCCCCTCACCGTTGCCTCCGGGCAATCCGTCGGCAGATACTTTGCCGACGGCGAAAAATCTTTTTGATCTGAAAATGGAGGTGGATCTGCCGCATTCCTTTCGTTGGGCCGTATCACTCAGTTACGATGCCGCCCGGGAGAAAAAACTGGCCCGCCTTATGATGCAATGGACTGGCCACTATTCTGCCACCGCCATCAGCTTCGTGCAGGCTGTCGAACACGGTGCGGATGCGCGGATGTTTTATCTCGCCCGCGTCCGGCGCGCCGCCGGGTTGCCATAATATTCCTGCCTTGGCTGTGGACTGGGCTTAAATTCAAAAAAAACCCTGCCGGGACGGTGGTGCCGTGCCGGCAGGGCTGCATTTATTTCAGAGGTGATGTGGGTGGTTTAGTAAACCACGCCGGTTACCACGACTTTGATGGTGTGCGTCGTGGCCGTGGAGCCAGTGGTGACACGCAGGGTGAGCGGCGTGGAATCGGTGCAGATGTACGGCTGGGCGGTGAAGCCCGCCTTGAATTCCTGCCCCGCGGCGGCGCTGGTCAGTGTCAATGAGCTTGTGACGTCGTTGCTCGTCTCGCCCGCGCTCAGCGTCAGTTCGGCCGGCACGCTCAGGCTTGTCACATCGACGTTCTCGATGGCGATCGAGGTGACGCTGAAACTTTTGCCCGAGGGCGGCGTGTAGACGGTGGTGTTCCCCGTGGCGGTGGCGTCAATTTCCGAGGAAACCACGACTTTTTCCCCATTGACCGTCCCGTCGGTGGTCAGGTTGCCGGAGGAGTTGACATCGCCATTCACATCCAGCGGATGGGCCGGCGACGTGGTGCCTATGCCGATATAGCCGGAGTCCAAGATTGTCATGGCGATCACGCTGTCATGGTCGAAGCCCATTTGCATATAGGCCGTGGCCGGGCTGCCGCCCGCGTCGATCACGCGGACATAACCGCCCAGGCTGTTTGTGGCCGTGTACAATTGCAGGTAGCCTTGCGAAGCGCCCATGATGCGCAGGCCGCCCCACGCCCCTCCGGTCGTGATGACCGCCGTCGGGCCGCCAATGCTGCCCATGGCATTGTCGGCTGAGCCACCGGACGTGGACACCACGAACGGGTACTCCGGGCTGTCCGTGCCCACGCCCAGGCTGCCGTTCACGGCAAGGTTGTCATAACTGACATTGCCGTAGCTGACGTTGCCGTACGTGATGGTCCCGTTGACGTTCAGGTCGCCGCTGATGTCCAGGTTGCCAATGGATACATTGCTATAGACCACCGTGCCCCCGACATTCAGGTTGCCGCTGACATTGGCGTCCCCGTTCACGTCCAGCGGATAGCTCGGCGACGTGGTGCCGATGCCCACATAGCCGGAGTCCAGCACCGTCATCGCAATCACCGAGTCATGGTCGAACCCGAGTTGGAAATACGCGCTGGCGGGCGAGCCACCCGCGTCAATCAGCCGCAGGTAACCGCCGAGGCTGTTGGTCGAGGTGTAAAGCTGCAGGAACCCTTGCCACGTGCCCATCACGCGCAGACCGCCCCAGCTGGAGCCATTCGAAACCACGACCTGCGGGCTGCCATAGTCCAGATAGGGCGCCGCCAGGTTGCCGCTATTGATGGTGGACAGCACCTGCCCGTAAAGCGTGGTCGAGTCGCTCACAGTCAGGTTGCCAGTGACATTTTCGTCAGCAGCCGCTGCCCGGTTGGGCAGCAGGGCGGACAGCCCGGCCAGCACAGCCGGCAGAGCGAAACGAATCAGGGGACGGAGACGGGATGTTTTCATGGTGTTTGGTTTCTTGGGTTTAGGCAGATACCGAGGATTGTTTGTGAAAGTTTATCAGGTGCAGGCCCGAGGCTTTCATTGATGTGATGCCGTTGCTTTTGAAAAGTGTACAAAAAGTGTTCCACGGATATTCATGGTCACAATTTTGACACAATTCAGGACTGGGTACTTTCCCTTAAGCCTATGCTTCCATTTGTGAGGGAAAACCGCCCCTGGGCAAAATTTCCCAATAGGCATTTTTCTTCAGCCGGATTTTTTTTGTGAAAACAACGCCACGGTTCGGTTGCGTTGGGTGCGCAAAGTCGGTTGCAGCACAATTATCGACCTGTTGCCAAGGGTTGTCTTTAGGCGCACCCAGGCCCGCCGCCCATTTTCGTCCGGGAAATCGGGTAGGGCCGCTTGCCTCCCGTGGTGTCGATTAGCAGTTGCGCCCCGCCGCCCAAGGCCGCCATAAATACGTTCCCCGGTTTCTAAAGATTAAACTCCTGCTCCATGACGAAATCTCGAATGAATCCCCGCATTGACGCCTATTTGCGCACGGCCAGCCAGTGGCGCTCCGCCTTGGAGCGGTTGCGGAAAATCCTGCTGGGCTTTCCGTTCGCCGAGGAGGTGAAATGGGGCAAGCCGTGCTACACGCTCGACGGCGCCAACGTGGTCATCATTCAGGATTTTAAGGACTATTGTGCGCTGTTGTTTTTCAAAGGAGCCTTGTTAAAGGATCCTCGCGGCCTCCTCATCCGGCAGACTGAGAATGTGCAGGCCGCCCGCCAGCTCCGGTTCACCAGCGAACGCGAGGTCGCTGCCCAGGCCGCCATCATCAAGGCCTATGTCCAGGAGGCCATCGCCGTGGAGAAATCCGGCGTGGAGATAGTGCGCAAAACAACCGCCAATTTTGCCGTCGCGGAGGAATTTCAAAGCCGCCTGGACCGCACTCCGGCTCTGCAAAAAGCTTTTGCCGCGCTGACTCCGGGCCGCCAGCGGGGCTACCTGCTTTATTTCTCCTCCGCCAAACAGTCCGCCACCCGCGCCGCCCGCGTCGAAAAATGCCTGCCCCAAATCCTCAAGGGCAAAGGCTTGGACGATTAGTAAAACAGCGCCCGGTCCAAACTGCGGTATTGGATGGCCTCCAGCAGGTGCGGGGCTTCGATGCTTTCCTTCCCGGCGAGATCGGCAATCGTGCGTGCGACTTTTAAAATTCTGTCATACGCGCGGGCCGAGAGGGAGAGTTGCTCCATCGCCTGCGAGAGCAGTTCCGCCTGGGCTTTATCAATCACGCAGTGGGCGCGGATTTCCGTGTGCGTCATGCGCGCGTTGCAGGGCGTCTGCCGCGTCTTCGAGTCCTTGAACCGCGCCGCCTGCCGCCCGCGCGCATCCACAATGCGCGCCCGCAACACCGCCGAGCTTTCACCGGGCGTGGAGTTTTGCATCTCCGTCAGCGGCAGTGACGGCGCCTCGACGTGCAAATCTATCCTGTCCAACAGCGGCCCGGAAATTCGCGCGCGGTAGCGCTGGATCTGCGGCACCGTGCACCGGCATTCGCGCTTAGGATCACCCAAATAACCGCAAGGGCAGGGGTTCATTGCCGCCACGAGCATGAAGGCGCAGGGGAGGGTGATTTTTCCAGACGAACGGGAGATGGCCACTTCGCCGTCTTCCAGCGGTTGGCGCAGTACCTCCAGCGTCGAGCGCCTAAACTCCGGCAACTCATCCATGAACAGCACGCCATTGTGCGCGAGCGAGATTTCCCCCGGTCCGGGGATGGTCCCGCCGCCGATGAGGCCCACGTCGCTGATCGTATGGTGCGGCGAACGAAAAGGGCGCTGAAAGCACCGGTTCTCCGGCGCGAGCGACACCCCCGCGGCCGATTGGATCGCCAGGATTTCCAGAAATTCATCCAACGTCGGTTCTGGCATGATGGTCGGGATGCGCTTCGCTATCATGCTTTTGCCGGAACCGGGACTCCCGACCATCAGGAGATTATGACCCCCGGCCACCGCCACCTCCACGGCGCGGCGCAGCCCATGCTGTCCTTTGACTTCCGCAAAGTCCACCGCGTGCCGCATATCCGGCGGCCGGCGGAAGGGGCTTTTGGCGGAGTCCAACCGTGGCAGCATCCGTTCACCATTCAAAAAGCGCACTGCCTCGTCCAGCGAAGTCACCGCATGCACCGGCACCGTATCGACCAGCGCCGCCTCCTCCGCCGTGGCCGCGGGCAGCAGCACCCCCGCTTTGCCTAGTTGCCGCGCCAGCAACGCCAGCGCCAGGCCGCCCGCCACTGGCCGCGTCGCGCCCGACAGGCTCAGCTCTCCCGCGATCAGATAAGGCTTCATGCTCTCCGGCGGCAGCTGCCCCGTGGCAGCCAGCACGGCCAGCGCGATGGGCAGGTCAAACAGCGGCCCTTCCTTGCGCAGGTCGCCGGGCGCGAGGTTGATGGTCGTCTTCGTCGCCGGCGCGCGAAACCCGCTGTTATGCAGCGCCGACCACACGCGGTTCACGGATTCCTTCACCGCCGTGTCCGGCAGGCCGACGAGAAACGTCTTCGCCTCGCCCTGTTCCCCGGTGTTGACTTCCACCTGCACAGCTTGGGCATGGATGCCCAGCAAGGTTCCGGAAGTGGCGACGGCAAGCATGAGGGAAAGGCGATTTGTACCAAACGCCGCCGTCACAATGCAAAACTAATGATTAAATATAATTTGTCGTAAGACCGATCGGTTCACCCGTCGCAGGGGCGCAGGCTTGCTGCGTTCATTTTCGCTTTGAAAAAGACCAACCGCGCGGTTTATGCCCCGCTACCCCGCTTACATCCCCGAATACGCGATGACTTCCAGGATGGCCTTTTGGATTTCGCCGATCGCGCGGGCCAGCCCTTGCACGATGAAATCCATGCGGCAGATCTGCTTGATGCGCTCGGCTGATTGGTCCAATTCCGCCGGCGTGAACACAAACGCGTCCAGGTCGCACGCATCCATCAGCCCGATGAGCACGACATCGCGCGGGTCCGGGATGGCGCCGGGGGTCAGGACGATTTCGCGGATGCGCGCGCGCACTTCCCGCTCCTCGCGGTTGTCCGCCATCGGGTAGCGGCGCTCCCGCATCACCCAGAGAAATTTCTGCTCCTGCTGCTTCAGGATGCCCTTGCGGCTTAGTTCCTCAAAAAGAAGTTTTTTCAGCGTGTCCGCCTTCAGGGCCACACGAGCCAGGGCCTTTTGGATGCTCAGCTTCGGCTCATCCTTGGGCAGGCATTGCAGCGCTTCATCGAGCACGGCGTCGCCCATGGGCTCCGCGTTCTTGATGATCATCTGTGTCGCATCGGTGTCCAGCCGGTCCAGGAATGCCAGCTCCGCCAGCACCGCGCCGGCCAGGGCGAATTCGAGCGCCCGCTCGGGCAGGGGGTGCAGCCGCCCGGTCTTGTCATCGAGCGCCAGCAGGAGGATTTCTTCGGCAAATCGGAGCACGGGTAAAATTTAACCAGCCGCGGCAAAAAAGGTAAACTGTATTTTCCGGCAATTTGTCCGCCCACCTCGGCCTTACTCCTGCCGCCAGCCCACCGGGGTGGCCGCTTCAAGGGGTATCTGCATCCTCGCCGTTGGCTGCCCACTCCATTGCAGCGTCAGGCCCACGCGCGCCGGGTTGTCTTCGGTGATGGTCACCTGTGGACGCGCCTCCGACGGCAGTTTGTCCGCTGCCGTTGTCCACAGCACCCATACGAACGTGTGCGGACCCGCCAGCACGCCGCTAAAATCTGCGCACGTCGCCGCCTCTTTCATGTTAAAGACCGGACTATACCAGCCTTGCGGAGTCGGCGTTTCCCGCCCACGCACCAAATCCACCTTCCAGCCTTTGGCCGGGGCTTTGAGGGCGAGCAGTCCGAAATTCACCTGTCCGGGGTTCGCGGTGTAAACCAAATCGCCATCGTTCTTGACCACGCAGTCCGGATGAAAATGCCAGAGCACATCCACCGTATGCGGTCCGGCGTCCAGAATCCTGTCCACCACCACCCAGTAGTGGTTGCGCACGTACAAAACGGCGCGGGTGTGGTACGCCGGTCCCTGCCCGCGCGCCGCCTTGCCCGAGAAGGGCGCGGTGGCGGCAAAGAAATCCCAGTCTTTGGTAATCTCATGCCGCACCTCGCCAGGGGTGCGCACTGTCTCCGGTGGGCGCATCGTGCCCTGCCCATCCAAGAGCACCACGTTGTGGCCCTCCGGCCCGGTAAAGTAATCCCGCCAAGGCCCCGGCTGATAATTGTACCTCCCGTCATCGACCAGGAATTCGCGTCCATTCGCCCCGACGCTCAAATGCAGGCGGTCCGCGTGCTGGTGGTCGGAGCCCCGGGGGCCTGCGTCAAAGAACGCCCATTGCGCCCCGGCATCCCACCCGCTGCGCATCACCGCCAGCCCCGCATACGGAAAATATTCGGAGACCATCCCCGCGGGCGCCGTGCCTTCCCTTCCATTTGTGGCGATGTACTGCCAATCGGGCCGGTTGTATTTGGCCGCCATCTGCCGCACCAACGCCGCATCCTCGCCCAGGCTCGAGTCATTGCCCAGCGGCCCATGCCCGCGCGGGTCGAGCGTGTGCGCAAAGTAGTTCCAGCTCTTTTCCACCAAGGGCCGCAGGTCCGCCACCTCTTTATCCCGCCCCGCCGCCGCCAGCATATCCGTCAGCCGTTGCAGCTCCTGCAGCACCACTTGGTCATACATATTGGATAACTCCGTCTCCGCCCCGTCCGGGTAAAATTCGCGCTCTGCTTCCGCCCGCGCCTCCGTCAGCGCGTATTCCAGCCAGTCGTGCGTTTCGATGAACTCCGGAAACGCCAGCGCGATGGATGCGAGGCTGGTCATTTCCGTGGTGAGGTGGTTGCCCGAAAAGGAATGGTAGTCGCGCAGCCCATACGCGTGCTCGGGGACATCTGCCAGCATCCCCACCAGCACATCGTCGTCCAGCGCCTCATTTGCTTGCGGCGCAAACAACACCGGCATCCACGACTCCTCCATCCGCCGCGCCACTTCCAGCGCCCGCCAGGAGGAAGAGAAGGTGTAGTGCGTCGGCCGCGGGTTCTGGCGCAGCCAGTCGCGCAATTGCGCATTGAGCGCCGTGCGGTAGCGCGCGTCCTGTGTCTCGCGCCAGGCCACAAACAACGCCGGGATATGGTGCAGCCGGTTGAGAAACCACCCAAATTCCGGATCCTCATTCGGGCCGTCCCACTCCCAGTCAAAGTCGCCATCATCCCGTCGGGGAACAGTTCCTGTCACGCCTTGCAGCGTGAAGGTGCCGGTCAGCGCCGCGTCCGCCTCATGGCGTGTCTCCTCATTCCACAGCGGCAGTGGCGGCAGGAAATCGGCCCGGTATCGGCGTTCGCGCTTCTGTATCTCCGCAAAAATGGCCCGCACTGCCGCGTTTTCCTGGCCGGCCTTCACTTGGGTGACGATCGGCTCCAGCACCGGGTCGCCATGGTTCAGCGCCGCAAAAAATTTGTGCGCCATGTCATGGGGTTCCGGTGCGGGTGCCGCCCCCATCAACAGGAATAACCCCGCCAGCGCCAGACACGCTCGCCCCCGGCTTCGACACCTCCAAGCACTACCCATTGCTCGGCCCATCCAGCCCGGCCGCCAGTGCCCGTCCCACCCGTCGCGCCAGCAGCAGCAGCAGCGCCCCCAGCCCCATCGCCAGCAACGGCCGCACCGCTTGCGATTGCAGGTAGTAACCGATAAAGGACGGATTAAACTCGGTGGCTGACTCCACCATGTTGGCCACAAGCATCCACAGCCCGGCGGCCAGCCAAACCAGCCCCAACAGTCGCACCGCCAGCACTGCGGCAGAGGTATATTTGCCCATGCCCGCATCCTTGCAGCCCCTGCCTGCGATGGCAAGTTTCACGTTTTCCCATCCCCCGCATCCAAGTGGCACCTCTGGCCGTGGATTTTGGTTTGCGGTCGGTTTTACACGTTGGTTGACTGCTGCCGTTAACGCGAAACCGGCAACCACCAACCATCATCTGCCATGGCCTTCATTGTCACTGCCGCCTGTGTTGATTGCAAATACACCTCCTGCGCTCCGGTCTGCCCGGTTGAGGCATTCCACGAAGCTTCCGACCGCCTTTATATCAACCCGGACACCTGCATTGACTGCAACGCCTGCGTGTCCGAATGCCCGGTCAACGCAATCTACGCCGAGCGCGAAGTACCCGACAACCTTCGCGAGTGGATTGCCCTGAATGCCGCCGAAGCCGCCAAGCACCCTGTGCTTACCGGCGCGCATGAGCCCCTCAAGGGCCCCAAGTGCGTGGACCCCAACGCCGCCTAAGCCCCTGCCTGGCAGGGTGTTTTTGCCCCGGTTTTGCTCGGGGGCGGGCCCGATATTGCCGTTGACATCCCGGCGGCGTCAGGCACGATTGCCTGTTTACTGAATTAATCTTTCCGCATGGCCAACACCAAATCAGCCAAGAAGAACGTCCGCAAAACCGCCCGGCGCACGGTGCAAAACAAAGCCGTCCACACGCGCTTGAAAACCCTCGCGAAGGACGCCCGCGCCGCTGTGGCCGCCGGTGCCGGCGACAAGGCCCGCGACATCGCCCGGGAATACGTTTCCGCCATGGACAAAGCCGCCAAGACTGGCGTCATCCATCCCAACAAAGCCGCTCACGCCAAGAGCGCCATGGCCAAGATTCTCACGCCCGCTCCCGCCGCCAAGGCCAAGAAGAAATAACCGGCAATCCGGTGTTTCGTTTAGCGCGGGGGAGGCAGGGGCATCGGTGGGCGCATATCGCCACCGCGTTGTCCGCCCCGTCCATTGTTGTTGTTGCCGCCTGGGCCGTTCGGCGGTCCACCGCGTCCACCCCGTCCGTTCTGCGTCGGCGCCGGGTCGGGTTTGATGCCCTTGTCGGTGGCCGTCTTTAAAAGCTCCTGTACGATGGCCTTGCGGGCCTCCGGCGTCTCCGCCTTGTGGTAGCGGTCCTGCAGCGCCTGCAGTTGGTCCGTGTACAGCGTCAGCAGGTATTTGCGCAGCACGCTGTTGTCCTCATACGAAAGCGCCTTTGTCTCGGCGTTCATGTCCATGCGCAGCTGGTTGAGGCTCTGCATCCGCACTTGGATCTCGCGCTTCAGCTGGTCGCGCTCCGCCTGCGGTTTTTTTTCCACATTCTCAATCGCCTTGCGCAGGGCAGTCAGCCGTTCGGGCGGCAGGCTCAGGATGAGTTCCAGGGTCCGCAGGTCGTTATCCACCTGCATTTGCGAATTTTCGCTCGTCGCCGCCGCCGGGCTGGCTGCCGCCGGGGCCGTGGGCGCGCTGGCGGAGGATTCCGTCGGGGCTGCGGCGGGGGCGGGCGCATCCCCGGCCAGTGTCGTCAGCGTGCTGCTTGCCACCATGGCCAGCATGGCGGCCAGAATGCGCCCGCGCTGCGGGCCAGACTGGAGGTGCTCAAACACGGGAAATTAGTTGACCGCGTAATCACTGCCAAATTCGCGGGTGATGGTGTCCAGATCCGTCGAATTCGCCACCGCTCCCAGGTCTTGGAAGGAGGAGCTGAGGTCCGAGATATAGTTCGGGTCGCTGTTCCAGGCGTAGTGCGCTGTCGGCAGCGTGTCCGTGTCGTTGGCCAGCATCTGGGTGGTCCCGCCTTTGTTGCCCGCCAGATTGGCGATAGGCGTATTCAAATTCAGGTAACCCAGCAACGCCACACAGGCGGCGGCCGCCAGGGCGACGGCCGAGCGCGCCCAGGCAGGGAAGGGGAGGATGCGGCGCCCGGGCGCTTCCAGCGGGCGGCCTTCTTCTTGCTCTTCGCGGGTGGCCGCGCGGCGGGTGCTGATGGCCACTTGTTCCGGCATCATTTCCGCTTCCAGCGGTTGTTCGCCCAGCCAGCGGTCCAGCAGGGCGTCCAAAGCGGCGTCATCCCCGGCACGGGCTGATTCGACCAGGGCCGATTCCGCCCGGATGCGGGCCATCGTCCGCGCCACGAAATCGGGCGCAGGCGTCACGGGCTGGGTGGCGAGCCAGCTGTCCATGCGCTCCTCAAAGTCGGGGGCGGATGGGTTGAAGGGAGTTTTCATAACGATAACTTAAATGGGTTTGGTGCGCTTGGGAAGCGCGTATTATGCCAGGATGACGGTGAAACCCCGGTTGGGGGGCAAAAGTCACATCATTTTTCGTAAAAGTTCCTTTAACTTTTGGCGCCCCCGGAAGATGTGCGTCTTCACCGCGGCGACCGATTGCTGCATGATTTCGGCAATCTCCTCATAGCTCAGTTCTTGCTGCTTGAGCAGCAGGATGGCCGTGCGCTGGTCTTCCGTCAATTTGGTGATGGCCTGCTGGAAGGCTTCCTCCATCTCGTACATCCGCTGTTGGTCGCGTCCCGACGAGGTATCCACCGCGTGCAAGTCGGCCGGATCCACCGTCTCCAAGGGCTTGCGCTGGCGGCGTCGGAACTCGTTGATTAGCAATCGCCTGGCAATGTGGAAGAGATAGGTCGAAAACTTCGCCACCGGCTGGTAGGATCCGGCGGCGCGGTAAACGCGCACGAACACCAGCTGGGTCAGGTCTTCCGCTGCTTCGACGGAGCCGAGCGAACGGTAGAAAAAGTTGATCAGCGGCCCCTGCCACTTGCGAATGATTTGCGCCAGCGCCGATTCATCGCCATTGGCCACCGCCATCATCAGCACGGCGTCTTCATCCTGGGCGGGCGCGGGGCTGGCCCCCTCTGCCGCTGTTTTGTCGGCATGGGCTCCCAGCCAGGCGGGCAGGGCGGCGGCATTAGCGTTGAACATGTTGCTCCTTGAAACCCCATTGTTGCAGGTGAGTTGCGCTTGCCAAACCCATTTTTCGCGAAATTTCCCCAGGGCACGCGTCTTGCATCAGAATAATTTATGAATTCCATTTATATTTCTCAAGCATTTTAAGCCATTGCCTGGAAGAATGTTAAGTATCACGTCCTGGCTCATCCCAACCATTTCTCGCTGAGGTTTGAATAAATTTTCTAGGCAAAACTCCGTTGTAAAGTTACCTTGAATCTGCTCCGCATTGCGCAAGCTCCCGCGTGATGCAAACACTTCTGCTGCTGTTCCTCGTCCCATGCCCCGCAAACCCACCCGGTTGAAGTTTTTTGGCATCGCGGTTCGCCGCCGCACCCTCTACGCCCTCAGTGTTTTTTTTGCCGTCATTTCAGTGCCCACCATCTCTTGGGCCATCCTGGTCCAGCAGACGAATGTCTCCTCAATGGAAAAGGATGGCTTCATCGCCGCGGCCGCGGTGACGCTGCTCTGCGCGCTCCATGGCTGGTTTGTCATCGTCCATCACAATCCCATTTTTTACCGGGATGAGGCGCGGGTCGTCTGGATCGGCGGCCTGGTGCTCAATGTGTTTACCACCGTTTTGGGCGGCTGGGTGGCCGACACGATCATCAACCCGCGCCGCATGGCCTACGGCACGCCGCTCCTCCTCGGCGGGGCGCTCATGGTCTTTTTCCTCATTCGGTGCGTGCTCCTCGGCCAGCAACCCAAAAAGGGTGACATTGTTCGCGGTGAATCCGGCCCTTTGCGCAAAAAGTCATTTACCCCCAAGCCGGGTGTGCCCCATTCCCCGGTGGCCGCCGTGCTGGGGGCGGAGCATATTCCGCAGCGCGATGAGGGGGTTGACGATGACGCCGCAATCGAGGAGGATTCCGCGCCCACCCAGCCCCGCGCGTGAAATCTGTCCGGAAAAAAATCGTGCGCAAAACGGCCCCGGCTGTTTCGCCTGCCCGCAAAAAAGCTGGTTCCGCTGTCCCGGTCGTGCGCCGCGTGCTTTTTCTCTGCTCCGGCAATTACTACCGCAGCCGCTACGCCGAGGCCTTGTTTAACCATCACGCCCGCGCCGTCGGCTGGCCTTGGCGCGCGTTTTCCCGCGGGCTTTCCACGCATTTGATTGGCGGCGACATCTCACCCCACACGCGTGCCATGCTCCTGCATCGCGGCATCTCTTTACAACAGACCGGCCCGGGTCGCCGCCCGTTGTCCCGCGCCGACCTTGCCCGTGCCGCGCACGTTGTCGCCTTGAAGGAGGCCGAGCACCGCCCGGTGCTGGCGGCCCGCTTCCCCGACCATGCCGAACGCGTCGAATACTGGCGTGTGCACGACCTCGACGCCTCCCTTCCTCCCGCCACCCTCGCGCATATCGAGCGGGAGGTGCTCGCCTTGGCGCAACGTTTGTTGGGTTAATGCGCGGCTGGCTGCGTTTGGCCGGTCGCTGATTTATTCCAACCTATCCAACCGAGCCAACGCAGTCATCGGCAGCGGACGGTTTTTTCTATAGGCTAAGGCTTTGCTGCCTTTGGCATCATGGGGCCCCTTGCGCAAAAGGCGGCGTTCTTTCTCAGCCGTCAATCCACCCTAATCCAGGTAAATCAAGGTGAATCCAGCCTAATCAAGCCCCTCCCCCCTGTTTTTATTCCGCCTTCAGGCCAGCCTCGCCATCGGCAAACCGCGCTTTGACGCGCTGGCCCGGCTTTAAATGGGCCCGGCGTGTCACCGGTATGCCTTCGGCGTTCGACAAAATCACAAAGCCGCGTTTGAGCACGCGGGCTACATCCGTTTCCTTCAATCGTCGTTCCAGGTTTTTTAAGGCCGCGTGCTGCGGTGCGAGGTTTGTTTCGGTCAAGCGGTTCAGGCGCTGCCGGAGCGCCGTCCACCGGGCGCGTTCCACGCCCACTCGGGGTGCCGGGGCGCGGGCTGCGAGCGCCACTGCGGCATGGTGCAGGTTCTGGCGGTGCCGGTGCAATTCCTGGCGCAGGGCCGATTGCGCCCGTCCGCCCAGGTCGTCCAGCCGCAGGGCTTGTTGTTCGAGATAATGCTTGGGCGACACGGCAATGCGCCGGTGCGCCAGCAGCTCCAGCCGCGCCTGCCACCGTTCCACTATGTTTTGCGCCACATCACGCATCACTCGGGCCAATCCCGCCACCGTTTCCACTTGCTCAAGATACGCGCTCGAGATCAACTCTGCGGCGGCGGAGGGCGTTTCCGCCCGGCGGTCGGACGCAAAGTCAGCCAGAGTGAAGTCCGTTTCGTGCCCCACGGCGGAGATGACCGGCACGGGCATCGCCGCGATGGCGCGCACCAGAGGCTCTTCATTGAAGGCCCACAAATCCTCCAGGCTCCCGCCGCCGCGCCCGATGACCAATAAATCAAAAATGCCCAGCCGCGCGGCGAGCGTCAGTTGCGCCGCCATTTCCCCGGCGGCTTCCCGGCCCTGCACTTTGGCGGGCAGGATGACCAGCCGCCCGCGCCATCCGCGCCGTTGCAGGATGCTGATGAAGTCGCGCACGGCCGCCCCGCTGGGCGAGGTGACGAACCCGATCACCCGCGCCCGCGTTGGCAAGGGTCGTTTGCGTTCCGCGGCAAACAGGCCTTCCGCCGCCAGCCGCGCTTTCAGTTTTTCAAATTCCTCGCGCAGCCGGCCCACGCCGTCCTCCAGCGCCACGCTGACAATCAATTGGTATGCCCCGCGTGGCTCGTACACCGACAACCGCCCGAATACGAGCAGTTGCTTCCCGTCCCGCAAATCCACCGCCGTGCGCTGCGCTTCACCACGGAAGAACACGCAGGGCAGCTGGCTCTCCGCATCCTTGAGGGTGAAATAAATATGCCCGCTCGGCTGGCGGCGCAGGTTGGATATTTCGCCGCGGATCCACGCCTCGGGCAGCGAGTCCTCCAGCAGTGTTTTGATCCGCCGCGTCAAATCCCCGACGGACAATATCTGCGCCGGGTCCGGGGTTGCGGTGAGGAGTCGCCGGGTCATGCGGTTATTTTTTCTTCTTGGCCTGGTGCATCGTCTTCACGATGTGCGCGAGCAATGTCACCGCAATCACCAGGCTGACGCCCGCCACCACCAGCTTGGTGTTCCCTTCAAACAACGCGCCTCCCGTCAGCAGGATGCCCGCCGCAAACAACAACGCCAGCGGCAGCGAAAGCAGGTAGTATTGCCAGAACGGCACGCCCGCCATCGCGAGGAGGAAATTCTGCATCACCAAGGGCGGGCCGGGTATGATGCGCATCAGGACCACCAGCCGCGTGAATTCGCCCGGTGGCACTTCGAGGATCCGGTGCCCGCGCTTTTGCAGCAGGCGCGCAATCGGCTCCCGCAGCCAGTATTTCCCCGCGAGATAACCCAGCGGCAGGTTCAACGCCAGCCCCGCCGCCGACCATACAATGCCCATCGTCGATCCAAACACTGATCCCCATGCGAGATACAGCACCGACGACGGCACGCCCGCATAGGGCAGTACGGCGAGGGCCGCCACATAGTAAGCCGGATTTTTTCCCGCTTCACCTTGCGCAAATTCCCTCAGCTTCGCCATCGCCGTGGCCGGCGTCACGCCTTGCTGGTGCAGGTACAGCGCGCCGGCCAGCGCTGCGGCAATCACGACAATCAAAGCGATGATTTTTCCCGAATGGCGGGCAAAAAGACCTGACGGCATGTCTCACGCTATCAAGTTGCCTGTCAGCGTGTCCAACGCATAAACTTTTTCCGTGCCCATGGAATTGCCTGCGCTCCATCCCGACGACGCGAAAACCCGTTCCTTTTGGGTCATCGTGGCGGTGCTTTTGGCATTGGTCGCCGGCTATGTTGGTTATGCCATCTTCGCCTGGTCGGCCACGCCGCTTGGCCTGCGTCCGCAGGGCGAAGCCGCCGCTTATCTCGCCGCCGCCGACAAACTGGCGCAGGGTGAGTTGACGCGCGAGCCGTTCTTCCGCGCTCCGGCCTATCTCGCGCTCCTGGCCACGTTGCGCGAAGTCGGCGTCTCCGCGGTCAGCCTTCCCGCCGCTGCGCGCCTGCTTAACGCCTGTGCGCATCTCGCCTCCACCGCGCTGGTGCTGGTGTTGGGCTTGCGCTTTTGGCGGCGCAAGGGCGCCTTGCTGGCGGCTGCGCTTTGGGGATTTTATCCCCCGGCGGTATTTCTCGTTTTGCAGTCCACGCCGGCTTCGCTGGCCATTTTCCTGTGGCTCATCGGCGCCGCTGCCGCCTTGGGCACTGTCTGGCTGTCTCCCATTTGGCAAGGCGGGCGGATGACGCGCCGCCACGGCTGGGCTTATCCGTGTTGCGCCGGCCTCGCCTTCGTCCTCGCCGCGGCGCTCTCCGCCCCGTTCTGGCCCACGGCGCTGGCTTGGCCCGCCATCGTGGTGTTTCTCGGCCGTGATTTGCGGGTGCAGCGGCTGGCTGCGGCCACGGGCGGGTTTGTGGTCGTCGGTGCCGGCTTGGTGGGCTTTCAGCTGATGTGGGGCGGCTCGCCGCAACCGCTGGCGGGAGAAGATCTTTACCGTCTCGCCCGCGCGCTCGAGATCACCCAGCCATGGAACGCGCCGTTGCCCACCGTCGAGTTTAGCGCCGGCGCGCCCGGCACCGATTATTTGGAGTACGAATCGGCGCTGGCCTACCAATACCAGACCCATTCTCCCGCCGCCAGTCATGCGGTAATCAACGGCTATTGGTGGCGCTCCGCCATCCATAATGCGATGTTTTCTCCCGCGCGCTCGGGTTTGCGCGCCGCCCGCAAGGCTTCCCAGTTTTTTGCTGCGCCCAATTACGGATCTGGGGCGGATTATGCGCAGGCACGTTCCGAAATTAACGCGTTAAATTACAACCCGCTGGGCTGGGGCGTGCTTCTCGTCTTGGGCTGTATCGGCCTGGCCTTGGGCTGGCGCGCCCCCGCCACGGGGCTGGCCGTGGTGCTGGCGGGGTTGGCCGTGGTGGGTGGAATTGTGTGGTACCCCACCATCGAGGTTCGTGCGCCCGCGGCGGTTTTATTGGCGTTGTTTGCGGGTGCGCTGCCGGGTGCGCCCTTGCCTTGGTGGCGGCGCAGCCGCTGGTTGATTCTCCTGGCGGTGGTCGCTGCCGCCTTGCTCGCGTGGTATCCGCGCCGCAACAGCCCGGCCAATCTTCTCCAGGCGCGCGATAGCCGCGAACGCGCCCTGGCTTGGGCGGAATTGGGCAACTATGATGCGGCGCTTAATGAGCTGTCCCGTCCGGATCGCCTGCAGGCCCTTTCATTTTTTGAGCGCGAGATGGCAGCCGGTTGGCGTTTTCAGCAGCTGCTTGACCGGCTTCCAGCCCGCCTTGATGACGCCCAGATCGAGAAGCAATTGCTGGATAACGGGGATTTGGCCAGCCAGTCACCGGCCTCGCAATTTCGCTGCGCGGTGTGCCTGTGGTTGCTGGGTCGCACGGATGGCGCGCTTTATTACTGGGACAATCTGAGCAATGACCAAGGCTCCTGGGGCGCCGCCGCGCGGGTCGCTTTGGCCACGAGCGGCCTGGAAAATCCCGCCCAAGCCCAACGCCGCGCCGCTTGGGAAATTGGCGGCAGCCCCCGGCCCGATCCCGCCCTCGCGCCGTTTTTCACCCTGATGCGCACGCAGCGCGCCGCCCTGACGCCGTCCGGCAAATAAACACTGATATTTATTGCACGCGCCGGAAAATCAGCGAACTCGGCTGGCGGCCGCGCGTATGGCCCAATCTCCGGGAGAGTTCCCAGCCCTCCGGCACCGTCGGCTCGTATTCGCCCGGCGCTTCAAGCAGCACCCGGCTGTCGGCGCCGGGCGCGGTCCACGCGATGGCGCGCTCGAGCAATTCTTTGCCAAACTGCGGTAGCAGCGCGTAAGGCGGGTTCACAAAAATAATGTCGTACGCCGCGCCCGGGGGCGGCTGCCACTTGAACACATCGCCTTCGAAGGCCAGGCCGACGCTCAGGGGATTGGCGCCATCCATTGCTTTGGCGACAGCGGCAAGATTGCGGCGGATGGCCTCGACGGCCGAGCCATTGGCATCCACCATGGTGATATGCGCGGCCCCGCGGCTGAGCGCCTCCAGGGCATAGGCTCCCGTGCCGGCGAACACATCCAGGACGCGCGTCGCGGGCACGCGGGCGGCCAGTGCGGAGAAAACCGACTCACGCAGATAACTGGTGGCCGGCCGGAGGGTGCCGCGCTTGGGGATCTGGAGGACTATGCCGCGCGCGCGGCCGCCGGTGATGCGCATTCCGCCATTGAATGCCACCGGTGGGAAAAAATCAAGCGAGGGGTGTGCGCCAAGGGAACCTTGGGCGGCTGTTTGCAGTCGTAAAATAACGGTTTACTGTTCCATTTTAGCACACACTTTACTGGAAAATCTGATATATTTTACAAGTGCCTAAGCATAAGCGACGTTCTCCATCGGGAAACATCATCGGTCCGCGTGTCCGCCACGCCCGCCGCAAGCATGTTCCCACCTTGTCGCAGGATGCCTTGTCGGGCCGGCTGGCGGCGCGCGGTGTCACCATCGGCCGCGCCGGCATTGCCAAGATTGAATCCGGCACCCGCGCGGTGTCCGACTATGAATTGGTCGCCATCGCCAGCGCCCTGGCAGTTCCGCTGACTTGGCTGCTTAACGGAGGCTAAGCACCAGCGCATCCATTTCCTGGCGCAAGTCGGCCTTCGGTGCGTAGTCCAGGTTGCGCCGGGCCGCCGCGATGGAGTACCAATGGTCCTTGGCCAGCTCGGTGGCGACAAACCGCGTCATCGGCGGCTCGCCCGGCAGGATAGGCAGCACGCGCCAAAGCCACTCGAGTGTCGATCCTATTTTACTCGCGGCGGGCAGGGAGATTTTCCGTGTGATGGGCGGGCGCTGCAACCGTTTCAACAAATCATTAATCCAATCCCACAGTGCCACGGGCGCGCCATCGGAAAGGAAATAGGCTTGGCCTGCCGCTGGGTGGCCGGCTTGCGCCAAGGCATCAAGTGCCAGCAGGTGCGCCTGGGCCGCGTGGCGGACATGGGTGAGGTCCACCCGGTTAATCCCATCGCCCACGATGCGCAGTTTATGGGCGCGGGCGAGAATTCGCGGCACGAGGTGCGGGTCGCCGGCACCCCAGATAAGGTGCGGGCGCAGTGCAATCACCCGCAGCTGGTTGCCATCATGCGCGGCCAGCGCCGCCTGCTCCGCCAACGCCTTGGTGTGGGGGTAGGCGCAGGGAAAATTATTTCCGTACGGTTGCGTTTCGTCCACGCCGGCATGGCTTGCCCCGTTGAACACCACGCTCGGTGTGCTCGTGTAAACCAGCCGCGCCACGCCATGGCGGCGCATGGCCGCGAGCACGTTTTGCGTGCCCACGACATTGGGTTGATAATAGGCCTCCCATGCGCCCCACACTCCCGCCTTGGCCGCCGTGTGGATGACGGCCTCGCAGCCCGCCACGGCACGGTCCACCGCGGCGGCATCCGCCAAGTCGCCGCAGGCCACTTCCACGCCCCGCGCTGCCAGCGCCGGCTGGGGCGCGCGCCCAAAACTGCGGACGTGTTCGCCCCGGGCCAGCAGTTGGTTCACCACTTCCTGGCCAAGGAATCCGCCGCCGCCGGTGACAAGAATACGCATGGCAATTTATGGGGAATATTCCCGGGCAAGGGTCAGCCGGTGGATTTTCGCATTGTGGCGCACGTCCACCGGCAGGGTTTTGCGGTAAAAGATTTTTTGAATATCCGGCAGTCCGGCGATGCGCAAGGCCCGCAATTCGGTGGAGAACTTTTCACGCTCCGCAGCCGTTCGGGGAAACTGCCCCGGTGCCGGCTCCACGACAAGCGCCGGCTCCTGCCGCGGCCGCGCACCCAACCCGATGAACGCCGTGCGCGCCACGCGTGGGTGTTGGTTGAAGACGCCTTCCACGCAGTCGGTGTAATACACGCCAGCGGCCGTCTCCACGCGCTCCGCCATTCGTCCGCAAAACCACAGCCGGCCCTGTGCGTCGCGGTAGCCGAGGTCGCCCAGGCGGTGCCAGACGGAGGCCGGGTCATGAGCATCTTTCGCGGGAATTTTTGCCTTCGCGGTGGCCTCCGGCAGGCGGTCATAGGCGCGGGTGACACTTGGCCCGCGCACGACCAGCTCGCCAATCCCGCCCGTGGGCAATTCCGTCACATCTTTCATGCTGGCAATGGGGCCCTCCAGCAATGGCAGGACGCGCGCCTCCACCCCGGGAAACAAAGTTCCTACGCAAGAGCCGCGGCCTTGCTCGGTCAGCGTCCAGGTTTCGCCCAAGACTTCCCCAAGCGAAATGCTGGAGACCGGCAGCGCTTCCGTCGCGCCATAAGGAATGTGGACGGTGCCATTCGGCAGAATTTTCCGCAGGCGGCGCAGGAGGGTGGGGTGGACGGGCGCGCCCGCGGCCAGCACACGGCGCAGGCTGGGCAATGTCTGGCCCGTGGCTTCGCAATGCCGCGCCACGAGCGCCCACAAAGCCGGCGAGCCGAAGGAATTGGTCACCTCATTCTGCTGGATGGCCTGCACCAACCGCGCCGGGTTGCAGGCCGCCGGGCGCGAGGGGTTGATCTCCGGCACCACGGTGGTCATACCCATTGCGGGGTTGAAGAGCGCGAACACCGGGAGCATCGGCAGGTCAATCTCGCCGGGCTGAATGTCATAGCGGTCGCGGATCAAGCGCACCTGCGCCTCAAAAAACCCATGTTCATAGCTCACGCCCTTGGGCGCACCCGTGGAGCCGGAGGTGAAAAGAATCGCCGCCAGTTCATCCGCGCGGGTTGGCGCAAGGGGCAGGGGCTGCGCCTGGCGGTGGACGGCCAAGTCCCGCTCCCAGGCGCTGCCGCCGACGCGCACGCGGATTTTCGTCGAGGCCAGCGCGCCCCGGAAAATCATCGCCAGCCAGTGCGCCTTGGCGATGCCCACGAGCACCGCCGGTTCGCTGCGCCGCACGCACGCCAGAAAATTTTTGACGCCCATCCCAGGGTCGATGAGCACCGGTACCGCGCCGATTTTGAACAGCGCAAACACGCAGCGCAGCAAATCCAGCCCTGGTGTGACGAGCAGCAGCACGCGCGTGCCCTGGCGGATGCCCCGCGCCTGGAACAGCCGGGCCGCGGCGTCGGCCTCCGCATCCAACTCCGCAAACGTGCGCGCCGCATAGGCGATGCGGCCGGTCGCCGCCGGGTCGTCACCCACCGGGGCCCGCACAGCGCAGGCCTGCGGGCGGGCGCGGGCCTGCTCGGGCAGGAAGCGGGCGACATTGGCAAAGGGCATCGGGCGACAATGAGGGATTATCGGCCAGGGATGA
>JBEHYY010000025.1:0-59660 GCA_048497935.1 Verrucomicrobiota bacterium
CGCGTGAGGCGCGGTGGTCGGGCAAACTTTTAGCAGCTAGACCAGAATCGAGGTTTACTTGAGGTGGCCGGAGACCAGCTTGGTCATCTCGAACATGCTCACGGTGCCGCGACCGTTGAAGACGGGCTTCAACTTCTCATCGGCATTGATGTTGCGCTTGTTCTTCTTGTCCTGGAGGCCATTCTTCTTGATGTAAGCCCAGAGCTTCTTGGTCAGCTCGGTACGCGGAAGCGGGGTCGAGCCCACCACTGCGGCAAGTTTTTCATCCGGAGTAACCGGCTTCATGAACGCGGAGTTCTTGGAAGGTTTTTTAGACATACGAGCGACATTGAAGGGGGCGCACCGCAGGGACGCAACATAAATTTCACATAATTCTCCGAGGGGAAAACCCCAACTTTCCGAGCGCAATTTCCTTGCCTAACGGGCAAATAATTGAGTCGATTGAAAGGGATTAACTAGGATTTAATGATGATTCGCAACCGACTCCGGCCCGGGCCGGATTTCTCGAAAAGTGGTGCCAGAGGGCGGATTTGAACCGCCGACCAAAGGCTTATGAGTCCTCTGCTCTACCCCTGAGCTACTCTGGCATTGGAAGCCGTATCCCGCAGGGAGACTGCTCCAAAGCCGGTCATGTTATACAAATGTCACTGCCGTCGTCAAGGTTGCGTGCGCAGGTTCACCGCTTGCCTTTATAGCCCGGCTGGCAATGCTAATGGCATTATGCCCACCACCCTCTGGCCTGCCGCGGAGCGCGGCCGTTTCCAGCTCGACTGGCTGGATTCGCACCACACGTTTTCCTTTGGGGAATTCTACGATCCGCAGAAAATCCACTGGCGCCACCTGCGCGTGCTCAATGACGACCTTATCGCCCGTGGCGGCGGCTTCCCCCTCCACCCGCACCGTGACATGGAGATATTCTCCTTCGTCACTGAAGGTGCGCTGGAGCATCAGGATTCGATGGGCAACAAGGCCCAGGTGACGCCTGGACGCGTGCAATTGATGAGTGCCGGCTCGGGTGTGCGCCACAGTGAATACAACCCTTCCGCCACCGCCCGCACACACCTGCTGCAAATCTGGTTTGTACCCCAAACCGCCGGCGGCACGCCCAATTACCAAGAGCTGGCCTACACGGAAAAGGACCGTGCCAATCGCTTGAAACTCCTGGCGGATCCGCAAGGCCGCGATGGCGCCATGACCATCCGTCAAGCCGTCCGCATCCACACCGCCACACTTGAAAAAGGCAAGGAGCTGGCCCTGCCATTGGCGGCCCAACAAGGCGGCTGGCTGCAACTTATCACAGGCGCGCTGACACTGGCACCCACGGGACAGAAAATTTCTCCTGCCGATGGATGCGCTGTGGAAAAGGAAACCGGCCTGACAGCCCAAGCCACGGCCAACAGCGAGTTTCTGTGGTTTGTCTTTGATTAATGGGTCATTTCATTCTTAATTCCACCATCATGCCCGATTCCTACACCCCTCCGTCTTTTCTCGTTGATTTGCTCGAGGCCCGCTCGCCCACAGGGGCGGAATTTGAAGCCCAGGCGGTCGTGGACCGCCATGTGCGGCCGGCCGCCGATCATTATGAGAAAGACGCCCTCGGCAACCGCATTGCCACACTCAACCCGGACGGCAATCCCTCGCTGCTGCTGGCCGGGCACATGGATGAACTGGGCCTCATCATCAAATTTGTGGACAAGGATGGCTTCCTTTATTTCGACACGCTGGGCGGCCACGACCGCGGCGTGATTTCCGGCCGCCGCCTGAGCATCCTGACCAAGGATGGCATCGTCAAAGGCGTCACGGGCAAGCGCGCCATCCACCTAATGAGCGCGAAGGAGCGCGACGCCCTGCCCGAGGTGCACCAGATCTGGATCGATATCGGCGCCAAGAGCCGCAAGGAAGCGCTGAAACGCGTGCGCCTCGGCGACCCGGCAGTGTACGATGTAGGCTTTGAACTGCTTAATGGCAGCGTGGGGGCGGCCCGCGCGTTTGACAACAAGGCAGGCTGCTATGTCGTGTGCGAGACGCTGCGCCGCCTGGCCGATCGCAAAAAGAAATTGAAGGCCAAGGTGGTCTCCGTCGCCACCACCCAGGAAGAAATCGGAACCCGCGGCGCCATTACGGCGGGCTATGCCGTGAACCCGGACGTGGCCATCGCCGTGGATGTCTCCCATGCAACGGATTGCCCCGACTCCGACCACAAGCGCTTTGGCGAATATACGCTGGGCGGCGGGCCCATCCTTGCCCGCGGGCCAAATATCAATCCGCTGGTCTTTGAGCGTCTGGTGGAATGCGCGGATAAAAACAAAATTCCCTACCAGATTGAAACGGAATCCATGCCCACGGGCACCGATGCCCGCGCGCTGCAGATGGCGCGCGCCGGCGTGGCCACCGGCCTGGTTGGCATTCCACTGCGGTATATGCACACGCCGGGCGAGGTTGTGGATTTGGAAGACATCGAAAAATGCGTCCAACTCCTCGAAGCCTTTGCGTTGAGCCTGAAACCCGGCGAGAAGATGCACTTCTAGCTCACTTCCGGCGCGCGGCGGCGGCGCAGCACGTGCTCCACCAGTTCCTCGACCTGCGGCCAGTCCTCGAATTTTACCGCCCGCAACAGCGCCAGGTAAACGATGACTGAAGCAGGAATGAGCACGAGCACGGCCACGACGTCGCTCAGACGCATATGCAAGAGCCAGTTGGATTGATGGGTGCCCAGAGCCCAATGGAGCGCCTCCCACCCTGCGATGGTGAAAGCCAGCATCCCCAGGCCCGCCAGGCTGATGGCGGCCACGGCACGGCCGATTTTGGGGCGAGCCAGCGCGGTGCCCCCGCGCAGCAAGAGCCGTTGCAGCATGAAGGCCTGAAACATGGCCGAGGCCAGATTGGCCAGCGCCAGTCCCTTGGTGCCCAGCGGACCCATGAGGATGAGCGTCAGCCCGATATTGAGAAAGAAGTCCCATTTCGCGACATACACCGGTGTCTTCATGTCCTTTTGCGCGTAAAAGCCACGGATGGACAAGGTAGCCAGGGAGAAAAAGGGAATGCCCAAGGCGCTGATGGCCAATACCGGGGCAACCTCGCTCACCGACTGGGCGTCAAATTTGCCATGCTCATAGAGGACACTGACAATCGGCTCGCGCAAGGCGACGAGACCCAGGGCCGCCGGCACGGTGATGGCGAGAATCAGCCGCAGGCCCTGCGCATAGGTGCGCGCCATGCCTTCGCGGTCATTTTGCGCAGCGAGCAGGGCGATTTTGGGAAAGAGCACCGTGGCCACCGCGATGGTGAACATACCCAGCGGCAGTTCCATCAGGCGCTGTGAGTAATAGAGCACCGTCGTGGCTGAATCATTCAGGCCAAAGGCCACACAGCGGGAAACCACAATGTTAATCTGGTAGATGGAAGCGCCAATCAGCCCCGGGAGGAAAATGCGCATCATCTCTTTCAAACGGGGTGAAAGCGTCCAATCCCACCGGGGCCGCCAGCCTTCGCGCCAGAGAGTTGTCGCCGGCATGGCCACCTGGAGCACTCCGCCGACCAGCACGCCGCCACATTGCCAATACATCTTCTCCACATCATTGCGGCCGAAATAGGCGCCCAAGACTCCCAGCGAAAGAATCATCGAAATATTCAGCCATACCTGGGAAAGGCCCGACACCGCGTAGTGGCCGAGCACATTGAGCGCACCGAGCAGCGCGGCCGTCACGCATACCAGCAGCAGATAGGGCATGAGCACCATGCCGAAATCAAAGCCCCAATAAACGCGGTCGGGGACCGCATAGTGATGGGTTCCAGCCACCACCACCGTGCCTTGGCTGATGACGGCCAAGAGCAGGGTTAGCGATACCACGATGACCGCCAGCACCACCAACAGCCGGGTGATGACTTGGTTGAGGAAACGGAAAGCCTCGGGCCGGCCGCCTTTTTCCAGCGCCTCCGATAACATGGGGATGAAAGCTGAACTCAAGGCGCCCTCCCCAACCAGGCGGCGGAAAAGATTGGGCAAGGTAAACGCCCAACTGAAGGCGGAGTTGACCCCACCGGTGCCAAAGAAATAGCCAGCCAGCGAATCACGCACCAACCCAAGCACACGCGAGCCAAAGGTGGTGAGCGACACCGCCAGAATACTCTTCAGGTGTTTGGCCATGAGGGATGGGCGCCAGGCCCGAAACGGACGGGAACAGGGCTAAGATGGTGCAACGGGCCAGTTTGTTCAAGAAAAAATGAACAAATCTTGCCCCGCACTGCGCTGGCAAACCACCGGGACAAAGCCTGCTGGAGAGAACACAATTGCCCTTGCCCGCGCGGCAAAATCGCTGGTATCGTCGAAGCATTATCATGTCCCTCATTGACACTCTCGCCGAACGCCTGAGCCGGCACCCCAAACGCGTGGTGTTTCCGGAAGGCTCCGACCCACGCATCCTGCAGGCCGCCCGCCAGTTTGCCACCCGCAAGCTCGGCGTGCCCATCCTGCTGGGCGACCGCACGGTCATTAAAGAGAATGCCGCCCGGTTGGACTTGCGGCTGGACGGCCTGCGCATCCTGGAACCCACCCGGGCTGACGAGTTTGAAGACTTCGTGAAGAAATTCCAGGGTCTGCGCCGTTTCAAGGGGCTTAACGACCTCGAAGCGCGCGACTATGTGGCCAATAGCAACTATTTCGCCGCCATCATGCTCGCCACCATGGGGGCGGATGCCGTTGTCGCCGGTGCCACGCAAATGGCGGCCAGCGGCCTGCGCCCGCTCTTCCAAGTGCTGCCGCTCCAGGAGGGAGTGACCACCGCCTCCTCCATGGCGATTGTCGAGACCAGCCAACCGCACATCGGCATCAATGGGCACCTCTTCCTTTCGGACTGCGGTGTGCTGCCCAACCCGACCGCCGAACAATTGGCGGACATCGCCGTGACCACGGCGGCACTGGCCTACCACTTGACGAACCAGACGCCCCGCGTCGCCATGCTCGCGTACTCCACCAAGAGTCGCGACCCCAAAAATCCCACCATCGGTAAGATCCAGGCCGCCACCAAGCTGGCCCACCGCAAGGCAGTCGATCGTGGCCTGACGATTGAAATCGATGGCGAAATGCAGCTCGACGCGGCGCTGGATACTGTCACCGCCAAGCAAAAGGGCGTGGACAGCTCCGTGGCCGGGCGGGCCAATGTGCTCATCTTCCCCGATTTGAACAGCGGCAACATCACCTTGAAGACGCTGCAAATCGTCGCCAATGCGCGCACGTATGGCCAAGTCATCACCGGGCTTACGCGTCCGGCGGCGGAAATCAGCCGTAGCGCCAGCGCGCATGACATCTTTGGCACGGCGGTGCTGGTGGCCGCCCAAGCCGTGGACCACGCCTTCCTCTACGCCCATAATCCGCCGGCCGCCCAATAGCCTGCCATGCCTGATGAACTGCAACAGCCGTTGCTTGGCCAGCCGACTTTCATTGATGGACGGGACAAGACCCTGCTGACTGCGCCGCTAAATACCACCACGAAGCGCATCTTCGTGGCGGCCACGCGGATGAACGAGGGCAAGACGACCACCTGCCTGGGCCTGTTCGCGGCGTTGCGCTCCATTTCCCCAAGCGTCGGCTACATCAAACCCATCGGCCAACGGTTTGTCGAAGTGCAAGGCACGAAGATTGATGAGGACTCCCTGCTGCTGGATAGCATTTTTCAGATTGAGGTGCCCATTGAGGCGATGAGCCCGGTGGCGGTGGACTCATCCTTCACCCGCCGCTATTTGCAGGATCCCGCCAAGAATCTGCCTTTGCTGGCCGATCGTATGTGCCGCGCCTTTGACCGCGCCGCCTTCCACAAGGATTACATCATCATCGAAGGGACGGGTCATGCGGGCGTGGGGTCCATCTTCGACATGTCCAACGCCCAGGCCGCGAAGCTGCTCAAGGCCAAGGCCATCATCGTCTCGGAGGGCGGCATTGGCCGGCCAGTGGACGAAATCGCCATGAACAAGGCATTGTTCGACAAGCATGGCGTGGAAGTCATCGGCGCGATCCTCAACAAATGCCTGCCGGACAAGATTGACCAAGTCATCGAGCACGCGGGCAAAGGGCTGGCCCGCATCGGGGTGCCCCTGTTAGGCGCAATTCCTTTACAAAAGCCGCTGACGGCGCCCAACCTCTCCCAAATTGTTGACGAGATTTCCGGCCGGTGGCTCAACGGGCGCGCCCAGGGACTCAATGAGCGCGTCACGCGCATCGTCATCGGTGCGATGACCGCCAAAGGCATGATGGACTACCTGCAACCGGGAGTGTTGATGCTGACACCTGGCGACCGCGACGACATCCTGCTCTCCGCCATCGCCCAAGCCAGCCTGACGGGCAAGAAAATCATCTCCGGCGTGGTGCTCACGCGCAACATCATGCCCCACCCGCGTCTGCTGGAGATGCTGCACCAGACCAATATTCCCGTGGTCATCACTGACGACGAGAGCTACGCCGTGGCCTCCAAAATCGTCAATATGACCATCAAAACGCAGCCGCAGGATACGGACAAGATACCCATCATCAAGCGGCTCATTCTGGACAACGTCGATCTGCAAAAAATCCTGCACGCGTTCTAAAAGAAGAACAGCTGCGCATAGCCCACCGCAATATTTGCGGTCATGGCAGAGATCATGATGCCCACCGCGGTGGGAAATTGCTTGGCCGCGGTGAAATTCATAATGAGCCCCAGCAACACAGCCCCGGCAACCAATTGGTCGGCCTGCACTTCGCCAGCGATTTTGCCGAAATCATTCAGGGAAAACATCCAGGCCAGTCCTTGATTGCAGAGCGAAACCCCCAAGGCGACAAATGCGGCCTCACGCCAGAGCACAGGAAATTCCTTGTAGGCAAAAGCTGCCTTTAAAACCGCTGTCATTATCAGTGTTTTGAGGAACAACCCGGCCACAAACCACTGCCAGGTGCCTATAGTGGACCATGGGGATTTATTGCCCACTGGCGCGTCGGCTGCACCCACCAGAGCCGCCAGCCCCTTGGGCAATGCGCCGGTGCCCGCTGCACCCGCGGCCGCGTCTGCGCCCTCCGACCCCGGTCCCAGCGCCTTGGTGATGACGCCTGACAAGGAGGTACCTTGGGGGACGATGCTATTGGTCGAAAAATCGTTGATGATTTTCTCCGATTCCTGATCGCCAGAAGGCTTGGCTGCCGCAGCCGGAGTGGCGGAGGCTGCCACAGGGGCGGGATTGGCAGGCCGGGGCGCTGGCGCAGTCGGAACAATGGGCGTCTGGGTAAGCGTAGCAGGAGGCGTGGCAACAGGTGCGGACGCCAGCTTGGGCTTTAGCGCCTCGGGCAGGGGCCCCTCAATATCTGTAACTTGATTATTGGCCACCACCACGAGCAGGCCGCCCTTGAAAATCATGCGCTCGGTATTACCCGAGGGCATGGTGCCTTCCGGCTCACCCAAGGCGTTGATGACTTCCTGCTTCGTCAACCCTTGGCGCCAGGCTTGGGCCGGGACGGATTGCGCATGGGCCGCAGAAAACAGCACCAAGGCGAGAAATGTCCACCAGCGCGCCAGTGACAGCAATCTTTGGGGTGACAGCGGCATCGGGAAGGCGGGATAAATGCCTGCGCTTGCGCAGTGGAGGATATTTTCCCATCTTGGGGCTTGCTGGGCAAGCGCGAACGCACCCAGCCAAGCAAACCATGGAATCATCCCCACGTGTGGTCATCGCCGGTGGCGGCGCAGCCGGATTTTTTGCGGCCCTGGCCTGCGCGGAGGCCAACCCTCAGGCCAGCGTGCAGATTTTCGAGCGCAGCCCGGAGGTGCTGGCCAAGGTGCGCGTTTCCGGCGGCGGCCGCTGCAACGTGACCCATTCCTGCTTTGAGCCGGAGTTGCTGGTAAAAAACTACCCGCGCGGTGGACGCGAACTCCTCGGCCCCTTCCACCGTTTTCAACCACGCGACACCGTGGAGTGGTTTGAGCAGCGCGGCGTGAAGCTCAAAACCGAGGATGATGGCCGTATGTTTCCGGTGACAGATTCCTCTGAAACCATTGTCAACTGCCTGCTAAGCGAAGCCCAGCGCCTCAACATCAAGGTACGCAAGGGCTGCGGCATCTCTGAAATCTTGAAAAAGACGGGGTCCTTTAATGTCTGGTTGACGGAAGACGGCATGGTTGAGTGCGACCGCCTGATGCTGGCGACTGGCGGATCCCGCGGACTAAAAGGCCATGGTCTGGCCGAATCGCTGGGCCATACGCTCGAGCCGCCGGTGCCGTCGCTGTTCACCTTCCATATCGAGGATGAGCGCCTGCGCGGGCTGGCCGGCATCTCCGTGCCGAATGCCTGTGCGCGCGTCAACGGCACAGCGCTGGAGGAATCCGGCCCACTGCTCATCACGCACTGGGGCCTTAGTGGACCATGCATTTTGCGCACCTCGGCGTGGGGCGCGCGCGAGCTGGCCAAGCGTGATTACCAGTTCAATCTGCAAATCCAGTGGATGGCCGACCATGACCATAGGCGCGTGGCCAATGAAATCCAAGACGCCCGCAAACGCTATGCGCGCAAGCATGTGGCCCTATGGTCGCCCCTCGGCCTGCCCCAGCGCCTATGGGAACGCCTCGTTGCCGCTGCCGGCATCAATGACGAGTTGACGTGGGCCACCCTGTCCAAGCAGCAGGCGGATTTGCTGGCGCGTGAAATTTGTTCCGGCGAATACAAGGTCACGGGCAAGAGTATGTACAAGGAGGAATTTGTCACCTGTGGTGGCGTAAAACTGAAAGAAGTGGACTTTCGCACGATGGAAAGCCGCGTCTGCCCCGGGTTGCACTTGGGGGGCGAGGTGCTCGATATCGACGCCATCACCGGCGGCTTTAACTTCCAAGCGGCATGGACGACCGGCTGGCTCGCGGGCAATGCGATGGCGGCACCGATGTAGCACGCTTGCAGGAAGCGCGAAGCACAGCTATCTTACCAATCTATGCTTCGCTCCCTCAACCCCGCCACTGGCGAGCTTCTGGCCGAGTTTGCGCCCCATTCCCCGGCGGAAATCCATGGGGCGGTGGATGCGGCCCACCGGGCCTTCGAACTTTGGCGGCGGGTGGACATCAAACTACGGGCTGGAAAATTGAAGGAACTCGCCGCTGTTTTGCGCGCCCAGCGCGACCATTGCGCCCGATTGGCCACGGAGGAAATGGGCAAGACCATCATCGAAGCCCGCGCGGAAATCGAAAAATGCGCCTGGGTGTGCGAGTATTATGCCGAATACGGCCCCGCGATGCTGGCCGACGAGCCGGTCAAGACCGAGGCGAGGGAAAGCTTCATCACCTACCAGCCGCTGGGTGTCGTGCTGGCGGTGATGCCGTGGAATTTTCCCTTCTGGCAGTTTTTCCGGGCCGCCGCGCCCACCCTGCTGGCCGGCAATGCGATGGTGCTCAAACACGCCTCGAATATTCCCCGCTGTGCGCTGGCCATCGAGCATCTGTTCCGCGAAGCCCACTGGCCGCAGGATCTTGTGCGTGTCATCCTAACCGGGCCGGAAGGCGCGGGAGTGGCACTGGCGCATGAGAAAGTCTGCGCGGTGACGCTTACCGGCAGCGCTGCCGCCGGGATGCAAGTGGCCGCCCAAGCCGGAGCCTTATTAAAGAAATGCGTCATGGAGCTGGGCGGCAGCGACCCCTATCTCATCCTTGAAGACGCCGATCTCGACCACGCTGCCAAACTATGCGCGCAGTCGCGCTGCGGCAACGCGGGCCAGACCTGCATCGCCGCCAAGCGTTTCCTGGTGGTGGAAAGAGTCCGCGAAAAATTCACTGAAAAACTCGCCGCAGAACTGCGCGCCTTTGCGCCGGGCAACCCGCTGGACTCGGCCACCAAGCTTGGGCCGCTGGCCCGCAGCGACACCCGCGCGGCCCTGCAAAAACAAGTGGACGCTAGCGTCGCCGCCGGGGCAAAAGTGGCCCTCGGGGGGGTGCCGGTGCCTGGGCCAGGCAATTTCTACCCACCCACCCTGCTGACCCATGTGAAACCCGGGATGGCGGCGTTTGACGAGGAAACCTTTGGCCCCGTGGCGGCGGTGATTGCCGTACGCGATGAGGCGGAGGCCATAGCCCTCGCCAACCAGCACGCCTATGGACTGGGCGCGGGTGTGTTCACACGCGACCTCGCCCGGGGACGGCGCGTGGCGGCCACCGAGCTCGAGGCTGGCTTTTGCGTGGTGAATGATTTCGTGAAGAGCGACCCGCGCCTGCCTTTTGGCGGCGTGAAACATTCTGGTTACGGGCGCGAACTGGGCTTGTTTGGCCCGCGGGAATTCGTGAATATCAAGAGCGTCATTGTGCGCGAGGCCTGAACCCGCGCTCCCCATCCTCCATGTCGCGCAAAAAACTTCCTCCACTCCAAAAAGTCGCCTATTTCAACCGTGAGTTGAGCTGGCTGGCCTTCAACCGCCGCGTGCTCGAGCTGGCCACCAACCCCCGCGTGCCCCTGCTGGAGCGCCTGCGCTTTCTGGCCATCGTCAGTTCGAATCTGGATGAGTTTTTTGAAATTCGCGTGGCCGGGCTCATGCAACAGGTGGACTCCGGCGTGGTGGAAGTAGGCATCGACGGACTAGGCCCCAAGGAACAATTGCGCCGCATCAACCATATTGCGCGGGGCCTGGTGGATGACCAGTACCGCTGCTGGCTGGAGCAACTGCGCCCCGCCCTGGCCGCCAACAACATCATCTTCAAACACGAGGATGACTGGAGCAAAGTGGAGCTCAACTGGCTGGAGGATTACTATCATGAGCATGTGTACCCCGTGCTCACGCCGATGGCGATCGACCCTTCCCACCCCTTTCCGCAGCTGACGAACAAAGCTCTCTACGTGCTGCTGTCGCTCGATAGTCCCAACCCGGCCCATACGGAGAAGATGATGGCCATCGTCCCGGTGCCGCGCATCTTGCCGCGGTTGGTGCGCATTGGCGCGGGCCCACGCAACCAGCAAACCTACGTCTTTCTCAGCTCCATCATCCGCCATTTCGCAGGCGGCCTGTTTCCCGGCTACAAGGTCAATGGCGCGTGGCCTTTCCGCATCACCCGCAACAGCGACCTGTATATCGACGAGGAGGAGGCTGAAAACCTCATCACCAAAATCGAGCAGGAACTGCACCGCATCCGCAAGGGTGCAGCCGTCCGCCTGGAAATCCGCGAAGATGTGGACGAGGCCCTCCTGGCGCAATTCCTCAAGGCCATCAGCCTGCCCGAGGACAACGTCTTCCGGCTGAACGGCCCCTTGAACCTTATGCGGTTCTTTGAGGTCATCGACGACATCGGCCACGAACACCCGGATCTGCTCTATCCGCCCTTCACCCCGCACCGGCCCACCGCATTGAGTCAGGAGAATATCTTTGCCGAAATCGCCCGCGGCGACGTGCTGCTGCACCACCCCTACGAGGCTTTTGACCCGGTGGTGGATTTCCTCCGCGCAGCCGGCAACGACCCACAAGTTGTCGCCATCAAGCAGACGCTCTACCGCACCAGTGGCGACTCGCCCATCGTCGAAGCCCTGATTGAGGCCTCGCGCAATGGCAAGCAGGTGACGGCGCTGGTTGAACTCAAGGCGCGCTTTGATGAAATGAAGAACATCCAGTGGGCGCGCCAACTAGAGGAAGAAGGCGTGCATGTGGTGTACGGCCTGGCGGGGTTGAAAACCCACTGCAAATGCTGCCTCGTCGTGCGACGGGAAAAGAACGCCCTCAAACGCTACGCGCACCTGGGTACGGGCAACTACAACCCGAAGACCGCCAAAATTTACACCGATTTCAGCTTGTTCACCACCCAGGCACACCTGACCGAGGAGGTGGCGGACGTGTTCAACGCCCTCACCGGCTTTGCCCTTTCACCCACATTCCGGCATTTGCTGGTGGCGCCCTTCAACCTGCACTCGGAAATCCAGAAAAAAATCCTGCGTGAGGCGGCCAATGCCGCCGCCGGCAAACCCGCGCGCATCATCGCGAAGATCAACAGCCTCATCGACCAAGAGACGATGGACAACCTCTACCGCGCCTCCCAGGCGGGGGTGTCCATCCATGTGATTGTGCGCGGCATTTGCGGACTGGTGCCGGGGCTCAAAGGGCTTTCGGAAAACATCCGCGTCACCAGCGTGGTGGGGCAATTTCTCGAGCATAGCCGCATTTATTATTTTGAGAACTCCGGCGGCGAACAGCCCGAGCTCTACCTGGGCAGCGCCGACTGGATGCCACGCAATTTCTACCGCCGCATCGAGGTCGTCTATCCTGTGCTCGATCCGCGCCTGCGCCAGCGGCTGCTCAAGGATGTGCTGCCCGCGTATTTGCGGGACAACACTTACGCCACCGAGCTGCACGCCAATGGCGCCTATTCGCCGATGCCCCATGCCGGCGAAGGCAAATCTTTCTCCGTGCAGGAATACTTTCTCGCCCAGGCCGCGGCCAACACGGCGCAAGAAGCGGCTGCCGCCAAGAAGGAATCCAAGAAACACCGCCTGCGCAAGCAGCCTTAAGCCTGAAACGAGGCTATTCGATTACCGCGACTTCCTGGTCGAGAATGGAGTTGAGTTCAAAGCGCGCCCAGCCATCGGCCACGGTTAGTGTGGGCTTTTGGCTGGAAACCAGCAGTCGCACGTTTTTGCCGGACACTCCGGTGGGGAGCTTGATGCCGACTTTGATCGGCCCCACCGGAATCAACTCCTCCACCGGCCCGCGCCAAGTGTTCGGGTTCGTTAAATTGACGAGGTGGACGATGGCCCGGCCCGGTTGCTCGTAGTAATAGCTATCGACCAAGCCCGGACCGGTGACGCTCATCGGGATGTCTCCCTTGGCGGCCCAGCGGATAAGGTTGTTGAGTAGATTGCCGAGATCGGAAAGGTTTTCGCGGGCATAGCGGCGGTCAATATCCGCCGGCAGATACGCCACTCGGCCATAACCGGCACGTTCGTTGAGAACCAGCCCCGGCAGGTCGGTATGGTCATTTTGAATCCAGACCATCTCCGGCGGCGCGGTCGGGCGCACGGGGACAAAGGTCAGCGGCACTTGCGCACCAGCGTCCACGGTCATTGCCTCCAGTCTTCCGCTAAAGGGCAGCAAATCCGTTTCCTCAAACCCGCGCAGAACTTCGTGACGCGGGGCGGTGACGGCGGGCTCGCCGGTGGTATGCGGGCCATAAACCTTGGCGCGCAGTTCGGGCGTAAGCCGAAGGTAGGATTGCTCGTTGACTTGCGCCAACTGGCGGCGCGTGTTCTCGTTGCGCAAACCATGGTCGGCAGGCAGGTGCACGCCAAAGATATCTGCCAGCGCAAAGTCGGGCCGCGGGTCGCCCCACTGGTCACACAGGCTACTTGCGCCCGTGGCGATGAGGCCGCCGCCCTTTTGCACAAAGGCGCGCACCGCCGCCACCTGCGGGTCCGTCATGACGCCCAAATTGGGCAGAATCAGCAGTTTGAGCTGGCTGGCATAGCGTTCCAAATCATCGGCATGGACCATAACGTACGGGATGCGCGCGTGCAGCAGCGCCTCGGTAAAGCCGCGCTCGGGCGCGCTGACCATCTGCTCGTAATCGTTGCGCCCGAAAAAGTCATGGTTACGCTGCGAATACACGATGCCGACGGTGGCCACCGGCTGGCGGTGGGACAGATACTGCTCATTCTGCTCGTGCCAGACACCCATCGGCACCGGCGTGGCATACATGCGACGGTCTTCATGGTAGGCGTTGATGTAGTGCCACCACGGTTGGATGCCGGCGGCAAAGCCATCGAGCGCCCACAAGCGCGCCTCGCCATCCGGTTTACTAGCCAGGCGATAGTTTGTCGCACCGTATTGATACATGGCCATGCTCTCCGGCGAAAGCTTGTCCCACCCCAACATTCCATGCACAAAACGACCCGTGACGCCATTGGCCTGGAAACCTGTATTGTCCTGCCGGCGCTGCGCATCGAGCATGATGATCTCGGCGCGCTGGCAGATTTCCCGATAATCACGAAAATCGGTCGCCGCACCCGGGAGGTTGCCATTCATCATGCCGGACCAGATGCAGTCCGGCCCGCCGGCGGCGCGTGTCACACGGTTGAACTCATCCCAGATTTCCAGGCGCAGACCGTAGCTCCACTCAATCCACGCGCGGTAGGCGGAGGTGTTCCAGTCCGCCGTGCGCGGCAGGTCGAGCCCACGCTGGTCGCGGAATTTCTTCGCGCAATTTTCGCAAAAACAGATGTTCGCGCGCGGCAGGCCACTCCAGATGTTGTCGGTAAAGCCCTCAGGGTGGTATTTCTCGGCAATCTCGCGCAGGATGGCCGGGATATGCTCTCGGTAGTAAGGCCCATTGATGCAGGGGATGTTGAGGCCACGGTCGGTATAGGGACGGCCTTGCGCGCTGAGGGTGAACCACTCGGGGTGGGCCTGGTAGGTGGCGTCCTGTGCGCCGTTGGAATCCATGCGCGCAAACACCGCAATACCGTCTTCTTTCGCAGCCTTGCACAAATCACCAAACAAATCCCCATTGCCCAAGAACTGCGCCAAGGGGTGAAAGGGAATCTTGGTCGGATAAAACGCCACAATGCCGCCGGCATTGACGACGATGCCCTGCGTCTTGGTGCGTTTCCACTGCTCGCGCCACCACGGGATGTCGTAGCGAGTGATGTCCATTTCCGCGATATTCGTCTGCATCCAGCGTTGGGTGCGCCGGTACCAAGGCGCAGCGGAACCCGTGGCAACTGACGCGCCACCCAGATTCAAGTAACGCGCGCTGGCAGCCGATACGGCCACGACCGCGGTGGTTTTTAAAAAATTCCGGCGGGATTCCGAGCCGGGGGTAAGCGCAACGGATTCAGGGTTCATAGGGGTGCAGGCAGCATGACCGCAAACCAGGCATTCTCAAACAACTTTTTCTCGCCCCCCTGCCCTGGGGCTTGCTTCACCGCGTCTGCAAACGAATTTTGTCGAGGTTAAGCTTGCGGCTCTCATCCATGACAAAGGTGACGTCCTTAAGCGGGGTGTCCTGGTCGGCAAAGATGAGAATATTAAGGTCCGCGCCCTGCTTGTCGGCAGCGGCCTTGAGCGCGGCGGTAAGCTGCGCAGGCGTGGCGGCAGCATCATTCACGCGGTATTGCCCGGTTTTATCGACCGCAATGATGAAGCGCTGGGCCGGATCGGTCTGCCCTGCGGTATCCATCTTGGGCGGTGTGATGTCCAGCGTCTGGTTATCCTGAAACCGCATGGCCATCAGGAAAAAGAAAATCAGCACCACCAGCACGTCCACCAAGGGTACGATATTGATGGTGGGCGGCGGACGGCGGCGGCGGACGTAGAGAGCCATGGCGGTGCTCCGATGCGGTTAACGACGCTTGGCGAGGTCGATCAGACGCTCAACGCCCATTTCCAGACGGGTGGCCAGCAGCTCGACGCGCCGATGGAACCAGCTATTGGCGACCAACGCCGGGATGGCCACACACAAGCCGATCATGGTCGTGGTCAGCGCCAGAGAAATGCCCTGAATGAACGCTTCCTTGTTGGTCAGCCCCTTTTCGCCCACTTGGGAGGCAAAGACCTCGGCCAGGCCGGTAATGGTGCCCAACAGACCCAGCAAAGGCGCTCCGGAGATGACTATTTCCAAAATAAACAGACCACGCTCCAGCTTGGTGATTTCCAACCGTGCATAGGCCTTCAAGGCTTCCGGGTCGGGATTGGTTTTACGGAAAAAATAAACAATCCGCCCAGCCACCGAATTCAAGTCGCCCGGCTGGTTGATGATTTCACCAGAAATGAAGGTATCAGCCAGGTCCTTGGGCAGCACGCGCGAGGTGCGAAGGGCGAGGAAACGCTCGATAATGACGTAAACCGCCAGGAAGGAAAACAAACCGAGCGGGTAGATGAAAACGCCAGCGCCTTTGATGATGTCGTTCATTGACAATCCGCCAATTGCGGAAGGTTTAGAGCACTTCAAAACCCCAGGCGGGTCAAGGTTGAAGCATGAGGCTTGGCCACCAATCCGCCTTAGGCAATCTTCCCCATCAAATCACCTTGTGTCGGGCGGCCAAATCCCCCATGTCTGCCCCAAGTCTTCCGATCGGCAAACGTCATGAAAAATCTTTATCTCCGTTGTTGGCGTCATTCTTGGGGCATCCTGCTCCTGGCGGGCATTCTATTGCCAGTTCCCGGACAAGCCGCCACTACGCCGGTCGTTGAGCAATGGGGCCTTTATGAAATCACCCTGCCCGGAACGAGCGCCGACAACCCCTTTACGGATGTCACCTTGGCCGCCCGCTTCACCCATGGGGACCAAGTAGTGACTGCGGAGGGATTCTATGATGGCGACGGTGTTTATAAAATTCGCTTCATGCCGGAAACGCAGGGCGAGTGGCGCTACGAAACCACCAGCAATCGTCCCGAGCTCACCGGACAGACAGGCAGCTTCACCGCCACCGCACCCTCGCCCAGCAATCATGGGCCGGTGCGCGTGGCGCATACTTACCACTTCGCCTACGCCGATGGCACCCCTTTCAAGGAACTCGGCACAACCTGCTACTTCTGGACCCATCAAACCGATGCTCTGGAAGAACAAACCCTCAAGACACTGGCTAGTGCGCCGTTCAACAAGCTGCGTATGTGCGTGTTTCCCCCGGCCAGTGGCGCCCCGGCCCTGCGTTTCTACCCTTTTACCGGGACGCCGCCCAATAAATGGGACCCCACGCGCTTCAACCCGGAATTTTTCCGCCACTTGGAACAACGCATCGGCCAACTGCGGGACTTGGGCATTGAGGCAGATGTCATCCTCTTCCACCCCTACAATAATGACTCAGGCTTCAACGCCATGGCGGCGGCGGATGATGACCGCTATGTGCGCTACCTCACGGCCCGGCTCTCCGCTTATCGCAATGTCTGGTGGTCGCTGGCAAACGAATATGACCTTGTGCGCACCAAGCACGAGTCCGACTGGGACCGGCTGGGGCAGCTCGTGCAAGCGAGCGACCCTTACAACCATCTGCGCTCCATCCACCACAGTATGCTGATCTACAATAACACGCTGCCATGGGTCACCCATGCCAGCATCCAAAACGGCGCGGCCGTGCTGGATCCGGAGCGGGCGGAGCTTTACCGTGACGTTTACCGCAAGCCCATTGTCTATGATGAGGTGAAATATGAGGGCAATAGCGCCCGGCGGTGGGGCCAGCTCACCGGGCCGGAACTGGTGCTGCGCTTCTGGAACAGTGCTGTCGCGGGCACGTACGCAGGCCATAGTGAAATTTTCAGCGACAATGGCAGCGCATGGCTCAACCAAGGCGGGACATTGACCGGAGAGAGCGTAGCCCGGCTGGCGTTTCTGAAAAAAATCCTGGCCGACAGCCCGCCGGAAGGCATCGAGCCGGTGGATAAATGGCAGGAACGCCGCACCGGCGGGAAACTGGGCGAGTACTACCTGGTTTATCTCGGTCGCGACACATCGTCATCCTGGCCTTTTATCCTCTACAAAAACTCCCTCACCGCGGGGATGAAGTTCACCGCCGAGGTCATCGACACCTGGGAGATGACAATCACCCCGGTGCCGGGCGTCTTTGAAATCAAACCTGCGGACGCTTATACTTTTGCCGACAAAGACGGCCGCAGTATTCCCTTGCCGGGCAAACCGTACCAAGCCATCCGCATTCGCAAGCAACCGTAGGCGGCCCCCTCCCCCGGCCTCTTCACCCTTTAGTTCGCCGCCGAATTGCGACTGGGCTGGATCTGATCCATAGCTTCCTCGCTGAGGCCCAGGATGGAAGCTGTCGCGGCACGATCGCCATTGGAAAGAATACTGGCGGCACTGGCGTATTCATCACGCAGGCGCGCCAGGTACTGGCGCAACTCGACAGAGGGCACCACGCCGGGCAGGTTGGATTTCTCCAAAATCTCCCGCGTCAGCGTGTTTTTGCGCAACTGGCCCAGTGCACCGAGGATGACTTGCTGCAATTCGTTGTAGTTGCCGGGCCAGGCACGGTCACGCAAATAGGCTTTGGCAGAAACATCGAGCTTGGGGACGGTGCCCAGCTGTCGGGTGGCCGCCTCGCGCGCGAGAATCTCCTGCGCCAACAGCGGGATATCATCCCGGCAATCGCCCAAGCCAGGGACCATCAATTCCGAAGAACTGGTGAGCAGGTAAAGGTTTTCGTCTATCTGGCCGCGGTCGTAAAGGGCGTCGAGGCTCTCCGAAAGGCAGAAGATGAAGCGGGTGGCCATCTTCAAGCCGGCGAAGGAACCGCTCTTGCGCGCGATTTGCGGCAAGAGGCGCTGGCGCTCCAAGTCCAGGGTATCCAATTCGAGAAAGCACAAAGTGACGCGCTCGCGCTCCTCATGCTCGCGGAGCAGACGCTGCAGGTTGTGAGCCTCCACCATGGTGTTGGTAAGGTAGAGGAAGCGCTCCTCCGGTTTTTCACGCAGTGCTTCAAAATCACGGCATACGGCGGCAAAGTTGGTGCCGCGCGGGCCGGTCAGCGTGAGATAATTTTTGAAATTGCGCAGGGCGTAGAGCTTGTTGGCAAACTCAGCCGCGCTGGCATCACGGCAAGGGAACGAGGAAAAGGCAAAAGGCAGATTATGGCGGAACTCCGCCGCACCGCCGGCGGCATCGCCCTCCGGCTCGCCCGCGCGGGCGGCGCCATTGAGCTGCTCCAGCAGCTTGGCCGTGCGTTTGAGCAGGGAAAAGACGTTCAGCGGTTTCAGGAACACGCCGCCCACGCCTTCGCGTATAAGCTCACGGATGGTATCGTTATCCAGAAAGCCCGACACCATGATGATCGGCGTGCGGGGCTGGACCTTTTTGAGCTCGCGCAAAAAGTCCTTGCCGCTGATGCCCGGCATACGCTGGTCCGTCACCACCAGGTCAAATTGGAACTCGCGGATGAGGGAAAGGGCGCGCTGCGGGTCGAGCTCGGAAGTAACATCGTACCCGGCCTGGCTGAAAATGTCCGTCAGCAGGCTGTTAAAATCAACGTCGTCGTCCAGAATAAGAATGCGGTGGGCCATTGAAAAGCAGACTGTACCAAGAGGGCGGAGGCCGAAAAATCAAAGGGAAGCACCCCGCCGCCTTGTGGGCAAGGTTACCCCTATCTATCGGAATGCCAAGAGCAAACTTGAGCCCGTCTGTTGTAAAGACCGTTAGATTTACCGCTTTAATTGGCGCTGAAGAGTTTTCTATTGCCAGGCGGCGGAGAACTGGTAAGGTAACCCTTCCTTTTTTGCTCGGGTGGTGGAATTGGCAGACACGTACGCTTGAGGTGCGTATGCCGAAAGGTGTAAGGGTTCAAGTCCCTTCCCGAGCACCCTTTTTCAAGACGGGCGGTGTTGCCCTTGTCTTCCTTAATTTCAGCGCTGCTGAAATTCGTGAATTTAAGTTACGGCGTGCTTGGCACAAAGCGGAAATCCTTGGTCAGTTGCTCGCCGCCGGGCGGAGGGCCGACATTTTTCAGACGCGCCAAAGCGGCGTTGACTGCGGCATTAAACCGGTCGTCCGGTGAACGCTGCAACAAGTGGGCGGAGATGACAGTGCCGTCCGCGCCAATGACCAGGCGGAAGGTGGCGCTCAGCCCATCCACCGCCGGAGGGGCGACAAAAACGGCGCGAATCTGCTGGATGACGCGCGCAAAATAATCATCGCTTTCGCCGTTGTTGCCCAAGTTGGACTTGTTGCCCGCATTGCCAGCGGGGCCGGTGCGCGTGGTGCTGCCGCTTCCGCTGGCGAGTTTGTTGAGATTGTCCATGATACCATCCGTGCTCACGCCCACCTTGGGCACTGGACGGGAGGCGCTGCGGTTGGGCGTTGTCGCCGCCGTGATGCCCTGGCGCTTTTGCCACTCAGCCGCGGACATGACATTGGGCTGCTTGGGCGCGGGCGTGGCGCCACGGGGAGAAATTGGCGGCGTAGGCCGGGGAGGTGTTGAGGTGACGGGGGTGGGCTTGGGTGGCGGGGGAGCCGGGTCCGGCTGTGGCGCGGGCGTAGCCTCCACCGGGGTCGGAGCCGGGGGCGTGGGCACACTGCGCATGGCGGGCACTGTAATCAATGGGCCGGGGGTCGAGACTGGGCCAGGGCTGTCTGCCGCCGAGGGGCCGGAGACCAGCTCGAAAGTATGCGCGTTTACCGGCGGCGTGGATGTTTGCGCGAAGAAAAATGCCAGCAAGGCCCCGACCAGCAGCCCATGCAGCAGCGCCGACAGCCCGAAGGCCAGCGGCGCGCGCGAATGGTCGCGGTAGGGAATCGCGTAGTTCATTGCACGACCTTGGTGTCGAGGCTGATCTTGGTCAGCCCCGCGCGCGCCACGATGTCCAGCAAGTCATCCTGCCGCTGAACCATCAAATTTTTCGCGCAGCGCACGTCGATGATGGGCGGCTCCGTCTGCTGGGCCAGCACCTTGAGCCGGGCCAGCAACTGGTCTTCAGTCACGGGCTCATTGCCATAGAACATCTGCCCCTGTTCGTTCATGGACACGCCCTGGCGCTTGGCCTTGGGGTCCGGCGTCAACGCGGGGTTGTGGGCCTGCGAAGGCAAGTCGATCGGCATCGTCTGCTCCAGCAGCGGCGTGGTGATCATGAAGATGATCAGCAGGCAAAACACGAGGTCGAGCAACGAGGTGATATTGATCTCGGACATCGCGCTGAGGCGGTCTTTGCGTTTGAATACCCGGGCCATGGCAAAAAGTCTTGGCGGTTAATCCTGGTCAGACACATCGAAGCGCAAGTAGCGCTCGGTGGCCGGGGGTGGTTCGGGTGGCGACGGGTTGGCGGGCGGAGGCGAAGCCAGTGGGTGCGGCACATGGGGCGCATGAGGGGCGGAATGCACTGGCGTATGGGAAACCCCGGCCTTCTGCGCTTCCATCTCCAACTCCAGGCGGTCAGCCAGCCAGCTGGCGAAATTTTCAATCTCCGTGATCATCAGCTTCGTCTGCGCGAGGAGAAAATTGTAACCGAACACCGAGGGAATCGCGACGATCAACCCCGCCACCGTGGCGAGCAAGGCCGAAGCCACGCCAGGCGCGATGTTCTGCAGGGTGGCTGAACTGCCCGGAGCGGACATACCATTGAACGCCACCATGACGCCCACGACCGTGCCCAGCAGCCCCATGAAGGGTGCGCCAGAAACCAGCGAGCCGAGCAACACCATCTTCGTCTCGTAGCGCACGCATTCGGCGGCGACGCCGCGTTGCAGCGCATTTTCCACCAGGCCCATGCGCACCGCGGGATCGCGGTCAGCCGCGTGTTGGCGGGCGGCGTCAATCGCGTCCTTAAAGAGCCGTGCGTAGGGGCCGCCATGGCGCAAGCTGGCCGGGGCCCCCTGCCCGATCAAGCCCTGCGTTGTGTCCTTCAAATGCGCTTCGAAATCGAGATTGAGGCGGCGCCAGCGGCTTAAATCGAGGTATTTGTTGATCATCACCGTCCAGGCCAGGAGGCTGAAAAACATCAGCAGCACGACGATGATTTTGCCGAACAGTTCGGCGCCATTGAATGTCGCCCACAGGTTGAAACTACCGGCGGCGGCCAGTGGCAGGCCGTGCGCCGACCCCGAAATCAGGATGCTCAGATGTGTCATCAGTATGTTGTTCCCCAAAGATTTAGCCATTAGATAGCGAAATGGCAATAATTGTTCAATTTGTTGGCAAAAAAATCGTGCGCCTGTTTTCAGTTTGCCGCCTGGAGCCAGCCACGGCACATTCCCCCGTATGCCGACAAACCATCAGCAAGCCACGCTTGACGGCCTGGCACGCGAGGGCAAAAACCTGCCAGCCAAGCTCGCCGTCATCGGCTTTGATGGTTTTATCGACCGCATCATGCGCGCTGTGGCCCAACGGCAGGGCCTGGGCGCAAACTACACGCCCTTCACCGGACTGGCAGCGTTTGGCCAGCGCATCACCGCTGCCGCGGGCAAGAGCACCAATATCGAACTGTACCTTGAGCAAGAGCAGCTCGGCGGCAATGGTCCCCTCATGGGCCGGGCGCTGCTGGCCACCGGGATGGGCGTGCGCTATGTCGGCGCGCTGGGGCATCCTGTCGTGCATCCGATTTTTCAGGAGTTCGCGCAGAAAACCCAAGCCATCTCCCTCTGCAATCCAGGCATCACCCATGCGCTGGAGTTCCCGGACGGCAAGCTCATGCTCGGCGAACCACGAGCGATGGAAGAACTAACCTACGCACGCCTGGCTGAAACTGTCGGCGAAGCGGCCTGGGTGGCTTTGCTGGGCCACGCGGAACTCATCGCACTCGTCAATTGGACGCAGACGCCCTATATGACGCAATTGCTCGAAGGCGTCCTCGTCAAATCCCTGCCTGCCCTTCCCCACCGCCCCCGCCATTTCTTTTTCGACCTCGCGGACCCTGCCAAACGCCTGCGCGAGGAATTGCTGGTTGGTCTGCGGGTCATGGCCCGCTATCAAGCCTTTGGCCAAGTGACTCTCGGCATGAATTTATCCGAGGGCCAACAAGTGGCCACTGTGCTGGGCATCCCGCTGGCTGACACCACGCCCGCCAGCCTGCAAGAAGCCTGCGCGCGCATCCGCGAGAAATTGAACATCGGCTGTGCCGTAATCCATCCCATCAACGGTGCAGCCTGCGCCACCGGCGAAGGCACCTGGTGGGTGGACGGTCCGCATTGCGATAAACCAGCCATCACCACCGGCGGAGGCGACAACTTCAACGCCGGCTTCACCACCGGCCTGCTGCTCGGCCTGCCCCCGCCCTGCTGCCTGACGGTGGCGGTGTCCGTGTCCGGTTTTTATGTGCGCAACGCCCACAGCCCCAGCCTCGCGGAGCTGACTGCGTTTTTACGGGAATGGTGAACACATGGAATTAACTTCCCTCGGAAGCTTTTTCCGCCGATAAACCCACCTGCTCATGACTGCGCCGCGCACAGCGAAATCCTTTTTCATTTCCTTTGAGGGCTCCGAAGGCAGCGGCAAAAGCACGCAGATTGACCTGCTGGCCAAACGCCTGAAGGCGGCCGGCCATGATGTCATTACCACCCGCGAACCCGGCGGCACGCCGCTGGGTGAGGACATCCGCCACCTGCTCAAGCACGCGCAAAGCGGCCAGGGTATGTTCCCCGAAACGGAACTCTTGCTCTTCGCTGCCAGCCGCGCGCAATTGGTGCGCGAAGTCATCCTGCCCGCGTTACAGACCGGCAAAATAATCCTCTGCGACCGCTTTCTGGACTCCACCACGGTTTATCAAGGCGTGGCGCGACGTTTGTCCGAAGACCCGGTGGCCGCCATCAATCGTTTTGCCGTCGGCGACATCATGCCGTCGCTGACGGTCGTGCTCGATCTGCCGGCTGAGGCCGGCCTCGCCCGTGCCCGCAACCGCGCGAGCAAACAGCCCGACCGCATGGAGCAAGAGAGCCTGGATTTTTACCAACGCGTGCGCGAAGGCTACCTGCTCCTGGCACGTTCGCTCCCTGAGCGCTTTCTCGTCGTGGATGGCACCCTGCCGTCCGAAAAAATCACCGACACCATCTGGCAGGAGTTCCAGCGCCGCCATGGCTGAGTCCACACCCCGTTCGTTGCGCGCTTTCACCGACGCCCTCGCGCGGGGGCGGCTGGCGCATGCCATTCTGGTGCATGGCGACAACCCGACGGCGCTGGAGGCCGCGTGCCTCGAACTTGCCGGCAAACTGCTGAAAGCAAACGATGCCACCCGCCACCCGGACTTGTTCACCCTGCGGCCGGAAGGCAAGGCGCGCTTCATCAAGGTGGACGCCCTGCGCGATTTTCTGCACAAAATCCAGCTCACCGCGACGGCTGGCCCGCGCAAAGTCGGCGTGGTTTACGAAGCCGACCGCATGAATACCGCCACCTCCAATGCGTTTTTGAAAACGCTTGAGGAACCGCCCGATGGCACCACCCTTTTCCTGCTTACCACACACCCCAACAAGCTTTTGCCGACCATTCGCAGCCGCTGCTTTAACCTGCGCCTGCCGGCAGCCTCCGCTCCATTGGAGGATGCGGAATGGAAAGCCTGGCTGGCTGATTATGGCGCCTGGCTGGCCCGCCTGGCGGGAGGGGAGAAAATCCCGCCCAGCGATTTGGTATTAAGCGCGTATGGGTTGGGCGCGCGCTTTGAGGCGGCACTCTCCCGCCTGGCTGAGGCCGCCTGGGAAAAGGCCAAGGCGACTTTGCCGGAATCCCTGGAAGATGAGGAACGCGAGGCCGCGCAAGTCGGCCTGCACAAGGGGCTGCGCGCCAGCCTTTTGGTGGAAATCGAGCAGGCCACGCGCAACTTTGCCCTCGCCAAGCCGGGCGACCCGGCCATCGCCATGCGGGCCAACCGGCTGGCCCGCACGGTGGCTGATTTGGAGAAAATCTCGGGCCTGCTGGAGGTCAATCTCAAGGAAGATGCCGCCTTGGAATTCTTTCTCCTGCGTTCACTGCGGCACTGGTCCGGCAAGAACTAACCGGGAGCAAGCGGGGCTTCCCGGCCACCGCTCCACAGCTAGATTGTAAGTGACGGTCAGGTGAAAATATGTTTTGCTCTTTCGCCTTTTCCCGCTGCCGCTTCCACCCCCTGCCCACCCATGCCCGCCGCCAAAACCTCGCCTGCCCTGGAACCCCTGCGCTTTCTGACGCCCAAACAGGCCGAGGAAGTCCGCTCCCGTTTTGGATCGCCCGTCTATGTTTACGACCAAAAGACGTTGCGCCGCCAGGCCGAGGCCTGCCTCGCCTTTCCGCACGCCTACGGCATCAAAGTGCGCTTTGCGATGAAGGCCTGCCCTAATGCGGCCATTCTCCAATTTTTTGACAGCCTGGGCCTGAACTTTGACGCCAGTTCCGGCTACGAGGCCGCCCGCGCCCTGCGCGCCGGCATCGCCCCGCAGAAAATCTCCCTCGCCACGCAGGAGCTGCCTGAAAACCTGGCCGACCTCCACCGCCGCGGCGTGCTGTTCACCGCCTGCTCGCTAAACCAGCTCGACCGTTTTGGCCGTATGTTCCCGGGGCAAAGCCTCGGCCTGCGCCTCAACCCCGGCCAAGGTTCCGGCCATTCAGGCAAGACCAATGTCGGCGGCCCAGGCTCCAGCTTCGGCATCTGGCACGAGTCGCTCGACCAGGTGCACGAGCTTGTCACGAACCACCGCTTGCGCGTCACCAAAGTGCATACGCATATCGGCTCCGGCACGGATCCCGAGGTGTGGCAGAAGGTGGCGAAGATGACGCTCAAGCTCGCCAAGGAATTTCCCGAGGTGGAGACCGTCAACCTTGGCGGTGGTTTCAAGGTCGGACGCGTGGCGGGCGAAAAAACCACGGATTTGCAGAAAATCGGCGCCACGGTGAAGGCGCTCTTTATCCAATTTGAAAAAGAGACCGGCCGCAAACTGCGCCTCGAAATCGAGCCGGGCACCTATCTTATGGCCATTGCCGGGGCGCTCGTTTGCGGCGTGCAGGACATCGTCTCCACCGGCAAGGCGGGCTATGAATTCCTGAAGCTTGATGCCGGAATGACCGAGCTCCTGCGCCCCAGCCTTTATGGTGCGCAACACGCGATTATCATCGTGCCGGCGGCCAATCGCGCCGCAAAGGCCACCGGGAAGAAGGAATACCTGGTTGTGGGCCATTGTTGCGAATCGGGCGATTTGCTCACCCCCGCCCCCGGCCAGTCCGAGACGCTGGGCCCCCGCCTGCTTGCCAAGGCCGAAGTGGGCGACACCTGTGTCATCGAAGGCTCCGGCGCGTATTGCGCGGCCATGAGCGCGAAGAATTATAATTCGTTCCCCGAAGCGCCGGAAGTTTTGCTGCGCGAAGACGGCGCCTTACGCCTCATCCGCCGCCGCCAGTCGCTCGAGCAAATTGTGCAGAACGAAGGCTAGTCACTTTGTCCCCACTGCCTGCACCCAGGCCAAGGCAAATACACCGTCAGGCCGTTTTTCCCAGGTGCGGACCGCCCGCATCATGCGGTCGAGCGAGGCGGTGTCCACCAACCCGCGATTAATAGCGTCGTCCTGGCGGGGCGAACGTTCCAGGCGGTCACACAGGAAATCGCCAAACAAGCTCAAATCCTCCTGGCATTCGTAGCGGGCCGTCATTTCCACGGTGGCAAACCCCGCCTCACCGAGCCATACGCCGAGGCTTTGTCCCGCGCGGGTATTGCCGCCCTGGGTTTCCTGCAAGCGGCGGAACAATCTGGCCGCGGCCTCCACTTCCTCATCCAGCGGCGCAAAGATAAACCCATCCCAGTGCGGACTGCACAAACCAACGCAACCGCCCGGTTTGAGCACGCGGCGGATTTCCTTCGCCGCGCGCACGGGTTCGGCAATGTGCTCGAACAGTGCATTTGAAAAAACGAGGTCGAAATGATTGTCCGGAAACGGCAGTTGGTAAACGCCAGCTTTGACAAAGCTCAAATTCGGCGGGTTGCGGGGGTCCTGGCGCGCGATGGCGAGCTGCGATTCCTCCAAGTCAATACCCACCGCCTCGCCCACGCGCGCCGCCAGCCCGCGGGTGATGGTGCCCGGCCCGCAACCGCAATCCAGCAGACGCAGCCCGGGCTTCAAAAACGGCAGGAAAAATGCGGCATGAGTTTCGGCAGTCCGCGCCTCCATGAACGCGACAATGCGCGGGGTGTAGCCCGGCATATAGTGGTCGGGGATGGCCATGGTGGCGCCCACTCAAAACCGAATGGGACTTGGGTGCGAGTGTTTTCCAAAGCTTGCCCCGCTCCGCTGGTTGATATTGGCTGAAGGCAATGTTGCGACGGCTGTTTTACTCCCTCATCGGGCTGCTGGTTACTGCGCCCGGCGCCTGCGCCGCCGCCGTGGCTGATGCCCCCCTGCCGCCAACCGCCCAAAAATATTGGGTGGATAACCTCGACCCGTTTATCATCCATTTTCCCGCGGGCTGGCCGCTGCCGGGTCTGCGCTGGTATGGGTTGGCCTATGTGGCGGGATTCCTCACCGCCTCGTGGCTACTGTGGCTCTATGCGAAAAAAGACCGCTATCCGCTCAATGCCGATGCCCGCGCCAACCTGCTCATGGCGCTCATCTTGGGTGTGTTGATTGGCGGGCGCTTGGGCTATTACCTGCTCTATCGACCCGAGGAACTTTTTGCGCATCCCTTCGTCCTGCTCCGTGTATGGGAAGGTGGGATGGCCAGCCATGGCGGATTCATTGGCGGACTCCTGGCCATGATCTGGTATTCGCGCAGCACGGGATTGTCCTTTGCCCGGCTGGCGGATGTCGTCGTCACTCTTGCGCCGCCAGGCATCCTGTTTGGACGACTGGCGAACTTCATCAACGGCGAGCTTTACGGCAAAGTCTCCTCCGTGGCCTGGGCCATGATTTTCCCCCTGCGCGACGGCGACACCATCATCGGTTATACGGAACCACGCCACCCCTCGCAGCTCTATGAAGCCGCCACCGAAGGCCTGCTCCTGCTGCTCTATACGCAATGGCGATTCTGGAGCAAACCGCCCTTTGGCCAACCTGGCGCGCTGCCGCCCGGGCAGCTGGCGGGCGAGTATCTGATTGGCTATGCGGGCGTCAGAATATTCTGCGAAATTTTCCGTGAGCCTGACGGTGGCTCCATCACCCTCATCCTCGGCCTCAGCCGCGGAACGTTCTACTCCCTCTTCATGATTATTGTCGGAGCGGTGATGATTTGGCGGGCACGCTGCAAAACCACACATAGCTCGCACTCTTGATTGTCACATACCCCTCACGCCGAATTCTTGACAGGGTTTCGAGGAATGGGCCAACTGAAGGGATGACGATTGCACGACTGGGTCGGGGTATCTGGCCAACCATGCTGCTCGCTCTTGCTGGGCTGGGCGCGGGCTGCGATACCGTAAGCCACACGCTCGACAACCTGCCGGCAGGCGGTGCTGATAACCAACGCGCGGGCTTTGATGCTCCGGGCGCGGCCCGCTTTGACGCGCCCGGCCCCGACGCCACTTTTGCCAACCGACCCTCCCTGCCCACCCTGCCAGCCAAAAACCCACGCGCCTTTGCCGTCGGTGCGGTGTTGTCGCTCAAGGGGCCCCAAGCCGGCGCCGGCCAGTCTCTCCGCCAAGGCCTGCAATTGGCGGTGGATGAACTCAATGCCGCGGGCGGGGTCAACGGCCAACCCATCCAACTCGACCTCATTGATGACCAAGATGACCCGTTGCTCGGAGCCCAGGCGCTGACGGCCCTCAACGAACGCGGGGAAAATATCCTGCTTGTCGGCGACGGCGCGGTGGCGGTCACCTCCGCCCAGCGGCTGGCGGACTTTCCCGCCATCATCGGCTTTTTGACTGATTACGTGGCCGGATTGAAGCAGACGCCCAAAAATGGCGTGCGCATTTATTTGAATGGCGACCAGGAAGCCCGCGCCATTGAGAATTATATTGAGGCGGCAGGCGTGGACCGTGTGGCGACCCTGCATATCAACACCGCCCTCGGCGAAAGTCACAAGCAGTACCTGCTCTATCTCTTCAGCGGCAATCATAACATCTTTACCACGGATGAAGGCTACTCGCCCAACGAGCAAAGCTTTGCCCTGCTGGGCCGCGCCATGCTGCGAGTGAACACCGGCGCGCTGGTGCTCATCGGCCATGGGGCGGAGTATGGCAGCATCCTCACCGCCTTTGACCAGGTGGGCTGGCGCGGCCTGGTCTTTGGTTACTTGAGCAATGGGGCGCTCGCCTCCACCGCCGGCCACGGGGCCCTGTTAAACTCCGTCGCCTATCCCTTGCCGGATTTTGCCGCCAACCCACGCAGCACCGAGGCCGGCCGCGCATTTGCCGATGCTTTTCATATCAAATACGGTTCCGAGCCCAGCCTGCCGGCGGCCTATGCCTATGATACGCTGCGCGCCCTGGCGGCCTCCGCCAAACAGGCCGGTTCCAGCGAGCCGCAGAAAATCCGCGCCACCTTCCTCGCCCTGGGCACTTACACCGGCGCGGCCGGCCGCTACGACATCAAGGCCGACGGCGACACGGAGATGCCGCTGCGCCTGCTGCACGCTGACGGCACTCCGCTGCCCCCGCCGATGAACAAATCCGTGCCACGGGCCAATTCCGCTGAAATCCAAAAAATCCAGGCGCCCAACCTCAGCACACCGTAACGCGCCCCGCCATGTCCGCCAAGTCCACCGCCCGAGTTGCCCAGTTGCGCGCGGAAATCGCGCACCACGACACGCTGTATTACAAGAAGGCGAAGCCGGAGATCTCTGATTTTGAGTATGACTTGCTCAAGAAAGAGCTGGAGGCGCTGGAGCAGGCGCACCCGGAGCTGGCCAGCGGACCCTCGCCCACCCAAACCGTGGGCGATGACCGCGCCGAAGGCTTTGCCACCGCGCAGCACCGAATGCCCATGCTCAGCCTCGACAATACCTACAATGTCGAGGAATTGCGCGAATTTGACGCCCGCCTGCGCCGGGTGTTGATGGAAAAGGGGCTCGCGAAAAAAGATGAGGAACTCACTTACGTCGTCGAACCGAAAATCGACGGCCTCGCCGTCTGCCTGACGTATGAGCACGGCAAATTTGTGCGCGCCGTCACCCGTGGCAATGGCGTGGAAGGCGATGATATTTCCGCGAACGTGCGCACGGTGCGCGGCCTGCCGCTGCAACTCCCCGGGCGCGGGCACCCGGCCGTCATGGAAATCCGCGGCGAGATTTACCTGACCACGGAGGAATTCCGCCGCATCAACGCCGAGCGCGAGGAAGCCGGCCAGCCGCTCTACGCCAACCCGCGCAACCTGGCCGCCGGCACGGCCAAGCTGCTGGACCCGCGGGAAACCGCGCGCCGTCACCTGCGCCTGCTGCTCTACGGGCTGGGCTTTTGCGACCCGCGACCCTGCGCCACCCAGCATGAGCTGCACAAACACCTGCGCGATTGGGGGCTGCCCGCGCACCCGAAGGAAAATATATTCCAAGTGCATGGCGCAGAGGAGGTGTGGGAAAAAATCCAGAAACTCGACCAACTCCGCGGGAGTTTTGACTACGGCACCGACGGCGCGGTGGTGAAGCTCGATGACTTCGCCCTTCAGCAAGCCGCGGAATCCACCGCCAAAGCCCCGCGCTGGGCCATGGCGTACAAATTCGCCCCCGAACAGACGGAGACCAAGCTGCGCGGCATTATCATCCAAGTCGGGCGCACGGGCATCCTCGCGCCCGTGGCCGACCTTGAACCTGTGTTCCTCGCCGGCTCCACCATCAGCCGCGCCACCTTGCACAATGCCGATGAAATTGAACGCAAGGACATCCGTATCGGCGACACCGTGGTCATCGAAAAAGCCGGTGAAGTCATCCCCGCGGTCGTGCGGGTGGTGAAAGAAAAACGCCCCGCCGGCAGCCGCATTTACCATTTCCCCGGAAAATGCCCGGCGTGCGGAACCCAAGCCGTGCGGCATGACGGCGAAGTCGCCTGGCGCTGCCCCAATCCGCTCTGCCCCCCGCAAGTCGCCCGCCGGGTGCAGTTCTTCTGCACACGCAAGGCGCTCGACGTGGAGGAAGTGGGCGAAAACGTCACCGAGGCCCTCATCCGCCATGGCCTTGTGCGCGAGCCGCTGGATTTATTTACGCTCAAAGACCATTTTGACAAACTCGCCAAGCTCAACCTTGGCGATGAGGAAAACCCGCGGGTACTCGGCGAGAGCAATGCCCGCAAAATCATCGAGGCCCTCGACCGCGCGCGCAGCCTGCCCCTCTCCCGCTGGCTGTATGCGCTGGGCATCGCCAATGTCGGCGATGTGACGGCGAAGGAAATCTCCCGCCACCATGCGAATTTTGCTGCGGTGCATGATTCCACCATCCTCCGCTCCATCGCCCGCGAAGGCGAACTGGAGGAACGCCGGGCCGAGATCGCCCCGCGCTCGCGGAAAAACCCGCCGAAGACCGAAGACGAACGCCGCCAGCGTGAAGTGGAATGCGAAAAAATCGACGCCACGTTGAAAGAGATCGAATCCACGCTGGCTCCCCTACAAATTTCCCAGGAAGTCGGTCCCGTGGTTTGCCGCAGCATATTGGATTTCTTTGATTCCAAGGATGGCGTGGCGTTCCGGCGGCGTCTGACTGAGTTAAAAATCAACCCACAAAGCGACAACCTCCGCGCCAAAACCGCCGCAGGACCGCTGACAGGAAAGACCTTTGTCCTTACCGGCACGCTGCCCACCCTCAAACGCGAGGAAGCCGCCAAAATGATTGAACAAGCGGGCGGCCACGTCTCCGGCAGTGTGAGCAAAAAGACCCATTACGTGGTCGCAGGTGAGGAGGCAGGCTCAAAACTCGACAAGGCCCGCGCACTCGGTGTGGAAGTGCTCGGCGAGGCTGATTTACGGGTGCTCCTAGGAGACAAAAACGGATGAAAACCCGGTGGTTGTAAAATTTTGCTGCAAGGGCGCTTCGAGCCCAAATAGGAGGGTGGAAAAGCCTTGCTGAAGCGATAGAATAAAGGCAATTATGGCGGTTGCAACCGAGGCGCCCCCCAGCGCAACGGCCACCCCCAGCAGCCCACCCCCCTTCCGCACCCCTTTTTATTCAACGCCGCGTCATCGCGCCCTGCCTTTTTTACCACATGAAAATGCCGAATTTGTTCGCCCTGCGCTCTGTGCGCGGCCCAGCCCGCCCGCCCCGTTCCGGGTTTGCCCTCATCATCAGCCTGAGTTTGATGACGCTGCTGCTGCTGCTGGTGCTCACGCTCTCCATCCTGGTGCGCCTGGAACTCCAGACGGCGACCGGCAATCTCTATACGGAACAGGCCAAACAAAACGCGCTCCTCGGAGCCTACATCGCCCTCGGCCAATTACAAAAATTCGCCGGCCCCGACCAACGCATCACCACCACGGCCGACATCGGCCGCCACGATGACCGAGACCTGACTTCAGTAGTGCCCCCCCAAGGTGACGGCGGCTTTGGCCTGCGCTTTACCTACGTCTTCGCAAAAAGCGAAGGCGCCACGGACAATATGCCCGCCCCGATCGGCGCACAACAGCGTTGGGCCTACAGCGGCACACTCTACTGGACCATGGTATGGGGGCATGGCACTGCTCCGCTTTCCATCTATACAGGGCAGGATTCGTCCGGCCACGTGTCGCCCAGCCCGATCCTGATGAACTACCTCATCAGCGGCGACGAAGGCACCCCGCTGCAGTATGCCACGCCCTCGGCATTCTCCCAGGGCATTGTCCAAGCGCCGGATAAAATCGCTTTCACGTGCGAGACCGGCGGGCCCGACGGCTCGGGCATCACCCGCCTCAATGACCCCAGTGCCCTGCCTGAGGTTTGGACCGCGTTGAACAACGACCTCGTCATCAAGCCCACCAACAAAACCGGCACTGTCACTGACGATAGCGTGGCGGCCATCGTCCTCGTGGGCCCGGCTTCCGCCTACACCAATGCCAAGACTGACACGTTGATCCGTTATGTGGCGGGCAACGACCCGAACAAATTTCCCTCCCAAATCAAGGAATACCACCCGGCGCTGAACATGGTCGTGGTGCCGATGGTCAACATCACCATTCCCGAAGAAGGGGCCGCCACCCGCGTGGTCGGGCGCTATGCCTTCTGGGTGGGCGATGAAGGCGTGAAAGCCAAGTACAATATGCCGGACACCATGGCTGGCGCGGAGAAACGAGGCGGTGTCATTAGCGCCGCCACCGACGCCGCCCAGGCTTTGCGCTACCGCTTTGGCACCCCTCTGCGCGCGGGCATCGAGCGCATGGCATCCGGCCAGGAGGATGCGAGCAAACCCCAGATGGATTCCTACGTCACCACCGGTGCCACCCCGGCCGTAAACAGCCCGGTCACTTATGACAAGAACGCCACCGCCTTGCTCAGCCAGGTGCTGGATCCCACACAAGTGCTGCTGATTGACCGCACGCTCCAAGGCCCGAAAGGGTTTACGGACAAGCCTGAAAAAGTTCTCGCCCTCCACTATCACGACTTCACGACCCGTTCCTATGGCGTGCTCGCCGACACCCTGCGCGGTGGCCTGCGCTACGACTTGACGTCCATCTTCGAGCCCGGCACCGCGGCCGACAGTCTTTTCGCCAATGATCCCACCAACAGCCTGAAAGGCAAATCCCTGCTGCCCACGGCCGCCAATGCGGTCGCCACCCGAACCAGCGAGCCGGGGGCCGGCAACATCGGCTTGCGCAACCGGGGCGACAGCAGCATATTCCACGGCCCAGCGGCAAATGACCCCAGCAATCCCGCCGCACCCGGGCTGAAGTGGGACGTGCTTCAATCCTGGTATCGCATTTCCTCGTTCAACACCGGTGGAAATCCGGTGCAAATGCGTGCCGGCAATGCCACCGTCGCGGGCGTCTCTCCCGTCATTTTGCAGGCCCGCCTGAAATTTGGTGAAACGGTGGACAGCGCCCAATTCCAGTATGTCGCGGTGGAGCCGGTTTTCGTCCTCGCCAACCCGTATAACTACCCCATCACTCCGCCCCCTGGCGGGTTGGACTTGGGCTTGCGCATCACGGCTGACACGGGCTGGGAATGGGGCTTCCACGCCATTGCCCGTAATAACGACCGCGTCGCCCCCCACGGCAGCGGTGTCGGCGTGTACCTGGGCTTCGACAACACGCAAGGCAATGTCACCAACGGCCCTGCCCGCGCAATTCAACAAATGAATTCCTTTACGGTCCCCGGGGGCAACAACTCCCTGACCAATGGTTATAACGGCGCATATTTCTACACCACCACGGCTGTATCGCAAATCACGCCGGTAGTTACCGGTGTGCAATACGGCGGCGGCAATGGCAATGGTGTCCGTCCAGGCTATTACCCCTTCCTGAAAAATCCGGTCAGCTATACCCAGTTCATCTCCTCAATGCCCGGCGCGCCCGGCTCTCAAGGCAATAGCCGGTTTAACTCCGTGCTCGACCAAGTCGCCTTCCACATTCCCAAGTTTATCAACGGCGTTCAAACGATCTGGCAGCCGGGTGAGGCCATTGTCTTCACGCTGGCTGATGAAACCTCCGGCGGGAACAACTTTACCAGCCAAATCCAGCCGCTGGCGGGCCGCTACAATCAGATGTCCACCACCCAGCGCAAAATCACTTCTGTGGTGGGAACCGTGGGTGGCTCAACCAGTGGCCTGATCAGCCTCCAAGTCAATGAAATGACTCCGGTGCTCCTTAAGCCCGGCGCGCTGCCTTCCAACGCCCATTACTTCATGTTGCGTTACACCGGCATCAAGACCGCGAGCGATTCCTTGCAGTCCTATGCCACTACCGGCGCCAACACAATACCCGCCACTTGGAACCTGGCTGGCAACCCGGCTACCCCCAACGCCTACGGCGCCAACGCCTCCACAGCTTGGCCGGATCCTTCCTTCGGTTATATTTCCACCGCCTGGCCGTCAGTCTCCGCCACGCTGGAACTCCGTTACGACCCCACCGTGGTCAATGTTCTGCGGGGAAGTGAAAGCTACTCCACCCTCCCGGTCAGCGCCAATATTGCGAATAGTGTTTTCACTTCGGGCATTGCCACCACGACCCCGATCTCCGCGGCTGGCGTCAATGTGCTGCAAACCATCACTAATTTTGACCTCTCTGGCGCAGGTTTGACGGGCCATACGTATGTCCCCGGTGTGGGCGATCCTGCCGGTTACCTCTCCCCGACGCCGCCCCAAGGCTACCGCCGCCAATTCCTGGGCACGGGAACCGCCGGCTCCACCACCGTCCCGACACTCAATAATGGCGTGCTGCCGGTCTTCCTTACCTCGTACGTGATGTCCATGGCGCTGCCCGGCAGCATGGACCCACTCTACTTTGCGAAAGACGCCGCCCCCACCGCAGACTCCGGTGTTTCCAACTTTGATCCGAACCTGCAGGTCAGCTACCGCACCTACATGGATTTCAACATCCGCGCGGTCAACCTCTCCCTCCCGCCCACAGCGCCGCTCAATCCGGCCACGACGAGCCCCAACCTCACTTCCAACACCGCGGCTTTCATCACGGCGCCTCCCTTTGGCCGGGTTTGGAACCAAGGTCCGGCCATCGGTGGCGGCTCGGGTGACGACGTGGTACAAGCTTCGTACAACCCGCTGGATGACCAGTCCTTCAACACCAAGAATGTCGGTCCTAATTTCACCACCTTCACCGGCAATGGCTCCACCAAAAATTATGGGGCACCGTGGGGCAACTCGCTCTCCACGGTCACCTCGGGCAACGCCACGGCCGGGCAACAGTACAACATCCTCTTTGCCCTCCCCACCCGGTTGACCCCCGCCACCAACAGCAACAATCCCGTCCCGCCCTATTTGCCGACAGTCGGGGCCATGCAAAACGTGCCCAACCCCAATGCCGCACTCGATACCAGCCTGCCACCCAACCTGCCGGACATCGCCCTCATGTCACTCGGCCAGTTGCAGCACGCCGACATGACGGCGGACGATGTCTGGGTCTCGGTGGGTTACCAACGCGGCAACGCCATCGGCAATTCCTACTGGACACCGTTTGTCAACCGCAACTCCAGCATGGGCAGCCGCCCCTTGGCCAGCGGCTTGGTGACCAAACGCATCACCGGCGTCACCCTGGGCAGCAACACCACCACCTACGGCAACATCGGCCCGACCTCAGGCAATGTCGGCATCTATGACATCAGCTACCTGCTCAACTGTGCGCTGTTTGACCGCTACTTCTTCTCCACCCTAGGCCAATCCGCGGGGTCCACCACGGTGCCTGCCAATGGCCGCCTGAAGTATGCCATGGGCATCATTCCCACGCTGGACCAACTGAGCAATGGCAAGACCGCCGTGACAGTCGCGGACCCTGTAACCGGCGGCACCATGTTCCGAGCTTATGCGCCAGCCCGCTATATGATGATCGACGGCGCCTTCAATGTGAATTCGACCTCCTTTGAAGCATGGCGCGCGGTGCTTTCCGGTATGCGCAATGCCGCCATGTCCACCACCTATGTTGGCAGTACCGATGCCTCGGGCGCCCCGGCCACCAACGGGCGCTTCCCCGTTGTTTATGTCCCGCGCGCGCTGCCTTCCGACTTCCTGGCCAACGCCACCGCCGGCGGTTCCGGCTACACTTCGATGATCTCCAACAAGATCTACCAGCCGATCAAGATGAGTGCGTCATTCATGGCGACTCCGAGCTCCACCGATACCACAGGCAAGGATCCGGCTTCTTATGCCGGCTTCCGCCAATTGACGGACGCTGACATCGATTCCTTGGCGATGAAAATCGTCCAACAAGTCCACTTGCGCGGCCCCTTCCTTTCGCTGGCCCAGTTTGTCAACCGCCGCCTCACCCTCCCCGCGAGCACGCACGCCTTGCCCTACCAAGACCCGCTCTCCTGGTCGGGTGCCCTCCAAACGGCCATCGACCTCAATACCAACCCCACGGGCACCACGAGCAATTCGTTGAATAACTTCTACCTCGGCATGGTCAATGGCGCGAACCCAACCTCGCCCCTGGCCATCAACTCCAGCCTGCTCCCGGCGGACTCGCGCACGGCCGCCAACGCCAACCAGACCTACCCCGAGGGGCCGGCCCAATTCCAAAGCGCCTACCCGAGAGGCTCTGCCGATCCGAACAGCCGCCTGGTCGGCATCCCTGGCTGGCTTACCCAGGCTGACTTGCTGGAATCTCTGGCCCCCATCCTGGCGGTGCGCTCAGATACCTTTGTCATCCGCACCTACGGTGAAGTCATCAGCGCTTCCACCAATCAGCAGCGGTTGAAGGATGCCATCGCCGATGACCCCACCAAGATTCTCAGCCGTGCGTGGTGCGAAGTCGTCGTACAGCGCATTCCGGATTATCTGGCCACCGATGCCGCCAGCATCAATGACCCCACGGCCACGGCCGGTCTCAATGCCCCCAACCCGGCCGTTTCCGGCAAAACCCAGGTGCAGCTTTCCCCGGTCAATGTGGTGTTTGGACGGCGATTCAAGGTGGTTTCCGTCCGCTGGCTAAACGCCAACGACATCTAAGGCATTGGCTGGTGTAAAAGCCCTGTCTGGCGATGCCAGACAGGGCTTTTTGTTTTCTTTATGCTTGGTTGGAATGCCATTTAAAAGGCAAGTGGAGTAAGGCCCCCACGGCTTGGTCCTCATGCGCCAAGCCTACCTTCTCGTTCGCTTGACCTTGGGCGCAATTGGCTCTATCTCCCTCCCCTCTGGAGCCCCCCCTGAACAAAATCTTTTTAAGCGTGTCTTAAGGGGATGTTGGCTCTATTTAAAAACCCTCCCATGCGCCCCATCGTACTCCTCCGCCTCCTTGCCTTTCTCGCTGCTGGCAGCCTGCCAGTCCAAGCCCAATCGCCGGCCCCGGCGACGCCCACTACCTCGGCCCGGCCCGCCATCGCCGCCGCGAGTGGCACCGCTGCCGCCAGCGCGCGCCCCGCTGCGGAGAACCCAGGCCCGAGCGTTTCGGTAAATTTTAAAACCTTTGCCATCAATAAAGCAGTGCAAGGGGTTTATTTCCGCTCGGGTGGCGCGGTCATGTCTCTTTCGGCCCAGCCGTTGACCACCAGCAACAATTCCTACGCTTATTCCGGCCCGGCTAAAATGGAAATTCTGAAGCCAGATTCCAAAGCCGCGGCAGCCGCCCCGGATGCCTCCGCCACCCCTGCGCCCGCGGATGCGGCCGCTTCGGGAGGCTCCGGCCGTGGTGGTCGTGGCGGGCGCGGCGCCCCCGGGCAAGGGCGTGGCGGCCGCGGCGGCAACGGGGGAGCCCCTGCCGGCCCCATGACGGCGGTCAGCACCGTCACCTTCCCTCGCAGTGGCAATTATATTCTTTTCATGGCTGCTGATGATGCCGGCAATGCCGTTGGTGTTCCCTTGACCAACGACGCCAAGGATTTCCCCATCGGCTCCGTGCGCTTGGTCAACGTGACCAACTATCCGCTGGATATGACACTCATTGGCGACGAGAAATTCAATCTGGACATCAAGGCCTACGATTCCGCCGTGTATCACCCCAAGGGCGCGGATCCCTTCATCGCCCAGTTCCACCGCACCGACATTGCCGGCACTGACACCGTCCTAGGGGGGCAGTATTTGCCGCCGGCCAGCGGCCAGCGCACCTCGATCTTTATTTACGTAGGCAACGCCGCCCAAGTCAAAAATGAGGGGCAGGCGCCGGCGTTCGCAACCTTGATCAACAACGACACGCCAACCACGACAAGCTTCGGGGCTCCCGGTCGCGGTGGCCCCGGTGGTTCGGGCCGTGGCGGCGCTCCCGGCGGTGCCCCCGGTGGCCAAGGACGTCGCGGCAATGCGGGCGGCGGCGGTTGATGCCCGCTGCCAGCCAGAAACGTTCTCTACCCAGTTATTCCAGGCCCAGTTTCTCCCGTCCAACGGGGGAGATCATGTGCGGACTCCACGGCGGATCCCAAACAATATCCACTTGGGCGGAGGCCACGCCCGGCACCGCCTCGATGCGCAGCTTGGCGTCCTGGGCAATGACCGGCCCCATGCCGCACCCGACCGCTGTCAGTGTCATCTTCACCCAAATTTTCTTTTTATCCTCCGCCTCCGGGTCCACCCGCAAATCGTAGATAAGACCAAGATCCACGATGTTGATGGGTATCTCCGGATCAAAACACTGCCGCAAGGCATCCCATACCAACGTCTCAGAAAATTCGCCGCCTGTCGCCAGCTTGGGCTGGCTGGCAGCCCAAGCGAGGGCCTGGGGTCCCAGGGCGTCCAAATCCCGCGCACCAATGCGATATAAGCCCAGCGCATTACGCACCGTAACGGAGCCGCCCAGAGCTTGGGTGACCGTCACCGGTTCGCCCTGGCGTAAAACCACGGCATCACCCGCGGGAATAAGCGTCGCGGGACAATCGCGTTGCAAAATAAAATCCTCGTTCACCATGACGCCAACCCTTTCCCTTCCCACGGCAATTGTCAACCGGCAAGCCGCCCGCGAATGCTCTTTGCGCTTGGCCTGACTGGCTTTTGTGCTATCTTGAACCACTCACCCTACCACCCCTGTCACATGAACTGGAAACGCTCCCTCCTCCTGCTCGCCTTCAGCGCCAGCCTCCCCTTTGCCACCGTGGTCCAAGCCGCGACCAACACGGTTCCCGATGCCGAGATACCGCGCTACCTCAACCCGCAGCAAGTCACGCAGTGGAATGATGCGCAAAAAAAACTGACGCAGGCCAACGCCGATCTCATCAAAGGCCAAAAGCTGGCCAGCGAGAGCGCGGACGCCGGCGGCTTGGTAAAGCAAGATGTGACCGCGGACCATGCCAAAGGCGCGGCAATGGTCAAGGATGCCACCACCGCCAAAAATGACGCCACACGCACCATCACCACCCTGCGCCGCACTGCGTTGGAGAACCACAACAAATCCCGCACCCAATCCCAGGTCACAGCGGATTTGACCCTCACCGTGCCCACCGGGCAATGGCAGGAAGCGGCCGGCTTGCTCAGCAAAAACCTTTTCACCTCCCTCAATGATTTGAAGTACAAGCATATCTATCTGGCGGGAGTCTATTCGCTGGAGAAAGATGGCAAATATGCCGCCAAGCCTGACTTGGCCGCGAGTGTCCGCCAGGAACTGACCGCGAATGACAAAAACAAGATTCTCGCCCCCAAGGGAGAGGGCAATTTCAAGCTGGGCCAAGATGCCGGCAAGCTCTTCGTCTCCTATCCCGAGCGCGCAGCCGAGCAAAATGGCGCCGCCAAATCCGCCATGGTCGTGGGCGAAGTGTTGTTTGATTCCCGCAGTGGTTACGCGGCGGTATCGCTGCGCGCCGTCGACCTGGCCACCATGCGCATTGTGGCCAACCAGGTGATGCTGCTTTCCGTGGAGCCGACCTTGGGCAAGATGCTCGGCCTGTCCGTCGTCCAAGTGCCGTCGAAGCGCATCACGCCCGTCGCCGTGGATAAAACCGCGAAAGACAAGGAAGAGGAAACTCCGGCGGCTTCCGTCAATCTGCTCGATCCGAATGACTTCCTGAGCAAGGCGAAGCAATTGAAGACCTCACTGGGCATAACGACCGCCGGCCGCCCGGATTCGCTGGCCAACCGTTTTGCCATCCTGATGCTCAAATCCTACTTTGTCAGCGAGCACAAAGACCTTAAGACCTCAGACATCGATTTCCTGACCCTGGCCCTGCCTGATGAAAAGCCGGACGTGACCGCCACTGTGCCAGCGGATCTTAGTGGTGTGTGGTTGCTGCCGAACGCGGATGAGCTTTCCTCCAACATGGTGTTGGATCCCGTCAAAGCCCGCGATTTGGGGGCCGCCAGCGATACTGCCGTGGGCAAACTCACCATTGCCCGCAACCTGCCCAAATTGACGCTGCCCTCGACTGAAGAGTTGAAAGCCGGCGGGTACTAAGGCTGGGCACCGTTTCCCGCTTCCGCTAACCAGCGGCTAGCTGGAATAGGTTTCCTTTCATTCCGACAAGGGGGTTTCCCCTGCTTTTGCGGTTGTCTTTTGATGCCTGCGGGATATCTTTTGGTCACACGCCTGCACTAGGCGCCGCCCATGGTGATGAACCAGCAGCCGTACAGCCTGCTCGAGCCTGACACACGCAATCCTATGGCGGTCGCCGAGGCGATCGAGGCCTTGCATAGGAAGATGTTTGCCGACGACGCCTGCCCCTACGTGCGGCCTATTTTGAGCAAGGTGCAAAGCGCCTTTGCGGGACAGTGGCGCGACTACCAGGCCATGGACACGGCCTACCATGATCTAGAGCATACCCTTCAGGCCACCCTCTGCTGCCTGCGCATTCTCGCCGGCAGCCAACGGGTAAAGAGCGGCCCGGACGTTGTCCAGCCCCGCCACTTCCGCATCGCCTTCCACGCCATGTTGCTGCACGACATTGGCTACCTTAAAAAACGTGACGACGCTGAAGGCACGGGGGCCAAATTCACCCCCCTTCACGAACCGCGCGGCTGTGATATTGCCCGCGAATTTTTGGCCGAGGAAAAATGGGAATCGGCTGATACGGAGCGGGTCTGTTCCCTGATTTTATGCACCGGCCCGCGCAGCAACCTTGGGGGCACCCGTTTTGGCGACCCTGTCCACCGCTTTCTTGGCCAAGCCGTCTGCACAGCCGACTTCCTCAGCCAAATGAGCGATCCGGGGTATGTGCAAAAGCTGCCGGATTTGTACGAGGAGTTTGCTGAAAGCGACAAGTGGAATAAAGTGCCGGAAGAGCAACGGCAGTTCAAAACCGTCGGTGATCTCTTCCGCGGCACGCCCGCTTTTTGGGAAAATTTTGTCATTCCCAAATTTCGCGGAGAATGTGGCGATGTCGGCCGTTATCTCGCCGACCCCTATCCCGACGGCCCGAACCCCTATCTTGAACAGGTCAATGCCAACATCGATGCCATAAAACGCATTGTTGCCATGTCGAAACGCGGTCTCACCCAAATGGTCCGGCACATGGGTTGATTCATTTCGCAGGCTCATCCCACGCGAAACTGCGGGTGCTTTTGATTGTACGCTTGGACGCAGGCTTGAAATGCCCGTTTGAGCTTCCGGGTGAACGTCGCCGGACCCAATTGGAAATGTTGCCCGCCCACACAAGCCACCGGGGCGACATCCTGAGTCGTGGAAGTGACAAAGCATTCGGCAAAACGCGGTAGATCCGCAGGGGTCAAGGTGGCCTCACGCAATTTCATCCCCGCCGCCGGGGCCACCTGTTCAAATAAAATCCGCCGGGTAACCCCTGCGAGCAGCCCCTCCGCCAAAGCCGGGGTGAAGGCGGTGTCACCTTCCACGAACCAGAAATTGCGCACTGAGCCCTCGGTAAGGTGGCCAGCCAAGTTGACCATCAATGCCTCTTGCGCACCAGCCGCCAACGCCTCGCGCAGAGCCAGCACATTGTTCAAATAATTGCCCGTCTTGAGACTCGGCGGGAGGGTACGGGCATCATTGCGGCGCACATTGCCGGCCAGGCTGGCTTTCATGCCTGCGTTCAATTCGGCCTCGGACAAGTCCGACAGTGGCTTGACCAATATTACCCAAAATGCGTGGGCACCAGCCAAGCTGGGGTCCAAACCTATTGGGCCACTGCCACGGCTAATTTGCAGGCGCACATAATGCTCGCCCGGCCACCCGGTCACCTGCCGTGCGGCTGCCACGGTGCGGCGGACCTCCCCCAGCAACTGATCCCGCTGTAGCGGCAGGTGTAAACCCAAGCCGGCGGCAGAAGCTTCCATCCGTTCCCAATGCTCGTCCACGGCGAATAAAATCCCGTCATACGTGCGCCAGACCTCATAGACCGCGTCTCCGTAAAGAAACCCACGGTCCAGCGGGCTGATAGATGCCTCGCGGGCGTCATGCAAATGGCCGTTGGTGTTGGCTTGGACGTAGGGATGGCCGGACATGGCGTTGATGCATTAGACTGCGGCCCCGCAGCCCGGCCGCAAGGAGAATCCCCCCTTTAATTGATCATCAATAAAATTTGCAGTTGTACGCGCCGAGGTATAAGTGTGTACTAACAAACCTTTATGCCCCTGCCCGCCCCCCTCTCCCGCCACCGTCGCCGCACGGCCGCCGGCTTCACCCTCGTTGAGTTGCTGACCGTGATCGCCATCATTGGCATTCTGGCCGGCTTGCTGATCCCGGCCATTGGCCTCGTGCAGAACAAATTCCGGGCCGTCCGCACCCGCACGCTGTTCAGCAAGCTGGAAGGCGCCTTCATTGACTATCGGAACACCTACAACATCTTCCCGGTGTTCACCGAGATGAACCCCGACACCCATCCCTGGGCCCAGCAAAAAAGCGAAGTGGACTCCAATTTCCTCCTCAATGACCAAGCTGGCCTGCTCCTTAAAGTTTTGACCGCCCCGCCCTCCTACTATGCCTCGGGCACCGGCTCCATCAACCACAACCCCAAGCGCATTCCCTTTTTGACGCTGGATGACAATATGGTCTCCCGCGAAGAACCCGGCACCACCACAGACCCCGTCATCATTGATGGCTTTAAGAATGCCGAAATCGGCGTAGTCGTGCATTCGGGCAACCAAAAAGGCATTCACCAGGAGGCATTCACCCGTTACGTCCATGACCAGTTTGGCGGCGGCCCGCTCATCCCGCCGGTGTTGCGCCCCCTGGACCAGATTCTCGCCTTTTACTCCCTGGTTACCAGCGTCAATAGCGACCCTGTCACTTCCGACTGGAACGTCAACTGGAACTTTGAAGAAGCCAGCAAGTAATCATCCCCCCACCCATCCCTTCCATGATCCACACCCCTCATCATCCCCGCGCGCGCAGCGTCTCACCCGCTGGCTTCACCTTGGTTGAATTGCTGACCGTAATCGCAATTATCGGTATTTTGGCCGGCCTGCTGATTCCGGCGACGGCCATCGCCTTCAAGCACGTCCGCGCCGCCAAGAGCAAAGTGCAATTGAACAATCTGGTCCAATCCAGCATCCAGTTCCACGACACTTACAAGGGCCGCTGGCCCACCATGTCGGACACCCCCTCGGTATCGACCGACTTTGCGCTTCGCCTCAAGGACGTCAAACCCCGCTGGGTCCATATGATGCACAATGACCATCCGGACGGCGGCGACCAGAAATTCAACCCGCTGGGCATTGACTTCTACGACTACAAGGAATCCGACGTGACGGGCGACCAAAGCGCTGTCACTCCGATTGACGCCTTTAATAATGACGATCTGTGGCTTGTCTTCAACACCGACATCAGCCACCCCAGCGCCATCTCGCCTGAAATCGTGAACAACATCAAAATGGAGACGGAAACTGGCAAGGAAATCTCGGTTGAGCAAAACACCCAGGTTCCCATTCAGGCGACGTGCGTGGGCCTCTCTCCGGGTGCCGGCGAGTCCAATGCCGATGCCATCACGACTTGGGATATCGCGCAGGCGCAGCAGTAACTCCCGTTGTCGGAATCAGCTTAGAACAGCTCCATTTGGGGTACCGCTGCCGCAGGAGGGGGGCTCTCCTCTTGAACGGCTGTTGGCTGCGCACTCTTCTTGGGCGCGTCTCCTGGAGGTGCAGCATTGGCCAAGGAGCGGCGCACGTGGGTTTGCAAGGCCTGCCCTTCGGCTTCCAGTTCGGCGAGTATCTCGCGGGCGCGGGTAATGACTTCACGCGGCAAGCCGGCCAACCGTGCCACATGGATGCCATAGGAACGGTCGGCAGCTCCCCGGGCTACTTGGCGAACAAAGATGATCTCGTCATTCCATTCCTTCACCGTCACGGCGTAATTGCGCAGGCGGGGCAGTGATTTCTCCAGCTGGGTCAGTTCATGGTAGTGGGTGGCAAAGAGCGTCCGCGGGCCAGCCGCACCGGCGCCGTGCAGTTGCTCCACCACTGCCCACGCAATGGCCAAGCCGTCATAGGTGCTGGTGCCACGGCCAATTTCATCAAGCACGACGAGGCTGCGCGCGGTGGCGTGGTGCAGAATATTCGCCGTCTCATTCATCTCGACCATGAAGGTGGAGTTGCCCCGCGCCAATTCGTCGCTGGCACCTACGCGGGAAAACACCCGGTCCACCAGTCCCAGACGGCACCGTTTGGCCGGCACCCACCCACCCGCCTGGGCGAGGATGGCAATCAGGGCCACTTGGCGGATGTATGTGCTTTTACCCGCCATGTTGGGCCCGGTGATGAGCGCAATCTGCTCTCCGGAGGCGCCCAGCTCAGTATCGTTGGGCACAAACGCCCGCGCCCCAGCCAGACCTTCAATGCTCTGCCGCAAAATCACTTCCACCACCGGGTGGCGGCCTTGTTCAATTTCAAGCACGTCGCCTTCGTCCAGCCCAGGCTGGCAATAATCGCGGTCGCGGGCGATTTGCGCCCATCCTTGAAAGACATCCGCCTCCGCCAGCGCCGTTGCGGCCGCGCGCAGATTTTCCGCCTGCCCCAATACAGCCTCCACCAGGCCGCGGAACAGGTCCTCCTCCCGGGCCAGGGAATTTTCCTCGGCGTGCAAAATCTCCTTCTCGCGTTGACGCAATTCCTCGGTCACAAAACGTTCGGCATTGGTCATCGTCTGGCGGCGGATGTAATCGTCCGGCACCGCTGCGAGGTTGGATTTGGTGATCTCAATATAATAGCCAAAAGCGCCATTGTAGCGCACCCGCAGGTTCTTGATTCCCGTGCGCTCCTGTTCGGCGCGCTCAAAATCGGACAGCCAGGTCTTGTGCCCGCGGGCCATCGCACGCAAACGGTCAAGGTCGGCGTCGTAGCCGTCGCGGATAACGCCACCGTCCTTGGGGTCGATCGGCGGCTCATCCGCCAGCGCCTTTTCCAGGAGAGTGCCGAGTTCCGCAAATTCGGGGATGCGCTGCGCCAAATCCGCCACCGGGTTGGGGAGCTTGCCCAGCGTGGCGCGCACTTCCGGCAACACACGCAAGGTATCGCGCACGCCCGCCACTTCGCGGGGATGGCGCAGCCGGTTTTGGAGCCGGGTCAAAATACGCGCCAAATCCCTCACCGCCACCAAGCCTTCGCGCACATGGGCTGCGAGTCCGGGTTCCGCGACGAAGGCGCCCACACACGCCTGGCGGCGGCGCAGCTCACCCAAGTCGCGGATGGGCGCAGCCAGCCATTGCTCCAGCAAGCGGGCGCCGGGGGCCGTCGCAGTGGCGTCCACCGCCTGCAACAAAGAACCCTCCCGCGAACCCCGGGAAGAACGCAACACCTCGAGATTGCGCAAAGTGGCCGGATCCAATACCAGCGCCTCGCGCGAACGGTATTCGCGCAATTGTTTGAGGTGCCCCGGTTTGCCGCATAAAGTGTCCGTCGCATAAGCGATAAGCGCCCCCGCGCATCCCAACGCTGAATGGGCATCGCCAATCCCAAAACCATCGAGATTGAGCACCCCTAAGGTTTCTTTCGTCAACCGCGCTCCGGCAGCACGCTCAAATTGAAAATCCGGCAAACGGGACACCGGTCGGTTGCTGCTCAAGGTTTGCCATTCCGTACCCTCGCCCTTCCAGGACTCGGGCACCAGTATCTCACGCGCGTCCAGCGCATGCAGGGCGGCCCACAAGCTAGCTGGCTCGGCGTCGGTGGCCACGTGAAAATCACCCGTAGTGAGGTCCAGCCAGGCGGCTTGCAATCCCGCCCGCTCGGTGGCCAGCGCCAGCAAGTAATGCGGCCGGCTGGAGTCGAGCTGATGGTCTTCGAGAATCGTGCCAGGGGTGAGCACCCGTGTCACCGCCCGGTTGACGAGTTTGCCGGCCTTGGCTGTCTCCGTCTGGTCGCACACCGCAACTTTGCGGCCGGCATCGAGTAGTTTCTTAATATAAGCGGGGGCCGCATGGTAAGGGATGCCGGCCATGGGATGGCTGTTACGCTGGGTGAGCGTCAGCCCCAGGAGGCGCGAGCCCTGCACCGCATCCTCAAAAAACAACTCATAAAAATCGCCCAAGCGAAACAGCAGCAGCGTATCCGCCGAAAGCTGGCGGCGAAGCTCCCAATACTGCTTGAGCATCGGCGTATCCGCCCCAGGCAGTGGCTCGACGGGGCCGGCAGGGCTGGACGGGTTCACGCGGGCGGCAGACATGGCGTCACGTCACACAAAAAACCCGTTTTGGGCAAAAGGATTTTTCAGCCTTCGCCTGCCTAGGCTTTTTTGGTTTTACCCGCAGAGCGAGCCTTGAGAAATCCGTACGCGGCCGGCAGCAGCGAAATGGCGATGATGGCCAGGATGACAAAGTGGAAGTTTTTCTTCACAAACTCGTTTTGGGCAAATTTATAACCCGCCAACACAAAGGCCGGCACCCAAAGCACGGCGCCCAACACACTGAACGTCAGGAAGCGCCGATAGGCCATCCGGCCAATGCCGGCTACAAAGGGCGCAAACGTCCGCAGAATCGGGGCAAACCGCGCGATGACCACCGTTTTCCCGCCATGACGCTGGTAGTAGTTGCTCGTGTAATGCAGATACTCGGGGTTGAAAAACCAGGACCTTGCCCGCGTAAACACCCGCGGCCCCAAGGCCCGGCCGATGAAATAATTCATGTTATCCCCGAGCAAGGCCGCGATAATCAGCAGGGGGATGATCACTTGGGGATGCAGCGGTGAATCCGGCAAGGCCGCTACCGCACCGGCGGCAAAGAGCATGGAGTCTCCCGGCAGGATGGGCGTGACGACCAGGCCTGTCTCACAGAATACAATGACAAAGAGCAGCAAGTACACCCATGCGCCATAGTCCTGCACAAACGCCCCCAGGTGTTGGTCCAAATGCAGGAAGAGATCGATAAATTTGTGAATTAAGTCCATGAGCAAAACGCACGATGAAGGAACTTTCCCACCGCGGGAAGCATGAAGTTCGCCCGCGTAACCTGCGCTGGAGGATTGACAGCCGCGCCCCGGCCCGGCATCGTGACCGTTCGCCTCGAATCGGGCCGGCTTCACCGCCTGCCCCAGGAGATGACGGTGGTAGTAGCTCAGTTGGTTAGAGCATCGGATTGTGATTCCGAGGGTCGCCGGTTCAAGTCCGGTCTACCACCCCATTTTCAACCGCAGATTATGACTTCAGTTTTGTGACGCAGGAAAGCACCGGCTCCCAATTGTCGGGCAGCCCTGGCTCAATGCGATACAATGTTCCGAATTTGAATTTTGGCGCGGGCTGGCCGGGGCCGGAAACGCGTTCAGCGCCACGGCGCACGTTGTCGGTCATCCAGGCCGGGAGCGTCAAATGATAGGGGTTGCGCGCAATTTCACCCTGGTGGCAGCAAAGCCCGGCCACGAGCAAAGCCAGCGCGTCTGGCGGGCATTCCACCAGCAAGTTGGGCTCGGCCAAGGGGTGCCAGTACTCCGTTAAAATCCGCCAGGGTGCGTGAGGCAGAACCGCGCTTTGCAATGCCTTTTCGACGAGCAAATGTGTGGCGATATGCGTGGGGTGGCCATCTTGGGCGTGGGGGTAGAATATCCAGCGCGGTTTCCATCGCTCCAAGATCTCGACCATCGACTGCGGCCACTTTTGCGGGGTTGGCTCGTCCTGGGCCACGGCGGCCGGCGTCAGACCCGTCCAGCCATGGATTTCCAGCTCCCAACCCAGCAGAGCGCAGGCGTTTTCCACCTCGCGCACACGCTCGCGGCGACGGCCAGGATTTGAACCCAAGGTGACGGCGATATTAACGATGCGGGCCCCAGCCTCGTGCTGCAGCCGCAAGGGCAAGGCACCCATGATCACCTCGTCGTCGGGATGGGGGGAGAAAACCAAGGCTATCGGCGCATCCGGAACGGGCGTCGGGGGCTTGGGAAAGTCCTTGGGGTCGGGCATCGGCAAGTAGGCAGCCAAGGCGACCTCGTAATGGCGCAAAAAATCCCGGTAAACGTCCATGCCATGCGCATATCATGCTTACCCGAGGTTGGGAATTGTAAATTGGCCGCAGAAAGCGGGAAACAATGCCCTCGAATACAGGTTGCTATAGGGAGTGGATTTGGGCAATATTCCCCCTTTGCCCCCGCCCCACCCGCCATTCCGTGAAAAAGCTATTTTCCCTCGCCCTCTTGACACTGGCTCTTTGCGCCGGAGGCTGCTCCTTTCCCATTTCGCCGCTCTTGTTTTTGCTCAAGGACGATGCCGCACCCCTCCACCAGGAAACGCCGGATTCGCTCCAGCCCGTGCAAGTTCAGCCTGCGCCGGCAGTCTTGGTTGATGACCCTGGCCCCAGCCCGGCGTGAGAACAGGCTAAACGTGGTTAAGTTGCGGTAAGCAAGTGGATTAGCGTTTCTGTTAGCAATACCGGCAAAGGGGTTCCGGCTTGTAAGCAGACAAGCTGGATTTTAAAAAAATTCCTTGTTAAATGCGCTGCTCTGGCGCAGTGTTTTCCTTTTGCAAGATATGCCCATCCGGACACTACGAAACGAACAAGGCCAAGGCCTTCGGCAATCAATGCCGGGGGGCGCCAACCACCTCGTTGGCCGGCTGGGTCGGCAAATTGGCCGGCTGGGTCGGCAAATTGGCCGGGGAGTGGCCACCGTGGGCCTGCTGGCGCTGCTGGCCGGTTGCAGCACCGTTACCCCCCAATCAACCATGGACGTCCATGGCTTGGTTTCCCGCGAACAGTTGAGCCTCTTCATGGTCACCGTCTGGGTGTGCTTTTTCATCTTTATCTGTGTCGGTGGGGTAATGGCCTATGTCGTTTACAAATTCCGCGAGCGCCCGGGCGACGAAAACAAGCCCATGCCAGAGCAAGGCCACGGCAATCCCTTGATTGAAATCGGGCTGATCACCGCCTCCATCGCCCTGCTGGTCATCATTGCCGTCCCCACCCTCAAGGCCATTTTTCTGACCAATTCGGAACCCACCAACCAGCCGTATTGGAAACAGTCCCTGCTGGGCGATTGGTATGCCAAGGCGGGCGGGCAGGTACCCGAGGTGGACAAGGAGCACCCGCTGATCATCAACGTCCTCGGCAAGCAATGGTGGTGGAGCTTCGAGTATCCCCAGTTTGGCTTCACGACCGCGAACGAATTTTACATCCCGGCCGGCAAAGTGGTTAAGTTTCAGCTGCGTTCGGACAATGTCATCCACTCCTTCTGGCTGCCCAAAATCGCCGGCAAGGTGGATTGCATTCCCGGCCGCGCCAACTGGATGTGGATGATGGCCGATGACGGCAAGGCCGCCACCGATGGCTATAACCACGGCTCCATCGGCGCCGATAAGTATGAAAACGGCCTTTATTACGGCCAGTGCGCACAGTACTGCGGCGAGGCCCACGCCTTCATGCTCTTCCGCACCCGCATTGTGGATGACAAGGACTTCGTGGCCTGGGTTGAGCAATCGCAAAAGAAAGTCCCCGCCCCTGGCGCCAATGGCGACTGGACCAATTTCGTAAAGGCCGCCGTGGCGGATAAAAACCCCGCCGACCTTGCCACTTCTGTGCAGCGCGGCGCGGCGCTCTTTTTTGGCCGGGCGCAGTGCACCCAGTGCCACGCCATCAATGGCACCCCCGCCACCGGCACCAAAGGCCCGAACCTGACCCGGGTGGCCTCCCGCACCTCCCTGGCCGCAGGCTTCCTCGACAATCTGGACAACAGCGGCAAAAACATCGACCCGGCCCGCCAGCAGGAAAACTTCTTCAACTGGATTTCCCACCCCTACGACTACAAGCCCGGCAACCTGATGTGGTACCCGCAAGGCGGTCTGCGCGACATCGTCGAGCAGAACAAGAAGAATGGCACCCCCATCACCGACCAAGACTGGCACGACCTTGCCGCCTTCCTGATGACACTCAAGTAATCCGGTCATCCACCATTTCCGGCTTTAAACCTTATCCTCTCTCCATTAAACTTCCCTAACGACCATGTCCGCCGTTCTTGTCAGTGACAAAACCGAGCTGCCCGTAATGCGCAGCGGCGTGGGCCTGCCCCGCCCTGACCGCTTTGGAGGCTGGGTTGACTGGGTGACCACCGTTGACCACAAAAAGATCGGTGTGCTCTACGGCGCGGCCGCCTGCTTCTTCTTCCTCGTCGGCGGCGTGGAGGCGCTGATGATCCGCACCCAGCTGATCAAGCCGATGAACCACTTCATCACGGCCCAACTGTACAACCAGCTCTTCACGATGCACGGGACGACGATGATCTTCCTGGGCGTCATGCCCCTTTCCGCCGCGTTCTTCAACTTTGTCGTGCCACTGCAAATCGGCGCACGTGACGTGGCCTTCCCCCGTCTGAATGCCTTCAGTTTGTGGACGTTTTTTGCCGGAGCCTCGCTGCTCAATATCTCCTGGCTGTTGCAGGTGCTCAACATCATGGGCATCCTCAACCCGACTGACGGCCGCACGGACATCGTCCCCGGTGGCGGCTGGTTCGGCTATGCCACACTGACGGAACGCCCCTTTACCGGCGTCGGCACGGATGTGTGGATTCTCAGCCTGCAGATTCTCGGCGTGGCCTCGCTGGCCGCGGCCTTCAACTTCATCACCACCATCATCAACCTGCGCGCCCCAGGCATGACGATGATGCGTTTGCCGGTGTTTTGCTGGATGACGCTGATCACCTCCTTCCTTATCATCTTTGCCTTCCCCGCCATCACCATCGCCCTGGCGGAGCTGCTCTTCGACCGCACGTTCCACACGAACTTCTTCAACCCCGACCCCCATGGCGGCCAGCCGATTTTCTGGCAGCACTTGTTCTGGGTCTTTGGCCACCCGGAAGTTTACATTCTCGTGTTGCCCGCGATGGGCATCGTGTCTGAAGTGCTCCCGTGCTTCTCGCGCAAGCCGCTCTTTGGCTATCCCATCATTGTTTTCTCCGGCGCAGTCATCGGCCTGCTCGGCTTCGCGGTATGGAGCCACCATATGTTTGCCACGGGTCTGGGCAAAGTCGCCACGGCGGCCTTCTCCCTGCTGACAATGGCCATTGCCGTGCCGACGGGTGTCAAAATCTTCAACTGGGTGGGCACCCTCTGGGGCGGACGCATCAAATTTACCGTGCCGATGATTTTCTCCCTCGGCTTTGTGTGGATGTTCATGCTCGGCGGCTTCACCGGCATCATGCACTCAGCCGCCCCCGCGGACGCCGAACAGCACGACAGTTATTTCATCATCGCCCACTTCCACTACGTGCTCCTGGGCGGTATTTTGCTCGGGCTGCTTAGCGGCATCTATTACTGGATTCCCAAGATTTACGGTAAAATGATGAACCAAAAACTCGGCTACTGGGTGGCGGGGTTGGTTATCATCGGTTTCAACGTCACCTTTGGCCCGATGCACTATCTGGGCTTGATCGGCATGACACGCCGCACCTACACCTACCTGGGCGATAAAGGCTGGGGTCCGTGGAACATGGTTTGCACCCTTGGCGCCTATATGCTCGGCCTCGGTGTATTCCTATGTTTTGCCGACATGGTGTGGACGGTATTGAGCAAGAAACGTAATTGCGGACCTGACCCGTGGGGTGGCCGTACGCTAGAATGGTCGCTGCCCAGCCCCGTGCCGGCTTATAACTTTGCGCGCCTTCCCGTTGTCTCCTGCCGTGACGCCTGGTGGATGCAGAACCACCATGGCACCCCCGTGGAATATGACAATGCGGACCTTTCGCACGGCGTGCATATGCCCAGCCAGTCGTGGATGCCCATGGGGGCAGGCATCGGCTTTTTGATCTTCGGCATGGGTTTGGTCCTGATGAGTGCCGGCGTGCCGTATTGCGGTTATGTGGGCATTGCGGGCCTAGCCATGGTGGTACTCTTCATTTATCTCTGGGCCCTGGAAGGCCCCGGCGGTTACCACCTCAAAGTTCCGATGGATGAGGCGGCACCCGCTCCCAAGCCCGTCACGCGCAAGCCTGCGGCTGTGGCCCACCACTAAATCCTTCCTTCCCCCGAACGCATTTCTCCCATGTCCGACGCCGCCGCCATCGCTCACGACGACGCCTCCCACGGCCACGCTGAAGCCCACGCTGAACACCCGACTGCCACGGGCATCGACTCCAAGAAGCTGGTCATGTGGCTGTTCCTGGCCTCCGACTGCATGTTCTTCGGCACGCTGATTTCGACCCACCTTGTTTACCGCAAGGTTTACCCCTATGGGGCGAATGAAAAGGGCATTATCGACATCCTCAGCACCTTTGACATCCAGCTGACGTCCTTTTCAACGTTCATCCTGCTGATGAGCTCCTTCCTCATGGCCCTCGCGGTGTCGGCCATGCATAAGGGGCAGATCAAGAGTTTCCGCCGTGCTTGCGTGGGGGTCATGTTCTTCGGCCTTATCTTCCTCACCGGCCAGGTTTACGAATTTACCCACTTTTTTGACGGCCACGCCCTTTACACCTTCTCCATCAAGACGCCCAACGGCGAGACCCACTCCTCCACTTACGAAGGCCCCTCCACGGTGGACCGGGCCAAGGCCGACCTGGCGAGCCGCCTCTACGCGGCCCACCCCGAATGGCTCATTCCGGCGGACAACGCCAAGCCCGAGGAAAAGGCCCTGCCGGCGGCTGAGCAGCTCAAGCTCCATCCGGACTGGATCGCCCGCAACTTCAAGATGGTCGGCCAGCCGGAAAAGCTTTCGCTCTCCATGCAAAATAGCGTGTTTGGCTCGACCTTCTTTTTGATGACTGGCACCCACGGCTGCCACGTCGCCATTGGTGTGCTGTGGCTCGCCTCCATGCTGTTGTACTCCTACACCGGACGTATGCAGAAGAATATGCACGGTGCGGCCATTGATGTTGAAATCGCCGGCCTGTACTGGCACTTCGTCGATATCGTCTGGATCGTCATCTTCACCGCCGTTTACTTGGTGGAATACATCCCCGGCTACGGTCCCACGAAGTAATCCCCCACCCTTTTCATCATTGCCATGAGCGCCGACGCCCACGCCATTTCACACGAGGAGCTTCTTGCCCAGGAATCGAAGCGCTATTACGCGTTCGTCAACCTTGCCTTGTTCCTGTCGGTGTTCACCGGCATGGAGATCGTGGTCATCTTCTTGCGCTTCCCGCCTTGGGTGTTGATGACGATCCTAATCACCATCTCCGTGGTGAAGTTCTTCTGCGTCATCTTCTGGTTCATGCACCTTATTTACGATGCGCCACTGCTGACCATCCTCTTCCTCGCCGGCATGGTGCTGGCCGCAGGCACGATGATCGCCTTGCTGGGGCTGATGCAGGCCGGAGATCTTGATCCCGCAGTGGTCCATACCTCCTGGTTGAATACTCCTGCCGCCGCGCGGCAGCTGGCTGATCTGGTTATAGGCTAGACTAGCTTGGCTGATTTACGGTTTTTGGACGGCTTCATGATAGGCAAAGAATGCCTCCGCCCCATCCGCCCCAAGATAGGCCTTCAATAATTTGGGGTCTGTTTCGGTAAGGTTAACGATAATCAAGCCATCCAGACAGTGGCCGAAATCCGGGTCGATATTGAAGGAGATGATCCGCCCATTCATCTTCAAGTAATGACGCAGCAGGACCGGTACTCCCTTCTTGTCGGTTTCCAGTTCGGAGATTAGTGCCGAAATATCGTCGATGTCGCATTCGCTTGTGCGAAGCGCCTGCTTCTCTGTACTACGCAGTTTGCGCAGGCTGGGTGGGCGCTTGGGTGCCACTAGGCCGGACAATTCCGCATCGTAGGTATGGGAGCGCAGGAATTGCACCATCAAGTCCTTCGACAGCGTCTGGTACTCAGGGTTGATGGAGACCGGGCCAAACAGTGTCTTATATTGCGGGTGCTGCGCGATAAATCGCCCCAGCCCCCGCCAGATCAGCGCCAGCGAGGCCTGTTTGCGTTGATAGGCGGAAACAATGAACGACCGCCCCAATTCCACGGAGGGGTTCAACGCCTCAAAAAAGCCAGGCTTGTATTTGAAGAGCGTCGAAGAATAAAAACCCTTCGGCCCCAAATCGCGCAAAACCTCATCTGACAGGACAAAGCGGTAGGCGCCCACGATGGCCCGCGCTTCGCGATCCCACATGAAGAGGTGACGGTAGTAGGAATCAAAACCATCCAGATCACGCGGCTGGCCCGTGCCTTCATGAACTTCGCGGAAAGTCACTTCGCGCAGACGCGCAATCTCCAGGAAAATAAAAGGAATCTGCTCCGCATATGCCCAGGCGACAACATAGGGTGCATGGTCCACGAGAATTTGACTGGAGGGCAACGTGGCAAAGTCACGAACCAAATCCTCTGATGGGACAGCCTGGGCAATGGGGGCCAGCGTGCGCTTGGGCTTGCCTGCCATCGGCAGCTTCAAGGGCACGGGAAATCGACGGCGCGGGACGGAGCCCGCGCGATCGCGCAAAAGATAAGTATTAAGCCGCAAAAACTCGGTCATGGCCTCGTCCGTTGGAAAATCATCCAACCTTTTGAAGGGTATTGGGTTGCCAATGCGCAACCGGATGGCCTCCGAACGCTTGCGCATCATCTCGCGCGGCAACATAGCCGTGCGCAACAAAGGGTGCACCAAACCCAGGAATTGAAAGAGCGCACTATTTTTGCCCTCAAAGTAAACAGGGAGCACAGTAGCCTCCGCAGCGCGCGCCAAACGGGCGGCATGGGTATTCCAGGGGGGATCCGTGATTTGGCGTTGCTTGAGTTGAAGATGCGAAACCGTGCCGCTGGGGAAGGTGCTGATGCAGCCCCCGCCGCGAAGGTGACGGATGGCATCCTTCATCCCTTTCACATTCTGGCGCGCCGAACCAGGCCGGGCAAAAGGATCAACCGGAAAAATCCACGGACGGAGTTCCGGCACGCGCAATAAAAGATAATTGGAGATGAAGCGCAAATCCGTGCGCACTGAAGATAACAACGCAGCCATAACCATGCCATCCACCCCGCCGTAGGGATGATTGGCCACGATTAACAAGGGGCCGGCGCGCGGGATGCGGGTCAAATCCTCCTCGGAGACTTCGTAGCTGACTTTAAGTGAACGCAGGACACGGATAAAAAAGTTTCCCTCACCGGTGTCCTTATGCGCGTCAACGTAGAGGGAATTGAAGGCGTCAACCTCCAGAAAGGACTCCAGCGGATCACGCACCAAGCGGTAGAGGGCCCGCTTGATCGGCCCACGCAGGTTCTTTTGCAGGTCAATAAGCCGCTCCGATGAAGCCGGGGGTTCGTGTGGCATAGGATGGGAACCCTGTGACACTAGCCTCCCCCGCCCGCACTGACAAGGCTGGCTGGTCATAGCGCGGTGACAGCCAGGTAAAATATTTGTTTCGAAGGTGCGGCAGGGTATTGCGCAACGGCCAATTTGTGTCCATGATTGCCGATTACACACGATGTTTGAAGCGCTGACCGACCGAATGAACAAAGCCCTGCGCAACTTGCGCGGGCTGGGCAAGCTGACCCCTGAAAACACCGCAGAGGCGCTGACCGAGGTGCGCACGGCACTCTTGGCGGCTGATGTGCATTTCAAAGTCGCGCGCGAATTTGTCGAACGGGTGCAGCAGCAATGCGCCGGGCAGGAAGTACTCGCCTCCGTCAGCCCCGGCCAACAAGTGGTAAAGGTCATCCATGACGAACTGGTCAAACTTCTCGGCGAGGGTTCCGCCGGGCTATCCGCCAAGCGTCCGCTGCGCATCTTGCTGGTCGGTTTACAAGGCTCGGGCAAAACGACCAGTGCCGCCAAGCTAGGCAAACTTCTGCAAAAGCGCGGCTACTCCCCGCTGCTCGTGGCCTGTGACGCCCAGCGCCCGGCCGCCATCGACCAGTTGGAAACCCTCGCCAAGGCGGAAAATCTCGGTTTCTTTGCCAACCGCGCCACCAAGGATGTGCCCCAGATTGCCAAGGGCGCTCTTGCGCAGGCGGCGGGTATGCAGCCGGGCCCCGATGCCTTGATTTTCGACACGGCCGGGCGCCTGCAAATCGCACAGGATTTGATTGAGGAAATCAAACGCGTGCGCGAAGTTGTCCAGCCCGATGAAGTACTCTTGGTGGCGGATGCCGCTTTAGGCCAGGAAGCCGTCAATGTGGCACGCACGTTCAACGAAGCGGTGCAGCTGACAGGCATTGTGCTTACCAAGCTGGATGGCGATGCCCGTGGCGGCGCGGCGCTCTCCATGAAGTCCGTGACGGGAGTGCCCATCAAATTTGCCGGTACAGGCGAAAAGACGGCTGACTTTGACATTTTCCATCCTGACCGCATGGCCCAGCGCATCCTGGGCATGGGTGACGTGGTGTCGCTGGTTGAAAAAGCTCAGGAGAACCTCGACCAGGCCGAGACCGAGCGGCTGGCCGAGAAAATGAAGTCCGCCGACATCAACCTCGAGGACTTTCTGGCGCAAATGCGACAGATCAAAAAGCTCGGCCCCATCGGCAATGTGATGAAGATGCTGCCGGGAATGGGTGACATTGAAGTCGGCGACGCGGAGGAAAACCGGCTAAAAAGCACCGAAGCCATTATACTTTCCATGACGCCGCTTGAGCGGCAAAAGCCCCAATTGCTCAATGGGAGCCGCCGCCTGCGCGTCGCCAAAGGCGCGGGGGTGGAGGTGCGCGATGTGAACCAACTGCTCAAACAATTTGAGCAGATGCGCAAAATGATGAAAATGATGAAAGGGGCCAAGGGCAAACGCCTCATGGCCGAAATGGGCCGCAAAATGGGAGGCATGGGTGGCTTTCCCGGTCTGCGCTAATTTTTATGAAAAACGCTGTTCGCAATCTTGTCGCCGTCACGGCGGCCAATCCCCAACTCGCCGCTGAGGCACGCGCCGCGGTCCTGGCGCTGGCCAAGGCCAAAGATCCGGAAGGCGCCGCTGAAGATGCGGGAGGCCGTGCGGTCTTCATCGTCGAATGGGAACCGGCATTTAAGGATATCAAAGAACTCTCCAGCAAGTACAAGGATGTGAGCTTTACCCTCTATGGCGATGCGTTTGCCAAACAGCATTGGATTAGCAAAAACGTTTATCTAGGCGGCAAGCAGACGGAAGAAGCCGCCCTTTCGCGTATTGACGGGGAAAACTTCCGCAAGGTTTACCGGGAAGTTTTCGGCCAGGACTACGCCCAGGGCAAATAAGCGGTTATGAAGCCCTGCTTCCTCATGCTTGCGGGCCTATTGGTCCTAGCCGGATGCGTGGGGACACCGCCCTCTACCCTGTCGAAAGAGCCGGCGTATATGGTGGCGGTCAAGAGTGTCCGCATTCCCAGTACGGAACCATGGATAACGCGCTTTGCCAGTCACACCTGGTTTGACATTAAAGACAGTTCTGAAAATGCATGGATACGCCTGGAGATCCTTTCGGCAGACTCCGGCGTGTTAAGCTATCGCATCTCCAGCCAGGAGGCCCATGCCGATACGCGCTGGGACAATAATGTGGATGTCGTAGGACTGGCCGAAGGGGAAACCGCGCAGCAGATGGTGCCCAAGTTGCTGAAATTGGCCAAAAGCTATCCCGATGGCGTCCATTACGAAGCCTGGCCGGGCCCAAACAGCAACACCTTTGTCAGCCGACTGGCGTTGCAAACGCCGGGCCTCTATCTTCAGTTTAACCATAACGCCGCAGGCAAAGATTATACCCCTTGGTTCTATGCCGGGCCTTCCGTCACTGGCACTGGCTGGCAGGTGGATACCCTGCTGCTCGGCCTGCAAGTGGGCTGGCGTGACGGCATCCAGCTGCATTTCATCCAATTGACGTTTGGGTTGTCATTTTGGCCGCCAGCCATTGATTTGCCGATTCTACCACGCATCGGCTGGCCAGCCAGCCAAGCGTCGCATTAGATATGAATCGCCTCGCCGTGAGTGGCGGCGATGGCTTCGGCAGCGGCCTCACTGAGAGTCGGGTGGGCGTGGATGGTGGCGTGGATTTCTTCCCACGACGCCTCGAGCTCCATCGCCAACCCAAATTCGGCAATAAGCTCTGTGGCGTCCGAGCCTAGAATATGGGCGCCGAGGATTTCGCCCGTGTCGGCTTCAATGATGACTTTGACAAAACCTTCGGGGTGATTGACGGCGACAGCCTTGCCCGAGGCGGTGAAAGGGAATTTGCCCACCTTGTAATTAAGACCCTTTTCCTTGCAGGCACGCTCCGTGAGGCCAACGCTGGCGATCTGGGGTTGGCAATACGTGCAGCCCGGGAAACGCTCTACCCGCTTGGGCTGGCCATGACCGAACATACCATTGACGGCCTGGATGGCTTCATAGGTGGCAACGTGGGCCAGCCAGGGCGGGCCAATAACATCGCCCGCGCCATAGATGCCCTTGACGTTGGTCTGGTAGCTGCCGTCAACCGTGATATAACCACGATCCATATTCAACCTGACCTTGGGGCTGAGGAGGCCTTCGGTATTGGCCGTCACACCGACGGCGAGCAAGAGCGATTCAGCGTCCACCGTGCTCTTGGTGCCATCACCGGCAATGAGGTCAACCTTTACCCCCTTGGCTTCCACGCGGATATTGTCAGCCTTGACGCCAGTGCGCACATCCATCCCCTGCTTTTTGAAAGCGCGCTCCAAGCTGGCGGCGACTTCGTCGTCCTCCACCGGAACCAGGCGCGGCATCATTTCGACGAGGGTGACCTTGCAACCGAAGGCATTGAGAAAATAAGCGAACTCGACCCCGATGGCGCCGGCCCCGAGGATAATGATGGAGGCGGGCATTTTCTTGAGCTGCAACGCTTCGTAGGAAGTCAGTACGCGCTCGCCATCGGGCTTGAGGCCGGGCAGCACCTTGGGCTTGCAGCCGGTGGCCAGGAGAATGTTTTTGGCCTGGAGGAGGCGGCCCTTGGACTCGCCGGAGGTAATTTCAACCAAACCGGGCACATTGACACACCCTTTGCCAATGATGTGCTCCACCTTGTTTTTCTTAAAAAGAAAGCTGATGCCCTTGGACATCTGGTCGGCCACCCCGCGGGAGCGCAGCATGACCTTGGCAAAATCCACCGTGATGCCTTCGCATTTGAAGCCAAAGACATCGGCATGGCGCATGGTGTCGTAAAGCTCGGCGCTCTTGAGCAGTGCTTTGGTGGGAATGCAGCCCCAGTTCAGGCAGGTGCCACCTGGGCGTTCCATCTCGACGCAGGCCACCTTTTGCCCAAGTTGTCCGGCACGAATGGCACCCGCATAGCCAGCGGGGCCTCCGCCAATGACCACCAAATCGTAAACGTTGTCTTCAGCCATAGGAAACAGAGTAAAGCCAGCCTGCCTGCCCACGTCAATGCACAGCTTGGGATTCCCGGCTGCCTTCACACTCCCACCCTAAGTATTCGCCGGCTTGGGTGCGGGGGCGGAGGAGTCTCCGCCTAGGGACGGCTTTTCCTCTTTTACCCCGAGGCCTTTAATTACGCGGCTGCGGGCAAGAAAATAGCGGATTGTAGGCCTGAGCTTTTCCACCAAGGACTGGGGACCGACCAAGCTGACAAGAAGGAGGTATTGGTGGTTCAAATCGAGAAAGGTGTCATAATGGACGGT
>JBEHYY010000026.1:0-54461 GCA_048497935.1 Verrucomicrobiota bacterium
CTCGAGCATAACGACACGGTGGGCATTGTGACCCTCGACGGCAACGGCAGCATCACGGGCTCCGGCGGTTCCACACTGACGAGCACGACGAGCTTCGAGATGAAGAACGGCACAGTGACGGCCGTCCTCTCCGGCAACGGCATCGCGTTGAACAAGACGACGAACGGCACGGTGACGCTCTCGGCCAACAACACCTACACTGGCAACACCACGGTGACGGCCGGCACGCTGGCGGAAAGCTCCACGGGCTTCATTTCCAACAACAGCAACCTGACCGTCAATGGCACGACGGCCGTCTTCGCCTTGGGCGCCAACCATAGCGACACGGTGGGCATTGTGACTCTCGCGGGCAATGGCAGCATCACGGGCTCGGGCAATTCGACGCTGACCAGCACCACGCGCTATGACATACAGAGCGGCTCGGTCTCGGCCATCCTGGCGGGCAGTGGCATCGCATTCAACAAGACGACGAACGGCACGGTGACGCTCTCGGCCAACAATACTTATACGGGCAACACCACCGTTTCCGCCGGCACCTTGGTGATCACCAACACAGGCAATCTCTCCACGAGCTCGGTGGTCAATGTGGCCCATGGCGCGGAGCTGGACTTGAACAGCAACCTGACCATCCCGACGCTTAATACCAGCGGCATCATTGGGGGCACGGCCACGCTGACGGCCAACACCTATAACCTGAACGATGGCGCGCAGATCAATGCGGCGCTCGGCAGCGGCTCGGTGATCAGCAACGGCATCGTGAATGTTAATGCCACCTTGGCCGCGGCCAACATCGCCATCCAGACGGGCAACATGACGTTGGAGCAGCCGGACTTGCTCAACCACAGTGCGTCGGTGGACATCACCACGGGCGCCAACCTGGTTCTGGGCAATGGCAACACCACCATCCTGAACCTGACGGGCAATGGCGCCGTCATCTCGAACAACTTCACCCTGACGGTGACCAATGGTGGCGCCTACAATGGCACGGCCAGCAGCCCTGGCTCGCTGGACAAGACGGGCGACGGCAATCTCTCCCTCAATGGCAACTCCACCTTCTCGAGCGGCACGAATGTCGATAACGGCACGCTGGTCGTGAATGGCACGCTCAATACGCCGGACGTGACGGTCACCGCCAACGGCACCCTTGGCGGCCACGGCAACATCACCGGCAATGTGTTCAATAATGGCGGCACGACCTCGCCGGGTAATTCGCCGGGCATCCTGACCATCGCCGGCAATTATGTGGAAGGCGGCACCTTGCTCATTGAAATCGGCGGCACCTCGGGCGCGGGCGTCAACCCCACCGGCCATGACCAGGTGGTCGTCGGCGGGACTACGACCATCCTCCCGGTTTCGACCCTGCAATTGGTCAAGTTCACGGCATTTGAGCCGGCCAAGGGCGACACCTTCAAGATCATCAACGGTGCGCCGGGCTCCATCTCGGGTCATTTCGGCGCCGTGACGTCGAACTTCACCAACGATCTTATCCTGAATATTCCGACTGGCGAAGTGATCGGCACGGGCCTGCCCTCGGGCTCGAACCTCGCGTTGGCGTTCCCGGGCTTGAATGCCAACCAGCTCGCCATGCTCAACCAGCTGCAGGTGGGCGACCACCAGTACATGGGTGGCGACTTCCTCTCCCTTCTGCTGCAAAACTCCGCCAGCGCCTCGCAGGTGTTCAACCAATCGTCGCCGGAAGCGTATGCGGGCTTGGTGGACTACGCCGAGCGCGCCACGACCGCGTATGTCAATGCCGCGATGGACATGACTCCCGCCGTGCAGCAGGGCAAATTCTCGCTCTTTGCCGGCTACGGCGGTTATGACGGCGGCTCCTCGTCGTCCGCCAACCAGGCGGACTACAAGCTCTTCAGCCACGGTCCGGTGGCCGGCGGCCGTGTGAACCTGGGCACCAAGTTCACCGCGGGCCTGTTCTACGCCTATGACACCGGCTCGGTTGACAGCACCTACCTCTCCAGCACGGTGAGCGGCAATGTGGGCGGCGCGTTTGTGACCGTTGACCCGATGGCCGACCACCGCTTGAACTTCGCCGCCAGCTTTGCCTACGGCGACTTCGAGACCAAGGGCAACCGCCGCACGTTCGCGGGCAACTCCACCATGCCGAAGGTGACGTCCAACGAGTACCGGGCCTCACTGGGTGCGACATATGTCGCCTTGCAGCGCGAGAAATTCTCCCTCACGCCAGATGTGTCCGTTTCCTATGGCGACTCGGTGGTCAACGGCTTCACGGAGACCAACACCAACACGCTGGAAGCCCTCCAAGTGCACAAGATGGACTATTCCAGCCTGATCCTGGATGTCGGTGTGAGCGGCGCCTATGCCATCACCACGCAGTTCAGCATCGATGCCCGCTTCGGCGTCGCCCACAACTTCCTGAAGACCTCGCGCGACGTCACGGCCAACGTGGTGGGCGAACCCACCACCTTCCGCGTCACCGCGCCCGGCATGGGCGACACGGAGTACAACACCGGCATCGGCCTGAACTTCAACGTGACCAAGTCGCTCCGCGTGCGCGCCAGCTACCAGGCCGGCTTCTCCACCCGCGAACGGGTCTCCAACACGTTCTCGCTCGGCGCCTCGTACAGCTTCTAAGCCCAAGCTGTCATAAGCGTCCAGCCAACCGACCCCGCCTGGTGTCCAGGCGGGGTTAGTTTTTCTTGGTCCACAGACGCCACACCAAAAAGAACGCCGAACCGGTGGCCATGAAAAAAATCGTGTCCATGAAGCTGGCCGGCATCCCCCAGCCGAGGCCCTTGGCGAGGTCATAGAAAACGTAGATGCCAAACGTGATCGCCACGCAGAGGCCGGTGTAGCGTCGCTTCTCAAACACCATCCGCAAGCCGAGCACGCAGATGATTAACTCGATGATGATGGAAAGGAGATGGAGGGGGGACATGGGTGAGCGGGCTTTGGGCGGAATTAGGCAACGGGTGCTGGCGCAAAGCAGTCCAGCAGGAGATAGAGGTTCATTTCATCATGGGCAATGGTATAGGCGCCTTTGGCCTGGAGAAGCTTGCAGGCGAGCGCGGTGAACTCCCCTGGCATTTGCGGTTCCACGATTACGGACTCGTTGGTGAAAAGTTCGAGACCGGTTATTTTCCCAAGCTGCCTTATGCGTGCCGATTGGCTGCGGACGTGCTCGGGAATGCTGGGGTTGGCCCAGCCCCATTTCCAATGGTTTTTCTCCGGCACATGGGACCCCACAAATATCATGGACGCTTCCACCGCCGTCACGTCGCCTTCAGAAAACCGAATTTTCCCTTTCTCAAAATCGAGAAAGTAGTGGCCATGTTTTCCAAGGCCAAACTCGTTCACCAGATAATGCTGTTTGGCCTCCAACTCCTCCGCGGCGGCAGCCAGGTAGGCATCAAATTCCGCGTCGGTCATGGCATGATTTTGACAGCGGCCCCTAACCGGTCAATGCGCTACTTCTTCAGCAGCTTGCCATACTCCTGCAGCGGGCGGACGGTGACGGATTTTTCGCGCTGGGCCTTGATGCCCTGGAGGGCCGCCCGCGCGCCGGAGAGGGTGGTGATGATGCACACGCGGCGCAAAATGGCCTGCGAGCGGATGATGTTTTCATCCTGCCGGGGAATCTGGCCAAAGGGCGTGTTGATGATGAGCTGCACTTCGCCATTCTTCAGCAGGTCCACCACCGTGGGGCGGCCTTCCTGGAGCTTGAAGAGCTTGCGCACGGGCAGCCCGGCGGCTTCCAGCGCCGTCGCAGTGCCGGGGGTCGAGCAGAGGGTGAAGCCCAGGGCCACCAGTTCCTTCGCGATGGCAACCGCGCCATTTTTATCGGAGTCCTTCACGGACATGAACACCTGGCCGCCCGAGGGCAGCGGAGGCTGGGAGGCCATCTGCGTCTTCGCATAGGCGAGGCCCAAGTCCTCGTCGAGGCCCATGACTTCGCCGGTGCTGCGCATTTCGGGCGTGAGCGCCACGGGCGCGCCGGGGAACCGCACAAAGGGAAACACCGCCTCCTTGACCGCCCAATACGGCGGGGTGACTTCGTTGGTGAAGCCGAGCTTGGCCAGCTTTTCCCCGGCCATGATACGCGAGGCCAGCTTGGCCAGCGGCACGCCGATGGCTTTGGAGACAAACGGCACCGTGCGCGAGGCGCGGGGGTTGACTTCAAGGACGTAAAGCTCATCGCCCTTGATGGCGAACTGGATGTTCATCAGGCCGATGACCTTCAACTCGCGGGCCAGGGCGTGGGTGGCTTTGCGCACCTCGTCCAGCATGGGCTTCTTCAAGGTGTGCGGCGGTAGCACCATGGCGGCGTCACCGGAGTGTACGCCGGCAAACTCGATGTGCTCCAGCATCCCGCCAATGACGGTCGTCTCGCCGTCAGAAATGGCATCGACGTCGAGCTCGATGGCTTCCTCCAAGAACTTGTCCAGCAGCACGGGCTTGCCGGGGGCCACGTCGAAGGCTTCGCGCACGACTTTCTTCATCTCATCCTGACCGTACACGATGAACATACCGCGGCCGCCGAGCACAAACGAAGGGCGCAGCAGGATGGGGAAGCCGATTTGCTCCGCCATGACGTGGGCCTGCTCCACAGACAGCGCGGTCTTGTTCACTGGCTGGCGCAGGCCGATCTTTTCGAGGATTTTTTTGAAGAGTTCGCGGTCTTCGGCGGCGTCGATGCTCTCCGGCGAGGTGCCGATGATGTTCACGCCATTGGCCTTGAGCGCCGTGGCGAGGTTGAGCGGGGTCTGCCCGCCGAACTGCACAATGGCGCCGGAGCAGCCTTCCTGGTGGTAGATTTCCAGCACGTCCTCCAGGGTCAGCGGCTCAAAGTACAGACGGTCGGAGGTATCGTAGTCTGTCGAGACGGTTTCCGGGTTGCTGTTGACCATGACGGTCTCGAACCCGGCCTGGCGCAGAGCGAAGGAGGCATGGACGCAGCAGTAGTCAAACTCGATGCCCTGGCCGATGCGGTTGGGCCCGCCGCCCAGAATCATGATCTTCGGCTTGGCGGTCTTCTTGATTTCGTTTTCCGCGCCGTAGGTGGAATAATAGTAGGGCGTGTAGGCCTCAAACTCGGCGGCGCAGGTGTCCACCAGGCGGTACACCGTGTGGATGCCGGCCTTTTCGCGGGCGGCGCGGGCTTCAGCGGGCTTGATGCCCAGCAGGTCGCCGATTTGCAGGTCGGTGAAGCCGGCTTCCTTCGCGCGGCGGAGGAGGTTGGCGTTGGTAAGCGCGCCGGCGGCGGCCTGTTTCAGCTCCGTCTCGAGCGCGATGATCTGCCGCATCTGCTCGAGGAACCACGGGTCGATGAACGAGATGGCGTGGATTTGCTCGACGGTAAAGCCGGCCAGGAAGGCGTAGCGGACGAAGAAGATGCGCTCGGCCGTGGGCTGGGCCAGGCGGGCGCGGATGATGTTGTGGTCGGTGACTTCGGCGCCGCCAAACTTGCCGCCGCCGCCCAGGCCCCGCGCGCCGATTTCGAGCGAACGGAGCGCCTTTTGCAGCGATTCCTTGAAGGTGCGGCCGATGGCCATCGCCTCGCCCACGGATTTCATCGAGGAGGTGAGGGTGGTGTCCGCGCCGACAAATTTTTCAAAGGCAAAACGCGGGATCTTGGTGACGACGTAATCGATCGTCGGCTCAAAGCTGGCGGGGGTCTGGCGGGTGATGTCGTTGCGCAGTTCGTCGAGCGAGTAGCCCACGGCCAGCTTCGCGGCGATTTTCGCGATGGGGAAGCCCGTGGCCTTGGACGCCAGCGCCGAGGAGCGCGACACGCGTGGGTTCATCTCGATGACGACCATGCGCCCGTTCTTCGGGTTGACAGCGAACTGGATATTCGAGCCGCCGGTCTCCACGCCGATGGCGCGGATGACGGCAAAGGAGGCGTCGCGCATCAGCTGGTATTCCTTGTCTGTCAGCGTCATCGCCGGGGCGACGGTGATGGAGTCGCCCGTGTGCACGCCCATGGGGTCAAAGTTCTCAATCGAGCAGATGACGACGCACTGGTCCTTGTGGTCGCGCATGACCTCCATCTCAAATTCCTTCCAGCCCAGGAGGCATTCCTCGACGAGCACCTGGTGCGTGGGCGAGACCTCCAGCCCATAGGCGACCATGGTCTCGTATTCCTCGCGGTTGTAGGCGATGCCGCCGCCCGTGCCGCCGAGGGTGAAGCTCGGGCGGATGATGAGCGGAAAGATTTTGATGGCATCCGCCGCGGCGCGGGCTTCCTCAATATTGTGGACGATGTGCGAAGTCGGCACGTCGAGGCCGATTTCGAGCATGATCTTGCGGAAGAGTTCGCGGTCCTCGCCACGGTTGATGGCTTCTTCCTTGGCGCCGATGAGCTGGACACCATATTTCTGCAAGATGCCGCGGCGGGAAAGCTCGAGGGAAAGATTCAGGCCGGTCTGGCCGCCCAGGGTGGGCAACAGGGCATCCGGCTTTTCCCGGGCGATGATTTTCTCCAGGATTTCCGGCGTCAAAGGCTCGATGTAGGTGACGTCCGCAAACTCCGGATCCGTCATGATGGTGGCCGGGTTGGAATTGACGAGGACGACGCGGTAACCCTCCTCGCGCAGGGCCTTGCAGGCCTGGGTGCCAGAATAGTCGAATTCGCAGGCCTGCCCAATGATAATGGGGCCGGAGCCGATGATCAGGATGGTCTTAAGGTCGGTGCGCTTGGGCATGGTGGAACGGGCGGCTGCAGCCAAAAATTCTGTCGAGTTTTGGCGACCCAGCCCACCGGGGCAAGAGAAATTAAATGGTCTTTGTCGGGATCCCGCCCATGGGGAGCCGTCAGGGGTTGCCTGCCCCCGCTAAAATGGCACAGTTTCGTCACCCAAAGGCGGTGGGGATTACTTCGTTTTGCGTATAAATGGCGCCTGGGTCTGGGTGGAGTCCGCGCCCACGGGGCAGGGCTTCACGTTCCAGATATCCCGGGCGTATTCATGGATGGTGCGGTCAGCGGAGAACTTGCCGGAACGGGCCACGTTGAGGATGGCCATTTTGGCCCAGCGGGTCTTGTTGCGGAAGGCGGCATCCACCTCGGCCTGCTTGGCGATGTAGGCGGCATAGTCGGCGCAGAGGAGGAAGGGGTCGCCATGGTCCAGCAGCGACTGGCGGATCGAAAGGAGCGCCTGCGGCTCATCCGGGGTGAAGTAGTCCGACCCCAGCCAGTCCAGTACACCCCGCAGCTCCTCGTTGCTGTTATAATAGTCCCGGGGGTTGTAGCCCTTTTTCCACAGCTCGCCCACCTGCTCGACAGTCAGGCCGAAGATGAAGATGTTCTCATCGCCAAACTCCTCGTGCATTTCAACATTGGCGCCGTCCAGCGTGCCGATGGTCAGCGCGCCGTTGAGGGCGAACTTCATGTTGCCCGTGCCGGAGGCTTCCTTGCCCGCGGTGGAGATTTGCTCCGAGAGGTCGGCCGCGGGGATGATTTGCTCCGCCAGCGTCACACAATAGTTGGGCACGAAGGCGACCTTGAGCTTGCCGTTGACGCGCGGGTCGCGGTTGATGACGGCGCCGACGGCGTTGATGGCGTGGATGATGTCCTTGGCCAGGTCGTAGCCCGGGGCCGCCTTGGCGCCAAAGATGAAGACGCGCGGCACAATATCCAGGTTGGGGTTGCGCAGCAGGCGGCGGTAGAGCGTGAGGATGTGCAGCAGGTTGAGGTGCTGGCGCTTGTACTCGTGCAGGCGCTTGACCTGCACGTCAAAGAGCGCGGCCGGGTCGATGATGATGCCGCACTCCGTCTTGATGAGCTCAGCCAGGTGCTCCTTCTTCTGTCGCTTGACGGCGAGGAATTTCTCCTGAAAGGCGCGATCGCCGGCGAATTTTTCCAGCCCGCGCAGCAGGTCGAGGTTCGTGGCCCAGCGGTCGCTGCCCAGGGATTCATCCACCAGGGCGGTGAGCTCGGGGTTGCAGGTGCGCAGCCAGCGGCGCGGGGTGATGCCGTTGGTCTTGTTGTTGAAGCGCTCCGGGTAGAGTTCGTAGAAGTCGTGCAGCAGTGATTCCTTGAGCAGCCGGGTGTGCAGCGCGGCCACGCCGTTGACGGAGTGCGAGCCGACGACCGCCAGGTACGCCATGCGCACCATTTTGGTCGGCCCTTCCTCAATGATGGAGAGGGCCATTTTCTTCCAGCCATCGCCGGGCCACTTGCGCTCGACTTCCTCCAGGAAGCGCCGGTTGATCTCGTAGATGATCTGGATGTGGCGCGGCAGGATGCGCTCAAAGAGCGGCACCGGCCATTTTTCCAGCGCTTCGGGCAGGAGGGTGTGGTTGGTGTAGCCGAAGACTTTTTTGCAGATTTCCCAGGCCTCATCCCAAACCATATTATTATCATCGACCAGGATGCGCATCAGCTCGGGCACCGCGATGGAGGGGTGGGTGTCGTTGAGCTGGATGGCCACCTTCTCGGGGAATTTGTCCCACGTCTCGTTCTGCTTGTGGAAGCGGCGGATGATGTCCTGCAACGAGCAGGAGACGAAGAAGAACTGCTGCACCAGGCGCAGGGCCTTGCCGGACTCCGTTTTGTCGTTCGGGTAAAGCACCTTGGAGACCGTCTCGCCCATGGCTTTTTCATGCACGGACTCGACGTAGCCGCCTTGATTAAAGGTCTGGAAGTCAAATTCATCGAGTGCGCGCGATTCCCACAGGCGCAGGAAGTTCACCGTGCCCGCGCCGTAGCCGACGATGGGAATGTCCCACGGGATGCCGAGGAGCTTGTGTCCGGGCACCCACTTGGGTTTCCAGTCGCCCTTGCTGTCAAAGTGCGACTCCACATGGCCTTCGAGCGGCACTTCGACGCGGTATTCCGGGCGGACGATTTGCCACGGGTTGCCAAAGCGCAGCCAGTTGTCGGGCAGCTCAAATTGGCGGCCTTCCACAAAGGTCTGCTTGAACAGGCCGTATTCATAGTGGATGCCATAACCGACGGCCGGGTAGTCCAGCGTGGCCAGCGAGTCGAGAAAGCACGCGGCCAGGCGGCCCAGGCCGCCGTTGCCCAGGCCCATGTCCATTTCCTCATCGACGATGTGGTCAAAATCAAGGCCCAGCTCCTCGATGGCCTCGCGGGCGCTTTCGTAGAGCCCCGTGTTGGTCAGCGAGTCCTTGAGCAGGCGGCCCATCAGGTATTCGAGCGATAAATAATAGACGCGGCGGACATTGCGGCGGTTGTGCTCGCCCTGGGTGGTGATGAAGCGCTCCAGGATGCGGTCGCGCACGGCCAGGCACAGGCATAGCCACCAGTCGCGCGGGCGGGCGCTGCGCACATCGCGCGCGAGGCTGAACTTCAGATGGTTGAGGATGGAAATCTTCAGCCCCTGGGTGCTGCTGTCGATGCGGAATGCCGTGGGGGTGGCGGCCGCCGCCGGAGCGGGCGCGGGGGCCGCTTTCAACGGCGAGCGCGTGGTTTTGGCCGGTTTGGCGGCGGACTTGGCGGAAACAATGCCTTTGGTAGCCATAAAAGAAAATCTAGACCGGTACGGTAGTGAGTGAAAGCGTGAAGTGAGTTACTTTTCGGCGACGTGCTGGTTATTCCATGACGTTGGCGTCACCACCCAGCCGGCGGTAGAGGTCGCCGGCGGCGAATTCCCAGAACGTCGGCTGGCCGCGCGGGCCGGTGAGTGGCTGGCTCGTAGCGAGCAAGCGCTGTGCCAGCGTGCGGATTTCCTGCTCCGAAGGCTGGTCGCCCAGGCGCACCGCGCGGGTGGCCGCCAGGCGGGCCACGTCATCGTACCGCAGGCTCGCGCCACCCTGCTCACGGGCAAGCTCCGCCACATCGCGCAAAAAGGTTTCCGCTTGAGTGGGCTCCAGCCAGTCGGGCACGGCTTCCAGGCGGTAGAAATTGCGGCCAAACTCCTCCAGCTCGAAACCTTGCTGGTTAAGCCAGGCCCGGTGGGCTGCCAGCGCAGTGGCGGCCACCGGTTCAAATTCCAGCGGCTGCGGGAAAAGGAGGCGCTGGCTTGGCGTCTTCGCCCCGGCGAAGCGCTTTTGCAGTTCCTCATACCACACGCGCTCATGCGCTGCGCGGGAGTTGAAGAGCACCAGGCCGCCGGGCGTCTCAAACAAATACACGTGCCCGCGCCAGCGGCCAATCAGCCGCCAGGTGAATTTGACTGTGGTCTCGGGCTGAACGTTTCGCGTTTCGTGCTTGGGATTTTGGATGCCGGGTGGGAGGGCGGGGGGGTGGGGGATATTTGCGGCAGAAACGCCGGGCTGGAAAACTGCGGGCGTTGGGCTGGCCGCGGCGGATTTGAGATTTGAAATCTCAGCAGCAGATTCCGAGTGTGAAATTACTGTGGGCTGACCCGTGAAAGCACCCGGCTTGGAATAACCAACCGCCATGGCGGGGGCTGTTTCCTTGGCGGCGACACTTGTGGCCGGCCCGGTAGGCGCGCCGCCAGCCTTGCGCAATTGCGCCAGCACCGCGCCCAGGACGAACTGGCGCACGCGGCCTTCGTCGCGGAAGCGCACTTCGCGCTTGGCCGGGTGCACATTGACGTCCACTGCCGCCGGGTCGATTTCCAAAAACAAAATCGCGGGCGGGTAGCGGCCTTTGGGCACGTAAGTATGATAGGCCTCCAGCACGGCGTAGGAGAGGGTGCGGCTGTCCACCGGACGGCGGTTGACCAGGGTGACGAGGCCGTCGCGCGTCGGCCGCCCCATGCCGGGCCGGCCCAGCAACCCGCCGAGCTTCAAGCCTGCTGGCGCATCCTCCGTGTCGGGAAAGTCCATTAACTCCTCCGCGGGTTTGCGGCCCCAGATTTCCGCGACCCGCTCGCGCAAATCCACACACGCCGGCGAGCGGAAGAGGAGCCGTCCGTCTTCGAGCAGGCTGAACGCCACCTCCGGGTGCGCGATGGCGTGCAGGCGCACCAGCCGGGTGATGTGCGCGGCCTCGGTGTCATCCGTCTTCAAAAATTTCCGGCGCGCGGGCACGGAATTGAACAGGTGGGCTACTTCCACGCGCGTGCCCACCGGGCAGCCGCAGGCACGCTGGTGGATGATTTTCCCGCCGTTGACAAGAATCTCCGTGCCCTCGGCGGCCGAGGGCGGCCGTGAAATGAGCGTGAAGCGCGACACACTGGCGATGCTGGGCAGGGCCTCCCCGCGAAATCCGAAGGTGCGCACGGCCTGCAGGTCGGCGGCCTCGCGGATTTTCGAGGTGGCGTGCCGCTCCAGCGCCAGCAGAGCCTCATCCGGGGTCAGGCCGGATCCGTTGTCCTCCACGCGAATATGGCTCTTGCCGCCCTGGCGGAACTCGACCTCGATGCGCGTGGCCCCGGCGTCGAGGGAGTTTTCCATCAACTCCTTGACCACTGCCGCGGGACGCTCCACCACCTCGCCGGCGGCGATTTGGTTGGCAACCCGGTCGGGCAGGATGCGGATGCGGGACATGGGAGGAAAGAGTTTAGAATGAGGAAAGCCCGCCGGGAAGCAAAAGTGTTTTCTTGCCCGAACGCTCGAGTGCTTGGAGATGGCATCTTGGCGGAAAATCACCATAGTCCATCCACTAAACACTAAAAAATCAGGCCCTCAGACACGTCTTCTCCATGAACCGCCTCGCGCACGCCTCGTCTCTCTATCTCCGCCAGCACGCCGATAATCCCGTGGATTGGCATCCTTGGGGCGAGGAGGCTTGGGCCAAGGCGCGGGCGGAGGGCAAGCCAGTGCTCGTGTCCATTGGCTACTCGGCCTGCCACTGGTGCCACGTCATGGCCCACGAATGTTTTGAGGACGCCTACATCGCCGACCTGATGAACAAGCACTTCATCTGCATCAAGGTGGACCGCGAGGAGCGCCCGGATGTGGACCAGATCTACATGGAGGCCGTGCAGATGCTCACCCAGCACGGGGGCTGGCCGCTCAATGTTTTTTGCTTTCCCGACCAGCGCCCCTTTTTCGGCGGCACCTATTTCCCGCCCGAGGACAACGGCCGCGGCATCGTCCCCTGGCCGCAGTTGCTGATGCGCGTGGCCGACTATTTTGCCAAGAACCGCGCCGAGCTGGCGGATAATGCGGATAACATCGTCAAAAACCTTGCCCATGCCAATGCGCCCATGGGGGCCAGCGCCGCCGCCCAGTGGGACAACCGCGCCCTGCTCACCGCCGCGCAGTCCATCGCCGGGATGCACGACGACACCTGGGGCGGTTTTGGCGGCGCGCCCAAGTTTCCTCCGGCGATGACGTTGGATTTCCTCATGGCGCTGCGTTCCACGGCGGCGGCGGAACGCACGGCTGGGCTGGCCAAGCGGCTTGACGACATCGTGAACACCACGGCACGGGCCATGGCGCATGGCGGCATCTTCGACCAATTCGGCGGCGGCTTCAGCCGGTACAGTGTGGACGGGCAGTGGCTCATCCCGCATTTCGAAAAAATGCTGTACGACAACGCGCTGCTGCTCGACGCCTACGCCAAGGCGCACCGGCGTTACCAAAACCCGCTCTATGCGGCCATTTGCGCGGAGACAGTCGATTGGCTGTTCCGCGAGATGCGGCACCCCGGCGGCGCATTTTATTCCGCGCTCGATGCCGATAGCGACGGGCACGAAGGCGCGGCCTATGTCTGGACGCCCGCGCAAATCCGTGAAGTGCTGGGCAATGATGCCGATGCCAAGGCGGTTTGCACCGCCTATAATATTACTGAAGGGGGCAATTTTGAAAACGGCTTGTCCAACCCTGCACTGGTGGAGGGCGACTTCGCCGTACGCGAGAAGCTGGCGGCCCTGCGCGCGAAACTGCTGGCTGCCCGCCAAAAGCGCACTCAGCCGGGGCGGGACACCAAAATCCTGCTCGCCTGGAACGCGTTGCTGGTGCGCGGCCTGGCCGAGGCCGCCTTTGCGCTGGGCCGCAAGGATTGGTTTGCTGCTGCGCAAAAGTGCGCCGATTGGCTGTGGGCCAATTTGAGCCACGCTGATGCCCAGGGCCACCGTCGCCTGCGCACTGTTTACTACGAGGAAAACCCAAAACTCGAAACCCAAAACCAGCAACCCATTGCCGGTTTTCTTGACGACTACGCCTTTTTGGCCGAGGCGCTGTTGACCCTCGCTGCCTATGCCGACTGGGCGGAGCCGGGCTCCGACCGCCTGGAGCAAAACATTGGCCGCGCCCGCGCGTTGGTCGAGACGGTGCGCGCGCATTTTTCGGACGAAATGCTCCCCGGCCTGTTCTTCACCGCCGACGATCAGGAAAAGCTCGCCGTGCGCAAAAAGGAGTGGTGGGACAACGCCCTGCCCAGCGGCCATGCCGCGCTGGCCCACGCACTGGCGGGCCTCCATGCGCTCACGGGCGAAAGTGCGTACGCCGATGAACTGGCGGACTTGAAGAAATGCTACACCGGCCTCGCCCCACGTGCGCCGCTCGGCGTGCCCCATGCCCTGGCCGCCTTTACCTGGGACGCTGTGGGCATCGCCGTTTTAAAAGTTAAAGGCTCCTGCGACTGGGATGCCTTGCGCGCCGAGTTGGCCAAAAAACCCTACCGACCAATGTATTTGATCGCCGCCCACGACCCCGCCCAACCCGAAGGCCTGCAACTGTGCGTGGGTACGCAGTGCTCCCCGCCGACTAAAAACCTTTCCGAGCTGGTGGAGCTAATCGCCTAGGCTTTTGTCGCCACGATGGCGCGGCGCTTTTTCCAGGCCGCCAAACCGAGGGCAGCCAGCGCACCGACCAGACCGTACGTGGACGGCTCGGGGATGGGCGTGGCGGTGTAGTTCAAATCCGTGACGCTGAAGCCGGGGCTCCAGGTGAAGATGCGGGCTTCGTCAATCTGGCCCGTGAAATGCGTGACCGTCGAGTCGGCACCGAGGAACATATTGCTGGTTGGTGTATGCATGGTGCCGGGAAAAGTGCTGCCGACCGAGACGCCATTGATATACAGGGTGTTAAAACCAAATTGATTGATGAAGGCAAATTCGGTCCAGGTGCCCGGCGTGGCGGCGATGCCGGTGTCTTGGATGGAAACCCCGCCGAACAGCATTTGGTAATTTCCGCCGATAATATACAGCCCGTAGCCGTCGCCACCCGAGCCGTTAAGGAAAATCGGCTGGGTGCCGCTGGCCGAAGCCGGGTTGATCCACGCCTCCATGCCAAAGTTCGTGGTGAGGGTGGTGGGGGAGTTGTTAATAAAGTAAGAGCTACCGTCGAAATTGTAGGAAAACGTCGAAGCGCCAAAGCGCAAGTGGGCGGCCGGGGCCACGGAGGTGCTGTTATAAGTGGGGGTGCCGGCAATTACTGTGAAGTTGGCTACCGCAGTGCCGCTATCCACCGCGGTCGTCACGGTCGCGCCATTGGTCGGGCTCGTGTCTGCTTCGCCGCCGCGAAACCAATTAACGTTGGTCACGGTCTGGGCGGACGCCAAGGGTGCGCCCAAGGTGAGGGTGAAGGCAGCAAGCAGCGGAAGGTGGAGACGCATATCCTTATACTATAATACGTTAATATGAGGGGGTAAAGCCAATTACCAAGCGGGATGCCGCCCTATCACCCAGCAATTGCCAGATATGCCACTCACTGCGTCAAAGTGGCTGTCAATGCGGACGCGTTGGCACAGTGGTTTGGCCGGCCGACAATGCCCCCAAGGTGGATAACCCATTGATAAATAAGAGCCAATAGGCTATCTTGAAGAGTAGGCTTGTTTTGAAAAAAGCGGAATGAATCGTGCAAGGAGAGAGCACCCAGCATGAATCTAGACCTCAATAAATTCACCGAAAAGGCGCGCGAAGCCGTCATGGAAGCGCAGGCCGAGGCGCGCCGCCGCCAGCACCAGCAAGTGGACAACCCCCACCTGCTCGCCGCGCTTTTGCATCAGCAAGGCGGCTTGGTGCCGGCGTTGCTGCAAAAGCTTGATGTCTCGCCCAATGCGGTCGAAGTGGCGCTGGAGCGCGAACTTGGCAAGCTGCCCACGGTTTCCGGCCCGGCAGCCGCCGGACAGATTTACATCACCCAAGGTTTCCAGGACGCCATCACCAAGGCGGAGGCCGCCGCCGGGCGCCTGAAGGATGACTATATTTCCGTCGAGCACCTGCTGCTCGGCATGATTGACGCGCCGGGCTCAACCGAGTTTGGCAAATTTTTGAAAAGCTTTGGCCTATCGAAAGACAAGGTGCTGGAAACCTTGAAAGCGGTGCGCGGCAACCAGCGTGTGACCTCGCAAAACCCGGAAGCCACCTATGACGCTCTGGGCAAATACGGGGTGGATTTGGTCGAGCAGGTGAAAAAGGGGAAGATCGACCCCGTTATTGGCCGCGACGCGGAGATCCGCCGCGTGGTGCGCATCCTTTCGCGCAAAACGAAGAACAACCCCGTGCTCATCGGCGAGCCCGGCGTGGGCAAGACAGCCATTGTCGAAGGCCTGGCCCAGCGCATTGTGCGCGGAGATGTGCCCGAAGGCCTGAAGGACAAGACCATTTTCTCGCTCGACCTTGGTTCTCTGCTCGCTGGCGCGAAATACCGCGGCGAGTTCGAGGAGCGCCTGAAGGCCGTGCTCGCCGAGGTGAAAAGCTCCGAGGGCCGCGTGTTGCTGTTCATTGACGAGCTGCACACCATCGTCGGCGCCGGCAAGGCGGAAGGCGCGATGGACGCGGGCAATATGCTCAAGCCCATGCTGGCGCGTGGCGAGTTGCACTGCATCGGCGCGACCACGCTCGACGAATACCGCAAGCACATAGAGAAGGACGCCGCGCTCGAGCGCCGCTTCCAGCCGGTGCTTGTGGACCAGCCGACCGTCGAGGATACCATTTCCATCCTGCGCGGCCTCAAGGAGCGCTTCGAGCTGCACCATGGCGTGCGCATCACGGACAACGCACTCGTCGAGGCCGCCATTCTTTCCCACCGCTACATCGCCGACCGCTTTCTGCCCGACAAGGCCATCGACCTTATCGACGAAGCCTGCGCGATGATCCGCACGGACATGGACTCCATGCCGCAGGAGCTCGACGAGCTCTCGCGCCGCGTGCTGCAATTGGAAATCGAGGAGGCCGCGCTGAAGAATGAAAAGGACGAAGCCTCCAAACGCCGCCTCGAGGCCCTGCGCAAGGAGTTGACGGAAACGCGCGCCAGCGCCGCCGCCCTGCGCGCCCGCTGGGATACCGAGAAGGCCGAGCGCGGCCGTGTGCAAAAAGTGCGCGAGGAGCTGGAGGCCGCCCGCCGCGCCATGGAGGCCGCCGAGCGCGCCTACGATTTGAACAAGGCCGCCGAACTGCGCCATGGCTCCCTTCCAAAGTTGGAGGCGGAACTCGCGCGCCTCGAAAAACTCGAGGGCAAGACGACGCTGTTTAAAGAAGCCGTGACCGCGGAGGAAGTCGCCCAGGTGGTGGCGCGGTGGACGGGGGTGCCCGTGACGCGGCTGCTGGAGGGCGAGAAGGAAAAACTCCTGCGCCTCGAGGAAGTGCTGCACGAACGCGTGGTCGGCCAGGATGAGGCCGTGACCCTGGTGTCGGAGGCCGTGTTGCGCGCCCGCTCGGGCATCAAGGATCCGCGCCGGCCCATCGGCTCATTTTTATTCCTCGGCCCCACCGGCGTGGGCAAGACGGAGCTGGCCAAGACGCTGGCCGGCGCGCTTTTCGACAGCGAGGACAACCTCGTGCGCCTCGACATGAGCGAGTACATGGAGAAGCACTCCGTGGCGCGGCTCATTGGCGCGCCGCCCGGGTACGTGGGGTATGACGAGGGCGGCCAGCTCACCGAGGCCGTGCGGCGCAAGCCGTATTGCGTGGTGCTCTTTGACGAGATTGAAAAGGCGCACCCGGATGTCTTCAACGCCCTGCTGCAAATCCTGGATGACGGGCGCTTGACCGACAGCCAGGGCCGCGTCGTGGATTTCAAGAACACGGTCATCATCATGACATCGAACATCGGCTCACGCTTTCTGCTGGACGGCGTGGCGGGGGGCGAGATTCCCGAGAGCGTGCGCGAAAGCGTGCTCACGGAGCTGCGGGGCGCGTTCCGTCCGGAATTCCTGAACCGCATCGACGACACCATTCTCTTCAAGCCGCTTTCGCTCGACGAAATCACCCGCATTGTGGACCTCTTGCTGGCCGACTTGAACAAACGGCTGGCGGACAAGCGCGTGGTGGTGGTCTTTGACGAAGCCGCCAAAAAGTGGGCGGCGGAAAAAGGCTACGACCCGGTGTTTGGCGCGCGGCCGCTGCGGCGCTTCCTGCAAAAACAAGTGGAAACCCGCCTGGCCCGGGCGCTCATCGCCGGCGACGTGCGCGAAGGCCAGGAAGTGCGCTTCACCGCCGATGTGAAAAAGGACGTGCTGGAGATGGCGGTGGCGGCTCTGTCACCGGAAAAGCCTCCCGCCAAAACTGGCAAGAAGTGATGGCCGGTGGCGGCTGATCAATACTTGGCCCGGTGGCCGAGCTTGACCCATATCTTCTCAAACCCATACCACGAGGCGGTGGCGAGGGCGACGCTGAGCGCCAGGGTCAGCGCGCACAGGCCCACGTCGCCCGCCGTATTAATCACCGGCAGCGTGTGGCGGAAATGCCAGAAGACGAGCCCGAGCAGTGGGAAATGGATGAGATAAACGCCATAGGAAATGAGCCCGAGGAAGCCCAGCCAACGCTGTTCGAGGAAACGGGTGAGCAAGTGCCCCGACTGGGTCACGCCCAAGAGCACCAGCACGGCAAAGAACAGCGACATCCAGGTGTCGATGATCCAGACATAGAATTCGGGCATCTGGTTGATGACAAGGATGCCCGCGCCCAGAATAAGCAAAAGCAGCGTCAACCCCCGTCCTTGGCGGCGCAGCCAGGCCAGCGCAGCCGGTTGCAGGCAGACCCACGCCAGCAGGCAGCCCAGCAGCAGGGAGTCCGCATGGCAGGGCGTCCACACGCGGCTGCGTTCGTTATTCCAATGAAAGCGGCAAAGCATCGCCCAAGGGATGCCCGCGGCAAACAGCCACGGCAACTGCCGGGTGGGCAAAAATTTAATAAGCCACGGCAGCGTCAGATAAAATTGCTCTTCCACCGCGAGAGACCAAGTCACCGCCAAGGCCAGCCCGCCGGTCGAACCGGCAATGCCCATGAAGAAATTCTGCGTGAAGGTCAGATAGCTTAGCCAGGGGTGCTGGCCGCCAAAGAGCCAGGTCCGCAGGACATCGCCATGGATAAGGTGCTGAAGGGCAAAGGCCGCCAGCAAGAGAGAAAAATACAGCGGGAGGATGCGGCAGCAGCGGCGGAGGTAGAATGTGGGCAGCAACCGGGGCGAGCCTTGGTTCTCCAGTAGCAGGCGCGCGATGAGGAAGCCGCTGAGCACGAAAAACAAATCCACCCCGTAGCTCCACAGCTGCGTCGAGCGCCAGAGGGCGAACTTCCAGCCGGTTACCTGGGTGGCGGCCTCCACGGGCGTGCCCAGAAGGTGGCGCCCCAGCACCAACGCGATGGCCAGGCCGCGAACACCGTCGAGCGCTGGAATGTGCGCGGGCAGGCGGTCAGCGGGTGGCGCGGGGTTGGGCACTGGGACAGGTTTTCACCCGGGCGGGGAGGTTGGCAAGCGCACATTTGCCGATGGATTTTGGGCGGGAAGTAAGCTAGGCTACCCAGGCCGGAATGGGGGGAATTACCTTTTCGAGACGGCTTCGAGACTCTATTTTGATCCACTGCATGGTTGCCCGGGTGAAATTGCGCACTATCCACAGCATCAGCCGAACCTTGATGGTTTTGGTGGCTACGGCCATCCTGGCCCCCGCCTGGGCGCAATCCGCGGCTCCAGCGGGGGTGGCGACCACGGCAGGATCCGCCCAAGCGCGCGGCCCAGCCGGCACGGTGGTGGGGGAGGCGCTGGACCCGGAGATTGCCACGGATAATCCGCTGGACCTTTCCCTCGGCCGTGCCGATGCCTTTTACCACGGGGTGTGGCTGGCGTTCATGTTTTCCGTGCTGGTGGGGATGCTCTGGAATTCACGCCAACAGGGCAAACACGTGAAAAAACTCCGAGCGCAGGCCGACGCCCTGCGGGAGGACACCGAGAGGGCGCGGCGGGAATTTCTCCGGCGCGAATATGTGCATTTCGCCAACACCCCGCTCGTTGTCGTCGAGCTGGATGCGCAGCGGCGCATCAAGCAGTGGGCGGGCCGGGCCGAGGCGGTGTTTGGCTGGCGGGCAATGGAAGTGCTGGGCAAGCCGATTGAGGAAGTCCGCTGGGTGGATGCCGCCGACCTCGCCGTCCTGCGGGCGGCATTTGCGGCCGCCACCGGCGAGGAAAATGCCGGCCGCATTGTCGCCTTGCGTCATTTGGCGCGTGATGGCGGCAACCGCCATATGGAATGGCACATCTCTGTGCTGCCGGGCGGTAATGATCTGACAGAGACCGTATTGGCGCTGGGGCTCGACATCACCGAGGGCGAGGCCACTGCCGCCGAGCTGCGCCGCGCGCAACGCCGCCAGGCCCTCGTCACCGCCGCCGGGGCCACGAGTTTGTGGACGCTCAATCCCGCGCAAGGCCATCTGGTGTCGGAAGCGGCGATGGCGGAGCTGCTCGACTACCCGGCAAAGGATTTTCCCGTGCGGCTGCCGGCCTGGCTGGAATTGTTTCAGCCGGACGACCGCGCGCGCTTCGATGAAGCGTTGGCCGCGTGTGTGCGTGAACCGGGCAGCCGGCAGATAGTTGAAGTGCGGCTGCGCAACCGGGGCGGCGTTTACCGCTGGCTGCGGCTGGCCTTCGCCATTGAGCTGGGCACCGGCGGCGCAGTGTCCGGCACGGCGACGGACCTGACCCGGCTTAAGCTGGCCGAGGAAAAATTCCGCGGATTGGTCGAGCAATCGCTGGCCGGCATCTTTATTTTGCAGGAAAACCGCGTGGTTTACGCCAATCCGAAGTTCTGGACAATTGCGCGTTCCGGCGGCGCCCGTCCGCCGTTGCGGCCGGAGTTTTTGGAGTTGGTGCACGCCGAAGACCGGGCGATGATTGCGGACCGCCTGCGCCCGGTGTACGCGGGCACTGCGCGCGAGGCGGCACTGCTCTTCCGCTTATCCGGCCCGCAAGGCGGCTCGGTTGCCGTGCAGGGGCATGGTATCATGTCCGAGCACGAGGGCGAGCCCGCCATTCTGGGCCTGGTGATGGACGTGTCGCACCGTTTTGCCCAGGAGCAGACGTCGCGGCGTATGTCGCAGGTGGTGGAGCAGAGTCCCGTGGCCATCATGATCACCGACCCGCAAGGGGTCATCGAGTACGCCAACCGGAAGTTTTGCGAGGTATCGGGCTATGCGCAGGAGGAGCTCCTCAACCAGTTGCCGAACCTGCTGCGGCCCAGCGCCACGCCGCCGGAATTTTACACCGAATTGTGGGCGCGGCTGCGCGAGGGCAAAAAATGGGAGGGCGAGCATTACGTCCGCGCCAAGGACGGGCGGCAGTTCACCGCCCGCTCCGTGCTGTTTCCGATTTTCGATGAAAGCGGCGCCGTCACCCATTGCGTGAAGATCATGGAGGACATCACCAACCAGCGCACGCTGGAGGAGCGCCTGGCGCGCGCCCAGCGTCTCGAGAGCATCGGCAACCTGGCCGGCGGCATCGCGCATGACTTGAACAACATCCTCGCGCCGGTGCGCCTGGGGGCGGAGTTTATGAAGACGCTGCCCTTTGCCGGCAAGGAGCGCGAGATCATCGAGGTCATGGAGATCTCCATCCACCGCGCGACAGAGCTGGTGCAGCAGGTGCTGGCCTTCTCCCGCGGGCGGCGCAGCAACCGCGAGGCATTGTGGCTGGCCACGATTGTCAGCGAGCTGGAGCGTCTGGTGCGCGAAAGCTTCCCGCGCGACGTGCGGTTCAAGGTGCAATTGCCGCCGGATCTCTCGCCCATCAAGGCCGACCCAACCCAGACGCTGCAGGTGCTGATGAACTTGTGTGTGAATGCGCGCGATGCCATGCCCGGCGGCGGCATCATCACCTTGGTGGCGGATAATGTCGCCCTGGGCAGCGCGCAGACTTCCAGTTTCCCCGGCGCCCAGCCGGGCCCCCACGTGCGCATCCGCGTTTCCGATGCCGGCACCGGCATCCCGCCCCAGGTGCGCGACAAGATTTTTGAGCCGTTTTTCACCACCAAGGACGTGGGCAAGGGCACCGGGCTGGGCCTCTCCACGGCGCTGGGCATTGTGCAGGAGCATAATGGCATCATTGAATTGGAGTCCACCGGCCCGCAGGGCACCACGTTTGTGATTTATCTGCCCGCTTCCGCCGACCAGCCCTTGCCTCCCGGGACCGCCAAAGCCGCGGCCAAAAAAGCTGAGGGGGCGGAGCCTGCCGCCCGTCCGGGCGTGGGGCACACTGTGCTGGTGGTGGACGACGAGGTCCCCCTGCGCCAGGCCGTCTCCTTCATTCTCGACCAGCGCGGCTACACCGTGCTGGAGGCTTCCGATGGGTACAAGGCGATCGAGCTGGTCAAAGCACACCAGGAGGTGGAGGTGGTGCTGCTCGATGTGATGATGCCGCGGATGGACGGGGCGACGACGATGAAGGCCCTGCGCGAATTGCGGCCGGGCTTGCGCGTCATCGCCACCTCGGGTGTGAATCATGATACGCGTGTCGAGGCCATGCGGCGCATGGGCGTGCAGCATTTCCTGCTCAAGCCCTATCGCAATCAGGAACTGCTGGAGGCGCTGCAATCCTGCATCCAAAACGGGAATAAATAATAGTTGGCGCAGACAAGCACGGCTTGAGGGTTCTTAAGAAAGGGGGTGGGCTGGGAACAAACTGGCGCCAGCAGATGTTGTTTCCCAATAATGCTACCCCGAGTGAGGCAAATCGGCTGCGGTTTGGCCGGGCTGGCTTGGCTGGCCGTTAACCCCGTCGCGCTGGGTGCCGGCCAATCGGCTGCGGCATCTTCCGGCCCTCCATCAATAGCGGGCACCGGCATGGCCACTTGGGGTGACTGGAAGACATTGGGCAGCCCCATGCTGGCGCGTGGCTTTGGCAAGGAGGTGCTTTATGATTATTCCCCCGGCGGCTCCCTGAACAGGGTCGCCTATATGAAGGATGATAAATCGCGCGGTCTGCCGGTGTTGGATCACGACGCCGGGCCGCTCTCACGCCCACTGCCCAAGGGCAAATACACATTGGCGGACACCGTGGTGAGGGCTCCGGTGCTGGTGGATGACGCCGGGGCACTCCGGGGCCGCACGATTGTGGCCATGGCCAGTTGCACGGACAGCATCGAGTTCAACTACAAACTGGCCTTATGTTCCGATGGCACGCTGGTGACATGGGGGGTGCCCGGCACCTTGTGCCCGCCAGTGAATTTGATCCCGCGCCCCACCGGCCCCAAAACGGTGAGTGGGTCGTATGGGCTTCCTTCGCGGGATTATCTTTTGCCCACGCCGGTGCCGCGGAAACCAGGGCAGAAAATTACCGCCATTGCGACGGGCGCGGGCGCCACCATGGCGCTGACTGATCAGGGCGAGGTTTATGAATGGGGTCTGCACACGGGCTTCCCACTTTTTCTGCTGCCCTTTGATGACGACACGTTCTTGAAGGTGGAGCGCATCTCGAAGTCGCACCAAGGCCGTTTTTTCGATCATTTCACGCCGAGATACCCCGAGGGCATCACGCTGCTAATGCTGGCGGATGATCTGGATGCCTTGGTGCGGTACAATTCCTTGCTGCGTTCCCCGTTGCAGGCCGCCAGTGCCGAGGATAACCCGGTGCACGTTGATTTCGGCGCAATGAAAGGGCGCAAAGCCGTGGCGATTTCCTACGACGAGTCCGGGGATGCCGTCGTCCTGTGCGCCGATGGCGCATTGGTCAGCTGGGGCTCGGTGCTGAAGTTTGACCAGGATACCATTGGGCTCGGCCTGCCCACGGTCATCAACAATGGCGGGGTGTTCCAGGGCAAAAAAATCACCGCGGTGGCCGGCCATACGGTGTTATGCTCGGATGGCACGCTCATTCGCTGGCCCACGCCCATTGACGGTGAGGTCAAGGCCTTCATCCCCAAAGACCCGGAGCACCTCCTGGAAGGCCGGACCATCGCCAAGATCACACCCGGTTTTTTGCTGTTCACAGACGGCAAGGTTGCCGCCTTAAACATCCGCACGGGGGGTATGGCCACCAACACGCCCGTCCAGCACGACATGACATACTATTATGGCATCGACGACGAAATTGCGCCTTTTGATCCCCCTTTGCTCCACGACCAGAAAGTGGCGGATATCGCTGCGGACACCGCTTCCGGCACTGTGTTGTGTGCCGATGGTCGGGTGGCGGAATTGTGGCTTCCGTCTTCCTACTGGGTTGATGTCGCCGGCGGGCCGAGAATGCCTCGGGGATTTAACCCTCCTTCCGATCCTCTACAGTGGCATGTGACTTGGTTGAATACTTCCTGCATTCCCGCAGGCAAGGTCGTCGTGGCGGTCGCGCCGCAGATGTTGTTGTTTGGCGATCGTCCGGCCAAATAAAAATTCTTTATGCGATGAAAGTGTGATTTCTTAGGGTGTCATTCCCCCAGGGGGAATTCTCCTTGGTTGAACGGCTGGGCTGCTTCGGGGGTGACTGATTGGGCCAGCAGCCACGAGATGGGAGCCCCCGCCACGTTGGGTTCCCGCGCCAGGCGGTTCAGCAGCAGAGCTGCGGCCAGCGCGTCATAGAGTGCGCAATGCGGCCGGCGGCGATGGTTGGGGCAATACCGCAGTGCGGCCGCCGCCAATTCGCCAGTGAGCACAAATGTTTGGACGAGGTCCATCAATTGGTAGCTGGCGAGCGCAGGGTAGAGCGTTTCGTAAATGCGGCGGGTGTCGAGCCAGGGGCCCCAGTCGGCCAGTCGGGGTGCGGCAACAGGGTCGGCGGCGGAAAAATCAGGCGCGGCGGGCGGCACGGGCCAGGTGCGGCGGAGCAGCGCGCGTTCGATGGGGGCATGGTGCGCTGCCAAAAGCCCCGTCTGGCGCAGCCGGGCAAAGAGTGCCTGCTCGGCGGCGAAAGGTTCCGCGCGGGCAATGTCGGCTTCAGCCAGGCCATGCACGGCGCTTTCGGCGGCGGCCAGCGGGCCCGCCGGCGCGCAAAGGCGGGTGTGGGTGGCGATGATGCGGCCCTGATGCAGCGTGGCCACGCCATATTCGACGACCCCACTGCGGCGCCCGCCCTCGAAATCGAGCACATGGATGGGAAGCGAGGGCCAGGACATGGGGAAAATGTAAAACGGAAAAGCGGAAATGGAAAACGGAAAAGCGGGGCCCGGCGCACTTTCGCTTATTTGGCATTTTCAATTTCAGATTTTATCTTTAGGCTGGCGGCCTCCTTGGTGTAACTTTTGCTCTGTCTCCTTTATGAATCCCGGGTCGAGTCTTGGCGCGTACCGCGCTTTTGTTGCTGAACTGACGGCCGCCAGCGGCCCCCTCATTCGGAAATATTTTGGCAACGCCGCCCTGGCCGTTGAGCACAAGAGCGACCAGTCGCCCGTCACCGCCGCCGACCGCGAGGCCGAGGCCGCCATGCGCAAGCTCATCAATGCGCGGTTTCCCACCCACGGCATCATCGCCGAGGAATACGGTCATGAGCGCGCCGATGCGGAATGGACCTGGGTGCTGGACCCGATTGACGGCACCAAATCCTTCATCCACGGCGTGCCGCTTTTTGGCACCCTCATTGGCCTCCTGCACCAGGGCCAACCGGTGCTCGGGGCCATCCACCAGCCCATTTTGGAATGGCTATGCGTGGGCGACAACCAGGAGACGACGCTCAATGGCGTCCGCGTGCGCGTGCGCGACACCCGCGCGCTGGCCGAGGCCACCTTGCTGACTACTTCGATGGGCCTGGACATTCCGCAGTTGCACAGCGAGGAAGCCCGCCAGCGTTTGTTCAAGGCTGCGGGCATTGTGCGCACCTGGGGCGATTGTTTTGGTTATTTGCTGGTCGCCACCGGCCGCGCGGACGTGATGGGTGACGGCGTGTCCCATAATGCCTGGGATGTCCTGCCCCTGGTGCCCATCATTCGCGGCGCCGGCGGTCATATCACCGACTGGACGGGCGCCGAGGTCGGCGGCGGCAAATCATGCATCGCCGCCAGTCCGCGCCTGCACCGCCTCGCGTTGGATTTGCTGCTGACGTAAACAAAGCTACAATCGTCTTCCAGAATTTTCTTGCTGCCGATTGGCTTAATGCTAAAATAGCACGAAAATGAGAATAATCGTTCGGAAACGGCTCCGCGAGTATGCCGACAAGCATCCTGGTGCCGCTGCCAGCCTCAAGAACTTTGAAAGAGTGGCTTCGGCTGCAACATGGAAGTCTTTCACTGAATTGAAAGCTACGTTTAACCATGCAGACCAATGTCGCGTTAAAAGCGGAAGAATTTTGCAAATCATTAATATTCAATTTAATAAGTATAGACTCATCGTAAGCACACATTTCAATAATGGTAAAATATATATTAGAGAATTTTTGTCACATGCTGAATATTCTAAGAATGACTGGAAGGATCGAAATTGATGATGAATCGAAGAAATTCAATTTGAAGTTAAACTGCTTGATTTATTTTTAATGCTAAAATGGCAATTTTTGGTTGATTTATGACTACAATGTATTATATTGTTTAAATTAAGCATCATATTACCTATATTGCTAATGTGATGCAAATTTGAGATCAATGTACACTTTGAGAAATAGACCAACGATTTCGCGACTTAATGCGAAATATGTTCCAGAGCTTTATGAAGAATTGGCTCGCATTTATATTCCACGGCCAATTCATGATGAAGTAGAGTATGAAAACGCTCTTGAAATAGTGGATTGGCTTGCGGGTTTTTCTCTTAACAGGGATCAAGAGGACTATTTAGAGGCAGTTTCCGTATTCATTGAAGTCTACGAGAATGCGACGGAACCTCCACTCAAGAGCAAAGGCACAGGATTAGAGACATTGCGTTACCTGTTGGAGGAGAATGCTCTTTCAGTAAAGGAACTTGGGCGTTTATTGAAAATGGATCCGTCGGTCGCCAGCAGAATTTTAAGTGGGCAACGCAAGCTCACACCAGAGGATTTATGTATATTAAGTGAGCATTTTCGCGTTTCAGCAGACTTATTTATTCGGTAGCAGAATATGGAACTAAGCAAGCCCAAGTCCCGCGCATTGTAGCCTCCATAGTTCATGCCTACTTTTGCGTGTCGCACATGATGTTGGATCGTGTTTACCCCTACAGAGCAGAGGAATGCTGACTCGCGTTGGATCTGCTTCAGTGGTTTGCCGTGCGCTGCGCAGCGGCGGACGGTGCAACGTTGAAGGAGAAGTCGCGATGGGCTTGCTTGGAGGCCGCGGAGGGAATCATCCGCGCTTCGGCTTTGGGTGGAACATGGTTTTCCCCATAGACCTGGCCGAGCGCGGCGGAGAGCGACGCCACCCCCGCCGGGTTGGGCGGCAGATTGCGCGTCTTGCTGGTGGCCGGCATGATGTAGTCGCGGATGATGGTGGCGATGGTCGGGTCTTCCGCGTCGTTGTCTTCGATATCGGCAGTGATGGTGACGACCAGTTGCTCGGAAGGTATGACGATGATGCGCTGGCCCTTCCACCCGTTGGCCACGTGGGCCTGCCACCCATTGCCATAGCCCTCGCGCCACCAATACCAACCATAGTTGGGTTGGGCGACTTTGGGCTGGCTGCGGATCCAGGGCTGAAAAGATTTTTCGACCCAGCTCCTCGAGATCACCTGCTTGCCATTCCAGGTGCCCTTATTGAGGTACAACAGGCCGAACTTCTGCATATCCAGCGGGCGCAGGCGCAGGCCGTACGCACCATTGTCCGTGCCCGCCGGGTCCTGGTGCATCCATTCCACGTTGCGAAATCCGAGCGGGCCAAACAGCGTCTTTTGCGCATACTGGAGCTCGGACATCCCAGTGGTGTATTGAATGAGGCCGGTGGCGAGCAGGGGCGTAACATCGTTGTACTGAAAACTGGTGCCCGGCGCGGGCAGCAGTTTTTGCGTGAGCGCATAGGCGACGCGGTTTTGCACGGTGGTCAAATCCTTGCCACGCTGCACCGCCTCCGGACTCCGGTCATGCGGCGGCTCCGACGCATCCAGCGCGGACATCCCGAGGACATTTTTAATGCTGAGGGCACCCAGGCGGTTTATATCCGCCGGGTTGGTGAAAAGACTGTGCGGAAGATATTTGGTGATCGAATCGTCCGTGCCCGCAATGAGGCCGTGGTCAATCACCTCGCCAATCAAGGCCGAGGTGATGCTCTTGGTGACCGACATCACATAGTGCGCATCATCACGCGGGAGGGAGGAGGTGTAGAGCTCGAAGACCAGTTTGCCATCGCGCGAAATCAAAACCGAAAAAATCGGCGCCTTGCTCTCATGCACCCACTTGGGCAGGGCGGCCAGCTTGGCGCTGTCCAATCCTTCGGCCTCGGGGCTGGCCACGGCGAAACTGGCGGAAAGTTCGCTGGCCGGGACCGGCGTCAGCGCCGGGGCGTGGCTGGACTGGCCAACGCTGCCGGATGCGGTCAGAGCCAACGGCACAACCAATGCTGCATTCAAAAGGGGAAAGAGCATGGCGAAGGAGGATTTATAAAGGCATCAACCCGGCCGCGGCAGATGGCGGATTTCTGTTTTAACGCAGGCGAGGGTGTTGGGTGGCAGGTAACCGCCAAAAGCAACCGTGGGCATCACGGCGGCGCGCTTGCCCAGAATGGCCCCGGGTTGGAGCACGGCGTTGCAGCCGGCCTCCGCATCATCGGCCATCAGCGCACCGAGTTTGCGCAATTCAGTTGTCACGCGCCCGGACGGCGTTTGGACGGTCACGGGCTTTTTATCCAAACGCAGGTTTGCGCAGATGGCGCCCGCGCCGAGATGCGCGCGGTTGCCCAGAATCGAATCGCCGACGTAATTATAGTGCGGTGTCTGCACGCCATCGAGCAGCAGGCAGTTTTTATACTCGCAGCTGTTGCCCAGCACACAGCCTTCGCCGGCGATGACGTTCCCGCGAATGAAAACACCGGGGCGGAGGTCCGCCTTCGCCCCGATCCAGGTTGGCCCTTGGATGACACCGTAAGAGGGCAGCTTGGCGGAGGGATGCAGATAGACTTTCCCTTCGATGCGCACGCCGGGGGGCACATCCTTGGGGAAAACGAAATCCTGCGCGGGCACGCTTTCCAGCGCGGCGGCAATGCGGGCCACCCACGTCCACGGCGGCGCATCAGCGGCAAAGAACGGCGCAAAACGCGCCAGCGACGGCGGCAGGGAGAAAAGTTCGTCGGCGCGCATGGGAAAAGGAAATTTTGCCCGCTTGCCAGAACGGCCCGGGCCCGCCACTTTTACACCCATGGCGATGGAATATAAAGACTATTACAAGACGCTCGGGGTTCCGCGCGATGCCAGCGAGGAAGACATGAAAAAGGCCTTCCGCAAGCTGGCGCGGCAATACCATCCCGACACAGCCACGGACAAAAAGCGCGCCGAGGAAAAATTCAAGGAAATCAACGAGGCCTACGAGGTGCTCAGCGACAAGGACAAGCGCAAGCGCTATGACGAACTGGGTGCGGACTGGGAGCATGGTGCGCAGTTCCGCCCCCCGCCCGGCGGGGCTGGCGGCTGGCGGCGCCCGACAGGTGCCGAGGGCGCGGAATTCGGGGGCACGACGGGCTTCAGCGATTTCTTTGAGCATTTTTTCAGCGGCGCCCAGCAAGGCCGCCGCGGCGGGTTTCCTGGCGGCATGGCTTGGGGTGAAGAGGAGGCCGGCCCCATGCCCGGGCGGGATCTGGAGTCAGACTTGCTGGTCACTCTGGAGGAGGCGGCCCATGGGGCGGAGCGGGTGCTCAGCCTGCGCCGCCGGGGCAAAGGCGCGGGTGGGGTGGAAACGCTCAAGGTGCGCATCCCGGCTGGCGTGAGTGATGGCCAGCGCATCCGTGTTTCCGGCAAGGGCGATCCGTCACCCTCGGGCGGCGAGCCTGGCGACCTCTATTTGAATGTGCGCCTGCAAAAGCATCCGGATTTTCGGGTCGAAGGTGCGGACTTGTATTACGACCTCGAATTGGCTCCGTGGGAGGCTGCGCTGGGCGGCAAGAAGACCGTGCCGACGCTCGCCAAGGCGGTGTCCGTGAAAATTCCCGAAGGCTCGGCCTCAGGGCAGCAGATGCGGCTGAAGGGTTTGGGCCTGCCGCACCGGGAAGGCGGGCGCGGCGACTTGTATGCGGTGCTCATCGTGCGCGTGCCTCCGGCGGCCACCCCGGCGCAGAAAAAATTGTGGGAGCAGCTCCGCGAGGAATACGAAGAATAGTCCCGCCGCCCAATCAGTCTTCCAGCAGTTGCCGCATGTCGGCGAGGGAGATTTTTTCCAGCGCCGCGCCGCTTTCCTCAAAAAAGTCTGCCAGCAGGCCGGCCTTGGATTGTTGCAGGGCCAGCACGCGTTCTTCCACCGTGCCGGCGGCGATGAGTTTGTAGCTCGTCACCGTGCGCTTTTGGCCGAGGCGGTGGGCGCGGTCGGTCGCCTGGGCTTCGACTGCGGGGTTCCACCAGGGGTCAAAGTGGATGACGGTATCCGCTCCGGTGAGGTTCAGGCCCGTGCCGCCGGCCTTGAGGGAAATCAACAGCACCGGATAAGCGGGGTCGCCATTGAAGCGGTCGCAAATTTCCAGCCGGTCGCGCGGCGGTGTGGCGCCATCCAGCCGCAGGCAGGGGAGCCCAGCCTCGGCCAGCGCGGGCTCGATGAGGTCGAGCACCGAGGTGAATTGGGAAAAGACGAGCGCGCGGTGGCCTCCGTCAACAGCTTGGTCGAGCAATTCGCGCAGCGCACGAAGCTTGGCCGAGTCCTGTGCGGTAAGCTCGGCATTTAATAGGCGCGGGTCGGCGCAGACTTGGCGCAGGCGCAGCAGCTCTTCAAATGCGGCCATGCGCAACCGGCCATCGCTGGCATTGCCCATGGCAAGTTGGAAAAATGCCGCACGGGCCTTTTCGCGCGTTTGGGCATAGAGTTCCGCCTGGCGGGCTTCAATTTCGCAAAAGACGGTCTGCTCGATTTTTGGCGGCAACTCCGGCGCGACGAGCGCCTTGGTGCGGCGGAGCATATAGGGCGCCGCGCGGCGGCGCAAAGCGGCGTCCGCAGCTTCCCGGCCGGCGGCGGAAGTATCGCGCGGCGCGGCGGAGGTGGCCAGATAGCCGGGTAGAATGAAATCAAATAGCGAGCGCAGGTCGTCGAAGCTGTTTTCCAGCGGGGTGCCGGTGAGGGCAAATCGCGAGCGCGCCCGCAGGCCCCGTAGGGCGCGGGCGGCGTGGGTGCGCCGGTTCTTCGCGTGCTGCGCTTCGTCGGCGATGATGGCCGCCCACTCGATGGCGGTCAGCAGTTCCGCATCGCGCGCGAGCGTGGCATAAGAGGTGAAGACGATGTCGTACCCCGGGGCGTCCTCCGCTGTGGCGAGGCGTTGCGTCCCGTGGTGGGTGAAAGCGCGGAGCGTCGGCGCCCACGTGGCCACTTCCCGCCGCCAGTTGCCGAGAAGGCCCGCCGGTGCGACGACCAGCGAAGGTGCGGGCGAAATTTCCGCCAGTGACTGCGGGCGGTGCAGGCATTGCAGGAGCGCGATGGCTTGCGCGGTTTTTCCGAGGCCCATTTCATCAGCCAGCACCCCGCCCAGCTTGTTCGACCACAGGTGCCAAAGCCACGCGATGCCCACGCGCTGGTATTCGCGCAGTCGCCGGGACAACTCCGGCGGCAGGGGCGCAGGCGCCAGCCGGTCGAGTTGCCGGAGCGATTCACTGCGGGATTTCCAGGTTGCAGGCGTTTCAAAGGGAACGGCCAGCGATTCCAGCAGCGACTCCGTGGCGGGCAGCTCCGCGGCCGTCATCGTGCGGCGATAGCGGGCGAGGGGCGCATGGCCGGCCGCCGGCCCGCCCAACGCCTGTTGCGCCGAGGCCAGGCGCCGCACAATGTCCGGATTCACGAGCACGAGACCGCCCGGTGTCTCGACATAAGGTTGTCCGCGCGCCAAGGCCGCGCGCAACGCCGCTTCATCCGCGGCGGGCGCGCTGAGTTCGAGGCTGATTTCGAATTCGCCCCCGGTGCCGCTGGCTGCGGCGGACACTTTGGCAAACTGCACTTGGGCCGTGCGCTGTTGAAAACCGGCGGTGAATTGGGCGCGATATTTTTCCCGCAGATCGGGCAGATGCCGCGCCAGAAATTCAAGCACCCGGTGCCGGTCGCGCAGCCACCATTTGCGGTTGGATGGTTCGAGTTGGAAACCAGCGTCTTTGACCAGCGCGAGCAACGTTGGGTAAACCGCGCTTTCCCGCCCGGGCAGGGTAATGGTCAAAAATTGGGTGGAGCCATCCACGACCAGCCCGTTTGAGCCGGCAGAGGAGCCGGGGGCGGGGGTGGATTCACGAAAGAGGGACATGGGCGGAGCAGAGAAGCGGAATATGTAACGGCAATCGCTCCTTGCCGCAAGCGCGGGCGCAAAAGGGGCCACCCCCTCACGGCTTGCCTTTGCGCAAGAGTACGATAGTAAACGAGCGTATGAATTTATTGCGACGAAGCCGCGCCGCCGCGCTGGCCGCCCTTTTGCTCGGGGCGGGCTGCACCAATAAAAATGCGCACCAGGACGGCATCTACCAAGGCTACCTCGATGGCCGCTTTCTCAGCGTGGCCTCACCGCAGGAAGGCCAGCTCAAGGAATTGAAGGCGCGCCGGGGCGACTGGGTGGAGGCTGGCGCGACGCTTTTCACGCTCGACCCCCAACCCGAGCAGGACCAGCTGCGCGAGCAGGAGCAGAAAGTGCAATCCGCCGAGGCCAAATTGGCTGATTTGCGCAAGGGCCTGCGCGACACCGAACTCGCCGCGCTCGACGCCCAATTGCAGGCCGACCAAGCCGCATTGTCCCAAGCCGAGGCCGAGTGGAAGCGCACCCAGCAATTAAAAGAAGGCAATTTTATCTCCCAAAACGATCTCGACCGGCTGCGCTTCCTCACCGAACAGCGCACTGCGGAGACGAAGCGCGACGTCAGCCAGCTGGCCACCGGCCGCCTGGGGGCCCGCGAGGACCAGATCCACCAAGCAGCGGCGGATTTGCTGGCCGACGAGGCGGCGCGCGATGTGCTTAAGTGGAAGCTTGAGCAAAAGACGCAAACAGCGCCGCAGGCCGGCTGGGTGCAAGACACACTCTACCGGGTGGGCGAGCGCATTTCCCCGGCGCAGCCGGTGGTCGTCATGCTGCCCGCGGCGGAATTGCGCGTGCGTTTTTATGTGCCGCAGGCGGACATCAACCGCCTCAAGTTGGGCCAGGAAGTCACCGTCAAGCTCGATGGCAAGGAGCCGCTCAAGGCGCGCGTGAGCTTCAAATCCACGCAAGTCGAGTTCACACCGCCGGTGATTTACAGCGACAGCCAGAATTTCAAATACGTCTTCATGGTCGAGGCGGACTTTGACCCTGCGGTGGCGCGCGAGCTAAGCACCGGTCAGCCCGCCTCCGTGAGTTTGCAACCATGAGCGCCGTCCCCGCTGCCGAGCCTGCGCCACGCTTCCCCACTGCCAACGGGGCGGGTCTGGCCGTGGACGTGCATGGGTTGACGAAGCGCTACGGCAGCAAGACCGTGGTGGATAAAATTGATTTTGAAGTGCGCCGGGGCGAGGTTTACGGCTTCCTCGGCCCCAATGGCAGCGGCAAGACGACGTTCATGCGTATGCTCTGCGGCCTGCTTACCCCGGATGAGGGCGAGGGCACCTGCTTGGGCTACAACCTGCGCACCGATGCCGACCGCATCCGCCTGGAGGTTGGCTACATGACGCAAAAGTTCAGCCACTATGAAGACCTCTCCATTGAGGAGAATCTGGACTTCATCGCCCGCATTTACGACATCCCCAACCGCCGTGCGGCCGTCACCGCGACGCTCGACCAACTGGGGCTGACTGCGCGGCGCAGGCAGCTGGCGGGCACGCTCTCGGGCGGCTGGAAGCAGCGGCTGGCCTTGGCCGCGAGTCTCATCCACAAGCCGAAGCTCCTTTTGCTCGATGAACCCACCGCCGGCGTGGACCCCAAGGCCCGCCGCGATTTCTGGGAAAATATCCACGAGCTGGCCGCCGATGGCCTGAGTGTGCTTATCGCCACGCATTACATGGACGAAGCCGAGCGCTGCCACCGTGTGGCGTACCTTTCCTATGGTCGGCTGCTCACGCACGGCACGGTGCAGGATGTCATCGCCCGCGCGGGGTTGACGGTTTGGCGGTTGGAGACGGACAACCCCAGCCAGCTCATCGTCGCGCTGCATGGCTGGCCGAAAATTTCCGTCGTGCCCTTTGGCAGCGCGCTGCACGTCGGCGGGTCCGAGCCGGAGGCCGTGCGCATGGCCGTCGAGGCGGTCACCGGCCCGGGCGTCACCGCCACGCAGACGAAGCCTTCGCTTGAGGATGTCTTCATCTACCTCCAGGGCAGCGCAAAGGATAATTTCAACTGAGCCACCATGCTGAACGGTTTTTCATTCCACCGGTTTTGGGCGCTGGCGCGCAAGGAATTCATCCAGATGCGCCGCGACAAGCTGACATTTGGCATGATGTTCGGCATCCCGCTGGTGCAGCTCATCATGTTCGGCTACGCCATCAATACGGATCCCAAGCACCTGCCCACGGTCGTGGTGTCCGCCGACACCGGGCCGCTGCCGCAGGCTGTCATCCAGGGCCTGCGCCATACGGAGTATTTTGACATTGCGCCCGACATCCTGAGCGAAGCCGACGCGCAGGAGCAACTGGCCATGGGCGACGCCCAGTTTATCATCACCTTCCCCCCCAATTTCACGCGCGACTTGCTGGCCAACAAACACCCGCAATTGCTCGTCCAGGCCGACGCCACGGACCCCGTGGCCGTGGGTAACGCCGTCGGCGCGGTGCAAAACTTCATCCAGGAATCGGCCACCCGCGAGTTGCAGGGGCCGCTCGCCGCCCAGGCCGCGCCCCCGCCGCCCATAGATTTCCGCCTGCACCTGATGTATAATCCGGAGCGCCGCTCGCAGGTGAACATCGTGCCCGCGCTGCTGGGCATCGTGCTGACGATGACGATGGTCAACATCACGGCCATGGCCATCGTGCGCGAGAAGGAGCGTGGTACGATGGAAAACCTGCTCTCCACCCCGGCGCGCCCGGCGGAGGTTATGCTGGGGAAGATACTTCCCTACATTGCGGTCGGCTATGTGCAGGCCACGGTGATTCTCGGCGCCGCGCGCTACTTGTTCGATGTCCCGGCGCTGGGTAGCTACGCGCTGCTCGGCGCGTGTATGCTGCTGTTCATCATGGCGAATCTCGGCATGGGCATCCTGTTTTCCACCCTGGCGCAAAGCCAGCTCCAGGCCATGCAGATGGCGTTCTTTTTCTTCCTGCCCTCGATGATGCTCTCGGGCTTCTTCTTTCCTTTCCGCGGGATGCCCCAGTGGGCGCAGGTGCTGGGCTCGGTGCTGCCATTGTCGCACTTCCTGCGCATCGTGCGCGGCATTGTGCTCAAGGGCAACGTCTTCGCCGAAGTCTGGCCGCACCTCTGGCCCATCGGCGTGTTCTTTGTCGTTGTCATGTCCCTTGCCGTGATGCGCTTCCGCCGGACGTTGGACTAATGCGCATACCGCGCAGGCTTACGGCTCCACATAATACTTGGTCAATTCGCCGATGAGGTAGTCCTTGGCTTCGCGGACGGTGTCGCAAATTTTGAACAGAGCCAGGTCTTCCTCGCTGATGACGCCCCAGTCCAGCAAATGGTCCCAATTGATGAGGGGCTGCCAGAATTCCGAACCAAAGAGGACGACGGGCACGTATTTCTTCGTTTTGCGCGTCTGGATGAGCGTGAGCATCTCGAACAACTCATCGAGCGTGCCAAAGCCGCCGGGAAAGGCGATGAGTGCCTTGGCCAGGTAGAAAAACCAGTATTTGCGCACGAAGAAGTAGTGGAACTCGAACGAAAGCTCCGGCGTGCAATACGGGTTCATGGATTGCTCATGCGGCAGGCTGATGCCGAGGCCAAGGGTCGGGCCGCCGGCTTCCTTGGCGCCGCGGTTGGCAGCCTCCATGATGCCCGGGCCGCCACCGGTGCACACAGGGAAGCGTTTGGCCGGGTCGGGAATGGACTGTGACCAGTGGGTTAATTCGCGGGCCAGCTCGCGGGCCTTTTCATAATACGGCGCGGCGGCGACGTTTTTGCGCGCCTGGTCGATGCGCGCCTTTTGGTCGCGCGAAATGGCGGGCTTGAGGCGGATTTCCGCTTCAAGCGCAGCGAGCTCATTCTGCGCGACGTCAAGGGGCTTCAGCCGTGCCGAGCCAAAAAAGACGAGCGTGTTCTCGATGTGCTGGCGGCGCAGGCGGCCGTTGGGCTCCGTCATCTCGCACATCACGCGGATGAGACGGCCTTCGGGGCTGGTGAGAAAGGCGGGATTGTCGTAGGCCTTGAGCGGCCAGCCCGCGGGCGGCGATTCACTGGGCAGGTGCGGGGTTTCGGAAGGCATGGGTCGGGGGCAGGAGCGTGATTATGATGAAATTGCGGGAATAGTCCATCCCCGCGTTAAGCGCGGGTGCCGGAAGGCAAATTGGCTTGCGGGTGGTAGAGCTGGGGGCAAGACTATCCATCGCTCGCACACGTTCAGGCTTAGCCCCATGAATCCCAGCGAAGGCAGCTCCCCGCCTCCCGGCGACAAGCAGTTCCGTCGCGAAATGCGCAAGACGCGCTACCTGATCGCGCTTGCGGTGCTCTTTGCCGCCATGTGTGTCTGCATGGCCACGGAGCCGACCGACACGCCCGCCTTGCTCGCGGGCTTTGCCTTTTTCGTGGTGTGCCTGGGATATTTCGGCGGCGATTAACTGCCACTGGGCAGTCAATCCGCTTGAATCACAAAGCGTGCCGGAGCATCGGATGGAAATGAATAAATAACCTCGTGTCCGGCAGGGCCACGCGTTTTCTTGAAGATCCACCCCTTATGGTTTCGCACACCCCTGCCGAAGCCGACGCCCGCGCGACCCGCGAGTTGCGCAAGGCGGTGCTGTCGGCGTATTTCGGCGCCTTGATCGAGTGGTACGACTTTTTTCTCTATGGCATCGCCGCGGCGCTGGTTATGCCGCATTTGTTTTTCCCCGACTCCAGTCCGTCCTCCGGCGCGATGAAATCGTTTGCCACGTTTGCGGTGGGGCTTTTCTTCCGCCCGGTGGGCAGCGTCATCTTCGGGCATTTAGGGGACAAGCTGGGACGCAAGACCACCCTGGTGTGGACCTTGGCCCTGATGGGTGGCTCAACTTTTCTGATTGGATGCCTGCCCTCCTACGCTTCGATCGGCATGTGGGCGCCCATTTTGTTGACGGTGCTGCGGGCTGGCCAGGGCATGGCGATTGGCGGGGAGTGGGGCGGAGCGGCCTTGATGGCCGTGGAGCACGGGCACAAGGGGGAGCGCGGCAAGCATGGCAGTTGGGCGCAAATCGGCGTGCCCACGGGGTTGTTATTGGCCAATGGCGCGTTTTGGCTGGCGGGCTTGGGTGGGGAGAAATTTCTTTTGGAATGGGGTTGGCGGATTTGCTTTTGGTTTGGGCTCTTGCTGACGATCAGCGGCCTCATCATCCGCCAGCGTGTGGCGGAAACACCCTTGTTTGAAAAGACCACGCAGGCGGGGAGGGTCGCCCGCAATCCGCTGCTGGTGGTGGTGCGGGAGCAATGGCGCAAGGTGCTGCTCATCATCGGTGTGCGGTTTGCTGAAAACGTGGGTTTTTACGTCTTTACAGTCTATGTGCTGGCCTATGCGAAGGCGCATGCGGCTGGCTCGGAAAAAATGGCGCAGCACGCCATCTTTTTTGCGGCGGCGGTGGAGGTGCTGCTCATTCCCGTGTGGGCTGCTCTGTCCGACCGTTGGGGCCGGCGCGGCGTCTGCCTGATTGGCAACAGCTTGTTTGCCGTGGGGGCGGTGCCATTTTTCCTGGCGATCGATTCACAAAACGAGCCGCTTATCTGGCTGGCCATGGTGGCGATGATCGGCGTCATTCATGCGGCCCAATACGCGCCACAGGCGGCGATGTTCGCGGAGCTGTTTCCCACGAAATTACGCTATAGTGGTGTTTCGCTGGGTTACGGACTAACCGCGGCTTTTGCGGGTGCCCTGGCGCCTTTGATTGCGGAAAAGCTGGTGAGCTTAAACGACGGCCTCCCCTGGTACTTATGCGGCTATCTGGTGTTGGTTGGGCTGATCTCGGTCTTCTCATCCTACATCGCCAAGGAAACACACCGCAAAAACATCGCGGAGGATTAAAGCACTTCTTCCAATGCGGCGAGCGTCCGGGCCGTGGCGCCTTGGTTGGCGGCGTGCCAGGCGCGGGCGGCGGCGCCCATCTGCGCGCGGCGCGGGGCGTCCTGCAGCAAGCCCAGCAGCGCGATTTGCGCGGAGACGCTGTCGCCCACATGCCAGGCGGCATGGGCTTCCTCAAGGCCGCGGCAGGCATCCTTGAAATTGCTCATGCGCGGGCCGTAGACCATCGGCAGGCCGAGCGCGGCGGCTTCGATGGGGGTTTGCCCGCCTTCGTGCGGTGGCATACTTTTGCCGATGAAGGCGACGTCCGCCGCCTGGGTGAGCCGCGCCAGTTCGCCGGTGGTGTCTGCGAGGTAAATCTTCAAGGGTCGGGTGGCTTGGCGCGCGACGGTACGCGCCTGCCAGGGCAGGTTCTGTTTTTCCAGCAAAGCGATGATTTCCTGGCGGCGTTCCGCGTGGCGTGGCACCAAGAGCAGCCGCACATCCAGCCCTGCGGCGATGGCTGTCTGTTGGGCTTCGAGCAGCATCGCTTCTTCGCCTTCCCAAGTGGATGAGCCCAGCAACACCAAAAGAGGTTTGATGCTTGTCGAGGGAGTTTGGGCTTCCGCGACAAAGCCCAGCTCCTCGCGCAAGGCGGTTACTTCCGCCGCACTTAACTTTTTCGCGGTGGCAGCCGCGTCGAATTTCAGGCTGCCGGTCAGGCGGATCTGCGCGGGGTTGGCGCCCAGGGCGCGGAAGCGTTCCTCGTCCGGCTGGCTCGCACAGAGGATGAGGCTCAATTTTTCCAACAGGAACCGCGCGACACCGCGCATTTTTTGGTAGCGGGCAAACGAACGGTCCGACATGCGTGCATTCACCAGCACGACCGGGATGCCGCGGGTCTGGGCCTGTTGCAGGTGCTCGGGCCACAGCTCCGCCTCCATGAGCACGGCCAGGTCTGGCTCCAGCCGCCGCCAGGCATTGCGGCTGAACGGCCAGAAATCCAAGGGGAAGATGCCGACCTTCAGGACCTTCGCGGCATATTTTTCGCGCAGGATTTTGTAGCCGGTGCTGGTGGTGGTGGTCAGGATGATTTCTGTCTTGGGCCGGGCGCTCAGGAGGTTGAGCAGGGGGCCGAGGGCGTTCGCTTCCCCGACACTGACGGCTTGGATCCAGATGCGCTTGTAGCCGGGGCGTTTGGGCGGGGGCCGGTCAATCAGCCCGAAGCGGTGGTGGAAATCGTGCCGGTAACCGCCGCGGCGCCACATGCGCCAGGCGTAGTAGGGCAGCAGGCACACCAGCGCCGGAAGGAACAAAATGCGGTAAATCCAAATCATTTAAGGGATGGCCTCGCCCCGCCGGGAAGGTTTGCCCTGCGGCGGGAAAAGGGTTACAGCAACGGTTTTTCCGCCAAAACGCAACCTCGCATGAAATTCCCCCGCCCCTTTCTCTTATTGTTTGCCTGGTTGGTCCTCCAGCTGGCGGTGCCCGCCCAGGCGGCCGTTGCCCCCGCGCCGGTCCAGCCTTGGGCGCAGGATCAGAGCGACATCAAGCCCGACCCGGCGGCGGTCTTCGGCGCCCTGCCCAATGGGATGCGCTATATCATCATGCCCAACAAGGAGCCGCCCGGCCGCCTGAGCCTGCGCCTGCGGGTCAATGCCGGTTCGTTTATGGAGACAGATGACCAACGCGGCTTGGCGCACTTTCTGGAGCACATGGCATTCAACGGCTCCCAGCACTTTCCGCCCGGCGAGATGGTGGGCGTCTTCCAACTGCTCGGCATGGGGTTTGGCGCAGACACCAACGCCAGCACGAGCTACGAGCGCACCTTGTATATGCTGGAGCTGCCGGATGTTTCCGACAAGACCGTGCGTGAGAGCCTGCAGCTTTTCCGCGACGATGCCGACGGCCTGTTGCTCCAGCAGGCGGAGTTTGACCGCGAGCGCGGCTTCATCTTGTCGGAAAAACGCGACCGCGACAGCGTGGGCTACCGCACCGCAGTGGCGGGGATGGACTTTGAGTACCCCAACACCTTGCTCTCGCTGCGCCAACCCATCGGGCAGGAAAGCGTCATCCGCGCGGCTGGGCGCGACCGCTTCGCCGACTTCTATAACAAGTGGTACACGCCGGGCCGCCTGACGCTCATCGCCGTCGGCGACATCAAACCGGAGGAGTTTGTGAAGCTCATCCAGGAATATTTTGGCTCGCTGCCAGCCCGGCCGGAGGCGCCCAATCCCGATCTGGGCAAATTCGCCTCGCCGGGTTTTCAGGCCGCCTTTCATCGGGAGCCCGAGGCTCCCGCGGTAACCCTCGAGCTAACCTCCATTGCCCCCTTCGATTTGGGGCCGGACCGGGTGGCGCGCGAGACCAAGGAGTTGCAGCTGGCCGCGGCCAATTTCATCCTCAACCGTCGTTTTGAGCGTCTGGCGCTTTTGCCCAACGCCCCCATCACCGGGGCCAGCGCGTCGAGCGATTCGGATTTCGACGCGTTTGAAACCTCCTCGGTCGAAGCCTCTTGCAATCCCGCCCAATGGCAGGCGGCCTTGAAAGTGGTCGAGCAGGAATTGCGCCGCGCGCTGGAGTACGGTTTCACCACTGCGGAAGTCGCGGAAGTGCGCGCCAACCTGTTGAACAGTTTTGAGGAGCAGGCCAAGGCGGCGCCCACCCGCAAGTCACGCGCCATCGCGGGCGCCATCGCCGAATCCCTCGACCGCAATGCCGTGTTCACCAGCCCGGCGCAGGACTTGGAGCTGGCCCGGCCCATCCTGGCCGCGCTGACGCCGGAGCAATGTCTGCAAGTTTTCAAAGAGGCTTGGGCGCGTTCCGGGCGCCGGTTGTACATCAGCGGCAATCTTGACCTGCCGGACGCCGTCAAGACCATCACCGGGGTGTATGACCAGAGTGCCGCGGCCCCGATTGAAAAACCCGCGGACAGTGGCGCGGCGGCCTTTGGCTACGCCAGTACCGGCGAGCCGGGCAAGGTGATCGAGCGGAAGGAAGTTGCCGATTTGGGCATCACCCAATTGCGCTTTGCCAACCACGTGCGCGTGAATTTGAAAAAAACGGATTTCGAGGCCAACAAAATCCACCTGCTGGTGCAGTTGGGGGGCGGCCAGTTGGATATCCCCGCCGCCAATCCCGCCTTGGGCCTCGGTGCGCAGTACCTCTTTGTGCAAGGCGGCCTTGGCAAACACAGCGCCGAGGAATTGCAGCGGTTGCTCGCCGGCAAGAATGTTGGCGTCACCTTTGCGGCATCCACGGATTTCTTTGCCCTGGACGGCACGACCACCCCGCGCGACCTGCGCCTGGAGCTGGAGCTGGCCAAGGCCTACCTCACCGACCCTGGCTACCGCCCGGAGGCTTACACCTTGCTGCGCCGCGGCCTGCCCATGCTCTATAACGAACTGCGGCAGAATGTGGAGGCTGTGTTGAGCAACGAGGCCACGCGCTTTATCGCCGGTGGCGATTACCGGTTTGGTTTCCCCACCGAGGCGCAGGCCGACTTGGTCACGATGGACAGTCTGCGTGCGTGGCTCACGCCAATCCTGAAGGACAGTTATATGGAAATTTCCATCGTGGGCGATTTTGACCCGGCGGAGATGGAAGCCGCTTTGGCCGCCACTTTTGGCACGCTGCCTGACCGGGCGGATAAGCGCGCAGATTATGCCGCAGCTCGCAACGTGAAATTCCCCTCTGCCGCCGAGGGCACGGAGAAGACGTTCCTGGTGCCCACCGTCATCCCCAAGGCTGAGGCTGTGGCTGTCTGGCCCACGTGCGACCAGTCTGACATCCAGCGCGTGCGCATTCTCTCGGTGTTGGCCGACGTGTTTTCCGACCGTCTGCGTGTTGAAGTCCGCCAAAAACTGGGGGCGGCCTACAGCCCCGAAGTGGGTAACAGCTCCAGCGATACCTACCCGGGTTTCGGCTATATGCTGGCCTTGATCACCGCGGATCCGAAGCTGGCGGCCGGCCTGGCCGACCAGGCCCGCGCCATGGGCGGCGATCTGGCTAAAAACGGCGTCACCCAGGAGGAATTTGACCGCGCCATCACACCGCTGCGAAAATCCATCATTGAGTACCGGCGGCAGAACAGCTATTGGTTGATACGCGTGCTGGCTGGGTCGCAGGCTTTCCCGATCCGCTTGGAACGCGCCCGCACCTTGGCCACCGCTTACGACCAGATCACTCCCGCGCAAGTCAGCGCGCTGGCCAAGGAATACCTTGGCGCGGAGCAGGCCGTGCGCATCCTTATCGCACCGGAGGCTCCGGCCACTCCGGCTCCCGTCCCTGCCACGCCATGAAAATCGTCGTTGCCGATGACCAGCGTTTGAACCGTGTCCTGCTGCGGACATTGCTGGAGGAGCAGGGCCACGTTGTATCCGAGGCCAGCAACGGGGCGGAGGCGCTGGAAGTCATCAAGGGCATGAAGGAGCCTTTCGTGGGCCTCATCGATTGGGAGATGCCCGAGATGGTCGGCCCCGAGGTATGCCGCCTGGCCCGCGCGCAGGAGGGTGCCCCGCCGATGTTCCTTTTCCTCGTCACCGTCCGTGACACCACGGGCGACATCGTGGCCGGCCTGCAAGCCGGCGCGAACGACTACATCACCAAGCCCTTCCACAAAGACGAGCTGCTCGCGCGTGTGCGCATTGGCGCGGAGCTCGTCAGCCTGCAGCAAAACCTGCTCGACCGCGTGCGGGAGCTCAGCGAGGCGCTGGCCAAGGTGAAGACGTTGAGCGGATTGCTGCCGATTTGCGGATTCTGCAAAAAAATCCGCAACGACCGTGATTACTGGCAGCAGGTGGAGGATTACATCGGCAGCCACGCTGATGTGAAGTTCAGCCACAGCTATTGCCCGGAGTGTTTTGAGGCCGTGCTCAAGCCGCAGTTGGAAGAGCTGAAAAAAGAACGCCACCCTGCCTAGGCGCCGTCCGCGCCAAGCACATCCGCCATGAAAATTGCGATAGTCGGGGCCGGGGCGGTCGGGGGGTATTATGGGGCGCGGCTGGCGCGCGCGGGCGAGGAGGTGCATTTCCTCCTACGTTCCGATTTTGCCGTGGTGCGTGAGCGAGGCTGGCGTGTCACCGACCAGGATGGCGTGTGGACGCTGCAACCCGCTAACGCCCATGACCGTCCGGAATCCATTGGCCCCTGTGATGCCGTCATCATCGCGGCCAAGTCCACCGTCAATCCCGCGCTGCCGCCATTGGTGCGGCCTTTGCTGGGAGAAAGGACTTTTGTGCTCACGCTGCAAAATGGCCTGGGCAATGTGGAGTTCCATGCGGGTTACGCAGGCGCGGCGCGGGTGCTGGGCGGGCTGGCCTTTGTGTGCATCAACCGCGTGGCGCCCGGCGTTTTGGAAAAATACATTCTTGGCAGTGTGCGCATGGGCGAAATGTCGGGCCAGGCGCAGGCGCGCACGCAGGACTTGGCGGCGCGGTTCCAGCGCGCGGGGGTCGATTGCCAGGCGGTGGATTCGCTGGATGCGGCATTGTGGCGCAAGCTGGTGTGGAATGTGCCCTTCAATGGCCTGACCATCGCCGCGGGTGGAGTGACGACGGATAGTGTGCTGGCCCGGCCGGAATTGCTCGAACGCGCCTGGCAGCTTATGCTTGAGGTGCGCGCGGCAGCCGCGGCCCTGGGCATAGACATTCCAGAGTCATTCTTGCGTCGGCAAATTGAGGTCACCTACCCGATGGGGCCCTACAAGCCCTCCAGCCTGGTGGACTACCTCGCGGGGCGCAGTGTGGAAGTCGAGGCCATCTGGGGCGAACCGGCGCGGCGGGCGCGGACTGCCGGAGTGGCTGTGCCGTTGCTCCAGGCCCTCTATGCGGAACTGAAGCAGAAGTGCCGCGATGTTTGATACACCGGAGGAAGCCGGATTTTTCTACTTCACCAATTTCAGTTCAGCGGATTCGATGACCATGCTTTGCCCGCGCGCGTAGTGCTGAATTTGGTAGCCATGCGAGGAAAGCTGGCCGCCATCGGGCGTCAGGCGCAACGTTTCCACCTCGCCGTATTCGACAAGGGTGTCCATCTCATCATACGTGCGCAGAATCAGGCTGTTGGCGTTGGTCTGGGCGACGAATCGCTGGCTCCGGTCGCCCTGGTAGATTTCCGAGAAGATGCAGCCCTTTTCCACCCACATCTTCACCAGGGTCACCACGAGCCCGGTGGGGAGGTCGTAGTAGATGAGGCCGTGAAGCACATTGCGGCCATTTTCTTTTTTCTGGGTGTAAACAATTTCTGTCAGTGCGCGCAGCGTGTGGCCGGTGACCAGCGAGAACCATACGCTCTCACCCCGCCATCTGCCGGTGTAGTTGGCCAGCACCGCCTCCAGTTGCGCGGGTGTGCGGGTTTCCTTGGGCAGGACGATGGAGGGATTGGCGAGGGGGCTCTTGGGCAGGAACAGGTAGGCATCCAGCTGCGAAGTGGCCTCCGGCGCGCCGGTGGAAAGCGGCGGCAGCGTGATTTGCAGCATTTTGGGCGCGGCTGAGGGCGTGGCATTGCGCGAGGCCGGCGTGGATTGCGCGTGCAATGCCCCGCTCAGGAAAATCAGCAAAAATATTCCGCCCAAACCCGTTCGCATGATGAGGCAGGACGATGCCCGTTTCTCAGGAATAGGCAAGCTTGGCGGCGTGGCCCGGAAGGCGTCCGCGCGCCAGCCCCGATTCTCAACCTGCGCCGAGTTCGCGCGCGGCGGCCAATTTAAGCGCACCCAGGAGCATCTCCAGCTCCTCCGGCGAGGGGCCCTCAACCAGCAGACGCAATTTTTTCTCGGTGCCCGAGTACCGCGCCAGCACGCGCCCGCGCCCGCGCAAAGTCGTCTCCGCCGAACGCAGCGCCTCGCTAAACAGCAGCAGTTCTTCAAAAGGCTTTTTCACGCGCACGCGGAGATTCGCGCTCATTTGCGGGAGCAGATGGATTTCCTTGCGCAGGGCGGAAAGCGGCCGCGCCGTCTCGCGCAGCACGCGGACCAGCTGGAGAGCGGCCAGCAGGCCATCACCGCAGCGCGAAATATCGGCAAAGATGTAATGGCCGGAGTTTTCCCCGCCAAAGGCGGCATTGAGCTCGAGCAGCTTGTGCAGCACCTGCCGGTCGCCCACCGGCACGCGCACCACGTGGCCGCCCGCCGCCTCCAGGGCGCGGTCGAGGCCGAGGTTGCTTTGCACGGTCGCCACGAGAATGTTTTGCTTCAACTTGCCGGCCCGCAACGCGTGCAGGGCGAGAATGCCCAGCAATTCGTCGCCATCGACCAGGGCGCCCGTTTCATCGCAAACGACCAGGCGGTCGCCGTCCCCATCATGGGCGATGCCCAGCCGGGCGCCGGAAGCGCGCACGAGCGCCGCCAGATGCTCCGGGTGTTCGCTGCCGCCGTCGGTATTGATCAATGCGCCGTCGGGGTTGGCGGCGCGGGCGCGCACATCCGCGCCCAGGCGGCGGAAAACTTCCGGCGTCGTGGCGCAAGTGGCGCCATGGCCGCAATCGACCGCCACCACCCAGCCCGCCAGCGAACCCGGCGGGAGCAGATGCATCCGCAAAAGCCGGTAGGATTCGAGTGCATCTTCCGCTTCCAACGAGGGCAAGGCAGCGGGGGGTGTTGCCGGTGGGGCTGTGCGGTCGATCCAGGCTTCGATGGCCGCCTCCGTGGGGTCGTCCAATTTCAGGCCATAGTTATCGAAAAACTTCACGCCATTGTCCGATGGCGGATTGTGCGAGGCGGTGATCATCACGCCAAAGTCGGCATGGCGCTCGCGGAGTGCCTCAGGCACCACTGGGGTGGGCACCACGCCGAGGTCGATCACGCGATGGCCGTGGGCCAGCAAGCCTTCGGCCAGCGCCGCCAGAATCTCCGGGCCGCTCAGGCGCGGGTCACGGCCAGCCACAATTTGCAGGCGCCGGCCAGGGTTGCGCACCGCCAGGTGGCCGGCCAAGGCATGGCCGAGTCGGCGCAAAAAGGGCGTGTCCAGCGGCGGCTCGCCGAAAACGCCGCGAATGCCATCCGTGCCAAAATAGCGGGGTTGCACAAGCGTCATATATAAAAGAGGGCGCGCACCGAGGCAAATGCAGAAGGCCTCGGAGGCTGTAAAAGTTTCCCCTAGAGGCTAATTCTTGACATCACGAAAGAACTCCTGCGTCCGGCGCAGCCAGTTTTTCACTTCGCCGCTGGTGAGGACGCGGCGCGCTTCATCGATGCCGGCCTTGAGGGTGCCGGCGCGGTTGGCCACCCACAAGGCCGCGCCCGCATTGAGGCACACGGTGTCGCGCAGACCGGCCGGGGCGCGGTTGTCGAGCAGCTCTTCCAGTATCCGCACATTGCAATCCGCATCGCCACCCGCCAGGGCGGAGAAATCCGCTGGTGGCAGGCCAAACTTGTCGGAGGAAAAAGTCGCAATCGGACGCTCCCCGCCGGGGAATTGCGCACCCGGCCCAGTGGGCGCGGTAGGCTTCAATGTTTCAGGGTCCATAAAGCGCAGTTCGCCGGCCCCGGTGATAAAGTTGCGGCCCACGACGGACAATTCATCCAGCCCCGCGCCCGGGCGCTCCCCATGGGCGAGGAGCCCGCGCCGTATGCCGATTTCGTCGAGGCTGGCGGCCAGCAGCGGGCCCAGGCTCCAGTCGTAGACGCCGACCAGCTGGTGGATCGGCCGGCCGGGGTTGAGCAGCGGGCCCATGATGTTAAAGATGGTGCGGCGGCCTTCCGCGGCCAGCACTTTGCGCGCGGGCCCGATATGCTGGAACGCCGGATGATAGGCCGGTGCGAAGAAGAAGGCAAAGTTCAGCTCCCGCAAGGAGGCCCGCCACGTGGCTTCAGGCGCTTCAAGGGGAATGCCCAGCTTTTCCAGAAAATCCGCGCTGCCGCTATGCGAGGTTTGCGCGCGATTGCCATGTTTGAAGACCGGCACCCGTGCCGCGGCGACGACAAAGGCCGTGGCGGTGGAGACATTAAACGTGCGCGCCTGGTCGCCGCCGGTGCCGCACACATCCACCGCCCGCCCCGCCCAGGCTTCCACATGCGGATCCCGCGCCAGGGAACGGAACGTCTTGGCAAATTCGGCCAACAGGGTGGACGTCCAAAGCTCCGGTCCCAGTTCACGCAGAAACTGGGTTTTAGCCTCGAGCGCGACATCCGGAGAGGCCAGGGCCCGTGCCGCGGCCGCCGCTTCCAAGGCATGGCCGCGCTGCGCGCGCAGTTTTTCCAGCAGACTGGCAAAAGGCTTGGCGTCGGCAAAAGGTGCGGAAGAGGCCGTGGACATCCTGCCGTTATCGCGCCCCGACGGTTCCGGCTCAAGTGGTTTTTTGCAGGGAACCAAGGTTTGGCAACGGTGCTCTAATCTAAATGTAGCTGAAGTGGCTGATTTCCGGAAAGACCGCTCGCCTTGGCCGCCTGCAACTGGGCCATTGCAGAATCGGTCATTTCAGTGTAATTAATAACCTTCTCCCCATGCTTACCCCGATCAAAGCCGCCGCTGTCCTGGCCGTCACCACGCTGGTTGCGGGTGCCGGCTGGCTGGGCCTCAACGCCGTGCAACAAACCGTCAACGCCAGCACCGGGGCGATTCCGGGCAATTCCACTGTCATGACCAGCGCCAACACCTCCGCCGCCGACTGCACCAACGGCCCGCTTTCCGCCTGCGGCCTCCCTTCGAATGTCGTCATCGACATGGCCAAGGTGAAACTCCAGCGCACCGACAGCGAGTGGCGCAAGCTCCTCACCGCCGAGCAATACAACGTCGCGCGCCAGCAGGGCACCGAGCCGCCGTTCCACAATGAATATTGGGACAATCACGCCGACGGCGTTTATTTCTCCGTAGGCAGCGAGACGCCTTTGTTCGACAGCCGCGACAAATTTGAGAGCGGCACCGGCTGGCCCAGCTTCACCAAGCCGATTGATCCGGCGTTTGTCGCCGAGACGGTGGACAAGAGCTACGGCATGGTCCGCCGCGAAGTGCATTGCACGGTTGATGGCGACCATCTCGGCCATGTGTTTGATGACGGCCCGCGTGACAAAGGTGGCCTGCGTTACTGCATTAATTCAGCTTCGCTGAAATTCATGTCGCGCAAGGAATACGACGCCTGGGTGGCCAGCCATACACCGAAGGTGGATGCGCCGGCCCCCGCCAAACCAGCGGCCGATGCGGCGAAGAAGTAGGGGAGGGAGAGGCCGGGCATTGTTTTTTCGCATCGCCCTGCGTGCGGGGGATTGTTTAGTAATGAAGGTTCATGGCTGATTCCGATTCAGAGCCTCCGCCCCCGCCGGTGCCCCCGCCGGCCCATCCTCCGGTGAAAACCCCGGAGGAGCCGGTGCTCTTCGGCGGCCTGTTTGGCGGCGAGGACAAACCGGCCCCGTCAGCCCCGGAACCCCGCGGGTTTTTTGGCCGCCGCAAAAAACCGCGCTCGGAGATGGGTTTTTTTGAGCACCTCGAGGAACTGCGCGTCACCATCATCAAGTGCATCATCGCAGCCATCGTGGGCATGGCCATTGTCGGGACGTTCTTCATCCAGTTTTTTGATTTTCTCCAGTATCCCCTCTACCGCGGGCTGGGCGATGAGGTGGCCTCCCATGTCCTCAAAAGTCCCAATGCGCCCATGGGCACGCCGGCGATGGTGTTTTCAATTTCCATTTACGGCGGCGTGGTGCTGATGCTGCCGTTCATCGCCTATTTCATTGTGCAGTTCATTGCCCCGGGCTTGAACGCGCGGGAAAAGGGGATGCTCCGCCCCGGCCTGTATGCTGCGCTGGGCTTGTTTTTCTTCGGCGCGCTCACCTGCTTTTTTGTCATGCTGCCGGCGGGCTTGTACTTCTCCTATTTTCTGGACGTGAAAACCCACGTCATCACGGAATGGACGGAGGATTCCTACTACTCCCTGGTGGTCTGGGCCACGCTGGGCACCGGCCTGGTGTTTGAGTTTCCGCTGATCCTCGTCATCCTCCAGGTGCTGGGTATCATCTCGCCGGACACGTTGCGCGCCGGCCGGCGTTATGCCCTCGTCATCATCATGATTGTCGGCGGGTTGATGGCGCCGTCGCCGGACATCGGCTCGATGCTGATGATGATGGCGCCGATGGTGATCCTTTACGAAGGCTCCATTATCGTGGGTGCGGCGTTGCGCCGCCGCCGCCTGGCTGCCGCCGCGCGGCGTGAGGCTGAGAACGCTGGTTAAGGCGGCCGAGGTTAGCGGCTGATTTTTGGCCGTGACGCCCGCCCTCCCTCCGCCATAATGGCCGCTCCCCATGACCATCCGGCATTTCACGATACACGCCATCTTCGGGTTCGCCTTGCTCGCGTTGGCCGCCTGCTCCCCCAGCCATCCCAACGATTTCGCCCAAGCCAATTGGATTACCAATGCCGAGCAGGCCATGACCGCCGCAAAGCAGCAGGGCAAACCCTTGCTGATTGCGTTCATGGGCTCGGATTGGAGCGTGGCCAGCCAGGCCGCGCAAAAGGAAGTGCTCGATACCGTGGCCTTCAAGGATTATGCCGACAGCAACCTCGTGTTGCTGAAAATCGATTTCACGCGCAAGGGTCTCTCCCCTGAATTGCAGAAAGCCTATGCCGAAATGGCCAAAGGCCTGCAGGTGGACCGCATCCCGGTGTACTTCCTCGCGGACCCGGCGCATGGGGTCGGCCCGTTTCAACGGTTGAACAGCATGGGCAACAGCGGCCCGCAGGAGCTTATCAACCAGATCGCAGCCACCTTGGCGGAGTATCGCAACCAGCTTGCCGCCCAGATGGCCTTGCCCCAAGGGCAGCCGCCAGGAACACCGATGGCGCAGCCGGGTACGCCGCGCCCCGCTGGCGTGTCGGGCTTCCCCTCACCGGATGAGTTGTTGCGCAAGCCGGCGGCTCCGGCGCCCAACCCCGCAGCGGCTTCCGGGACTGCGCCGTTACAAGTCCAGCTCAAGTAGGAGCGGTAGCGGCTCGGAAGTTGCCTGGGTCGTGGAACAAAGCAGGGGAGTGGGTGTAATAAAAGGTATAAAATGCGGCGAGGCGCCCTGCCAGTCGCCGATTTTGCTGTTGCCTCAAAGGGGGCTATTCTATAGCTTTTACTCCCTGCGCGGGCCATCTTCCGACTCGTTAGCAAGCCATGAAAATTCATCGCGCCTCCCTATTCCTATTTGCGGTCAGTTTGCTGCCGGTTTTTTCCGTCCCGGTGCTTGCGGCTGACACGGCCAAGGCTGCTACAGCCGCCGCCAGTGGCATGGCCATCTCCGCTGCGAAGGCGGCCCCGGCCAACACCAGCACCGTTAATGCCGCGTCCTCTTTTGAGTCCGGCAATTACAAGCTGCGCCTCACCGATGTCATCGGGATCAATGTGGTGGATGACGCCAAGGCATCCGGTGAATTTAAAATCGATATTGATGGCAATGTCCTGCTGCCTTATCTGCCGGATCAGCCGGTGAAGCTGGCCGGCCTGTCCACCACGGATGCCGCGAAGGCCATTATCAAGGCCTACGTTGACCAGAAGATTTTCGTCAAGCCATCCATCACGGTTGTCGTCAAAGTGGCGGCCCCGCGCTACATCATCTTCCTCGGCCAGGTTAGCCACCAGGGGAAGATCGAAATTCCCATGTCCAAGGAAATGACGCTGTCCAATGCCCTCGCGGAAGCGGGCGGCCCCATGCCCAATGCAGACCGCTACGTCACCATCACGCGCGTCAACCCGGATGGCACCACCAAGACATTGTCCAAAGTTGATCTCAAAGCCGCCGTCACGGAAGGCAAGGACGTCCCGTTGCAGGAAGGCGATATTATCACGCTGGGCCAATCGCTTTTGGGCGACGTCTGGCACTAGACCCTTCTGCCACCACGGTTTAATTTTCCGCCGCAACCTTGCCACCTCTGCCGCCCCTAACACCCGACCATGAAGCCGCCGCAAAATCCGCCTTCGAACAACCCTCCCGGCAACAATCCTCCTCCGCCGCCCGGGGGCAAGGGTGATGGCAAGAACACCGGCTACTCCGGTTATTCGACGTACGGAGATTACGGCACTTACGGCTATGGCTCCGGCTACGGGACCGGGTACGGCGGTTATGGTCAGGGCGGCTACGGCCAGCCCAGCGGTTATTACTACGGCTATGGCTACGGCTATGGCAACAACCAGGCCGGCGGCGAACCCACGCAGACCCGCAATATTCGCGATTACTTTGTCATTCTGCGCGAACGCATTTGGTATTTGCTGCTGACGTTCTTCGTCATTTTCGGCGCCTTCATTCTTTACCTCGTCAACGCGACACCGCTTTACAGCGCCACGGCCAGCATCCAAGTGCTGCGCCAGTCCATCGGCGCCGGGCAGTTGCTGGCCGGCAATAACCAGGACCCGTTGACCACCATGACCGACCCGACGGAGTTCAACACCCGGGTGCGCCTCATGGAAACACGCGATATTGCCACCCGGGTGGCCAATATGATGACGGAAGAGGAGAAGCGCCAGTTCCTCCTCCCTTATAAGAGCAGTAATCCGCTCGCCCCGGAAATGCGCCTGGAAGACCGTCTGCTCAAGAGCCGCACCGTCATGCCGGGCCGTCTCGCCTACATCATGCAGGTGAGCATCGAGCACCCGAGCGCGGACCTCGCCGCCACCGTGGCGGACTATTACGTCCAGGCGTTCATTGAATTCAACCAGAGCCAGAACGTGGAAAAAGCCGCGCGCTCCGTTGAAGTCATGAAGGAAAATGCCCGCCAGCAGGGCAAGAAGATCGAAGACTTGCAAACGCAGATGAATAACCTGGTCGAGCGGTATGGCAAGGACAACCTCTCCACCGGCAGCAACACCCTTCCCGCCAAACTGGCCACTTGGACTTCCATTGCGCAAAGCAACAAGGACACGCTCCAGGCTCTTTCCGATCGGTGGAAATCCGTCCAGGAAGCGGAAGACCAAAAGAAGCCGCTCTGGGATTTGCCTTTCATCGCCCAGGATATCCACGTCCAGTCGCTGGTCACCAGCCTCGCGGATGCGCGCGTCAGCATCTCCGGCCTGGCCCAAAGCTTTGGCCCGAACCACCCGGACATGAAGGCCCTCGTGGAACGCAAGACCCGCATCGAAAATGAACTGACGGACGCCGTCAACAGCGCTGCTTCGAAAGTGCACAGCGACTACATCTTGGCTGAAAGCAAATACAAGGCGGCCGACGACGAAGTGAAGGCCGTCAAGGACGAGATGAAAGACCTTTCCATCGTGCAGAACAAGTACGACACCTTGCTCAGCGAGAAGGAGGCCAACGAGTCCATGCTCAAGACGATGCAGACGCAGATCGAGCAGCAGACCTTCAAGGTCCTGGACAACAGCGAAAACTACCTCCCGGTGGACAAGGCCCGGGGCATGGTCGTGCAAACCCATCCCAAGACCATGCTGCTTATTTTTGGCGGCATCATTACCGGCCTCATGGGTGGCGTCGGTATGGCATTCCTCGTCGCCTTCCTGGACGACCGCATCAAGTCCGCTTTCGACATTGAGTCGTATGTCGGCCTGCCGCTCATCGGCATCCTGCCGCGCATCGCGCACCTCAATGCCAGCGAAAAGGCGCAAGCCGTCGCCTCCAACGCCGACCGGCGCATCACCGAAGCGTTCCGCTCGGTTTATTCGAGCCTCAAGCTCAATGAAGCCTCCAAGAACGCTCGCGTCATCCTCGTGACCTCGACCGTGCCTTCCGAAGGCAAGTCGTTCATGACGACCAACCTCGCCCTCACCTACGCCATGCACGCCGAACGCGTGCTGCTGGTGGACTGCGACTTGCGCATGCCCAACGTCGCCAAGTCCCTCGGCCGCGAGACAAACGAACAGGGGCTCATGACGCACTTGCGCGAAGGCCGCCCGTTTGAAGAGTGCATCGTGAAGGATTATTATCCAGGGCTGGACGTGATGGCCACCGGCGGCCGCACCAACAACCCCACGCAGATTTTCAACAGCCGTGAATTCGCGGACTTCGTCACGCGCATGCGCCAGCAATATGACCGCGTGTTCATCGACTCCCCGCCGCTGGGCGCCGTCAGCGACGCCTTGAGCCTGCTGCCCAATGTGGACGGCGTGCTCTATGTCATCAAGTTCAACACGGTGAAGCGCAAGGTGGCCAAGGTCAACCTGTCCCGCCTCATGCAGGGCAATGTGCCGGTTTACGGCGCGATCCTCAACCAGATCAGCCTGGCTTCGGCGAGCTACTATTACACGCATTACTACGACAAGTCCTACCACAACTACTATATGCGTGAGGGCGAGCACCAGGCCGAGGGTGATGCCACCGCAGCGGCCCACCAGGCCGAAGCCAATCAGCAGACGACGCCTCCGCAGGCGAAGAGCTAGCCAAGACCCGGGCGTTTCCGCCTAGCCTTGTCCGGCGGCGCGCCGCAGACGGTCATTCAGCGCCATGCCCCAGCCGGTTTCGACGGCGGTCTCACACCAGATTTTTTCAAAGCCCGAGGTGTCGAGCCGCCGCAGCAAATCATAAAGCTGGTGGGCGGCATCGGTCAGCTGGCCGTCTTCACTGAGCCAGAAAATTTCCAACCCGTTCGCAGGACCGGCAGTGCCGGCGGGCCGCCGGATGCGCACCCACGCCGTTCGCTGGCCGGGCTGGGGCATGGGGGGGCTTTGTTCGGGCTCCAATAAAACCAGGGGTGTATGCGGGCTGTAATGCCGTGAGAGCAGGCCAGGGGCCATCAGCCCGCCTTGGCTGGCGGCTGCTGGTTGGTGGACCTCCACGCGTTGGCCCAAAATTTGCGACAGGGCATCCGCCGTGATGGGGCCGGGACGCAGGATGCGCACCGGGCGCGATGGGTCGCTGGCATCCACGATCGTGCTCTCCAGCCCGAGATCGCAAGGCCCGCCATCGAGAATCCACGGCACACGGTTGCTAAAAGACGTGCGCACATGCTCCGCGCGGGTCGGGCTGAGGTACCCGAAGGGGTTGGCGCTGGGTGCCGCCAGTGGCAATCGGCTGGTTTCAAGCAGCGCCCGCATCACGGGATGTGCTGGCGCGCGTACGGCCACGGTGCTCCGCCCGGCGGTTACCAATGCCGGCACGGCAGGGGTTTTAGGCACGATGAGAGTCAGCGGTCCGGGCCAGCAGGCTTCGGCCAGGCGGTGTGCCAGCGGCGTGAATTCCGCCAGGTCGGCAAAAAAATCAGCATCCAGGCCATGGACAATCAACGGGTCAATCAACGGCCGCCCCTTGATGGCAAAGACATGACGTACCGCCCGTTCATCCAGGGCATGGGCGGCCAGCCCATAGACAGTCTCCGTTGGCACGGCCACCACGTCGCCGCCTTGGAGGAGCCGGGCCGCCTGGGCCACGCCTTCCGCCGTCGGCGGCAAAAAAGGCGGGAGATGCTCGGATGGGGTGGAGCCGGGCATGAAAAGGGAGGATGGGGCAAAAAAAAGCGCGTGCCACGCATTACGCGGCACGCGCGGGAAAAAGTCCGCAGGCGGGCTTACTTCATCAACAGCATACTACGCGCACGCTTGATTGTCTTGGTGACGTGGCGCTGCTGGATGGCGGAAAATTGCGTGATGCGGCGGGGCAGGATCTTGCCCGTGTCGGTGACGTGGCGCGTGAGCAGCTCGACGTCGAAGCAGGTGTATTCCTCGGGCTTTTTCGAGCGCGGTTTTTCGGTGGATTGTTCCATGGAAGCGGGAAGTAAGTGTTGAGCCGGATAAAAAAGCGCATTTCCGCCCCTAGGGCAAGGATAAAAAAGACAGCGTCAGGCCGCGGACATGGCAGTTGCCTGCCCTCCCGCAACCCCCTAGTTTCAGGGCGCTTATGATTATTCTCGGCTGTGGCTATGTGGGTTCAGCACTGGCGCGGCAGGCGCTGGCAGCGGGAAAGCCGGTGGCGGCCCTGACCCGCAATGCCGCCGCTGCCGCCCAATTGCGGAGCTGGGGGGTAGCACCTGTGGTCGAGGCTGATATCGCCTCCCCAGCATGGCACGAAGCCTTGAACCCCGCCGGAGCCAGCATTGTTAATTGCGTGGCGCCTTCCGGTGCGGGCCCGGAGGGTTACCGCCATTCATTTATTGAAGGTGCCCAGTCCATCACCCGATGGCTCGAGCAATCTGCTGCCCAAGGCCGGCCCCCTGCAGACGAATTGGTTTTCACCAGTTCGACGGGGGTGTATCCACAGACCGATGGCTCGTGGGTTGATGAGGCGATCCCGCAGGATACGGGCTCACTCAGCGCAGCGGGCACTTTGCTGGCCGAGGCGGAGACACTCTTTCGCAATTTGCCCGGCAGCCTGGTTCGTCGCATCTGGATATTGCGCTTGGGTGGACTCTATGGACCGGAACGACACCATTTGCTGGATGCTTTGCGCGCCGGAGAAACGTCTTTTAC